>JAWGCW010000011.1:0-78814 GCA_032548025.1 Finegoldia magna | reverse complement strand
TAAGTATTCTAGTACTAATTTTATTTTAAATTCTTTTGTGTAGTTTGGCATACAAAAACCCCTCCATCCGTATTCCGGATTTTGGGGTTCAGGTCAATTTTACGGTCTGTTTTTGTATGCAAATGTAGTATTAATTTCACAAATAAAATCAGCAAATCATTAAAATTGAAAACATAATGTAATTAAAAGTTTAAAATAAAAAAGTATCGGGTATAATTTTAAGAAGCTAAATTTTGTTTGGCTAATAAAAATTAAGGAGAGCAATATGGGAGAATATTTAGTTTTCATAGGAATATTAATTATTGTCGTAGGGTTCGCACTAAAACTAGATGTTTTGGGAATAGTTCTCTTAGCCGGTCTTGTTACAGGACTTGCGGGGGGTCTTGGATTAACGGGAACTCTAAAAATTATGGGAGAGGGATTTGTCAACAATAGACTTATGAGTTTGTTTTTGATTTCATTCCCTGTTATCGCGATTATGGAACGATACGGACTTAAGGAAAAGGCCAGAGATTTTATATCGAAATTCAAAATGGCTAGCGCAGGTTCTGTTTTGTGGATTTACTTGTTCATTAGATGGATTGCAGCTGCATTTTCTTTAAGACTTGGTGGACATGTTCAATTTATTCGTCCTTTGATTTTACCAATGGCAGAAGGTGCTGCAAGAAAGAAAGTAGATTTGACAGAAGTTAGATTAGACGAATTAAAAGGATTAGCTGGCGCTGTTGAAAACTATGGTAACTTCTACGGACAAAATATATTTCCATTGGCATCTGGTGTGCTTTTAATGCAAACTACATTGAAGGATGCAGGTTACCCGTTGGATACTGCAGACATTGCCAAGTGGTCAATATTTGCAGGTGTTAGTATGTTGATTATTGCACTTATACAATGTGCTGTTTTTGAAATGAAACTTAGAAAGGATATAAAAAATGTTTGATTTTTTTGTAGATAACCAAGTTGTTCTTGATGAGATAGCATACATCTTATGTGGAATTATCTGCATAATGACAGGTATCCGTGCAAGATTCAACAAAGAAGCAAAGATTGGTACAATGCTTTTTTGGATATTACTAGGATTATTGTTTGCTGGTGGAGGATTTTTGGTAAGAAATGTAGAATCTGGAGGAATAATTGTAGGAATTATACTTTTGTTCTTGGGTATTTTATCAATCGCAAACCAAATCAAGCCATCAGAGTTTAAGGAATTAACTGAAGAAGAGAGAATGAAGAATGCTGAAAAAGTTGGAGGCAAAATTTTCATTCCAGCTTTAGTAATGGGAATTAGCGCGATGCTTCTATCGCAAATGAAATCATTTAAGATTCCATTGAAAAATACTGATGGAATATTCTCATTGTCAGCTGCTCAAGTTCTTACAATTTCATCGATACTAGCTTTGATTATAGCTATAATTATCGCTAAGCCAAAAGCAAAAGAAACTGCTGAAGATACTACGAAGATGTTGATGCAAGTTGGATCTTCATCATTACTACCACAATTATTAGGTGGTTTGGGAGTTATATTTGCATCTGCAGGGGTAGGTAAGCTAATAGGTAGCTTGGCTACTGGTATTGTAGGAGATGCAGGTGTGTTTGCAGCAGCTATTGCATATATTGTAGGAATGGTTGTATTTACGATGATAATGGGTAATGCATTCGCTGCATTTACCGTTATTACTCTAGGAATTGGTGTTCCATTGTTGATGGCAAAAGGAGCAAATCCTGCTGTTGTATCATCACTTGGTATGACTGCTGGTTACTGCGGTACTTTAATCACACCAATGGCGGCAAACTTTAATATAGTTCCTGCTGCAATCTTAGAGATGAAAGATAAAAACGGAGTTATCAAAGCGCAACTTCCTGTTGCTTTAGCTCTAGTAGTTGTTCATGTTGTATTATTAATGATATTAGCATTTTAGGAGGTAATTTATGAAAATTTTAGTTTCTGGATTCGATCCATTTGGAGGAGAAAAGATTAACCCTGCTATTGAATCAGTTAAGCTATTACCTGATGAAATCAAGGGAAATGAAGTTATTAAAATAGAAATTCCTACAGTTATTGGAAAAAGTGTAGATAAATTAAAAGAAAAAATCGCAGAGGTTAAACCAGATGTTGTTATATCAGTTGGACAAGCTGGTGGACGTGAAGACATCACTGTCGAAAGAGTTGCAATCAATGTTGACGATTGTAGAATCAAAGATAACGAAGGAAATCAACCAATCGACGAAAAAATCGCTGAAGATGGTCCTGACGCATATTTGTTGACATTGCCAATCAAAGCAATAGTTGAAAATATTAAATCAGCAAACATTCCAGCATCTGTTTCAAATACTGCGGGAACTTTCATCTGTAACCACGTAGCATATGGAATGGCTCATGTAAGAGCTACAGAATATCCAAATATGAGAACTGGATTTATTCACATTCCATTCTTACCTGAACAAGTTTTAGATAAACCACACACTGCTTCAATGAACTTGGATACAATTGCAAAAGCATTGGAAAAAGCAATTGAAGCTGTAATAGACAATGATGAAGACATCAAAGTTACAGGTGGAAAAACTCATTAAAATAAAATTTGATTTAAAATCATAAAAATTTTGATTGAAGAACTTCGAAACATTTGAGTTTCGAAGTTCTTTTTTTATTTGCAAATGAATTTTCGTTTTTGTTTAATCTTGAAAAGATACACGATAAAATGATAAACTATAAGGTAGTTTAAAGGAGAATTTAATGACTAAATACGATAAAATTTTGATTGGATTTTTGTTGTGTTTTTCAGCTGTATTGTTTGTGATTTTAAATATTAATAACGTAAATTCACAAGACAAATACGTTTCAATTCAAGTGAATGGAAAAGAAATCAAACAAATTACACTTCCAATCGATAACTATGATTATAAAATCGATAATAAATACGGTCACAACGTTGTTCATATTAATGGATACAGTGTTGCAGTTACTGAATCCGATTGTCCGGAAAAGTTGTGTATCTTAAAAGGAAAGATAGATAAACCAGGGGATGTTATTGTTTGTTTGCCGAACAAATTAGTTGTAGAAGTGAAGGTTAACAAGCAAAACAAAGATGATATTGATGTGGTGAATTATTGATGAAAAGATTACATATTCCTATTTTAACGGCAGTTGCATTGGTAGTAAGCTTGATTGAGTCAATGATTCCACTTCCAATCGTAATGCCTGGAGCAAAACTTGGGCTCAGCAACATTGTAATATTGACATGCTTAATTGTTTTTGGTTTTAGGGATTCTCTTGTAATAGGAATCTTAAAATCATTTTTACTAATGCTAATCACAGGGGCTGTTATAAGCTTTTTCTATTCATTGGCAGGGGCTGTAAGCTCACTTGTTGTGATGTATTTGGTCAACAAATATTTGAGAAAATATTTTTCGTTGATTGGAGTAAGTTTATTTGGAGCTTTTACGCACAACTTATCACAAGTAATGGTGTGTGCGATTATGCTTAATAATATGAGAATTTTCGTTTATTTGCCAATTTTGGTATTTTTGAGTATATTTACGGGTGTTTTTGTTGGCTTGACTTCAAATTACCTAACAAATGCACTTTCTAAGCAAAAAAATTATTTGTTTAATAATAGGAGATAACAATGAGAGTTAAGGAAATGAATGAGTCCCTAAGACCCAGAGAAAAAATGAAAATCAATGGTATTTCTTCAATGAGTGACGAAGAATTGATGCAAATCATATTGAAGACTGGAATAAAAGAAGAAGGAGTAGAAATTCTCTCGAAAAGAGTCGTTGATTATATTAATGAAAATGATTATAAGGATATTTGCGTTGAGGATTTAATGAAGATAAAAGGAATTGGGATGGCAAAGGCTACATCAATCTTGGCTGGAATTGAAATAGGAAGAAGACTTGCCTTGAGAAAAGCGATGGATAGTTTCAGTCTTAATGATCCAGATAGCGTTGCAGAGATTTTTTGTAACGAGATTGGAAGTTGTGATGTGGAAAACTTCTACGCACTACTTTTAGATACTAAAAACAGAATTATTTCCAAAGAGCTTATTAGCAAAGGTACTATAAATCAATCTATCGTTCATCCTAGAGAAGTTTTCAAATCTGCTATTAAAAAGGGAGCGAATTCGATTATTTTGGTACATAATCATCCTTCAGGTTCTCTTATTCCATCAAGTGCGGATATTGAAGTCACAAAAAGATTGGATAAAGTGGGAGATTTGGTAGGAATACAAGTGTTAGATCATATTATCGTTAGCTCAAACGATAGTCTGAGTATGAGGAAAGGAATGTATTTTTAAATGAAATTATTTAAATTTCAACAAGAGGGTTTGGGAATTGATTTGGGAACTTCTAATTCCATTATTTCCGATGAAAATGGAAAAATAATAATTAACGAACCTAGCGTTGTAGCTATAGATATAAATAACTACGAAATTGTTGCAGTGGGTACTGAAGCGAAAAGTATGATTGGAAAAACCCCTGACAATATCGTGGCGATAAGTCCAATTGAAAACGGCGTTATAGCTGATTTTGAATCGACTGTTAGTATGCTTTCGTATTTTATAAAAAAAGCGAGACCAAATTTTTCGGTTTTTCAACCAGAAGTGTGTGTTTCGGTGTCTGCATCTTTGACGGATGTTGAGAGAAGAAGCGTGGAAGATTTGGCGCTAAATTCTGGAGCGAGAAGTGTAAAATTGGTTGAAGAAAACATAGCTTCTCTTAAAGGATTGGGTGTCGATGTAGATGAACCAGCGGGACACATTGTTTTAAACATAGGCGCAGGTACAATCGAAGCTTCTGTGATTAGTTTGGGTGGAATTGTTACAAGCTACTGCATCAAAAGCGGTGGAGAAGATATTGACCAAGAAATAAAACAAATTTTGAAGAAAAAATTTGGAGTTAACATAGGTATTTCAACAGCAGAAGTGATTAAGTTTAAGATTGCGACATTGAATTCTGACAGGGAAAACAACACGATGATTGTCGGAGGAACTGATGTGATATCCACGATGCCAAAATCTGTTGAGATTAGGGCGAAAGATATTACACCTGCGATTGTGCCGATAGCAGATATGTGCATCGAAGCGTTGAGAAAAGTTTTGGAGAAAACTCCACCGGATATCGCAAACGACATTATAGCTGAAGGGATTTACATTGTAGGTGGAGTTAGCCTTATAGATTACATTCACGAATATATTACGAATGTTTTGGGAATTAAAGTTTTGAAGGTGGACAGTCCAATGGATTGCACGGGAATTGGTATTGGCAAATTCTTAAAGAAGGGAGACAAATAATTGGCTAAGTTTGGATATAATAATAAGCTTAGAAAAAGAGTGTTCTTCTTTGCGGTGACTTTGTTTCTCATATTGACTATTACAATATCAAACAATAATAAAACTTACATGTCTATTGGGGAAAACGCGATAGGAACAGTGATTACTCCTGTTAACAAAGTGTTTTATGTGATTGGATCCAAATTCAAAGAATCTTTTAATTATGTTTTTGGAACTAAAAAAATGCGTGAAGACAATCAAAAACTTATTGTAGAAAACGCAAAGTTGAAAAAAAACGTAGATAATTTGAACAAAGTTATAGGTGACAAGAGATATTTGCAAGAAGAATACGAACTTTTGAGTAAGGATAGGACTATAAAAACAAAAGCTTTCATAACAGGAAAAGATCCTGGAAATATTTTTACGAGATTTAGTATAGACAAAGGCTCAATGGATAAAATCAAAAAAGGTGACATCGTGATAGAGGCTGTGTCTTCAAATGATGGAATCGAAAAAGGTTTAGTTGGAGTTGTAACGGAGGTTGGACTTAACCATAGCAAAGTAGACACTATTATGAATAGCGGAAACAACGTAGGGTTTAGACTAGCAAAGAGTGAAGATGTTGGGATTTTGAATGAAAAAGAAAAAGATATTTTAAAAGGATATATGTACGATTCTAATGCTGATGTAAAAGTTGGAGATATTATTACAACATCGGGACTTGGAGGAGTGTATCCGAGAGATATCAAAATCGGTGAAGTAACAGAAGTTATCAAGACAAAGGATAATTTTACCAAAATTATCAAATGCAAATCCCAAATCAACTTCAACAATATGTACCGCGTTCTTATAGTTGATGGACAAGGAGTGAATTAGATGAACAAATTAAAAATATTTTTGATAGTTTTGTTGGACATCATAATCCAAGCGACACTTCTTTCCAGAATTTCAGTGTTCAATGTGTACACGAATATTTCCATACCGATAGTAGTGTTATTGTCCATTGGGTTTGGTGCATACACAGGCTCGTTAAACGGTATGATAATTGGGCTAATTGAGGATGCGATATTCAGTCCAGTTATTGGAGTAAGAGCGTTGATTTATTTTACATCAGGGTTTTTGATTGGAAATAGCGAAGCAGGAATTAACAAAGAAGATCCAAGAAGTGGTATGATACTTACGTTTTTTGTGACTTTGTACTACACTCTCGTTCATTATTTTGTACTCTATATTACAGGAAATGGATTCAATAAAGCTTATTTAAAAGGACCGATTTTAATAGAAATGATTTTAAATGTTCTATTGTATTATGTTTTGTTCAAATTGTTCAAAAAGATATTTAAATTTCCAAAATTTAAGTTTATTTGAGGTACAAAATGAAGAAATTTGACAATAAATTTTTAAAAAAACTTGAAAAATACGATAGATTTACGATAATTATTGTGATATTGGCGATAATGATGGCAGTACTTACTTTGAAATTGATGCATTTGACATTAATTAAAGGAAACTACTACAGGGATATTGCCAAGAATAATAGACTTCGTGAAGTTAAAATCCCTGCTCCTAGGGGAAATATTTACGACAGAAACGGAGAATTGTTAGCGACGACGAAAAATGTTTATGTTGCTAATTTGTACAAAGATCAAATCAAACAAATGAAGCTTGACGATAGTAATGATGCATTGTTGAATTTATCGAGAATTTTGGAAAAAGATGGTTCGATGAATACCGAAGATTTTCCAATCGCACTTAACGCATTTACTTACAGAAATACGGACGATTATTTGAAAGAAGATAAATCACCGCTTGACAAAGTGGCATCAATTGTCATGGATAAAAACATAATGGCAAATCTGATCGACAAGACTTACACACAAGAAACTAATCAAGGAATTTATAAGAAAACAGTCTTGGATTATTGCTTGAATGCACTTCGCTCAAAAGGTTTGACTTTGAAATTGGATCGTAAAGATAATACAAAGTTCGATACAAATGACAAAGAAACTGTGAAGTTATTAAAAAAACACGGATTAAAGGAAACTTCAGATGTTAATTCTGCGATTGCTACGATAATTCAAAAAGACAAATCAATTATCAGAAAACTTTTGAACGACAGCGTCATTAGGTCGATGGTTTACAAGGAATTGGAAAAGGAAAATCTTCAAGATAATATCGTTCTGAAAGATATGGAACTCAAAGACAACCAAAAACTTTTGGAGAAAAAAGTTGAAATGATGAAGTTGTCCAACAAAATTGATTTTAAAACAGAAGCTGCTGACGATTTTGTAAATATTGTAAAAGACAATACTATAGTTGAGCTTTTGAAAAAAGTAGATGTAGAAGATGCCAAGAAAACTGTTGTGTTGGAAAAAGCCCTAAACTTACTCAAAAAAAATGGAATACAAACAAATGTAGAGTTTAGCTTGGATGAGAAAGACAAGCAAAATCCAAAAGTTAAGGCTAAGTTTGTCACAGAAAGTAAAAAGTCTACAGATCCATACAAACACGTTGCAGATTTATTGAATTCGAATAATTTATCATACAAGTTCATCACAGACGATGATATAAAACTTATTGCTCAATCGGTAAACACTGAAAATAACATCAATCCTTCGATTAGTGTTAATGATTGGAAATACATTTACGAAAAAAATATGGAAGATTTCTACAAGAGTTACGACAAGGAAATAAATTCTGATGTTAAGCTTTTGTATGAAGAAATTTTGAAGAAAAATAAATGCGAAAAATATTCAAAATACGATGCGTACAATATCGTAAGTATTTACAATCAATTAAAAAACAAAGGACAAAAAGGTTATGAGCCAATCGCTTTAAGCTACAATTTGACGGAAGAATCTGTGAGTAGCATCGAGGAAAGATTTGGGAAGAACCAAGGAATAGAGGTAGCGACAAGGTCAGTTAGATATTATCCTAATGGTGAAGAACTAAGTCATGTATTGGGATATATTGGAAAGATTTCTACTGAGAAAGAAATTGAAGAATACGTAAAACAAAAAGGCTACAGCAAGGATGCTTTGATAGGTAAAACTGGAATTGAAGAAAGCAAGGAAGATGCATTAAAAGGACAAGACGGATCTTTGAGAGTTATGGTCGACAGCAAAGGAAATAGAACTGAAACTTTGTCCGAGAAAAAAGCAATTCCTGGCGACAATGTGTATTTGAGTATTGACACTAATGTTCAAAGAGTTGCCGAAGAATCTTTGAAAAAATCTATAAAAGCCGTAAGCACTGGTGGAACTTATGTATCTGAATGGGGCGACAAAACTTTAGCTGGATATAAGAATGCAAAAAGTGGTGCAGCAGTTGCAGTAGATGTTGAAACTGGAGAAATACTTGCGATGGCTTCATTCCCATCGTATAATCCAAATTTGTTTTCAACGGGGATTTCACAAACTGATTGGGAAAGTTTACAAGCAGAAGATCCAAAAGATCCAATATCCCCAAGACCTTTGTATAACATTCCAATGCAAGCAGCGATGCAACCAGGTTCTATTTTCAAACTTAACACCTCACTTGCAGCATTAGAAGGCGGATTTGATCCTTATCACGAAATAAAATGTGGAGGATATGTAGATGTCGGCGGTTCTATATTCGGTTGTTGGATATGGAATGAACACAAAGGAACTCATGGCAGTGAAAATGTAATGAAAGCTCTTAGAGACAGTTGTAACTATTATTATTATTCTCTAGCGCTTGGAAAAGATCAAAGACGTTCCAAAGATTTGGGTTATCAATTAAGTATTGATGAATTAGTATCTACTGCAAGAAAACTCGGACTTGGAAGCAAAACAGGAATTGATATAAACATTCCAACAGAAAATTCGGGAACTATTCCAGATCCATTAATAAAAGAAAATAACTTCAAAGCAATATTCAGAAGATTTTTGGAAAAGAATGCAGATAAATACGTTAAAGAAGGAGAAGTATTTACTGCAAAAGAAATGAAATCAAAAATCGACAAAATAATGTTACTTGCAGACGACAAAAATCTTCAAACGAGAAGCAATATTATAAATACATTGGATAGTTTGGGATTTGATGCAGAAAAGAAATTGAACGGAGAGAGAAATTCGTTCGCCGATAAAATCAAATTCGATTATTTGAGCCAATCAAAGTGGAATATCGGTGATATGTTGAACGTGGTTATAGGTCAAGGACAAAACGCATACACGCCACTTCAAATGTCAAGATATATTTCTGCATTTGCAAATAATGGATACTTGAACAAGTTATCGCTTGTAAATGAAGTAAAATCCAATGACAATTCCACATCGCTATTTAAAAACGAAAAGAAAAGCGAAAAAATCAAATTGAAAAATTACGAAAATTTGGAATATATCAGAAAAGGACTTCACTTGGCTACGACTGAAGGCTACGAAAAAAATACTTTTAAAAACTTTCCAGTTTCTGCTGGAGTGAAGACGGGAACGGCACAAGTAGGTGTGAATCCGGTTACTGGAGAAACTTATGATAACCATGCTTGGATGATAGGATTTGCTCCAGTTGAAAATCCAAACGTTGCAGTGGTTACAGTTATTATGCAAGGTGGAACGAGCACGAACAACGGACCGATGACTAGAGATATCATGGCAGAAGCGTTGAAATTAAAACACGAAAAAGATAAAGAACAAGAAAATACTGAGAGTGAGAATGATATGTATGAAAACAGTACTCGTTAATTCACAATTACAAAAAAAGGCTTTGTTGATACAAAGCCTTTGTAATTTATTAGACGGAAAAATTTTAATAGTAAATTCTGAAAAATCAAGAGAAATAGAATACGCATTAGGAGTGGAGGATTACTGCGTTTATGACACATTGGATGTGTTGAGTGGAGTTGTTGATTACAAGAAATCCATGGTCAAAATCACAGAAGATAGATACATTATACCTTCAACCATAAAACCTGAAAAATATTCTGCGTCAAATGAAGATTACGAAAATTTGCTAGACAATTTAAGTGAGTTTGACATTGTAATATTCACTGAAGATATTGGAATAGATTTTGATGAAGAAATAATGTGGGGAAATGAAGAAAAATCTCACGCAAAAAAATTGTATCAAATCACGGATTCATCATCTAAAAGGAAATCTGATTACAAATACATTGGAAAATTAGAGTTCACAAAAGAATACGAGAAGAAAATTAATTCCTATTCTGGAAATGTCGATGAAAAACTAACTGAAATTATCCAAAATTACAAACAAGACAAAGAAGCGAAAATCGGATTTTTCGATAGGATTTTCAAAAGATGAAATATCTATTCATAGACAAAAACACTTGGGGATATTATGATGATGAGCTTAAATTATTGGGAGATTACGATAGTGAACTTGGAAACATTTATGTAGCCAAAATCACAAAATACGATAAAAAACTCGACGCGTTTTTTATAGAATACGACAAAAAGAAAACAGGATTTCTGAATAATACAAAGTTCACCAAAAATTTGAAACCATCTGACGAAATAATAGTTCAGATGACAAAAGAATCAATAGGTGACAAATACCCCAAATTCACAACGAAAATTACGATCGAAACAGAAAATTTGAAATACACAAACGGCGACAAATTAACATTTGAAGGAAAACAAAAATACAAAGATATCGATGATTTCAAGCAAAAATACACATTTACAGGAATTGTCAAAGAGAATTTCTTTAAACAAGAAAAGTCACAACAAGAAAAAGAAATGAATTTCATTGTAAACAAATTACACTACATTGAAACAGAGAAGAAATTCCTTCCGATTCCAAAACTTTTGTACAAGAAAAATCCAGTGGATAAAATAATTCAAGAAGAAGATGTGGATTATTTGATAACTAATGACAGAATAGTTTACAGACAGTACAAGGGGATTTTAAATGTAAAATTTGATGAAAATTACGATTATACCTATGATAATTTGATAAGTCGTGATATAATAGATAAAAATTCAGAAATAATAAAACTGGACAATAACGCAGAAATTGTCATTCAAAAAACAGAGGCGATGTGGGTTGTGGATGTGAATTCTTCTCAAATGATAATGAGTGAGGATTATTTTCACGAACTAAACACAAAAGCTTTGAAGAAAATTCATCAGATGATTTATTTGAAGAAAATGGTGGGAATGGTTATTGTGGATTGTGTCAGAGAAGGTGATAACAAAAAGTTATCAGATTTTATTGAAAATGAATTTTGTGAACCGAATATAAATTTTCATGGATTTAGCAATTTAAATCTATTAGAATTCACAGTAAAACTTGACAAATAAATGAAATTACTGTACAATTATTTGGTGTGTAACCGCTCGAATCGGGTTTTCAAACTTCAAAAGTACCTAGATTTGGCGAGTCTTAAAAATGAGGAGGTGCACTAAATGTTCGCAATTATTAAAACTGGTGGAAAACAATACAAAGTTTCTGAAGGAGATGTCATTAAAGTTGAAAAAATCGAAGCTGAAGCAGGCGATAAAATCGAATTTGATCAAGTATTAATGGTAGCTGGAGACGATGTTAAAGTTGGAAGCCCTGTAGTAGAAGGAGCTAAGGTTTCAGCTGAAGTTTTGGATCAAAAGAAAGACAAGAAAATTGTTATTTTCAAATTCAAAGCTAAGAAAAACTACAGAAAGAAAAAAGGTCACAGACAACCATATACATTAGTTAAAATCGAAAAAATTGATGCTTAATGGTAACTGTCGATATTTTTAGAAAAGACGAAAAATTTGTAAAAGTCAAATCAACTGGTCATGCTGATCATGGATCCTATGGAAATGATGTGGTCTGCAGCGCTATCAGTGTTTATCTGATTAATACTGTTAACACATTTACTGAAATACTTAAGCTTGACAGTGATAAGTTGAAATTTCATTTTGAAAGCGGAGATGCTTTCTTCGAAATAAACTATGACTTACTAAACGAGACTGAAATGATTCAGGTGGATATTTTGATGAAATCATTGGTATTCGCCCTGGAATCAATACGAAACGAAAATATAAAACACTTGAAAATTAACTATCGGGAGGTGTAATGATGATAAAATTAGATTTACAATTATTCTCTAGTAAAAAGGGAGTAAGTTCTACTAAGAACGGTCGTGATTCCGAATCAAAAAGATTAGGAACTAAAAAAGGTGACGGCCAATACGTTCTAGCTGGTAACATATTAGTTAGACAAAGAGGAACAAAAATACATCCAGGCAACAACGTTGGAAAGGGTGGAGACGATACACTTTTCACTAAAATTGACGGAGTAGTTAAGTTCGAAAGAATTGGTAAAAACAGAAAACAAGTTTCTGTATATCCAAAAGAAGCTTAATTTTTAGCAACACCTTTGTTATGATTATAAATCGGATTTCCTTTTTATAATCGTAAGGTGTTGCTTTTTTAGTGGAAAATAATGTAAACTTACAATTATAGTGAGCATTAGTGCGAGGTGAAAAATGTTTATAGATGTAGCTAAGATAGAACTAAAAGCTGGAAAAGGTGGAGATGGTTCTGTTGCATTTAGAAGAGAAAAATACGAACCATCAGGAGGCCCTGCAGGTGGCGACGGCGGAGATGGCGGTAGTATTATAATTGTCGCAGACAAAGACATTAAAACTTTGATGGATTATAGTTATAAATCCATTTATAAAGCTGAAAATGGTGGCGACGGCAGAAACAAAAAACAATTTGGTAAAAAAGGTGAAGATTTAATTCTTAAGGTTCCAGTTGGAACTTTGGTTAAAGATTACGATACAGATACGGTTATCTACGATGTAAAACACGATAAGGAAGAGTTTGTAATTTGCAAAGGTGGCAAAGGCGGAAAGGGAAATGTTCATTTCAAATCATCTATAAGACAAGCGCCAAGATTTGCAGAGCCTGGAACAAAAGGTGAAGAAAAAACAATTAAGTTAGAATTAAAACTATTAGCTGATGTTGGGTTGATAGGGCTTCCTAACGTAGGGAAATCTACACTGTTGTCTATAATGTCAAACGCAAGACCTAAAATTGCAAATTATCACTTTACAACACTTGAGCCAAATCTTGGAGTGTGCAAAGTCGGAGAGAAAAGTTTCGTACTTGCAGATATTCCTGGATTAATTGAAGGAGCAAGTGAAGGACTGGGACTTGGCCATGATTTCTTGAAACACATTGAAAGAACTAAAATATTAGTTCACGTGTTGGATATTTCTGGAAGTGAAGGTAGAAATCCAATCGAAGATTTTGAACTTATCAATAGCGAATTGTCTTCATACAATATCAAATTGAACGACAAGAATATGCTCGTGGTTTTGAACAAAACAGATCTAGGAGCAGAAGATAATATAAAAGAATTTAGGGAAAAATATTCTGACAAAGTTGATGAAATCGTAGAAATAAGCGCTGCTACAACAGAGAATGTGGACAAACTTATGTATTTGATTGCAGACACTTTGGACAGTATAGAAGATGATTATTCTACATTGGATGAACAATACGTTTACTTTGAAGAAGAAAAAGAAGCTGACTTCAAAGTTAGAAAAGAAAACGAAAATTACATTGTTGAAGGTCCGTTGATTGAAAACTTAATTTACAGAACAAACTTTGAAGTGTATGAATCAGTTAACCATTTGCAAAAAGTTCTCGAAGACAAAGGAGTCATTCAACAACTCAAAGATTTGGGAATCCAAGATGGAGATAATGTAATTATCGGTGATGTGGAATTTGATTTTTATGAATAGGAGATAAAATGATAACACCAAAACAAAGAGCGAAATTAAAAAAGATTTCTCACGGTTACAGACCACTTGTAAATATCGGTAAAGGTGGAATTTCAGAAAATACTTTGAAACAAATCGATGATACTTTGAACAAGAGAGAAGTCATGAAGATTAAAATTCTCAACAATAATTTGGACGATAGGGATATGTTGATAGACGAAATATTGACAAAACTTGACTGTGAATTTGTAAGATATATGGGAAATATTCTAACAATTTACAGAGAATCTGAAAACAAGGTAATAGATTTAGATGATTAAAGTCGGAATAATGGGTGGGACTTTTGATCCCATTCATATAGGACATTTGATATTAGCTATGGAAGCTATTAACTATAAAAATTTGGATGAGGTGTGGTTTATTCCTACTGGTAATCCGAATTTTAAACAAGATAAAAATGTCACAGACAAACAAAAAAGATTTGAAATGGTGAAGATTGCCACACAAGATAACGACAAGTTTAAAGTATGTGATTATGAAATTAAAAAAAATGGCGTGACATATTCATGGGAAACTATGAAATATTTGAGAGAAAATTACGATCATGATTTTTATTTCATAATGGGCGAGGATTCGCTGATGAGTGTGGAAACTTGGGAAAATGCAGAAGATTTTTTGAAGAATACTAAGATTTTGGCTTGTATTAGAAGACAAGAAGAAATGTCCAAACTAGATGAAAAAATTGGTAAATTAAAATCAAAGGGATATTTTGTGGATAAAATTCCTGCGAGTTTTATAGATATTTCTTCTACAAAAATCAGAGAAAAAGTTCAATCAAATCAAGATTTTAGGTATTTCGTGCCAGATCAAGTTTTTGAATATATTGTGAGAAACAAATTATATGAAAGTTAAAGAAATAGAAAATAATTTGAGCAAAATGCTCAAAAAAACACGATACGAACACGTTTTGAGAGTAAGAGACAAAGCTATTGAATTAGCAAAACTTCACAATCAAGACGTTACAAAAATAGAATTAGCGGCACTACTTCACGACTGCGCAAAAAACAACGAAGAGATGTATTTGGATAAGTACAAGAAAGAATTTGAAGATCTTAGAAATTTAAGAAAAAACAATCCCGATATGGAAAATCCAAAGTTATTGCATTGCTATTTGGGTAGAATTGTCGCTAACAAAGAATACGGCGTAAATGACGAAGAGATTTTGGATGCGATAGAATTTCACACTACTGGAAGAACTAATATGACTGATTTCGAAAAAATAATTTACTTGGCTGATAAGACTGAAGATAAGAGAGATTATGATGATGTTGATGAAATCAGAAGATTATCCAAAATAAATTTGAATAAAGCAATTGTCAAATCACTAGATGATACGATAAAATATCTTATAGAAGGTGAAAGAGAAATATCTATCACTAGTGTTAACGTCAGAAATTATTTATTGAAGGGAGTATAGATGACTGAATTAGAGTTAGTACAAAAAGCGATAGACGATAAGATTGGAAAAGACATTGTAACTTTGAAATTAGATTCAGCTGTTGCAGATTATTTTGTTATTGCAACTGCCAATGCACCAAACCACGCTCAATCTATTATTGATGAAGTGGAAAAAGTGTGCGACGAAAATGGTTTTGAGATTTTAGGAAAAGAAGGTTACAACGAAGGTAACTGGATTTTGCTAGATCTTAATGATATTATTGTACATGTATTTACAGAAGAATCACGTTCTTTCTACGATATAGAAAGATTGTGGAATTAGGAGGAAAGTATGAAATTTTTACATTCAGACAAAGCACCTGCTGCAATTGGACCATATTCACAAGCAACATCTGCTAACAAAACAATTTATGTATCAGGACAACTTCCAATCGTTGATGGAGAATTACAAACTGATATAAAAAAAGCTACAAAAGCATCATTAGATAATATTTTACATATTATCGAAACTGAAGGCGGCAAAGTTGAAAACATCGCAAGAGTTGGCGTGTTTATGCAAGATTTATCACAATTTTCTGATATGAACGAAGTTTATGCAGAATTTTTTGGAGATCACAAACCAGCAAGAAGTGCAGTTCAAGTTGCAGCTCTTCCAAAAGGAGCAATAATCGAAATAGAAGCAATTGCTGAATTAGACTAAGAATTTTTCCTCTGAGTAAATTATACTCAGGGGATTTTTTTGTTTAAATAATATTAAATTGTTAAGAAATTGTATTAATTAGTTTTGAATGTCAACAATTATTAAAATTGATACCATTTTGTAACTTTTTATGATATTATGTATGTATATTAGGAGGTTGTATCTATGAAGAACTTAAAAGATATTGCTAAGGTCTCGTTTGTTGCACTGTCTGTGTCATTAATGGTTTCTACAGGATCCATGGCTCAAACAGAAAACGACAAGAAAGATGTAGAAAACGAGCTTAGTGCCAAATATACATCGATTAGCACACATAATCAAAGTAAGTTGACTAAGAAAGCTAAATTGGGATACGCTAACGTAGACAACTTACAAAATGAAAAAAAGGAAAATGATGATTTGAATCGTGAAGATTTAAAATCTACAGATTCAAATAAAGATATTAAGGAAAAATCAGAAAAAACAGAAGTTTCAGAGTCTACAAAAGATGAAGAAGAAACTGAAAAAGAAGTTGTAGATGAAAAATCAGATATAAAAGATACAGAAGAAGTCTTAGAAGATTCGCCTACAAAAACTGAGAAATCTGTATCAAAGGAAAATTCAGAAGAACAAGTTTCTGAAGAAACTGATGACAAAAAAGCGCAGGATGAAGAAGTAAAAGCGTTAAATTCTGCTGGACAAATCATTCCTTCTAGAATTGCAGGTCAAAACAGATACGAATCTGCTGCACAAATTTCAAGAGAACAATTCACTAATGCTAAGAAGGTCATAGTTGTTAATGCACAAAAATACGCCGATGCATTGAGCGCTACAACTTTGTCTGATGGAAAATATTCTATTTTGTATACAGAAAAAGATTCTCTTCCAACAGCTACAAGAAATGAGATTCAAAGGCTTAATCCTGTAGAAGTGTATCTTCTTGGTGGCAAGCAATCCATTAGTTCTGGAATTGAAAATATATTAAAGAAATACTCAAATAAAGTTACTAGAATTGCTGGAAGAGACAGATACGAAACTAGCGCAAAGGTAGCAGCTATGAGCAAGAAAAAGAACGTCGTTATTGCAAGTGGAGAAAACTTCAGTGACCCACTTTACGCATCTTCCTATGCTTATTCAAACAACGCTAAAATTTTGTTGAGTTCTGGAAAAACTTTGTCTAGAGAAACAAGAGATTATTTACTTAGAAATAAATCTAGTATTGGAAAAGTGACAGTTGTTGGTGGAGGACAATCAATCTCATCAGCTACAGTTAGATATATTCAATCGGTTACTGGCAAAAATGTTAGTAGAATTAGTGGAAGAAACAGATACGATGGGTCTGTAAAAGTCGCAAACTCTATGAACAAGGACAAAGTGTTCATCGCAAGTGGGGAAGATTTTGCAGATGCGTTGGCTATAAGTCCATTAGCACAAAAGCTAAATGCACCGATTTTATTGAGTTCAAAAGGAAAACTAGACACAAGTGTAATTGCATTTTTGAATAATTTTAAGAACTCGATCAAGGATGTATTTATTGTTGGTGGATATAGAACAATTGATAACAACGTGTATGGTACTGTTCAAAATGTTTTGAAAAAACAAATTGCCAAACCAAAACCACAACCAAAACCACAACCAAAGCCACCAGTTGTCAAAGATCAATCAGACATAATCGAAGAAGACAAGGCGATAGGATTACACGATTTCGTAGTTGCAAAGTATTCTACAACTCTTTACAATGCTGCAAATAGTTCTGCAAAATCTGTAAGAAATATCAACACTTCAACTGTTATGCAAGTTATAAATATTTTAAATAATGGATGGATGCAATTGGATATAAATGGATTTAAAGGATATGCAAAAGTATCTGATTTTGGAATGTTCAACCCTAACAAATACAGATTAGTATTCCAACAAGGAGCGGACCTTTCAAAATTCAACCGCAATGTAAATATGAAATTAGCTAAGCAAAACGGAATGGATTTTGTAATATTAAAAGCAGGATCTGGTTACAGCGGAGAAGATCCAAAATTCCAACAAAATTACAACAATGCAAAAGCAGCAGGATTAAATGTTGGAGCATATTGGTATTCATACGCTGTAAATGTTGAAGAAGCTAAGGAAGAAGCTGTCAGATTCATGAAGATATTGGGCAAGAAACAATTTGAATACCCAGTATATTTGGATTTTGAAGATCCTTCACAACGTAAAATTCCTAAGAAAACAAAAACAGATATGGCGATTGCCTTCATGAGTATTCTCGAAAAGAATGGATTCTACACTGGATTGTACAGTTCGGGATCTTGGATTAACAATCAATTTGAAAGAGAAAGATTGAAAGAATACGACATTTGGATTGCACATTGGCACGTTACAAATCCTAACTGCTACACACCTGATTATGGAATGTGGCAATTCACAAATAAATCAAAAATAAAAGGCGTTCCAGATACTGGAGAAGGCGGAGTAGACATGAACTATTCCTACAAAAACTATCCAAAGATTATCAAAGATGCCAAACTAAATAATTTTTAAATTAGAGCTCTGAAAAGAGCTCTTTTTTTAATGTGTATAATTTACAAAAAATATGGTATATGGTAAAATTTGAGTTAGTTAAAAGGAGTGAATGATATGAAATTAGGTATTGTGGGGCTTCCAAATGTAGGAAAGTCCACACTTTTTAATGCGATAACAAAAGCAGGTGCAGAAATGGCAAATTATCCATTCTGTACGATAGATCCTAACATCGGACTTGTAAATGTTCCTGATGAGAGAGTGTATAAATTAGCAGAACTTTTTAATTCCAAAAAAATTATTCCAGCGACAATTGAATTTTATGACATTGCAGGTCTTGTAAAAGGCGCAAGCAAGGGCGAAGGTTTGGGAAATAAATTTTTGGAAAATATTAGAGAATCTGATGCCATTGTTGAAGTTCTAAGATGCTTTGAAGATGAAAATATAGTTCACGTTGATGGTTCAGTGGATCCTCTTAGAGATATTGAAACTATAAATTACGAACTTATTTTATCTGATTTAGAAATGGTTGAAAGAAGATTAGAAAAATCTAGAAAAGCTTTGAAAGGTAATAAGGATTTGAAGGAAGAAGTGGATCTTCTTGAAAAAATTTACGATGTCTTGTCAGAAGGAAAATCTATCAGAATCTTGGATTTGGACGAAGATGAAATGAAACTTATGAGAAGTTTTAATCTTTTGAGCGTAAAGCCAATAATTTACGTGTGCAATGTAAGTGAAGATGAAGTGGCAGATGCTTACGAAAACAACGAAATGGTTCAAAAAGTAAAAGATTTTGCAAAATCAGAAGATGCAAAAGTCGTTGTAATCTCTGCGCAAATTGAATCGGAAATTTCTGCGTTGG
Source organism: Finegoldia magna (assembly GCA_032548025.1). Lineage (GTDB taxonomy): Bacteria > Bacillota > Clostridia > Tissierellales > Peptoniphilaceae > Finegoldia > Finegoldia magna_K. The sequence continues at coordinate 59,336 of JAWGCW010000011.1, read as the reverse complement.
ATAGCGAAGAAGATAAGAAAGAATTCTTGGAAGCAATCGGTCTTGAAAAATCGGGAATCGACGATTTGATCACACAAAGCTATGATTTATTGGGACTTATGAGTTTCTTGACAACAGGAGAAGATGAAACTCGTGCATGGACTATCAAGAAAAACACTCCTGCAGTTCAAGCAGCTGGTAAAATCCACACAGACATTCAAAGAGGATTCATCAGAGCAGAAATCGTGAACTACGACGATTTGATCGAATTAAAATCCATGGCTGCAGTTAGAGAAAAAGGCCTCATGAGATTGGAAGGCAAAGAATATTTAATGCAAGATGGAGATGTAGTTCATTTTAGATTTAACGTTTAGAATTTAGATTAAAATTAAAATAAAAACAAAAAACATTTTTTAAACTAGGTATTAATTTACCTAGTTTTTTTGTGTGCCATTTGCTTTTTGTACTACTGTATAGTATAATATTTTTATAAGCTAAAGGTGGTTAGGACTTTAAAGTTCTAATCTAATCAACAAATCGATCAAAATCAATATAGTTGTTATTAATTCAATTATTGCCTTAATTAAGTTAATAATATTTTGGCTATTTGGTTTTGATTTTTTGTTGTCTTTTTTTGCTTACACATTCAACTCACCACATTGCTTATTATATGTTTTTGAAGTGTTGTTGAATGTAAGCTATTTTTTAAACTTACAATTATAATATACACTAATTGTTATTTAGCGAAAATAGTTTTTTATATTTTTTTAGTTCTTTTTTTAATAAATTTTCAATCTTTTTTATTGTGTTTTAAGATACGTTATCATCTTTTTAAATTTGTATTATTAAATTTAATACTGCTTTAAATTGTTCGTTTGTCATTCCACTCATGATTTTCTCCTTTGTCTAACTTATATTTTACTTTTAAATTCCCTATTTTATATGATTATATCACAGGCTACGTACTACAAAGTGTCAAGTTTTTTTATATTTCATCGAGAATTTACATTATTATTTCTATACTTAGTTAGTATATATACACATAATTACACAAATTATAATAGTTTTTGCTTTTTAAAAACTAAAAACTAAATGAATAATCACGTATTTTGCAATGTCTATAGTGGTTTGATTATTTTTAAAGTATTGAAAAATTAATTGTGATATAATTATTATAACTACGAGGAGGTAATTTATGATTACAGAAAGATTAGAAAAGCTAAGAAAAAAAATGAGCGAAAGAAATATCGATGCGTATGTTGTATTGTCAAGCGACCCTCATACATCGGAATATTTGGCAGATTACTATAAAACTAGAAAATATATTACTGGATTTAGCGGTAGTGCAGGAACTGCTGTAATTTTGAAGAAAAAAGCAGCTTTGTTTACTGACGGAAGATATTTTATTCAAGCTGCAAAAGAACTTGAAGGTTCTACTGTAGATTTGATGAAGATGGGAGAACCTGGCGTTCCTACTTTGATTGAATATTTGAAAGAAAATGTTCCTGAATGCGGAAAAATCGGTGTTGACGGACTTACTTTGGACTATAATGATTATTATCAATGGTTGGAAAAACTAGGCGACAGAATGATAATCACTGATGTGGATTTTGTTGGTGATATTTGGGAAGATCGTCCTGAAAAGCCAAACTCAAAGGCTTATGCATTTGATGTGAAATACTGCGGAAAAGATACTAAGACAAAATTAAAAGAGCTAAGATATTTTATGGATTCTAACGATTGTGATTATAACTTTATCGGTTCTTTGGATGATATTTGCTACCTTTACAATATTAGAGGTAACGATGTTTTGTACAATCCAGTTATCATAAGTTACGCATTAGTTGGAAAAGATTTTGCTAATTTGTACATTGAAGATGAAAAAATCGATGACGATTTGGTTGAATTGTTGAAAGAGCAAGGTGTTACTGTAAAATCTTACGAAAAAGTGTTCGAAGATTTGAATGGACTTCCTGGTAAGAGCGTTTTGTTCTTAGATCCTTCTAAGACAAATGTTAGAATTTACAATTCAATTAATTCAAATATTAGAATTTCAAAAGGAATTCAACCTACAACTTTGATGAAGGCTCACAAGAACGAAACAGAAATCCAAAATCAAAAGAATGCTTACATCAAAGATGGTGTTGCATTGGTTAAGTTTTTCAATTGGGTAGAAACAGGTACTCCAACTGGAAATGTTACTGAAATGAGTGCAGCTGATAAGTTGAGATATTTCAGAGAACAAGGAGATTTGTTCATGGATTTGAGTTTCGGAACTATATCTGCTTACGGAGAAAATGCGGCACTTCCTCATTACGAACCATCTATTGATCACCCAGTGACATTACAACCAAAAGGATTGTACTTGGTTGACAGTGGTGCGCAATATTTGGACGGAACTACTGATATTACTCGTACGGTTGCTCTTGGTGAGTTGACTGATGACGAAAAACTTCACTACACTTTAACTTTGAGATCACACATCAATTTGATGACTACAATCTTCCCGAAAGGAACAAAATCATCAAGCCTAGATCCAATTGCTAGAAGACCTATTTGGCAAGAATTGTTGGATTTCAGACACGGAACAGGTCACGGTGTTGGATTCTACCTTGGAGTTCACGAAGGTCCACAAAGAATTTCTTCAATGAACAACGACATCGACATGGACGAAGGAATGGTTACAAGTGACGAACCAGGAATTTATATCGAAGGTTCACACGGAATTAGAATCGAAAATATTATGCACTGCATCAAAGTTGGAGAATCTGAATTCGGTGAGTTCTTGGGATTTGAATCATTATCTATCTGTCCAATCGACACAAGACCTGTTATCAAAGAAAAATTACTTCCTTTCGAATTAGAATGGTTGAATAATTACAACAAGGAATGCTACGACAAATTATCACCTTATTTGGAAGGATCTGACTTAGAATATCTTGAGCAACAAACAAAAGCAATATAGAAATGTTTGATATTAAAAAAGAACTGCAAAAAGTACCTCACAAACCAGGCGTGTACATTATGCATGATAAAAACGACGAGATAATATACGTTGGTAAGGCGATTGATTTGAGAAGACGTGTGGGTCAATATTTTGATTCATCAAAAAAACTCGCAAAAGTCGCCGCGATGGTAAGTCACGTAGAATATTTTGAGTATATTATCGTAAATAATGAATGTGAAGCTTTGGTTCTGGAATCAAACTTAATCAAGAAAAATAGCCCAAAATACAACATCGTTTTAAGAGACGATAAGCAATATCCCTACATCAAAATCACGAATGAAAAATTTCCAAGAGTTTTGAAAACCAGACGTGTTTTGAAGGATAAGGCAAAGTATTTTGGGCCTTTTCCTAATGCTTATGCAGTTAATGATATTATAGATTTAATTCATGAAACGTACAAAATCAGAACGTGTAATTTGAATTTTGATAAGGGTCAAAAGCTTAAGAGACCTTGTTTGAATTATTATATCAATCGTTGTGACGGAATGTGCGTTTATGATGTTAACGAAGAAGATTACAACAAAGAATTGTTAGAAGTGGAAAATTTCTTGAATGGTCGTGAAGATGACTTGACTAAGAAATTGACCGATAAAATGATGGCTGCATCCAAGAATTTGAACTTTGAATTGGCAGCGAAACTCAGAGATTCTATCGCAAATATTCAAGTGATTTTGGAAAAACAAAACATCACCAACACCAAGGGGTTGGATTTGGATATGATATCTATGGCGAGAGAAGCGGAGACTGTATGCGTTCAAGTATTTTTCATGAGAAATGGCAAAATTATTGAAAGACAACATTTCATTATCGACAATAAATACGAAGAATCAAACGAACACATTGTAGGAGAATTTTTCAAACAATTCTACATTGATTTGACTTACGTTCCGAAACAAATCCTAACCGATATTGAAATCGAAGACAGAGAGCTTATCGAAGAAATGCTAACTGAGAAAAAAGGTTCCAAGGTCGAAATCAAAATTCCTAAAAGAGGTAACAAGACTGACCTCTTGGAAATGGTTCGAGTAAACGCAAAAGAAGGACTGGACAAATACATCTCCAGACATTTGAAAAGAGAACGTAATCGAGAGAATGCAATCTTAGATTTACAAGATATCACAGGGGTTAAACCAATTGATAGAATTGAATGCTACGATATTTCCAACACAAGTGGCGTGGATTCTGTGGGAAGTATGATTGTGTTCAAAAATGGAACAAAATCTTCCAAAGATTATCGTAAATTTAAAATAAAAACTGTAGAAGGTGCCGATGATTATGCATCGCACAGGGAAGTGTTGACGAGAAGATTCAGAAGACTTTTGGATTCTGATAAAAAAGACAATAGCTTTGATGAAATGCCTTCTATAATTTTGATGGATGGTGGCAAAGGTCAAGTCAACATCGCAAAAGAAGTGTTGGACGAATTCAACTTGGATATCCCGATTTTGGGACTTGTAAAAGACGATAAGCATAGAACGCGTGGAATAATTTACGAAAACGACGAAATCAGATTGAAAGTGAACACTCCTTTGTACAGGTTGTTGTTTGCAATTCAAGAAGAAACTCACAGATTTGCAATCAATTATCACAGAAAACTTCACGAAAAAAACTTCAAGAAATCTGAATTAGACAATATAGCCTTAATCGGAGAAAAAAGAAAAAAAGCTTTGATGAAACATTTTAAAACTCTTGAAAGAATAAAAAAAGCCAGTGTAGAAGAGCTTTGCGAAGTTGATGGAATGAATGAAAAAGCAGCAGAAAATATAGTGAATTATTTTAAGAAATAATTTGCTATATTTTTTATTGTAAAGAAATATTGATTGATGGTAATATATATTGATGGTAATATATAAGGTAGTGAAGGATGGATGGTTTATGACAAGAAAAAATTCTACTTTAATTAAAATGATAATGCTTTCAATATTTGTTGCAATAGGAGTTGTGATATCTCCAATTTTGAGAGTGGTTGGATTTTGTCCGACACAACATTTTGTAAATATCGTGTGTGCGGTGTTTTTGGGACCATGGTATGCACTTTTGTGTGCGACGTTGATTGGGATAATCAGAATGTCACTAATGGCAATTCCACCGTTAGCATTGACTGGAGCTGTGTTTGGGGCGTTCTTATCGGGTGTGCTATATAAGAGAACGAACAAATTGATTATGGCTTGTATTGGAGAAGTTATTGGAACGGGAATAATAGGATCGATTGTAAGCGTTCCTGTTATGAAGTTTTTCTTCGGAAAAAGCAATTTGACGTTGTTTTTCTACACACCGTCTTTTATTCTGGCGACGTTAATGGGAGCGACTGTTGCATTTGCATTTTTAAAAGCTATGCAAAAAAATAAAATGCTAGATAAATTAAAGGAAAGTATCAATGGATAATTTAATACAAAAAATGTCAGAGATTTACTCTGATTTGTACAACAGTAATAATCTGATTCATTGCCTTACGAATGCGATTTCAATCAATGATATGGCAAACGCAGTTCTGAGTGTTAACCAAAGTCCGTTTATGGCAGATAATCCACGAGAAGTCGAAGATGTTACGAAAAATTCTGATTCTCTGTTGGTAAATTTAGGAAATATCACGGACTATAGAATAGAATCAATCAAAAAATCTCTACGAATTGCAAATGAAAACAACATTCCAATTACATTGGATTTGGTTGGAGTGAGCGCGTCAAGATTAAGGCTTGATTTCACACTAGAAATATTGCAAAAATACACAATAACTTGCATAAAAGGAAATTACAGCGAGATAAAATCGCTGTTTAGTAAAGATTTAAGTACAAAAGGTGTGGATTCTAGAAAGCTTGAAGTAGACGATGTGATTAACTATTGTAATAATTTGCACGAAAAGTACCATTCAATCGTTGTGGCAACAGGGCATACGGATATTGTGTGTTCAGATGAGATTTATCTGCTTAATAATGGCGATGAAAGGCTTTCAAAAATTACTGCGACAGGTTGTGTTGTGGGAAGTTTGATAGCATGTACACTTAGCGTATCCCAATCGATAGAATCGTGTGTTCTTGCCATTAGCATGATGAATATAAGCTGTGAAATGGTGGATAAAAGCGTAGGACTTAGTTCATTTAAACTAGGATTGTACGATAATTTATCTAGAATAAAAATGGAGCAAATAAAGGAGAATATAGATGCGAGAAAAGTTGAATCTTAGCTTGTACTTGGTTACTGATAGGACGAATGTTAAAGATGAGGAAGATTTTTTAACAAAGATTGAAGATTCTCTTAAAGGTGGAGTAACATTGGTACAACTAAGGGAGAAAAATATCTCTACAAGAGAATACATAGATTTGGCAAAAAAAGTGAAGGTAATTTGTGACAAGTTTGATGTGCCTCTTTTAATTGACGACAGAATTGACGTTTGCCTGGCAAGCGAGTGTGCAGGAGTTCATCTTGGAGATGAAGACATGGAAATAAAAGATGCGCGTAGGATTTTGGGAGATAATTACATTATTGGCGCAACTGCTAAAAGTGTTGAAAGAGCTATACAATGTGAAAAAGAAGGCGCAGATTATCTTGGGGTTGGGGCGATTTATCCGACAAAAACCCACGTTAAAACGAAAATAACATCGGTTGAAACTTTAAGAGATATCAACAATAGCATAAGCATAAAAACTGTCGCTATTGGCGGTTTAAATGAGGATAACATAGATGTATTAAAAAACAGTGGTGCAAGTGGGATAGCAGTCGTAAGAGCGTTGATGAATGACGACAATCCACAAGAAAAAGCGCACAGATTATTAGAAAAATCAAAACAAGTTTTAGAATTGAGGTAATTATGAAAAACAAATTTAAATTAGTATTGTTAGTTATGGTGTTGATGTTGGTTATGGTATCTTGCAAAAAAGCAAATCCAATAACACTTCCAAATTTAGATGATTCACAAGTAATCACAGTTACAAAAATCGAAGAAAACAAGGAAGGACCAACGGCATCTATCACTTCGAAAAAAGATATTGTAGACACAATTAAATTGATAAAAGAAAAAGCAAAACCAACCAGAAAAAAATCAAACAACGACACACCTGCGAATACAAAAGATTTTAGAAAAATGGAAATCTACTACGGAAAAGACGAAAAAATGACGTTGTATTTGTATCAAAACAAAAAATACTACATTGAAAAACCATACGAAGGAGTGTGGGAAATCGACAAGGATACGTTTAACAAATTAATCGGTGCAATGTAGTTTTATCGTAGAAATTTATTGTGTAGATAAACCATCATACACTAATATCTAGACTTCAAAAATTGTTGATTTCTAAATCTCAAATTCCTAAAATTGCAAACTCGTTTCACTCAAACAGTGCAATTTTTAACGGATTTCTCGATTTGAAATCAAATCAATTTTTTCCGTATGATATTCTTAGTATGATTGGTTTACTACTAAATACGAGTAATGATTTAGAGTGCATTTCGATGCGCTCTTTTTTCTTTGAAAAAATATTGCATTTGTGTCTGATCTGTATTATAATAAGTAATACAAGGAGGGCAGAATGATTAACATAAATACGACGAGTGATGTTCCAATTTACACTCAAATTCGAAACGAGATTATTAGAGAAATTGCTAGTGGAAATTTGCAAAATGGCGACGAACTTCCTTCTGTTAGACAATTTGCAAATGATTTGGGAATTAATCCTATGACGATTAGCAAAGCTTACAATATTTTGAAGGACGAAAAAATAATTGTAATAGATAGAAGAGTTGGTGCGAAGATTTGCGTGGACGAAGGTTATTCACGAAATTCATTTGAAGATGAATTGAAACTACTGTTAATGGAAGCGAAAATTCGTGGCAAATCACAAAAGGATATTAAAAATATAGTGGAGGAAATTATAAAATGATGTTGCAATTTATTTTATTTTTTAGTTTGGTGTTTATTTTGTTCATCATGCGAAGATTTAACATATATACATTGAAAATAAACGATACATTTATGTTGTTTACAAATTTTCCAAGAGGTCACGAAGATGATGAGTTCATCGTCAATTTGTTGGGAAAAACGAAGAAAAAATTGAATATATTATTTGTAGTGAGTATTGTTTTATCTTTAATTGTGTTACTTGATTATGATTGGATAATGCTTGTGTATTACAATTTAATAGTCGTTTATCTTGTGAGTGCAAATATTATCGAATACAACGCAATGAAAGTAATACGACAATACAAAAAGGACAATAATATATCGACTGAGAGTAGTATTTTGACTTATGATTTGAAGACTTCAAGAGATATTGAAAAAAAGAAAATCAAACTAAAAGCCTGGATAATTCCGCTGGTAGTTCAAATTGTATTTTTGGTAGCTTTTTTCAAAAACAGCGAGATGTTCTTCGTCTACATTTTGTTGCTAGTCGCAATGAGTGTGAGTACAATATTAACGGGATGTTTTTTGGGAAGGAAAAACACCAAAGTTTATTCGACAGATTCTGATGAAAACTTAAAGATAAATGAAGAAAGCATTATAAAAGTACAACAAACATTGTATGCGATTTATATTATGTTTATCGTTTTGGGATTTGTCGTAGTTTACTATTCATCAAAAGATGTTTACAAGATATTTCCAATTTTTTCATACATTGTACTGCACACATTAGCTATAATTTTGGTGATTTTTAAATATCAAAATAAAGAAAAGAATTTAACAGCTATTAATAGCGACTTGTACAATGGCGATTTCTTCGATCCATGGGGATATTACAATCCGAAAGACGACAGACTTATGGTTGAAGATATAAGCATTAAAAATGGGAATATAACGTTTAATAGGGCGAAATTATCAGGTAAAATACTCTACGCATTGACAGCAGTTTTATTGATAGCAATTGAATTTTTCATGATAAATTTGAGTTTGCCAAAAACATACAATGTAGATAATACACCTACCACTTTGACGATAACAGAATCTATTTATACTACGATAATAGACAAAAAATCAATCGAAAAAGTTGAGTTAATCGAAGATATCAACAAAACAGATGGCGTTAGATTAAATGGAACATCACTAAAACACAATTCTTATGGAAAGTTTTCAATAAAAGGAATTGGAAATTGTGATATGTACATTCATAACGACAATCCAAGAGCTATTTGGATTAAGACTAAGGATAATAAAAACCTTGTGTTTAATTTCCCAACTGTAAAAGAAACCGAAAAGTTTTATAAAAATTTACGCTAATCGTTTTTTTGTAAATTCTGGGTATATATTAATTAATAAATATTAGTAGAAATTTTTTATTAATATGGGAGGGAATTTATGAAGAAATTTTTGATGGTTGTATTATGTATGATGATTTTTGTGTCGTGTGGGAGAAAAGAAGTGTACAAAGGCGTAGAATCCAGCATAAAAGTAGATAGAATCAAAAAAATGGATTCTCACAACAAATACACAGATAAGTTAAAGAACTCTGAGTTTATTCAGAAATTGTATGGAGATAAAATTGTCGTGTTAAAAGATGGCAAGAACTTTATTTACGACGATTCCAAGGACGAATTAGTACAACTAGATGATGGATATGGAATACACGATGTCGATAAGAAAGATTATCTCCTTTATAAATCAGATGAATCTTTTGCTTCTAAGTTGATGATTAAAAGTGATGATGGAATGAAAAATCTCACATCAACAGAGCATATTAGTGATGCTAAGTTATCGGATAAAAATGTGTATGCTATGGTTTTGCGTTCTGATTCTCCAATTAAATTTTTTGAATGTGAGATTTTCAAGAATAATAATGACACATTTGAATCTACTGGCAAGATTGGGAAATTAATCAAAAACGATAAGTCTGTAATGTATATGCATTATGAAAAGGACAAATTAACTGTCAAAGATATGGACGATAAGGAAATCTTCAGTAGGGATTTGACAGAAGATGAGTTTCCGATTGATGTTGTGATGAATAATAAAGATGTCTTCTATTCTTTGTACGATTTTAAAACTGGAAATTCAAGGTTGTACAAGAATGATAAGTTGATAATGGAATCTACTATTAAAGGTAATGAAAATGTATTGAAAAGATTTAAAGTGTCTAAAAAATATATGACTTGGTTGGACAATAAAATTGCATATAATCTAGAAAAAGATAAACTCGTATTTTTTGAAGATGCAAAAGATGACACAATGATCGTTCCAATAGGTGATAGTGTGTACAGTTTGAAAATCAAAAACTCAATTGGAGTTTTCAATGATGAAACAATAAAATTTAAATAGATAATCAAAAAAGCAATGATTCTAATGAACCATTGCTTTTGAATTTAACCTAATAATCTTCTTGCTGTAACGAATGTTCTTTGGTAATAGCTTGAGTTGATATCTGATAAGATAACTCCTGTTGATGGTGTAGAAGCGTGGATTAATTTGTTGTTACCAACGTAAATTCCAACGTGACTTATTCCGCCACCACCTGTTGCGAAGAACATCAAATCGCCTTTTTTCAAGTTTGATTTGGAAACTTTGTGTCCATAAGAAACTTGTGCTCTTGAGCTTGGACTTATTGAAATTCCATAAGCTTGTCTATAAAGATAAGATGTAAGTCCAGAACAGTCAAATGATCTAGGGCCGTGAGTTCCCCAAACATAAGGCTTACCTAATTGTTTGTAAGCAAGATTTACGATTTTGTCTAATTTGTTAGTTTGTTTTTGAGGTTGTTTTTTAGGTACATTTACTAATGCATCTACTTTTGGTTTTGCTTGTAGTGATTTACCAGCTAACAAATCTTTAATTCCATTTACTACGAAATTATCGATAGTGTTTTTGCCGCCAAATACCATTGTGTACATGATGTTTGACTTGTTTTGTCTGAAGAAGGATTCCACAGAGTTTGATTTTTGTTCTTGCGTTTTGTAATCTTCGTTTCTTGGAACGTCCATCTTCTTAACCAAAACAATTGGGGCGTTGTATTTTTGAGCTACAGGAGATGCAGCAAGTACATCTACAAATTTTTCTCCACTAGCTACGATTGTTCTTTCAGAATTTACACCGACTTGTTTTGCAACTTTTACAGATGTTTGGTATCTGTCAGATCCTGCAATTCTAGTAACTTTTGCGAGTTTTGAAAGTTCATTTTCAACAGCTTTTGAAACTGAATTTTCTCCACCTACTATAGTAATGTCTCCCAAAAGATTTTTTTTCTTGAATGCATTTAAGTATTCTTTGATTGATTTTGGCACTTCATTCTTTTTAACTAAAAGAACTGGAGCGTTCTTTTTCTTAGCTAAAGAAGTTGAAGAAATAGAATCTGCAAAGTTTTCACCAGATGCGATAACTACGTTTTGTTTCTTATTAGAAACTGGGTGAGATGTAGTAGCTGATTTTGCATTAACTTCGTATCTGTCTTTGCCTTTTACTCTGATGACTTCAATTCCCATACCATTTAATTCGTCAACTACTTTTGAATTAATAGTTTTTTCGCCACCAGTTATGTAGACTTTTTTGACACCTTTCAAGGCTTCTTTTGTCAAGTTGTCTAGTTTGTTGGAATCAGTGTAAAGAATAGGTGATTTACCATTTGAAATGTTTGTTGCACTGATTGAGTCTGAAAATTCGTTTGAATTCACAACTACAGCAGTGTCTGCATTTTTGAATTCTTTTTCTTTGATTTTCTTAGCTGTTTCAAATCTGTTTTTCGCGTCAATTCTTTCTGCTTTTGCACTTTTTTGTGATTTGACTTCAGCTTCTTTTTTTTCTGTATTATTTTGATTTTTATTAGATATTACTTTGTTATTTTCATCTAGCTTTACTTGTATCTTAGTTGTTGTTTCAGTTTTACTTGAATTATCTAATATAGCTTTAACATTTGTTTCTGACTTGTTATTTTCATTATCTGCAAATGAAACATTTGCTCCCAAAGATAATGATACAGCCAAAGTCATTACAAGAAGTGGCTTCTTAAAATTATTCATGTATCCTCCTAATATATTTTAATGAGCTAATTAATTTGCTCATTATTTTTGTAACCGATTTGTAACTTATTCAAATTACTCTAATAGTTTACAAGAATTTTTCATAACTTTCAAACAAATTTGACATTTATTGGTTTAAATTGCACAATGTGCTAGATTTTATGTAAAATTTGCTCAAAACTATTTACAAATTGAAAAATTTGTGAATTACTTGAAAATCACACTTCCCATAAAATAGGGAATAGTTTGTAACCAATTTGTAACTTTTAGGGAAAAACATGAAATGCACCACTGAAAAACCTAATTATTTAAAAAATGTAACAATTGCTGGTTTTTATGAAAAATCGCTTAAAATTTGTTTGGTAACGACTGAAAACTGACATTGTGTTTCAAAATCATTGTAAAAAATTACATTAAAAAAGCACTGATACATCAGTGCTTAGTAGTTTATATTATAAGATGTAGATTTTGACGTTTCTAACTCCCCAGTTACGAGATTGAGCTTTTGTATCCATAACTACATCAATTTTATTTCCTTTAATAGCTCCACCAGTGTCTTCTGCTGTAGCAAATCCGTATCCTTCTACATATACTCTTGTTCTCAAAGGAATAACTCTTGGGTCTACTGCGATAACACCGCGTCTAATTTTAGTTCCGATAGCTGTTACATTCCATCCACCGTTTTCACGAGGGTCAGAAGTGTAAGCTGTGGCTCTTACTGTGAATACTCTTTTTGCTTTTGCGAGTTGAGCTTGTAATGAATCTACAGGTTTTTCAACCTTTTTAGATTGTTTAACTGTGCTTTTTCTTAATTCAGCTTTTTCTTTTTTGTATAATGCATCTGCTTTTGGTGCAGTTTTAAGATTTTTACCTGCTAACAAATCAGATATTGATGATGATACGAAATCAGAAATTGAATGATTTCCTTCACAAACTATAACTTGGTCTATCGATTTGTTGTTCTTAAAGAATGCTTCCATAGTAGAGCTTTTGTCGTTTGAAGAATAATCTTTTGTTCTTGTTACATCGTTAGGTTTTGTCAATATTAAAGAAGCATTTAACTTAGTGGCAACAGGTGACATTAATAATGCATCATTGTAACCATTACCTTCAGCTACGATTACTCTTTTTGCATTAGGGTTAACTTGTTTTGCAACTTTTACGTTAGTAGTGTATCTATCACGACCAGCAATCCTGCTTACATTATTACTAAAAGTTTTTAAGTAAGATTCTACTTGTTGAGATACTGATAAGTTACCACCAACGATTGTTATACTTCCTATAGCATTGTTTCTCTTTAAAGATAATAAATAACCTTTTATAGATGTAGGAACTTCATTTTTTCTAACGAAAAGTATAGGAGCTTTTTTGTTTTGAGCTAAAATAGCAGATGATATAGCATCACTATGATTTTCGCCTGAAGTTATAAGTATATTTGTTTTTTGTTTTGTATTTGGATTATGTGTTTTTGCTGCAACTTTAGAATTAACTTCATATCTATCATGTCCAGCAATTCTTTCAACAATTATTCCCAAATTTTTAAGTTGAGTAACTACTGCATTGCTAACAGATTTTTCTCCACCTAAAATGTAAACTTTTTTAGGTTTGTTAGCTTTTAGGTTTGCCAATGTTTTACTATCCAATGAAGATTGATTAGTAAATAATATTGGAGTGTTACCTCTTGATAGGGAAACAGCAGATAGTGAATCTACAAAAGTTGAACTATTCGTCAAAATAACTGTGTTTGATTTTGAAAAATATTCATCTCTTATATTAGTAGCTGTTTCAGACTTACTTGATGAAGTGATTTTTTTCACATCGGCTCTTTTAACTGCTTTTACTTCAGAAGGTTTTTTCAAAAGTTCGTTTGAATCTTCAAAGCCTTCTTTCAAATCTTCCTTACTAGTTTCTTCTTGATCTTCTTTTTCAGTATTTTCAGTATTAACTTTTTCAGTTTGTTGTGCATCATTGGATTTGATGGAATCCTCTGTATTCACATTTTCTTGATCTTTAATTGTATTTTGCAAATTTGTAGTGTAGTTTAAAGCGTCTTGTTTTACTTCTTCTACAAGCTTTGTATTGTCAACATCAGCAAATGAAGAAGTTGCATTTAAAGCAGAAAAGGTAAACATTAATCCCATCACTAACAATGGTTTTTTTATATTGTTCATTCTTCCTCCTAATTTACGATTAAAAGTTTTTAATCTGCAAATTTAATATAATATATTGTAACACATCTGTAACCTGTTGTAACCTTTTTGTAATAAATCACGTTAGAAAATAATTAAATATTACAAAAACGTAATAATTGAGTCGTGATTTCATCATTTATTATCGAAGATTGTTTGCTTATATACGGATTAGATAATAAAATATAATTAGGAGGAAACTTATGAAAACAGTAAAATTAAGTGCGGTTGTTAAAAAATTAGACCTGCACGTTGTAAGGACAAGTTCTTATTACGAAACAATTGAGATTACAAATTCTGAAATAAACAGGCCAGGACTACAATTATCTGGCTTTTTGGAAGAATTTCCATACAAAAGGATTCAGTTGTTCGGAAAAGCTGAGCTTGCGTATTATATGGCGATGGATATGGAGCTTAGAAAAGAAAGAATAAGAGCAATGATGGAATATGATATTCCTTGTATTGTGTTTTCTCATTATGCTCAAATTCCTGATGAAGTTAGAAAATTAGCTGAAGAATACGACAAAACTCTATTAATTTCAGACAGAACAACTACAAGACTTATCTCAGCATTGGATGAAGTATTAGAATATTTCCTTAGTGAAGAAGATACAATCCACGCTTCTCTGTTGGATGTTTTTGGTATGGGTGTTTTGTTGATGGGAGACAGTTCTGTAGGAAAAAGCGAGACTGCTTTGGATTTGGTTACTAGAGGACACAGACTTGTTGCAGATGATGTGGTTGAAATTAGAAAAATCGAAAAGGGGTTATTGGCACAAGCTCCTCTTAACATCAGACACTATTTGGAAGTTAGGGGTCTTGGAATTTTAGATATTCAAAGGTTATACGGTACAGGTTCTGTAAGATTATCTACGTTTATCGATTTGGTTATAAAGCTAGAAAAATGGCAAGACGATAAAGAATACGACAGAATTGGACTTGACGATCACACTACAGAAATTTTGGGAGTTGAACTTCCATATCTTGAAGTTCCTGTAAAACCAGGTAGAAATATTGCAATGATTGTTGAGGTTGCAGTTAGAAATCAAAGACAAAAACTTTTGGGTTATAATGCGGCACAAGAGTTAAATGATAAGTTAATTGCAAATATGAAAAAAGATACTGAAGAACACAGAAAAAAGTTAAAAAATAACAAAAACTAATTTCACAATAAAATTTTTTGATGAAGTATTTTATTCTTGCAATGAGGATTTTATTGAGTTATAATAACTCTTGAAGCGGAGTTCATCCGTTTTGATTTAAACAATTTATTTATTTATATATAGGGGGTTAAATAAATGGCAAAACACATGAAAACCATGGATGGAAATACAGCCGCTGCTCACGTAGCTTATGCATTTTCAGATGTGGCAACTATTTATCCAATTACTCCATCATCACCAATGCCTGAAGCAATTGATGTTTGGGCAGCAGATGGACGTAAGAACTTATTCGGTGAAACTGTACAAGTAACTGAATTACAATCAGAAGGTGGAGCAGCTGGTTCTGTACACGGGGCTTTAGTTGCAGGGGCTTTAGCATCTACATTTACAGCATCACAAGGTTTGTTGTTAATGGTACCAAACATGTACAAGATTGCCGGAGAAAACTTACCAGGAGTATTTCACGTATCAGCAAGAGCTTTAGCATCACATGCGCTAAGCATTTTTGGTGACCACCAAGACGTTATGGCAGCAAGACAAACTGGTTTTGCATTGTTATGTTCAGGCTCAGTACAAGAAGTTATGGATTTAGCAGCAGTAGCTCACCTTTCTTCTATTAAAGGTAAAGTTCCATTCTTACATTTCTTCGATGGTTTCAGAACAAGTCACGAAATTCAAAAAATCGAAGTTATGGATTATGAAGACTTAGCTAAGATTGTTGACTGGGAAGCTATTGATGAATTCAGAAGAAATGCTTTGAATCCAGAAAACCCTAAGACTATGGGTACAGCTGAAAATCCAGACGTTTATTTCCAAGGTATGGAAGCATCTAATACATACTATGAAGATATCGTTGGTATTACTGAAGGATATATCAATGAAATCAACAAGATTACAGGCAGAAACTATGGATTATTCAACTACTATGGCGCTGATGATGCTGAAAATATTATAGTAGCTATGGGTTCAGTAACTGAAACTATTGAAGAAACTGTTGATTATTTAGTGTCTAAAGGAGAAAAAGTCGGAGTATTAAAAGTTCATCTATACAGACCATTCTCTAAAGAACATTTCTTAAATGCTATTCCAAAAACAGTTAAGAAAATCGCAGTTTTAGATAGAACTAAAGAAAAAGGTTCATTAGGAGAACCTCTATACCTTGATGTTAGAGATTGTTTCTATGACCAAGAAAATAAACCAGTTATCGTAGGTGGTATCTACGGTTTGGGATCAAAAGATACAACTCCAACTCACATTAACACAGTTTACGAAAACTTAAAACAAGATCAACCAAGAACACAATTTACTATCGGTATAGTAGATGATGTTACTCACAGATCATTAGAAGTAAAAGATACTATAAACACTTCACCTGAAGGAACTATCAGATGTAAGTTCTGGGGATTCGGTTCTGACGGTACAGTAGGTGCTAACAAATCAGCTATCAAGATTATAGGTGATGGTACTGACATGTACGCTCAAGGTTACTTTGATTATGACTCTAAAAAATCTGGTGGGGTTACAATGTCTCACTTAAGATTTGGAAACAACCCAATTCACTCAACTTACCTATTAGATGAATCAGATTTCATTTCTTGTTCAAAACAAGCTTATGTATATCAATATGATTTATTAAGAGGTTTAAGAAAAGGTGGTACATTCTTACTAAACTGTATCTGGAATGAAGAAGAATTAGGCAGTCACCTTCCAGGCAAATTAAAAAAATATATCGCTGAAAACGACATTAAATTCTACACAATCAACGCTTCTAAGATTGCAGCAGAAGTAGGATTAGGTGGAAGAACTAACATGATTATGCAAGCTGCATTCTTCAAATTATCTAAAGTATTACCTATAGATGAAGCTATTAAGAAATTAAAAGAATCTATAGTTCATAACTACGGAAGAAAAGGTGAAGACATTGTAAATATGAACTACGCTGCAGTAGATCAAGGTATCGATCAACTTGTAGAAATCAATGTTCCAGCTGAATGGAAAAATGCTGAAGAAGACGTTGAAAAAGACGCTAACCTTCCAGAATTCGTAAAAGAAGTTGCAAGTGTAATGAACGCACAACAAGGTAATGATTTACCAGTATCTGCATTCAAAGACAGAGCAAACGGTGAATTCCCAATGGGTACTTCAGCTTACGAAAAGAGATGTATCGCTCTTAACGTTCCAGAATGGCAAATGGATAAATGTATTCAATGTAACCAATGTGCATATGTATGTCCACACGCTGTTATCAGACCATTCTTATTAAACGAAGAAGAAAGAAAGAATGCTCCTGAAACATTCGAAAGCAAAAAAGCAGTTGGTAAAGGACTTGAAGATTTAACATTTAGAATCCAAGTTTCACCAGCAGACTGTACAGGTTGCGGTAACTGTGCCGATGTATGTCCAGCAAAAGAAAAAGCATTAATAATGAAACCTTTCGAAGAACAACATCTTGCACAAAAAGACAACTGGACTTACGCTGTAGAAAAAGTTGGATACAAAGAAGACTTAATGCCAGCAGAAAAAACAGTTAAAGGCTCACAATTCCAACAACCATTATTTGAATTCTCTGGAGCATGTGCTGGTTGTGGAGAAACTCCATACGCTAAATTAATCACACAATTATACGGAGATAGAATGCTTATAGCTAACGCTACAGGTTGTTCATCAATCTGGGGTGCAAGTGCTCCATCAACTCCTTACTGCACAAACTCTGAAGGTAAAGGACCAGCTTGGGCTAACTCATTATTCGAAGACAACGCTGAATACGGATATGGTATGCACTTAGCTATCAAGAAAATCAGATTACAATTAAAAGAAAAAATGCAAGCATTCTTAGACTTGAACATTGAAAGTCCATTGAATGAACCATTCAAGAAATTCGTTGAAAACATGGACGATGTAGCTACATCAAAAGCATGTGCAGCAGAAATCTTAGAACATTTAGATGACAATACAAACAACGAAGAAGCTGAAGAATTATTGAAATATATAAGAACAGATAGAGACTACTTAATTAAGAAATCTGTATGGATCTTCGGTGGAGATGGTTGGGCTTACGATATCGGATACGGCGGATTGGACCACGTATTAGCATCAGGTGAAAACATCAACGTAATGGTATTCGATACAGAAGTTTACTCAAACACTGGTGGACAAGCTTCCAAATCAACTCCAACAGCTGCTGTAGCACAATTTGCTGCAAGTGGTAAGAAAGTTAGAAAGAAAGATTTAGGTGTGATGGCATCTTCTTACGGATACGTATACGTAGCACAAATCGCTATGGGTGCTAACCAAAATCAAACATTAAAAGCTATTAGAGAAGCAGAAGAATATGATGGACCATCATTAATCATCGCTTACTCACCATGTATCAACCACGGTATTAAAGCTGGTATGGGTAAGAGCCAACGCCAAGAAAAATTAGCTGTTGAAGCTGGTTACTGGCATTTATACAGATTCGATCCAACTCTTGCAGAAGAAGGAAAGAATCCATTCCAATTAGACTCTAAAGAACCAACTGGATCATTCCAAGACTTCATCAGAGGAGAAGTAAGATACTTGTCATTACAAAAATCATTCCCTGAACAAGCTGAAGAATTATTCCAAGAAGCTGAAAGAGATGCTAAGGAAAGATACAACACTTACAAGAGAATGGCTGAAATGAATTATTCTAACTCAGTAGAAGATACAGATAAAGCAGACAAAGAAGAAAACCTTGAAAAAGAAGGTAAAAAAGTTGAATCTGTAGAAAAAGCTAAGGAAGAAGAAGGCGCAAAGAAAGAAGACGTCGTAAATCCAAATTCTACAAATAGATAATATAACGAAAACACTGTGAGAAAATCTTGCAGTGTTTTTTATTGCAAATTTTTAACAATTTGAAAAATCATTTATAGAAAAAACCTATAAATGAATTAAAAATTAAGAATATTGAAATATCAACGATAAATCAATAGGAAAATTAAAGAAATATTCTAATTATTAAAAAATCTAATGAAAACAGTAGGATTTATTGAAATATTCAATAAATGAGTATATTTTAACAATATGTGTAGTCTTATTAGAGAATTAGTGATATTATATAATTGAATATAAACTTTAGGAGGGTTTTATGAATTTTTACGAAGAAGCAAAAAAATTTGCAGTGGAACATGTAGAACCATATGCAAAAAGTTCAGACGAAGAAGGCAGATTTCCTGTAGAATCATTTGAAGAAATGGGAAAAGCTGGATACTTCAAATTACTTATTCCAGAAGAAATGGGTGGTCTAGGAAAAACTGCTGTTGAGCATCAACAAGCTGTTTTAGCATTTGCTGAAAGCAATCCAACTGCTGGTCTTTGCTACATGATGCACAACGTAGCATTAATGACAGTTCTTACTCATGGTAATGAAGAATTAAAGAAAAAAATTGTTAAAGAAATTGTTGAAAACAACAAATTCATGGCTTTAGCATATTCTGAATTTGGAACTGGAACTCACTTCTATATTCCAGAAATCAAAGTTACTAAAGATGGCGAAAAATTTGTTTTCAATGGTACTAAATCAATGGTAACAAGTGCAACTCATGCAAGCTACTACTTAATTCTAACTCCATCAACTGAAAAAGAAGGAGCAATTAATAACTGGTTAGTTCCTTTGGAATCAGAAGGGTTAGAATTCAAGATGAGTCATTGGAAAGGTATCGGTATGAAAGGTAATGTTTCATGTCCAATGACTATGACTGATGTTAAATTAGATGAAGTTAACAGAATTGGTGAAGAAGGTTCTGGTGAAGAACAAGTATTCAATGTTGTTGCTCCATACTTCATTTTGGGATTGGCTAGTGTTTACACTGGATTGAACTTGAGATTATCAAAAGTTACTAATGATTACGCATTAAGAAGAAAATACCCTTCAGGAGATTCTTTAGCTAATATCGAAACAGTTCAAGTTCACTTAGGTAAGATTTATTCAAATGGTATGAGTGCAAAAGCTCTTACAGAATTAGCAGCTAAATCTTTAGTTGATGGTGAAGAAGATGCAGTATGCAAGATTATCGCAGCGAGAGTTTGTGCTATCGAAAATGCAATTGAATCTTCAACACTTGCAATGAGAGTAGGTGGAGGTAAGACTTACAACTGTGCATCTGAAATCCAAAGATTAATGAGAGATGCTTACGCTGGACAAATCATGGCACCATCATTAGACATTCTTAATGTTTGGTTAGGAAGAGCTATAACAGGTCAACCACTATTATAATATTGTAAATTTATCGGAATTTATGAACAGTAAAGTTTTTGCTTACAAACAAATATTCTAACTGTTTGTAAGTTCCGATTTTTATTTGAAAAATTTATTAAACTTTTATAAAATAATTTAGTAAAGATTTTTAGGAGGAATTAAATGAAAAAATTAAAAGTAGGTGCGGTTATTTACGCTCCAAGAGTAACGGTTATATGGGATTTAATTACAAAATTCTACGAAGAAAATGGCGCTGAAATCGAAGCAGTATTTTTCAAAGACTACAAATTACAAGTGGATGCTTTAATGAATGGTGAAATCGATGCAGCTTGGAACTCTCCATTAGCACAATTAGACGCTCACTTGAGATCTGAAGGAAAAGAAAAAATCGGATGCATGAGAGATACAGACAGAGATAGACAAACTTACCTTGTAGTTAAAAAAGGTAAATTCGAAAATATTTCTGATTTAAAGGGCAAAACAATAGGATTTGGAGCTATTGACTCTCCACAAGCTAGACTTATTCCTATTAACTTCTTACACAACAATGGTTTGGAATTTGGTAAAGATTACACAGATAAGAGATTTGATATAGGTGTTGGGTTACACGGAGATCACGTTGGTGGAGAAAAAGACAGCATGATGGCTATGGTAAATGGAGAAGTTGACGCAACATTCTGCTTAGACTTAAACTATGATGCTTGGATTAACGATGGAACAATTGATAAAAACGAAGTTGAAGTATTAGCTAAGACTGATAACTTCGACCACTGTGTATTCACATTTACACCAGAAACTTCTGATGAAGACATCAAAGCATTTGATGATATTATGTTCAAGATGGATTACAACAACGAAAAAGACAAAGAAATCATGGACCTTGAAGGACTTAAACAATGGGTTCCTGGCAGAAGAGACGGTTTCAAACAAATTACTGAAGCTAACGAATATTTAGGTAATTTCATAAAGGAATACAATAGTGAACAATAAATTATTCAATACCTCTTTGATCGGATCTATGCCAAGAGGTAATGAAATATTGAAAGCTCGTAGGATGTTAAAGGCTAATATGATTAGCCTTTCTGACTACGAAAAAATGGTATATGATAAAACGAAAGAAGTTGTACAATTACAAGAAGATTTGGACATTGATGTTATAACAAGCGGTGAAATTGAAAGAGACAATTACGTTTCATTTATTTCTGAAAAACTTGGTGGGGTAACTCAAATGAGCATGGCAGAAATGCTGGATTATGTCGATGATAAAAGAGAATTCGAAAATATTTTGAATACTTTGGATGTTCCAGCTACATCAATTAAGAACGCTATTTGTACGGGAAAATTGGAATATAAAGGAGACATTGTATCAGAAGAATTAAAACTTTTGAAATCTTTGACTGATAGACCTGTCAAGATAACGATGCCTGGACCATACTTGGTTACAAGAAGTATGTGGCTTGCAAATGTAAGTTCAAAATACTACGACAGCAAAGAAGATTTGGGTGAAGATGTAATTGAAATTTATAGAAAAGAAATAAAAAGTCTTCAAGAAATCGGAGTAGATGTTATTCAATTTGATGAACCAGTTCTTACAGAAATAGTGTTTACTGAGGGTAAACCAAGAACTTTCATGTGTGCATCTTTGTCAACTAGAAAAGATCCAACTGAAGAGTTGAAGTTTGCCACACATTTGATTAAAAGCGTTATGGATAGTATCGATAGGGATAAGTCCATTTGTTCACTACACGTATGCCGTGGTAACTGGAGTAAGAACGAGAGTATTTTATTGACAGGACCATACACTCCACTTTTGGATTTATTTGCTGATATCAATGCTGATTTGTTAGCGTTAGAATTTTCCACTCCAAGAGCAGGTGAATTAAAAGCACTATTGGCAGATGAAAGAATTAACAACAAAGTGATTCTAGGTCTAGGAGTGCTTAATCCAAGATTGGATGATAAGGAAGATACAGATGGAATTTACAAAAGAGCTAAGGAAGCTCTTACATTTATTGACAAGGATAAGTTGTGGTTAAATCCAGACTGTGGATTTGCTACATTCTCCAATAGACCAGTAAATGAATACGACCACATTAGAGAAAAACTAGAATCTATGATTGATGCTAGAGATAAATTGAGGAAAGAATATGAATGATGATATAAATTCATTCCAAAAGAATTTCAGAGCTATTGTATCCGATGATTTGGTCAAAGTTTACAATGAAAAATCATGTATTCCTGTAGACTCATCTATTTCTTTTGATTCAGAAAAAGAAGAATTCACATCTGTTGATTTCTTTGTAAGTTCTATTGTTTCGGAATTGATTTTGACTATGATGAGGGTTGCGAAGAAAAGAAATACTATATTGCAAGATATCGAAGCTAAGGTGAACTTAGATATCGACAATCCGATGTATCTGTTAAATGTTATAGGTTTTGAAGATAAGAGTATTATTAACAAAATCAATATTGACATTTATTTCTTCTCATTTTATGAAGGAGAAGAACTACAAGAGTTTTTGGATGAAGTTTTAGATAGAACTTTGATTTACAATTCTATAAAAGATTTGATAAATGTTAATTTTAAAACTGTTTTATAACTTGTAAATTATTTTATTTGTGATATAATATTAGAAAATATTTAAAAATATTTAATTCAATAGATAAGATAGTAGTATAAATGAAACTTCAAGAGAGGAAATGGTTGGTGTGAATTTCTAAGGGAAGTTTATATGAATGGGGTTATCTGAATTTTGAATGAAAAATAGTAGTTCAAAAAGTGATTCTCACTTTACAGGGATAGGATATGGAAGTATCTGAAAGAGATGTGTGCATTTTTGCACATAAATTAGGATGGTAACGCGAGTTTTGACACTTGTTCCTTTTGAGGAACAGGTGTTTTTTTATTATAAAGGCAGGTGAGTGTGATGAAATGAACTTATGAGATAAATTTTAACAATCAAAATAAAGGCAAAATTACAAATTTTATAAGAGAGAAAGGAATGTATTATGGATTCAAAAAAATTAACAGTAAGTTCTATATTTTTAAGTGTTGGGTTATTACTTCATTACATTACACCTGCGTTATTTTTTGGTGTAAAGCCTGATTTTCTATTAGTGATGATGTTTTTGGGGATTTTCTTCATGGATAATGTGAAAGAAGCTTTTGTGTTGAGTTTATTTGCAGGGTTACTTGCTGCGTTTACAACAAGTTTTCCGATGGGACAGCTTCCAAACATAATTGATAAATTAGTTTCTGGAATTATCGTGTTTAATTTGTTCAAATTGATGGGAAAAACCAGCAGAAAATCCAATCTCATATTTGCGATAGGAACTTTGACAAGTGGATTTGTGTTTTTATCTCTTGCAATTCCAATGGGAATGAGTATAGAAAATTTTGCAGAGCTACTACCATCAATGTTTGTTGCAGTGTGTTTACCAACTTCAGTTTTGAATACAATTGTGGGAATTTTCTTCAAAAGAATAATTTATCGCACAAATTACGCAAAAATCAACGCCCAATAATGATATTTATCTAAAATTAGTATATACTATTAATATAGATAAAAATGAGGTGATTTTATGAAATACGCAGAAGAAGGCGTACAATATCATTTGAATATTAAAAAAGGAGATGTTGGAAAGTACGTTATACTTCCAGGAGACCCAAAAAGATGTGAATTGATTGCAAAATATTTTGACGATGCCAAGTTAGTTGCAGACAACAGAGAATATGTGACATATACTGGAAGTTTGAATGGAGTAAAAATTTCTGTAACAAGCACAGGAATTGGAGGAGCATCTGCAGCTATTGCAATGGAAGAGCTTGTAAAAGCTGGAGCTGATACTTTCATTAGAGTTGGAACTTGTGGAGGAATTCAAGAAGATGTGAAAAGTTCTGATGTGGTTATAGCAAATTCTGCTATAAGAGCTGAAGGAACGAGTAAAGAATACGCTCCGATAGAATTTCCTGCAGTTGCAAACTTAGATGTGACAAATTCATTGGTAAAAGCTTCAAAAGATTTGGGACACAATTACCACGTTGGAGTTGTTCAATGCAAAGACAGTTTCTACGGCCAACATGAGCCAGAAAAAATGCCTGTGTCATACGATTTATTGAATAAATGGGAAGCTTGGAAAAGGCTTGGCACATTGGCAAGTGAAATGGAATCCGCAGCACTTTTTGTGGTTGCAAATTACCTTCGAGTAAGATGCGGATCTTGTTTTTTGGTTGTAGCCAATCAAGAACGTGAGAAGAAACACTTAGACAATCCAGTATGTCATGATACTGATGTAGCCATAAAAGTTGCAATTGAAGCAATAAAAAACTTGATAGAAGAAGATAAACAAGAATAAATGTTAGAAATTTGTTTTTAAATTTTGACAAATTATATGTAGGGTGATATAATAAAAACAGTTAATAACGTTTTCATTTTACCCATTAAAATGGGTATCTCCTTATGTTAAAAAAACAAAACTAGGTCATGTGACCTAGTTTTGTTTTTTTAATTCATCTTGAAGTTTTTCTAATTGTTGATAAATTTCATCATCTATAGTAACAATATTTTCAGTAGATTGTTTTCTTTTCCTTAGCTTAGATCTTTTGAGGTTTTCTTTTAAAGTTAGATAATTTTTCCAAAGTTCATTGGCGCTAATTCTAATTCCTCCACGCGATAAAATAATTCTTTGAATCATTCCATCGTTGCTTGCCACATACATTTTGTCGTGCTTTCTCATATCGTTGACTTTTCTCTCAATGTATCTGTCCGCAGATTCGTGTTCTTTTGTGTAAACCACCGTCAAATTATCACGCTTTTCTTCAATGCTCATTCCACCTTTTACAAGATAAGCATCAAAAACTACATAAACTTGTTCTCCGCTTAGATTTTGATACTCTTTCATTATATCAATGAGCTCTTCACGGGCACTATCCAAATCCACATCGTTTGATAATTTGTACAAATTAGGCCATGCATTTATTATATTATAACCATCGACATAAAGATAAATCTGTTTATTTTTCATACCTTTGGCGTATGACTTCATAAATTAGAATGCTCGCAGCATTTGATGCGTTGAGTGATTCTGTTTTTCCATACATAGGGATTTTAATTAACTGATCACAATTTTCTCTGACTAATCTCGAAATTCCTTTGCCTTCGTTTCCGATTACAAGGCCGATAGGTCCTTTCAAGTTAGCTTGTGTGTGTGTTTGTGAAGCTTCGCCACAAGCCCCGTAAATCCAAATGTTATGTTCTTTTAAATAATTAATTGTCGTGGTTATGTTGGTTACACGTGCGATTTTGATATTGAAAACAGCTCCTGCACTTGTTTTGATTGCAGTTGCATTGACTTCACAAGCTCGGTGTTTTGGAATTATAACTCCGTGGCATCCTGCAACTTCTGCAGTTCTAATGATGGATCCCAAATTGTGAGGATCTGTTATTTCGTCCAAAATTATCAAAAATGGATCTTCATTTCTTTTCTTGGCGTAAATTATCATTTCATCAACGCTTGAATATCCGAAACTTGGCATTTTTGCCATAACACCTTGATGAGCAGTGTTTTCTGCGAATTTTTCGATGTATTTTTTATCGACATATTCAATTTTAATTCCCATATCGTACGCTTTTTTTTCTATTTTTTTAATAAATCCTTTTAATTCGCCTTTTTGTATGTATAGATTGGTTACTCCCATATCCATTTCCAAAGCTTCCATAACAGGATTTCTACCGACTAAATATTGCATTTTTTCTCCTTATTCTTATCATTTTAATGGTATAATCTTATTAGATTATACAATATAAAGCAATTTCTTACAATTAATAGGAGGAACAAATGGGAAACGAAATAATGATGCAGGCTTTTGAGTGGTACTTACCAGACGATGGAAATTATTATAAAAATTTGACGAAAGAAGCGAAGAATTTAAAAGAAAAAGGTATTGATGCGTTGTGGCTTGCTCCAATGTTTAAAGCAACGGGAACTAATGATGTTGGTTATGGTGTGTATGATTTGTACGATTTGGGAGAATTTGATCAGAAAGGATCTGTGCGTACAAAATACGGAACTGTAGAAGAATTGAAAAAATTAATCGAAGTTTTGCACAAAAATGACATAAAAGTTTACGCAGATGTCATTTTAAATCACAAAGCTGGAGCAGATTTCTCAGAAACTTTTAAGGCTTACGAAGTGGATCCTAACGACAGGGCGAAAAGAATTACTGATGCTTATGATATTGAAGCATGGACTGGATTTGATTTTAAGGGTAGGAACGGAAAATATTCTGAGTTCGTGTGGCATTTCCAACATTTTAATGGAGTTGATTTTGATAATAAACAACAAAAGAAAGCAATTTTTGAAGTCGCTGGAGAAAACAAAGGATTTAGCAAGAATGTTTCCAACGAAAAAGGAAATTTCGATTATTTGATGTTTGCAGATATTGACCACAAAAATCCTGATGTTAAAGATGAACTTTTTAGATGGGGAGAATGGTTTGTGAATTATGTTAATGTGGACGGCTTCAGATACGACGCACTTAAACACATTGATGATGAATTTATAATTGATTTCACAAAACATATACAAAATGTTGTTAATCGTGGTTTTTATTTTTTCGGTGAATATTGGTTACAAGATAAGGACAACACCAATCATTATTTGTACGATACGAAATACGATGTGGATTTGTTCGATGTGGCACTTCATTTTAATATGTATTCTGCATCGAAAATGGGCGATAAATTTGATATGAGAAAAATTTTCGACAATACTTTGGTTCAAGAACATCCAACCATTGCGGTTACATTCGTGGATAATCACGACAGCGAACCTGGTCAATCGTTGGAATCATTTGTAGAGCCTTGGTTCAAAAAGATTGCGTACGGTTTGATTCTACTAAGAAAAGATGGATATCCTTGCATATTTTACGGTGATTATTGTAAAATAGGTGGAGAATTTAATATCGAAGGGCAAAAGGATATTATAGATAATTTGATGTACATCAGAAAACACTACGCATTTGGAGAACAGACAGATTATATGGAAAATGAAAATTTGATAGGTTGGATTAGACACGGCGATGATTTTCACAATCCAATGGCTGTAGTAATCAGCACAGCTGACATCAACACTTTGAGAATGAATGTAGGAAAGGAAAATGCAGGTAAAAAGTATACGGAAATCACTGGAACAAACTCTAATGAAATTGTAATCGATGATGAAGGATTCGGAGATTTTGAAGTGGGAGCCGGAACTTTGAGCGTGTGGGTATGTAATGAGTAAATTTTATGCGGTAAAAATAGGGAGAAATCCTGGGATATACAATAGTTGGGGGAAATTAAAGAAATAGTTATAATATACAAGATTGTTGACAAATAAAAATGATTAGAGTAAAGTTAGATTATATAAGTGGGACTGATTTTATATATTTTGTACTAGAGTTGAACAATGAAGAATGAAATATATTCGGATTGAAAATGGACAGCCTTTATCAGTTCCAATACAAGGGAAATGGTAAGCATGAATACAGTTGTTGATAATAAAAAATTTCAGCCAATTGCAATTTTTACGGCTATGTTAGTCAGTTTAAATGTTTTTCGTGGGGTAAAGATATTTACACTAATAGCCTTACTTATGACATTTTTATCTGCTTTACTAATGGCTGTGAATATTTACGGTGATAGAAAAAATAAGATAAAAAACTCAATTATTGAACTTATATATGTAATAGTTGTATATTTAACAATAAGATATATGCCGGTATATATAAGGAGCTTTTATAGTGTGGTGCTAGTAATAATTGAATTTAGTGTTTATGTTTTGTATATAAATCCAAAGTTAATGAATAGGAAATTAATTTATAGCATCAAATAATAAAAGTTAATTTTTTAAAAGTTTAAGTGGTTATCATTTACGTGATGACCACTTTTTTGCATAATGGAATATTATATTTTAGAACAAAAGTGAGTTTATTAGAACAGCATTAGGAAAAGCAATGGAAAAATAAAAAATAATAAAAAAATAGATAATTCATAAAGCAGAGCAATATACTTAATCAAGGGAAAGTAAATTAAAAAGGATTGTAGAAACACAAAGGAATATAATAAAAGATGGATATCCTTGCGTGTTTTATGGTGATTATTATAAAATAGGTGGAGAATTTAATATAAAAGGGCAAAAGGATATAATAGATAATTTGATGTACATCAGAAAACACTACGCATTTGGAGAACAAACAGATTACATGGAAAATGAAAACTTGATAGGTTGGATTAGACACGGCGATGATTATCATAATCCAATGGCTGTAGTAATCAGCACAGCTGACATCAATACTTTGAGAATGAATGTAGGAAAGGAAAATGCAGGCAAGAAGTACACGGAAATCACTGGAACTAATTCTAATGAAATAGTAATAGATGATGAAGGATTCGGGGGTTTTGAAGTGGGAGCTGGAACTTTGAGCGTGTGGGTATGTAATGAGTAAATTTTATGCGGTAAAAATTGGGAGAAATCCCGGAATATACAATAGTTGGTCAGAGTGCCAACAACAAGTAAATGGTTTTAAGGGTGCGATTTTCAAATCTTTTAAGACAAAAGAAGAGGCAGATAATTTTATAAATGACGAAGATAATAAAAAAGTAGCGTCAATTGATAACTTAGGTGAAAATGAGTGTGTGGCTTATGTAGATGGATCATTCAAAAAAGATACGGGAGAATATAGTTTTGGTTGTGTGCTTTTTCACAATGGTAAAATCGACAAATTCAATCAAAAATTTCCCAAATCAGAATTCTCAACTCACAGAAATGTATCGGGAGAAGTAAGTGGGTCGGTATTTGCAATTAAAAAAGCGGTCGAACTTAAAATGAACAAAATCACGATTTTTTATGATTATCAAGGGATTGAAAGCTGGGCTAATGGCGACTGGAAAACAAACAATAATTTAACCAAAAGCTACAAGAAATTTATCGACGGAATAAAGCCTCAAATCGATATTAATTTTGTAAAAGTTAAAGGTCACTCCAACGATACTTATAACGATATGGCTGATGAATTGGCAAAAGAGGCGTTGGGAATAGGGAAATAAGTAAACATAAACAAAAAAGTAGAAAAGCATTTTTGCACGAATATCTGACTACATAAATTGATGATTTCAAAATCTCGAACTACTAAAATCCAAAACTCGAGCTACGCTCTCAAACAGTTGGATTTTTTAACGTAGTTCTTCGATGTGAAATCACAACAATTTATTCCGTATGATATTCTTAGCAAAAACGTAATCTACTTTTTTATTTTCAAATTTTACTTAGAGATTTTCCCACAAAAAAACTCTCACGAATCTCGTGAGAGTAAATTATTTGAATATTATCATAAGTTGTGTGATTTTTCTTTTATCGACATTAACTACGACAAATTTCAAGTTTTCAAATTCAACCTCATCTTTTGATTTGGGCATTCTGTCCAACAATTCGATTACAAATCCTCCGATTGAATCGAATTTGTCGCTTTGAATGTCAAGATCGAATCTTTCATTTACTTCATCGATTCTCATTTCAGGATCGACTAAGTATTCATTGTCGTTGATTTTAGTTACTTCTTTTTCGTTATCGTATTCATCGTCGATTTCTCCGACAAGTTCTTCCAAAATATCTTCCATAGTTACAATTCCACTAGTTCCACCGTACTCATCGATAATTATACTGATGGAAATATTTTTAGTTCTCATTTGTTTGAACAAATCCACTACTGGAATGTATTCATAAGCATAAAATGCTGGTTTTAGGATATCTCTGACTTTAAAATCTCGGTCATCTTCGATCATTTTGTGCGCTAATTCTTTAATGTGAAGAACACCAATTATATCGTCAATGTTATCTTCATAAACAGGTATTCTGGAATAAGTAATATTTTTGATGATTTCCTTTAAATCATTTTCTGCATCTTCGATATCAACTGATGCCATGCTTGTTCTTGGTGTCATAATATCAACTGCTATAGTTTCTTTTAATTCCAATGCATTTATCATTATTTCAGTTTCTTGATTTTTCAGTACGCCTTCTTCTTCACTAACTTCCACCAAAGTTTTTAGTTCTTCTTCGGTAAGTGTCGAACTATCTTTATCTTCGCCAACGAAAAGTTTGATTATCAAACGAGTTAGTGCGTTCAATATTTTCACAATTGGTTTGAAAACTATCGTCAGTAAAAATATGAACCTTGAAAACTTCAAAGCTACAGATTTGTTCTTGTATTGCGCAATTGTTTTTGGTATAACTTCTCCAAAAATCAATACAAAAACAGTCATTACAACTGTTGATATCAAAGCTCCGTTTTGATGAAAAAAATTGGTGAATAAAATTGTAGCTATAGAACTGGCTGCGATATTTACAATGTTGTTACCAATTAAAATAGTAGATATGGTAGTTTGCATATTATCGTGCAGTTTCTTCAGTAAATGTGCATTTTTGTTATCTTTTTGGTCTAATTGTCGAACTTTTATTTTGCTTACAGATGTTATCGCCGTTTCACTGGATGAAAATACAGCGGACATTGCAACCAAGAATACTAAGGCAATTATTTGCGAGACACTAGAACTGTCCATTACATCACTCTCCAAACATATCGTAACATATAAAAATATAGTTGTAAATAAAATATTTTGACGAAATTTTTCAATAAAAAACATAACGATTTAGAAAACAAAAAATAATTTAACAACAAACAAATCCCTCAATATGGTATACTATAGATGTAGATAATACAGTAAAAAAGAAACGGTGATGAAAATGGATTTAAAAGAAAAAATTAGAGTTATAGACGGATTTCCAAAAGAAGGAATCTCATTCAAAGATATTACTACATTGTTAAACGATAAAGAAGCCTATAAACACGCAGTAGACCTTATGGTAGAAGACTTAAAAGACAAAGGGATAACTGTGATAGCAGCTCCAGAAGCTAGAGGATTCTTGTTTGGATCAGCTGTAGCATATGCGCTTGGAGTTAGATTTGTTCCTGTTAGAAAACCTGGAAAACTTCCTGGAGAAGTGTCGGAGTATTCTTATGATTTGGAATATGGTACCGACAAATTAGAAGTACACAGAGACGCGATTCATGAAGGCGACAAAGTTGCTATAGTTGACGACTTATTGGCAACAGGTGGAACTGTGAATGCAGTAGCTAAGTTAGTTGAAAAAAACGGTGGAGAAATCACTGCTATGGAATTTTTGATTGAACTTACTAAACTTGGCGGAAGAGATGTTAACAAAAATTATTATATCAATACTTTAGTACAATACGATATCTAAAACTTATCCACATGTCATGCATGTGGATTTTTTATTGCAAAAAAAACACAACCTTTGAAAAAAGATTGTGTTAGATTGATTATTTGCTTTGCATTAATAAATTGTATTTTATATCCCACAATTTTTGTGACAAATCGACATGGAACAAATGAGGATGTTCAAATCTTTTTACTTCTTCCCATTGTTCAGCAATTTGTTCATTTTTTCTTTCGATTATTTTATCTAATGTTGGAAGGTCGTACACCAATTCTCCCTTGTCAAACACTCTAACCAACAATTCTTTTGTTGTGAAGTTGGTTAATGTTTTTCTCTTCCAAGTGTGAATAGGGTGGAAGATTTCCAAATCCTTTGATTCGTCGATTTTTTCATCGTGAAGAGTTATCAAATCGGCTTCTGCTTTACCGCTATTCTTGTCGTAAATTCTGTAAACTGTTTTGAATGCAGGAGTTGTGATTTTTTCGATATTTTCACTGATTTTAATCTTAGGGATGATTTCTCCGTTTGGTTTTTCAACCGCACATAATTTGTACACGCCACCTAAAACTGGATCTGATTTTGCAGTTATTAATCTTTCACCAACGCCAAATCCATCTAGTTTTGCTCCTTGTTCAATCAAATCAGAGATTGTGTATTCATCAAGTGAATTACTTGCTATGATTTGACAATTTTCATATCCAGCATCATCCAACATTTTACGGGCTTGTTTTGATAAATAAGCAAGGTCACCACTGTCAATTCTGATGGACATATTTTTAATTCCACGAGGTTTCAAAACTTCGTCAAAAACTTTTATTGCATTTGGAACACCGGATTTTAAAACGTTGTAAGTGTCCACTAAAAGTGAGCAAGAATTTGGGAAAACTTCTGCGTATTTTTTAAAAGCTTCGTATTCTGAATCAAACATCATAATCCATGAGTGAGCCATTGTACCAAAAGCAGGAACATCGTAAGTGATATCTGTCAAAGTGTTGCTTGTAGCAGTAGCGCCACCTATGAAAGCTGCTCTTGCACCCAGAACTGTAGCATCCACACCTTGCGCACGTCTTGCACCAAATTCCATAACAACTCTTCCTTCAGCTGCATGAACTATTCTATTTGTTTTAGTTGCAATCAATGATTGATGATTGATTGATAAAAGTGCGAAAGTTTCTATCAATTGCGCTTGTGGAGCAGGTCCACGAACTATCATCAAAGGTTCGCTTGGAAATGCAACTGAACCTTCAGGCATTGCCCATACATCGCATTCAAATTTGAAATTTCTAAGATAATCTAAGAATTTTTCGCTGAATAGATTCTTGCTTTTGAAATATTCGATATCTTTTTCGTCAAACTTCAAATTTTGAATATATTTAACTACCTCTTCTAATCCCGCAACGATAACAAATCCTCCGTTGTCAGGAACTCTTCTGAAATACAAATCAAAATAAGCATATTCATCTTCCATATTATTTTCTAAATATCCATTCATCATTGTAAATTCATAAAAGTCAGACAACATGCTTAAATTTTCATAATTTTTCCAATCCATAATCTGCCTCCATATTTTATTATGAATATTATAATCCAAATCCAAAGGTTTGACAAAGTATTTTAAATATTATATAATAACCATACCACCAGTAGGGGGGTAGAAAGGAGAAGGAATGGAAGAAATAAAATTAAAAATACAAGGTATGAGCTGTGAATCATGTGCGGCTAGAATAGAAAAAGTATTAAGTAAATACGAATACATTGACACAGTTAACGTGAACTTGCTTCAAGAATACGCATATTTGAAATTAAAAGAAGGATACGATATAGAAACTATCGTAGGGAAAATAAAAAAAGCGGGATATGATGTTCCGGTGAAGACATCGAAGTTTGACATCGAAGGAATGAGCTGTCAGTCATGTGCATCTAGAATAGAGAAGGTTTTGAATAAAAATAATTTCAAAGATGTTAACGTAAATTTGTTGCAAAACTCACTTACGGTTAGTTTTTATGAGGGATACAAGACCAATTCTGATGTAAAAAGATTAGTTGACAAAGCAGGATATTCTGCAGAAATAAAAACAGACAATAAAATAGCTAACGAAAAAAATATAACTGAATACGAAAAATTGAAACGTGATTTTATAATTTCTGCGATTTTTTCAATTCCTTTATTTTCAGCGATGTTTTTTCACTTGGCAGGAGTCCACACGATTTTAAGTAACGGATATTTTCAATGGGCGTTGGCAACTGTGGTTCAATTCTACATCGGAAGAAGATATTATGTGAATGCATACAAATCATTAAGAGGTGGAGGAGCAAACATGGATGTTCTCATAGCATTGGGAACAAGTGCTGCCTACTTCTACTCGGTTTACCACGTATTAATAGGATCTGACCAATTGTATTTTGAAACGGCTGCTGTTGTTATCACTTTGATTTTACTCGGAAAAGTTTTCGAAAAAAGAGCGAAGACTAGAACTACTGATGCTATAAGTAAATTAATGGGACTCCAAGCGAAAAAAGCTAACGTAATAAAAAATGGTAAAACTATCGAAACTGATATTGAAGATGTAATGGTTGGAGATAAAATTCTTGTAAAACCAGGAGAAAAAATCGCAGTTGACGGGATAATAGTAGATGGAAGTTCTTCAGTTGATGAATCCATGATTACTGGAGAATCAATGCCTGTACAAAAACAAGTTGGAGATGAATGTATTGGCTCTACTATTAACAAAAATGGATCATTTGTATTTGAAGCGAAAAAAATTGGCGAAGATACAGTTCTAAGTCAAATTGTAAAATTAGTGGAAGATGCACAATCCAACAAAGCGCCAATCCAAAGACTAGCAGATAAGATTTCATCTGTTTTTGTACCCATTGTTATTGTAATCGCTGTGATTACATTCGCCATCACTTATTTTGTGACAAAACAATTCGACAAAGCGTTGTTAAATTCGGTTTCAGTTCTTGTAATAGCGTGCCCTTGTTCATTGGGACTTGCAACTCCTACAGCTATTATGGTAGGAAGTGGCAAAGGCGCAGAGCTTGGAATTTTAATAAAAAGTGCTGAAGTTTTGGAAACTGCGAACAAAATCGATGCAGTTATTTTGGATAAAACAGGAACAATAACAAATGGTAAACCAGAAGTTGTAGATTTCCAATCAAAAGATACAGATTTCTTAAAAATTGTATCCTCAATTGAAAAAAATTCAGAGCACCCACTTGCAGATGCTGTGGTTAAAGAATATGAAAAAAATAGTTCGGATTTCTATAAAGTTGAAGATTTCGATTCGATTACTGGTAAAGGACTTTCAGCTACAATAAATAATGACAATTACTATATTGGCAATGAAAAATTGATGAGAGACAATAATATTAATGTCAATGTAGATATTCAAAAATATCAATCTCAAGGAAATACAGTTGTGCTTGTTGGAAAGAACGATGAATTTTACGGATATATTTTGATAGCAGATAAAATAAAAGAATCCTCACAAGAAGCTGTTTCAAAATTAAAAGACGATAATATCGATGTATATATGATAACTGGTGATAGCGAAAATACTGCAAAACATATCGCAGAAAAAGCTAATATCGACCATGTAATAGCAGAATGTTTGCCAAAAGACAAATCAGATAAAGTGTTGGATTTGAAAAATAAAGGCAAAAAAGTTGGAATGGTTGGAGATGGAATAAACGATGCTCCAGCATTGGCGACAAGTGATGTTGGATTTTCTATTGGAACTGGTACAGATGTTGCGATTGAGGCAAGTGACATCACAATTATAAATGGCGATTTAAATAAAGTTAATACTGCGATAAGATTAAGTCACAGAGTAATAAAAACAATAAAACAAAATTTGTTCTGGGCGTTTTTTTACAATGTTGTTGGTATTCCGATTGCTGCATTTGGATTTTTGAATCCAATGATAGCAGGTGCTGCAATGGCGTTCAGTTCGGTAACCGTAGTTACAAATTCGTTAAGAATCAAAAATTTTAAGGAGGAAAAATAATGAAAAAAGAATTTGAAGTATTGGATATGGTGTGCAATCATTGCGTAGAATCAGTGACAAATGCTTGTAAATCAGTCGATGGAGTTACAGATGTAAATGTTTCATTAGAAGACAAAAAAGCCGTAGTTGAAGGCGATTTTAATGAAGATGACATCATCAAAGCTATTGATGAAATAGGATTTGAGGCTACTGTGAAATAATGACCGAACACAAACAAAAGGCCCTCAAAAAAATCAAAACAG
The DNA here is from genome assembly GCA_032548025.1 of Finegoldia magna. Taxonomy (GTDB): domain Bacteria; phylum Bacillota; class Clostridia; order Tissierellales; family Peptoniphilaceae; genus Finegoldia; species Finegoldia magna_K. Next base: position 23,314 of record JAWGCW010000011.1, on the reverse strand, counting down.
TTCGTGGACAACTCGATGCGATTGTAAATATGATTGAAGAGGACAGATATTGTGTGGATATTTCCACTCAGATTTTGAGTTGTATTGGTCAATTGAAAAAAGCGAACATCGACATTTTAAACGGACATATGAGAACTTGCGTTAAACATGCAGTAGAAAATGATAATGCAGATGAAAAAATCGAAGAAGTAATCAACATTATTGACAAATATATCAAATAATGAAGACTTCCCCAGAGCAAATGAAAATTTGTAAGGGGAAGTTTTTTGCTTTTTTTGATTTAGTGATTAGTATCGTTTGCAAAAATGTAAATTGGGTATATATAGAATAAGAAAATAAGAAATTATTTCTTAATTCATAAACAGGAGGAATTTTATGAAACTTAATTATGTAACAAAAGATATCAAATTGACTGATGATTTGAAACAAATGGCAGAATCTAAATTACACAAGTTAGATAAATATTTCCATGACGAACAACAAGCTCGTGTAGTATTCAAAAAAGAAAAAGACAAAGCGAGAGTTGAAGTCACTATAATTTTAGATAAAGGAGTTGTTTTAAGAGCGGAAGAATCCAACGAAGAAATTAAAACAGCTATAGACAAAGTTGAAGATGCACTTGCTAGACAAATTAGAAAACACAAAACAAAATTACAAAAGAGATTTACAGAAAGCAATTCAATAAGATTTGAAGCTGTTGAAGAAAACAACGACAAAGAAATCCCAGCAGGTGCTATAGTTAAAACAAAAGAATTTGGAATCAAACCAATGGACAAGGAAGAAGCTATCATGCAAATGGAATTAATCGATCATGATTTCTTCGTATTCTTGGATTCAAAAACTAATAATGTAAATGTTGTTTACAAGAGGAAAGATGGCAACTACGGATTATTAGTTCCAGGATTTGAAAAATAGCAAAAATGTTCAAATTGATGATATAATAAGAGAGAAATAAGATTTCTCTCTTATTTGATTTGAGGGGATATGAAAATAGAATTAAGTTTTGATTTGAGGGAATATGAAAATAGAATTAAATTTTGATTTGGGAGAATATGAAAATAGAATTAAGTGAAAAATTAAAAGAATATTGCAATCAAAAATCTAAGCACAAAATTTTGTTGTATATGGGGCAAAGTCCATGTTGCACAATTGGAGAAGCTAAATACTACGCCAAATTTATTTTAAAATCTCCACATTTGAAAGAGGTGGATATTGATGGGATTAGCGTGTATTATGAAGCTTACATTGAAAAATACTTGGATGATTGTCAGCTAGATTTGGTAAAATTTTTGAATATGATTATAGTAAATTATTAGGAGGCTATTATGTCAACACCACATATCGAAGCGAAAAAAGGAGATATCGCAAAAACTGTTTTATTGCCAGGAGATCCATTGAGAGCGAAATTTATTGCAGATAATTTCTTGGAAGATGTAAAACAATTCAACGCAGTTAGAAATATGTTCGGATACACTGGAAAATACAAAGGAAAAGAAATTTCTGTTATGGGAACTGGAATGGGAATTCCATCTATAGGAATTTATTCTTACGAACTTATCAACGAATACGGAGTAGAAAATCTTATTAGAATTGGTTCAGCAGGAGCTTACAGTAAAGATTTGGATTTGTACGATGTCGTAATAGCGATGGGAAGTTGTTCAGATTCTAATTTTGCTCATCAATTTGATTTGGAAGGAACTTTTTCAGCGATTTGTGATTATGATTTGTTAAGAAAAGCAGTAAATGTTGCAGAAGAAAAAAATATCGACGTTCACGTTGGAAATGTATTCTCAGCAGATATTTTCTACAACCAAAAATCTGAAGAATGGAAAAAATGGGAAAAAATGGGCGTGTTAGCAGTTGAAATGGAAAGCTACGGATTGTATTTGACAGCAAAAGCAAACAACGCAAGAGCTTTGACTATTTTGACAATTTCTGACTCATTCCATTCAGATAAGCAAACTACTCCTGAAGAAAGACAAACATCATTTACAAAAATGATGGAAATTGCATTAGAATTAGGTGAATAATATGGAATTAAATAAATATATCGACCACACTTTATTAAAAGCAGATGCAACATCAGCTGACATCAAAAAAATCTGCGATGAAGCAGTTAAATACGATTTTAAAAGCGTGTGCGTAAATTCTTGTTACACATCTTTGGTTAAAAAGTCTTTGGAAAATTCAAGCGTTTTGGTGTGCACTGTTGTGGGATTTCCACTTGGTGCTATGAGTATCAAATCAAAAGCTTTTGAAGCAAAGACAGCAATCGAAGATGGTGCAGATGAAATCGACATGGTTATCAATATCGGCAAATTAAAAGAACAAGATTATGATTATGTTGAAAAAGATATCCAAGCTGTAAGAGATGCTACAAAAGGAAAAGTTTTGAAAGTAATTATCGAAACTTGTTTATTAACTGATGAAGAAAAGAAAAAAGCTTGTGAAATCTCCGTGAAGTGCGGCGCTGATTTCGTGAAGACTTCTACAGGTTTTTCAACAGGCGGAGCAAAAGTAGAAGATGTCAAATTGATGAAAGATACTGTTGGAGACAAAGCTATGGTAAAAGCAAGTGGTGGAATTCATTCTAGAGAAGAAGTTTTATCTATGATAGAAAATGGAGCAGATAGAATCGGAGCATCGAGCGGTATTAAAATAGTAGAAGGATAATTATAAAGATGCTAATTTTAGCATCTTTTAATTAATTTAAGGAGTAATATGTATTATAGAGATCAACATTGTCACACTGAGTTTTCGTTTGATAGCAAGGAAAAATTTGAAAATTATTTGAAACTTGTAAAAGGAGATATCATAACCACAGAACATTTGGATTATGGATTCACCTATAATGATGGAAGAGTTGAGGATGTGGACATTGATTACGATAAGTATTGCAAAGTAATCGATGAACATAACCAAAAAAGTTCACAAAAAATCCTAAAAGGAATTGAAATAGGATATACTACTGAAAATTTGGATAAAATAAAACAAACTTTAAGTGAAAGAGATTACGACATTCAACTTTTGTCAATTCATCAATACGATGGCAAGGATTTTATGAATCCAAAGCCAGAAGACTACTCTCAAAGAGAGTTTCTAATAAATTATTTTGAAAAAATGTTAGAAGCTGTGAACAAATTCAAGGATTACGATGTTCTTACACACATTGATTACGCATTAAGACTTAACCGCTTAGATTCAAAAAATATGGATATTGTAGATGAATATTTGACGAAAGTTTTTGTACAACTAATTAATGATGAAAAAGCGTTGGAACTTAATACTAGAAGTGTGTACCAATACGATAACTTGGATTATTACGTTTTTGCGATTAAAAAATACGTCAAAATGAAAGGTAAGCTGTTTTCGGTAGGAAGTGATGCTCATTTTGAAAATTATTATAGATATCATTTTGACGATGCTTTCAAATTGTTAAAAAGCGTTGATGCAAAGTATCTTGCAATGTTTGAAAACAGAAAAATGACGACTATTAAAATGGAGGATATTTAATGAAAGTTTTGATTACCAATAGAATTCCAGAAGAAATAATAAAAAAATACAAAGAGAATTTTGAAGTTGATTATCAGGATAGCTTGGAATTTTTGTCAAAAGATGAATTGAAAAAAAGAATTGAGGATGCGGAATGTTTGGTGTGTCCTTTAAGCGAAAAAATCGACAAAGAAATCATAGATGCAGCTGAAAATTTGAAAATAATAGCAAATTATGGAGCTGGATTTGACAATGTTGACATAAACTACGCAAGAGAACAAGGAATAATAGTGACAAATGCACCGGCATCAGCCTCTACAAAATCAACTGCAGAACTTACTTTCGGTTTGATTATAGATTTGCTTAGAAATATTACGAAGATGAATGCTGACTGCTACAACGATTCTTTTGAAGGTTGGAAGCCTGTGTATGGTTTGGGAGAAACATTAGAAGGAAAAACTTTGGGAATAATTGGACTTGGAAGAATTGGAACCGAAGTTATGAGAAAAGCAAAAGCATTTGATATGGATGTGATTTTCTACAATCGAAGTAAAAAGGACGTAGAAGGAGCAAAACAAGTTGAATTAGATTATCTATTAGAAAACAGTGACGTTATAACTATGCACACTGCTTACAGCGATGAATTACATCATTTAATAGATAAAAAAGCTTTTGATAAAATGAAAAAATCAGCATATCTAATCAACGCATCTCGTGGAAAAGTAATCGACGAATTGGATTTGATAAATGCTTTAAACGAAGAAAAAATAGCAGGTTGTGCGCTAGATGTATATGAATTTGAGCCTAAAATTTCAGATGAATTGAGAAATGCCAAAAATATTCTATTGGCACCTCATTTGGGAAATGCCACTAAGCTTGCGCGCGTTCAAATGGGAGATTTTACATTCGACAATATTATGCAATTTAAAAACGGAGAGATCCCTAAAAATAAAGTAAATTAGTTTATTATCGCGTTTAATTATGGTATACTAATTTAGTAAAAAAATGAAAAGGGGAATTTATGACTGATGATATAAAAGCATTGTTCCAATCAAAAGGGTTTTTTGTGTTTTTATCATTGATGTTTAAATTGTTTTTGGATTTGAGTTATTCTTATGCAATAAGTCCGTTGTTTTCGTACATGGGGCTTGTGAACAATTTAAATATTTACAAATTGATAGAATCATACGCTTTGGTTGTGATAATGTGTTATACGATAAGGCATAAAGTAGAGAGAGTCAGTGATTTTTATCTGATGCTATTTTATGTTTTGATAATCATACCATGTTTAAATATATATCCTTATAAGGATTTCTCCAGATTATATATGTACATGTTGATAGCATCGTTTTATACAATTCAAATTTTCGCTAATTCACCGAAATTGAGATTATCTTTCTCGGATAAAAAAATCAACGAAAATTTCATAGTCTATGCTTTTGCACTGGTGGGAATATTGATGTTTGCCTGGATAATAATGCGAGGCGGACTAAAATATTTGAATTTCGATTTTAGAAAAGTATACGACACTAGAAGGGAAATCGCGGAAGTAATCTTCCCAGGACCATTTGCATATTTTATGAACTGGTATGGTAAAATTATCAACCCAACTTTGTTGGTGTTCTGCCTTTGGGATAGAAAAAAATTAGGAACTGTAATCACATTGATTTGCCAAGTATTTTTCTTTGGATTTACTTCACATAAGTCAATGCTATTTTATCCGGTTTTGGTAATTTTTATAGCTATCGTAAAGGGAAACAAATACACTGGAAATTTAATGACTATGGGACTAGCGGGGCTTACATTTTTGTGTTTAGCTTTTTATTTGATAACTGATAATTGGCAACCGATAAGTGTAATTGTAAGACGTGTTTTCATGGTAACTGCAGATAATCATTTCAGATATTATGATGCATTCAAAAACATTGATTTCGTGTATTTGACAGACAAATCTTGGGTATTTGGGGGAAGATTGTATCCATATAATTATCCAATACAAGCATTGATTTCGATGATTTATTACGGTCATCCAAATACTTGGGTAAACACTGGATTCATTGCAAATGGATACGCTAACTTTGGTTTTTACGGAATGTTAACTTATTCTGCAATAACTGGTTGGTTAATTGGAATTATGGATGAAATCTCATACAAAAAAATGCCTTTGTGGGTAGCAATAGCAATAACTATTGTTCCTGTGTTCAATCTTATTAGTGTAGATTTACTTACAGGACTTCTATATCACGGATTGATTATGAGCATAGTTTTAATGTGGTTATTGAGTAAAAGAGATAAAAAAGTTAAGGAGATATAAACTTGGAAGAATTAAATTTAAAAGAAGCGTGGCAAGCAATACTTAGAAAATTGCCACACATTATAATAATAATGCTTGTGTGTGCGTTATTGACAAATGTTTTTAATAATGTTTTGGGAAAGGACTCTTACTCATCAAAAGTTTCAATAATGGTGGGAAGTCCAGAAGATTTTGAAAAAGAAGGAGCAGTTGTTTCCAAAGTAGACGCAATGATCAATACACAATTGGTTTCAAATGTTGAACAATTGATTAAATCAAATTCTGTTTTGGATACAGTAGCAGAAAAAGTAGGAAATGGTGTTAGCTCTTCTGATTTAAGAAAAGATTTGAAAGTAAAAAGCGTTCCATCTACATCAATTATTGAAATGGAATATTCAAGCGAAAGCGCTGAACAAACTAACAAAGTATTGGAAGAATCATTAAAAGCTATCACAGATTTGACTAAAAAAACAATGAAAAAAGATAACATTCAAGTCGTTGATGCGCCTAATGCCAAGAAGAAAATCAAACAACTTGTCAATAAAATGGACACAGCAATAGGATTGTTCTTGGGAATGTTAATAGGTCTAGCATATGCATTTGCCTCATATTACAAAGATCCTAATATTTTCAGCAAAGAACAATTGCAAAACAAATTGGGACTTGAAACAGTTAGCGTACTTTCAAATGATTACAATGAAAGTTCAAATAGCGCATTGAGATTATTGAACAGAAGAATAGACAGTTTTGACAATGTTGGTGTGTTTAGTTTTGATCAAAACACATCAAATTTAGCCAAAGCATACAATTCAAATTTCGAAAAGAAAATTACAGCTGTAAGTCCAATTTCAGAAAAAGTAGACCTTACAGACTTAACAAAAGACATTCAAAACGCAATCGTACTTTACAAGAAAGACGATTCAAGATTAGGAGAAATCAAAAACACATTGGAAGCCATAAAATCGTTGGGAATTAATCCAATTGCAGCAGTTGAAATCTCCAAATACAATTCAAACGACAAAAAATATTTACCATATGCTTAAAACCAAACGCATTAGAATGAAAATTCTGATGCGTTTTTTGTTGTACATAGAAAATTATTGGGTATAAAAATAATGGTGATTAAATGATAAATTCAAAACTTTTTAAAAATTTTACAGAAGAAGAATTTAAACAATTTCTTATTGAATCAAATTCAATAATAAACAAATACAACAAAAATTCGTACGTTTTTTCTCCGGGAGATATTTGCAATAAAATCTACGTTTTGAAAAGTGGAAAGCTCAGTCTTGAAAAGACGGATATTAATGGGAAAAACACTGTCGTGAATATTTTCAAAAATCATGGGGAAGTAATGGCTGAGGTGTATTCATATTTGAATAAAATCAGCGATTTTACTTTAGCTTGCAATACTGATTGTGAAATATTAGAAATTCCCGTTAGTTTCTTCGATATTTCTAAAGACTCAACACCGATAAAAAATAAAATAATGACCAATTTGGTTACAATTCTTGCTGAAAAAGCATTTTTCTTAAATAGCAAGGTGAGGTTGTTGTCAAGTTTTTCATTAAGACAAAAGATTGCAACTTTTTTAATTCAGACGCAGAAAAATGACGTATCAAATACTGGAATGACAAGGCAACAAATGGCAGATTTTATGGCAACTACTAGACCTTCTTTATCTAGAGAATTATTAAATATGGAAGATAGTGGATTGATAGAATTGAATGGGGGTGAAATTATAATTAAAAACAAAACCGAATTGGTAAATTTACTGTAATGGATTAACGTAACTTATGTTACGGAAACTCACACTTATGATTCATTATAATTAAATCATAAGTTAGACTTAATCAAGGGGGAAATAAAATGGAAAAAACTATTGAAAAAAATGAAGAAATGTTTTGTTATCAATGTCAAGAAACTGCAAAAAACATCGCATGTACAAAAAAAGGGGTTTGCGGTAAAACATCAGATGTAGCAAACATCGAAGACTTGCTTGTATGGGTTACAAAAGGATTAGGCGAAATCCTAACTAGAATGAGAAAAGAAAACAAAGATATCTCTGATTTACATTCTTATGTCAACAATAATTTGTTTACTACAATTACTAATGCAAACTTCCACTACGAAGATTTGTTAGGAAAAGTAAAAGAAACTATTGATTTAAACCAAAAATTAATCGAAGGCTTAGATGACAAAGAAAACTTGTCGAAGGCAGCTTTGTATAACGAAAAAGACGATGATGAATTAAAATTGAAATCAGAAGTTATCGGAGTGTTGAATACTTTAGATGACGATAAGAGAAGTCTTAGAGAACTTATTACTTACGGATTGAAGGGCACGGCAGCCTATAATAGGCATGCTAATGTTTTGGGAAAATTCGATGAAAATGTTGACGAATTTATGGAAAATACATTAGCAAAATTAATGGACGATAGTTTATCCGTAGAAGATTTGATAGATTTAACATTACAAACAGGATCAAATGGTGCAGCAGCAATGGCTCTTTTGGATAGTGCTAATACATCTGCATATGGAAATCCAGAAATTACAGAAGTAAACATCGGTGTTAGAAACAATCCTGCGATTTTAATTTCGGGTCATGATTTGAAAGATATGGAAATGCTTTTGGAACAAACTCAAAACACAGGAGTAGACGTGTACACTCACAGTGAAATGTTACCTGCAAATTATTATCCAGCTTTCAAAAAATACGATAATTTCGTTGGAAATTACGGAAATTCTTGGTGGTTACAAGACAAGGAATTCGAATCATTTAATGGTCCAATCTTAATGACTACTAACTGCATAACTCCACCAAAAGATTCTTACAAAGACAAAGTATTCACAACTGGTGTTGCAGCATATCCTGGAATGAAACACATTGTAGCAGATGAAAATGGTCACAAAGATTTCTCAGAAATAATCGAACTTGCAAAAAAATGTGAATCTCCAAAAGAAATCGAAAACGGTAAAATAGTCGGTGGATTTGCACATAATCAAGTGTTAGCTTTGGCAGACAAAGTTGTAGAAGCTGTTAAAAATGGAGATATTCAACAATTTATAGTAATGGGTGGCTGTGACGGAAGACAAAAAGGCAGAAATTACTACGAAGATTTTGCGAAAGCATTGCCTGATGACACAATTATTTTAACTGCTGGTTGTGCAAAATACAGATACAACAAATTAAACTTAGGAGATATTAATGGTATTCCAAGAGTTTTAGACGCAGGACAATGTAACGATTCTTATTCATTAGTTGTAATAGCACAAGCTTTACAAAAAGCTTTTGGTCTTGATGATATCAACGATTTGCCAATTAGCTACAACATTGCATGGTATGAACAAAAAGCAGTAATCGTACTACTTGCACTTTTGAGCTTAGGCGTTAAAAATATTCATCTTGGACCAACTCTTCCTGCATTCCTATCTCCAAATGTAGCCAATGTTTTGGTAGAAAATTTCGGAATTGCTCCAATAGGAGAAGTTGATGAAGATATGGAAAAATTTGGAATTAAAACAAAATAAAAATTTTTAGAAATTTGTTAAAATCAAGAGTCCACAAGGGCTCTTTTTTATGTAGAATTATAGCTTAAAATCAATTGACTTATAATTTTTAAAGATATATTATTATATAGATTGAAAAATTATGGAGATAAGAATGAAATACGAGAATTTTGTTTTAAAATGTGAAGATATAGAAATAAAAGCATTAGAGATGAAATATTTAGGTGATTTTCATGAATACGCTATTCAAGAAGAGGAGGACTATCTGCGGGATGGAGACAACACAAATCCATCAAACGATCTAAGAAAATTCTCAAAGATTTTATAAATTCAAAACTAGAATACGGTTTTTTTCTTGAAGACAAACTAATAGGATTATGACAAAGGTTGTGATGTGTTTTGTAAATCATTTACTTGAGGATTTGGATTACAATGATATTTCTTGTAGTTGTTTTATTGAAAATATTAGAAGTGCTAGAGTTATTAAAAAATATGGGTTCAAATTTTATGGGAAACATTTGTATAAAAATTTTGATGGAACAAAAAAGTTTTGCAATTATTACATAAAAAATTTGAAGGAGGGATAGATTGAATTTAGCAATAAAGAAAAGTAAATTTTTCGGGGATAAATATTTCTACAAAGGCGTGTTGGTGCTAGCAATTCCTATTATTATTCAGCAACTTATTACATCGTTTGTAAATATGTTGGATAATATTATGGTTGGACAGACTGGAACTTTTGCAATGAGTGGAGTTTCTGTTGCTAACCAATTGATTACTGTATTTAACTTAGCGATTTTTGGGCTTGTGTCTGCGGCGAGTATTTTTGCGGCACAATTTGCAGGAAAAAAAGACTACAAAAATGTTCAAAACTGTTTGTATTTTGATGTGGTGTTATCTTTTATAGTTTCTGTGATTAGTATGTTTATTTTCTGGGTTCTTGGAGAGAAATTATTGTATTTATTTATGAATCCGGACACAGATACTGTAAAAAATATTAATACGACTATGAAGTTTGCACTAGATTATACCAAGATAATGACTATAGGATTTATTCCTTTTGCTTTTTCACAATCCATCTCATCCTCAATGAGAGTGAATGGCGAAACCAGACTTCCGATGATAACATCGATTATTACTGTTTTAGTGAATTTTGTGTTCAACTTGGTTTTGATTTTTGGGCTTTTAGGATTTCCAGAATTGGGACCAAAGGGCGCTGCGATTGCGACTGTTATTTCTAGATTTGTTGAACTTTCATTGTTTATTTATTTTGCAAACAAAAACAAACTTAGATTCAAATTTTATTCTAATTTTTTCAAAAATTTCCATGTCGATGCAGGACTTTTTAAAAATATAACCGTCGCCGGAATTCCTTTGATTATAAATGAAGTTTTGTATTCTGTAGGGATTGCAGCGATAACACAATCTTATTCAACAAGAGGAATTGAAGCTTTGGCGGCGTACAATATTTCTCAGACAATTATTGGTCTTTTCATAGTGTTTAATTTGGCTATGGGAGATTGTATATCGATTATGGTAGGAAGACTTTTAGGTAGTGGAAATATCGATGAAGCTGTGGACACTGACAGGAAATTAATTGTGTTCTCATTGATGTTAGCACTTGTAGTTGGAATTGTGTTGATTATTTTGGCGCCACTTTTCCCTGAATTTTACAACACAACTGATGATGTAAAATCGATGGCGACAAATATGCTAAGAGTTGGTGGAGCATTTTTGTGGATATCTGCTTTGTACAATGCATCATATTTTACTCTCAGAAGTGGTGGCAAAACTATTCTAACATTGCTTTTTGATTCTGTGGGAATTGTATTGATTTCTTATCCAATTTCATTTTTATTGGCAAAATTTACTGACTTAAATGTAGTTTTGATGTATTTGATAATTTCTGTGATTGATTTGTACAAGGTTATTTTGGGATTGTATTTAGTTGGAAAGAAAATCTGGGTAAAAAACTTGGCGAAATAATTGTCCGATTTTTATTAATAAATGTTGAATTTGGCGATTTGTGATATAATAAAATAAGTTAAATTTATTTTTTATGGGGGATATTATGAGTGAAGTAAGAGTAAGATTTGCTCCGAGTCCAACAGGATTTTTGCACATTGGTGGACTTAGAACAGCTTTATATAATTATTTGTATGCTAAAAAAAACAACGGAAAATTTATTTTGAGAATTGAAGATACTGATAGAACTAGATATGTTGATGGTGCTATCGAAAATTTATTGGAACAATTAAAATGGGCAGGGCTTGATCCTGACGAAGGAGTTGTCCTTGATGATGAAGGAAACGTAACTGAAGTTGGAGAATGTGGTCCTTATGTTCAATCTGACAGAGTAAAACAAGGATTATACCAAAAATATATCGATGAATTAATCGAAAAGGGTTACGCATATTATTGTTTCTGCTCAAAAGAAAGATTGGATCAAGTAAAAGCACAACAAAAAGCAGATGGTTTGATGCCAAAATATGACGGTCTTTGCAGAGGAATTAGTGTTGAAGATGCTAAGAAAAGAATTGCAAACGGCGAAGAATATGTTATTAGATTGAAACTTCCTGAAAACAAAGAAATCACATTTAACGATGCGATTAAAGGTAAGATTACTTTCAACACTAATGATATGGACGATCAAGTTTTGATAAAATCTGATGGATTTCCAACTTATCACTTCGCAGTTGTAGTTGATGATCATTTGATGGGAATTACTCACATTGTTCGTGGTGATGAATGGATTTCTTCAACAGCAAAACACGTATTTATGTATCAATGTTTCGGATGGGATGTTCCAGAATTTGTCCACTTACCAGTTGTATTGAACAAATCAGGTAAGAAATTATCCAAGAGAAATGACGACGTTGCAGTTAAAGATTTCAGAAAAAAAGGATATTTACCAGAAGCTATCGACAATTATCTAGCTTTAGTAGGTTGGTCAAGTGAAGATAACCAAGAAATTATGTCAATGGATGAATTGGAACATAAATTTGATTTCAGTAGAGTTTCAAAATCTGGTGGAGTTTTCGATACAGAAAAATTAAACTGGATTAACAGACATTATATAAAAGAAATAGAAAACGAAAAATTAGCATTTATGTTAAAACCATACTTGGTTGAAGATGGTGTGATTTCTGAAGATTATCCAGATTACAAATTATTAGAAATAGCTTCATTATTTAAAGAAGAATTGGATTATCTGAGAGAAATTACTGAAAAAGTCGAATTCTTGTTCAAGGATTACGAAATGGATGATGATGCTAAAGAATTCTTAAACTACGAAAAATTAGACGAATTAATGAATGCATTAAAAGAAGAAGTCGAAGCAGTTGATGAAATCGAAAAAGAATTTGCATCAGGAGTTATGAAGAAAGTTCAAAAGAAAACAGGAATCAAGGGTAAGGATTTGTGGATGACTACAAGAGCTGTAATTACTGGAAATGTTCACGGACCAGACTTGGATTCTATAATGGTAGTTTTAGGAAAACAAGAAGTATTAAATAGGATAAACAAAGCTTTAAATAGATAGGAGAAGATATGAAGTTATACAATACACTGACACGAAAAAAGGGAGAATTTAAACCAATAAAAGAAAAAAATGTCGGTATATACGTATGTGGTCCTACAGTTTATAATTATATTCACGTTGGAAATGCAAGACCGATTGTGGTGTTTGATACTTTAAGAAGATATTTTATTTACAAAGGATATAATGTTAAATTTGTAAGCAACTTCACTGATATCGACGACAAAATCATAAATAAAGCAAAAGATGAAGATATAGATTTCAGAGAAATCACTAAAAAATACATTCAAGCTTACTTGGATAATGTGTCAGGCCTTAATTTTGATGAAGAAGACACTATTCATCCAAAAGCTACAGAGTATATTGAAGAGATGATTAAATTCGTTAAAACATTGGAAGACAAAGGCGCAGCTTACAATGTAGATGGCAATGTTTACTTCGATATAACAAAAGCAAAAGATTATGGTAAATTATCCAAGAAAAATATCGATGATTTACGTGCTGGAGCAAGAATAGATGTAAACAGCGAAAAGAAAAATCCGATGGATTTTGCGTTATGGAAAAAGAGAAAAGAAGCAAGTGAACCTGCATGGGAAAGTCCATGGGGAATGGGAAGACCTGGATGGCATTTGGAATGTTCTGTAATGAGCAAAACTATTTTAGGGGATACTATTGATATTCACGCTGGTGGAGAAGATTTGCAATTCCCACACCACGAAAATGAAATCGCACAATCAGAAACATGCTCTGGAGTTCATTTTGCAAATTATTGGCTACACAATTCTATGATAACTGTAGACAAGGAAAAAATGAGCAAATCAAAGAACAATTTCTTCTTGTTAAAAGATATTGAAAAAGAATTTGATTTGGAAGTTATCAGATTGTGGTTGTTGTCTGTTCACTACAGAAATCCAATTGATTTTAGTCATGATACGTTGGTAGCTACTAAGAATTCACTTGATAGATTGTATACAGCTAAGAAATTTTTGAATAGAATTTTGGAAAGTTCTTCTGAAAAAGAAGGAAATGATGAAAACATCGTATCTTTCAGAGAAAAATTTGAACAAGCTATGGATGATGACATCAATACAGCCGATGCAATTAGTGTATTGTTTGATTTCATTAAATATATCAACAAAAATTACGACGAAAATACATCCAAAAATATCTTACTTGACGCTAAGAAATTGATGGATGATATGGCATATGTTTTGGGAATTTTATTCAAAGAAGAAGACGATAATTTGGACTCTGAAATTGAAGAATTAATAGAACAAAGAAATGCTGCAAGAAAAGAAAAAGACTTCAAAAAAGCAGATGAAATAAGAGATAAATTGTTATCGATGGGAATTGTTTTAAAAGATACCAGAGATGGCGTAATATGGGAGAGAAGTAATTAATGAAGGTTAATCTAATTAGATACACTCCTGATGCACAAAAACTTGTCGCATCAAGTGCAAAACTTTGTTATTCAGATAGTTCTGTTATGGAGATTGAAGAAGGACTAACTGATGAAAATGTAGAAAATTTCATAGATAAATTAATGGATTTGGGACACATGTCACCGGTTGAACACATTAGTTTTACTTTTGCAATAGAGGGTGTATCTAGAACTTTGACCCACCAATTGGTCAGACACAGATTAGCAAGCTACTCGCAAAAATCTCAACGATATGTGAGAGCGAATAATTACGAGTATATTATCCCTCCAAAAATAAAAAACAATCCCAAGGCTTTAGAAATCTACGAGAAACACATGAAGCATACGATTGATGCATACAACGAACTCACAGAAATTTTGATACAAGAAGAATACGACAGATTAATCGAATCTGGTGTTGACGAGAAAAAAGCAAAATCAATGTCAGAAAAAAGCTCCATTGAAGATGCGAGATATGTTTTTTCAAATGCAACTGAGACTAAAATTGTCATGACAATGAACGCCCGTGAATTGTTACATTTCTTTGAAGCAAGATGCTGTCAAAGAGCCCAATGGGAAATAAGAGAAATGGCTACACTGATGCTGATTGAAGCGAAAAAAGTGTGTCCACAAATTTTCAAAAAAGCAGGGCCAGGTTGTGTTAAAGGAAGTTGTCCAGAAGGAAAGATGACTTGTGGTAAAATAAAACAAGTTAGAGAATATTTTAATAGCCTTGACTAGTTAGGAGATATTATGGGAAAGATAGCAATTTTAACAGATTCAGGTAGTGAAATTACACCAAAAATAGCAGAAGAATACGGCATTGAATTGATGCCACTTCAAATAAACTACTCAGATGTATCCTACGATGATTATACTGTTGATCCGAAATATATATATGAAAATATAGATAGAGAAGTTCCAAAAACATCCATCCCATCTCTTGGAGATATCGTTAATAAATTAAATGAAATAAAAAATAAAGGATTCGATAAAATTATTTGTATTTCCATTTCTTCAAAACTAAGTGGAATGTACAATGCATTTATGCTTGCGAAAGACCAAGTGGAAGATGTGCAAGTAGAGGTATTTGACTCAAAAAATATTTCAATTGGTACAGGATTTTTTGCAATATTTGCGAGAAAATTAATTGATGAAGGATTTTCATTAGAATCTATAATAGAAACAATGAAATCAAAAATCAAAGATTCAGTACCAGTTATAACTTTGGATACTTTAAAATATTTGTCTTTAGGTGGTAGAATAGGTAAAATTACTGGAATCGTTGGTAATTTATTAAATTTGAAACTTATAATATCTTGTAATGAAGATGGAGAATATTATACAGTAGAAAAAAATCGTGGCACAATGAAAAACATCAACCACGCTATTGAGATAGTTAAAAAAGAATTAAATGGTATCAAGGATTATTACTTGGTTTTATTAAATGGCGACAATAAAAATGCTATGGAAATAGCGAAGGATAGCATGAAGGATTTAATTGAAGGAGCAAAGTTCTACTACGAAGGACAAATTGTTCCAACATTAAGTATCCATACTGGACCAGGATTATTTGGAATAGGATATTTTAAATTATAAATTAATAGGGGGCGAGTAAATGGGAAATCAAAAAAGTAATATAGAATTTATTACTAACGGAAATATTACTGATGTGATTTTTAAATTAAGTATCCCATTGATGATTAGTAACCTAATCAAAACCCTTTATGGCATAACTGATGGAATATATGTAGCTCAAATCAGCTCAGAAGATTACGCTGCGACATCTTTTACTTGGCCGGTGCTTTATTTATTTATAGCAGTGGGACTTGGGGTAAGTGTAGCAGCTACTTCTTTAATGAGTCAAAGACTTGGAGCTAGAAAACTAAAAGACTGCTCAATATACGCTGTGCATACTTTAATTCTTACAACAGTACTTGGAGTTATCTTTAGCATTCTAGGTGTAATTACCGCACCATTTATTGTAAGATGGATGGGAGCGACAGGAAGCTTTGAATACAAATCATACATATTTCTTGCGATAAACTCTGTAGGGCTATTGTTTGATATGATATTTTTCGGATATCAATCGATACTCAATTCTCAAGGAAGAACGAAATCCATGACGATTATATCGACAATATCATCCATTACAAATGTTGTTATAGATCCGTTCTTTATTTTTGATAATGTTTTGGGAATCCCAGGACTTAACATGGGACTTGCAGGTGCCGCATGGGCGACTGTTTTATCCAAAGTATTGCTTGTAGTTTTTGCAATAAGAGTTGTCAAAAAAGAATCTGAAATCGAAGTTAGTTTCAAAAACTTCAAACTTGATATGGGAATTATCAAACACATTTTCTCCATCGCTATCCCAGCTTCACTTGGATCAAGTGGGGAAGCTATTGGCTTTACTGTTCTTAATGGATTTATCCAATCATATGGTACAACTACACTGGCTGCATTTTCTATGGGCAACAGATTGTCCGATATATTCAATCAAGGAGCTATAGGAATTGGGATGGCTTTGACATCAATTACAGGACAAAATATTGGAGCAGGAAAAAAAGAAAGAAGCAAAGATATTTTCAAACGTGCAAATATTATAATAACTTTCTTCTCTTTGGCTTCTGCGATAATTATTTTGCTTTTCAAAGATCAATTGCTATCCATATTCATCAAAGACCGTTCAGATATAGAACTATGGAGACAAGCAAGTGAATACATGTACTTCTCAGCGATAATTACATTTTTCATGGGATATTTTTCAGCGATTAATGGTTTCTTCCAAGGTGTTGGAAAAACAAAGCTTACAATGTATTTGTCACTTGCAAGGTTATGGGTTTTAAGACTTCCGCTTATTATGATACTTAAGAGCTTGACAAATCTTGGTTCTACAGGAATATGGATATCAATGTTAGTGTCAAATGCTCTGACAGTTATTGTGGGATTTATTATTTACAAACGAGGTAGATGGGAAAGATAAGGCTGATGTTTAACATCGGTCTTTTTTTATTGAGAAAATCTATATATTACAAAAATGAAATAATATTTGTAAATTTCAACTTGAAATTAAATAAATAAAAAGCGTTGATATATTAACGATAACTGGCATAAATTGTAAAATGATTTTAAAATGTTTATCAAACCATCATTTATATAAATTTATAAAAAAAACATGGAAACCCTAGAATTTACAGAGAAAATTGATATATAGAATAATACAATAAATGGAAAATGGTGAAAACGATACATCTAAATATCAATCATTGTCTATTATAAGACAATATGATAAGATTAGTGTGACAAAAATATATAAAGGAGATGTTGAAATGATTAAAAGCTTAATCGCTTTAGTTGTAGCTTTCTTATTGTGTGTAGTTATAGATCGTTTGAAGAAAAAAGGTACTTCATTCATGATCAGAATTTTATTAGCTACAGCAATGGGTGCTATAGTGGGACTTATTTTTAAAGGAGCCACAGACTATGTAGCAATATTTGGTCGTGTGTTTATTAGTTTATTACAAGCATTTGTAATTCCGCTATTATTATTTTCAATTATAACTACAGTTGCATCTTTGGAAAGTACAGAAAAATTAAGATCAACAGGGGGAAAAACAATTGGTGTCCTAGCTTTACACAATGTTTTAGCTTCTGTTGTAGCACTAATTTTAGGTAAATTAGTAAATTTAGGGGTAAATGCAAATATTAAAATGGATGTTGCAGATAAGGTTAAGGAAGTGCCACCTTTCTCAGATGTATTTGTAAGTTTCTTCCCAAAAAATATTGTAGATAGTATATTACATACTAAAGTTGTCCCAATAGTCGTTTTTGCTGTTATAATTGGTGTTACCGCATTAAAGTATTCGAATAAAGATGAAATAAAACCATTTATGGATTTTACAGCAGCTGCTGACAAAGTAATGAATAAAGTAATTGGAGAAATCATAGAATTTACTCCATACGCAGTTCTTTCATTATTAGCTAACCAAGTAGCTACTTTGGATTTATCATTTGTTAAATCATTATTATTCTTATTATTAATGGTTTATGTATGCTGTTTCTTCCACACATTCATAACTACGACAGTGATGTTAAAATTAATGGCACATGTCAATCCATTTAAGTTCCAACGTAAATTCTTCCCAGCATGGTTATTAGGATTTACAACTCAAAGTTCATTGGGAACTTTACCAGAAAATATAAGAGAACAAGAAAAAATGGGTGTTCCAACAGAAACTGCATCATTTGCAGGTTCAATTGGAACTACATTTGGTATGCCAGGTTGTGCAGCTGTATGGAATATTTTATTAGCAGTTTTCACAATAAACGCTCTTAATATTCCATTTACAATGACACAATATGTAATCATGGTATTTACTGCACTTCTTGCTTCTGCAGGAACAGTAGGGGTTCCAGGAACTGGTACTATGTTAAATGTAGCTTTATTTACAGCTATGGGATTACCACTAGAAATGATTTTAGTACTAAGCCCAATCCAAGGTGTTGCAGATATGGCACGTACTTCAACTAACGTTCACGCAGGTGGATCTACTGGTGTTCTAGTAGCAGCTATGCAACACGATTTAGATCTTGAAAAATATAATGCATAATTGATAAAAAATAGAAGCTTTTTGATTTTTCAAAATAGCTTCTATTTTTTTATTTTTGCTTTTAATTTAAAAAAAAACAAAAGATAGGCTAATTTAAGCCGATCTTTTAAATTCTTTTAAATTCTAATTTATTTTCAAAATAGTATGAATATATTTCATTTTCGTCTGGTATATCATCAAAATCTATCAAATAAGTTTGGGTATTAGAATGTGTTCTAACAGCCATAGAAGCGGTCTGTGTGTCGAAAGCACTTATATACCTAGTAAATGTATAGTAATCATGTGAATCGTTCTTAAAGAAGCCCTCAGTGATTTTTAGAGGCTCCAAGATGCTAAATGCTGATGAGTATGCTTCATTTACATTATTAGATTTTTTGTGTGTTGACAGGATGTATTTAGCTCTGATGAATCTACTCACGGGGTCATAGGCTCCTGTCAAATCTTTTATCTGGTTGAACTTGGACAAATCACCGACGGATTTTTCGTATCTTTTAACGTGTGAAGAATATTTTGGTGAATTAGTCATTACTTTAGGATTATCTCCACATGGGACTAATTTGTGATTTTTGTATTCCAAAACCGTTGAATCACCTGTTCTGTCGACAAACATAAAATGGAAATCAGGGCATATCACAGAATTTCCATCAACATCTTTGTTCGCTAGGTGAATATTGTCCAAATCATTTAACAGTTCTTCAACTGTTTTGTAATTTCCAAGTGCAAAATTCATAAAATCTAGTGAATTTGTGTTTATTTTTCCTTCAATTGGATGATTGCTGAACAAATTATTTGCGATAAACATATTAGTACAACCGCACAGTCCGTGTTCATTTACACCATCTTTGATAGGGTACAGATTTCTAAAACACATTCCCATCATTTTATATTTTGAACGCAGAGGTTTGTGATACAAATCATCAGCATAATGAAATCCTCTTGGAATATAAATCATGTTGTATTCCAAAGGAACTTCAAAATCAAGCGTACGTGCCATCACAGAGCCTTGTGGATAATCTACAATAATTGTCGTACACATATTATTTTACAATCATCTTCGCAAGTACATCAGGGTTTCCACAACCAGTAGTCAATACCATGTCATTATCAGCTACTTTAGAACGAAGATAATCACGTGCTTCTTCAAAAGTTTTGTAGTATTTTGCATTCACGCCATTTTTAACTAGTTTTTCGACCAAATCTGTAGAATGAATGCTGCTGTCGAATTTTTCCCTTGCAGCGTATATTTCAGTTACTATAACCTCATCACAATCGTAAAATGCATTGGCAAAATCATCCAATAGCATCTTAGTTCTTGAGTAAGTGTGAGGTTGGAATACGCAGTAGAATTTACCCTTTTTGTGCTCATCTAATGCTTTCAACGTATTTTTGATTTCAGTAGGGTGATGGCCGTAATCGGTCTTTATTTCACAACCATTGTAAAATCCTACAGTTTCCATTCTTCTATGAAGATTTTGGTATTCCTTCATATTTTTTCTTATAGTGTCGATATCGATGTGGAATTCGTAACATGCGATAATCGCAGCCGCTGCATCGTATATGTTGTGGCGTCCAATTATAGAAAGTGAGAATTCTTCATCTTTGGCAAACTTTTCAGATGAAATTACAAAAGTAGGATTGCCATTTTGATTAAAAGTTATATCGTGAATGTTGTAATCAGCTTTTTCAGTTTCTATACCAAAAGTTATGATTTCACCTTTAATATGAGATAACAGAGGTTCGCAGTTTGGATCGTCTATATTTATAATCGCTTTGGAATTTTCGTCCAAGTTTTTCATGTAGCCAATGAATGTTGCAACGATATGATTTAAATCTTTATAGTAATCTAAGTGGTCTTCATCAATATTCAAAATAATAGCCATTGAAGGATAGTAATTGAGAATATTTGCTTTGTATTCACAAGCTTCAGTAAGCATGTATTCACTATTTCCACAGTGAACATTGCCTTGGATTTCATCTAATTTTCCACCTAAAAGTATAGATGGATCAACTTTTGCATCGATTAAAATCTTCGCGATCATTGAAGTTGTCGTTGATTTGCCATGAGATCCACTAACTCCTATGGAGTATTTGTAATTTCTCATGAGTGCTCCAAGAAAGACTCCCCTGCTTACAACATCTACTCCTAGTTCTCTTGCAGCAATTAATTCTTCGTTGTCGTCTAAGATTGCATCAGTATATACAATTAAGTCAGGATTTTTGATATTTTCTCTTTTTTGTCCGATAAATATTTCAACTCCTAGACTTTTTAGTCGATTAGTTTCGTCGGATTCTTCTCTATCACTTCCAGAAACTTTGTAACCGTAATGGTTCAACAATTCAGCGATACCACTCATTGATATTCCGCCTATTCCTATAAAATGTATATATTTAAATTTGTGCTCTTCTATATTAAAACTGAACATAAGCCCCTCCTTATTTCCAATTGATATTATATCACAAAAGATTGAGAAATATTGAGCTTATAAGTGCTTAAAAATCTACAAAAACATTAAGATTTATTTGATATACAAATGTGGTTTTAGTGTTATAATTAGATGGAGGAGAAAACATGAAAGATATATTACTAATAAACGATATGCCAGGATATGGGAGAGTCGCTCTTAGTTGTATGATTCCTGTGCTAAGCAACAAGGGTAAAAGCGTTTTTAATTTGCCAACAGCTGTTGTGAGTAACACTTTGGATTATGGCAAGTTTGCGATATTAGATACTACAGAATACATGAAACAAGCTACAAAAGTATGGGAAGAATTGGATTTTAGTTTTGATTTAATAGCTACAGGATTTTTATATAGTTTAAAACAAGTGGACATAATTAAAGACTTCATAAAAAAACAAAAAAAATCACCAGATGTTATTGTAGATCCAATTATGGCAGATAATGGAAAACTTTATAACGGATTGGACGAGGACAATATTGAAAATTTCAGAAAACTTATAGATATAGCTACAGTAATTATTCCAAACGAAACGGAAGCTAGAATGATCGCTTGTAAGATGAATGAACCGATTAACGATGTGGCAGAAAAACTTATCCAAATGGGTGCAAAATACGTTGTTATTACCAGTGTAGAAGAAAATGATGAACATTTTGTTTTTTGTATGGATGAGGATTTTGTATCAGATAAAATATATTATGAATACATCGACACATCTTATGCGGGAACAGGGGATTTGTTCTCAGCATTATTCATAAGTCAATATTCAGAAAACAAATCAATATTTGAGTCAGCAAAGTATGCTAGTTTAAAAACGACTGAACTACTGAAACTTTCCTTGGATATTAAGGACAAGGCTCGTGGACTACCAATAGAAAGATTTATAGATATTTTGTAATTTGAAATATTAAAATATTTATTAGAAAGCAATGAATATATCGTTGTAAATTGTATATTCAATTGTTATAATATTATTGCATAAAAATACTAGGGGGATAATATGATTGATTTAGACGCTTTAGAAAAGAGAAATAAAAGAAAAAGCGTGATTATGATGGCAGTAGGCGTAATCCTTATTGCATTGGGAATTCATTTCTTCTTGGCACCAAATAAATTGTCATTAGGTGGGGCCGCTGGTATGGCAATTGTAATAGGTAATTTCGTTCCTATTTCAACCGGCCCAATTCTGATTATCATAAACACGGTTTTATTTATAGTAGGATTTATAATGCTTGGAAAGGCTTTTGGACTTAAAACTATAATTTGTTCTTTGGGACTTAGTTTATTGGTTTGGATTTTAGATATTGTATTTCCTATGGAAAAACCATTATTTGAAGGGAAAATGATTCAATTAATAGCAGCAGTAATGATTTATGGGACAGGTGTGGGGATTGTACTTAATAATTACGCATCAACAGGTGGCTCTGACATATTCGCTAAGATATTGAATAAGTACTTCGGAATTGAGTTGGGTAAAGGATGTTTGATGGTGGATTTCCTTATCACATTATCAGCATGGTATGCCTACGGAACAGAAATAGCGATATACTCCCTTGTAGGTACTGTACTTAATGGTTTAATAATAGATTTTACAATTAATGGTATGAACACATCAAAACTTTGCACCATTACTACTTCAAAGCCTGATGAAGTAAGCAAATTCTTAGTAGACAATCTTACAAGATCTGCTAACATTTACACAGCAAAGGGTGCTTATTCTGGAATGGAAAAAGAAATTGTTCAAACAGTTGTAAGCAACAGAGATTTTATTATGTTAAAAAAATACATCCAAGAAATAGATCCATTAGCTTTCGTTATTGTATGTAATGCGAGCGAAACATATGGTTGGAGATGGAGAAATATAATAGAATAATTTAAAAAGATAACCTTAGATTTGACCTGAACCCGTAAACACGGAATAATTTAATGATATTTTAAGCGGAATGTAATCTGTACATGACAGGGGACATTCCGTTTAATTTTGTTTTAAT
>JAWGCW010000010.1:0-79257 GCA_032548025.1 Finegoldia magna | reverse complement strand
GTGTAATTATGTCCAAAAAATGTGAAATTTGTGGTAAATCAAGAACTTTCGGAAATAATAGATCATTTTCTTTAAGATCTTCAAATAGAAGCTGGGCACCTAACATCAGAAAAGTTAGAGCTTTAGTCGATGGCAAACCAAAAAAAATCAATGTATGCACTAGATGCTTAAGATCAGGTTTAGTTGAAAGACCTCAATTTATCAAAACAACAGAAGAAGAAGAATAAAACAAAGAGTCGAAAACTTCGACTCTTTTTTAATCTCTAGAATCAATTAAAAGTCCATATCCCTCCATTAATTCTATATATGCTTTTTTATTTTTTATTTTATTACTAATCGTCAATGTTGAACAAAAATCAACATCTAAAAATTCGCTGTCGTATTCAAAACCATTTAACCTAATTTTCATTCCGCTATTCGATAAAACTACAATTGAAATATAATCATATCTCATAACACATTCTGTGCTTTCTCCTAAGAATTTAATTATATTATTATTACCAATAAATATAATTTCAATTCCTTTTTCAAAGCATCTTTTTGAATAAATTAAATTCGACATTGTGTGATCTAATCTGGTTCCTGTTGCCCCAAAAGCATATATTGTTGTGCAATTTTTTTCGATTAATATATTTATTGCGGCTTCAAAATCAGTAAAATCTTTTTTGCAATTATATTTTTCAAAAATCTTGTTGTTTTCTTCTAGAAAAATTTTGTCATTATTATTTATAGAGTCAAAATCTCCTATAGCAAAATCAAAATCTTTATGATAATCGGTGAAATATTTTGTTCCACCATCTACAGCTATTCTAAAGTCTGATTTTTCATAATATTCTTCAAAAAGATTCTTATCAGATAATTCCCCTGCGCAACAAATCAAGCCAATCATTTTTTACTTACCTTTGATACAGGTTTAATTAAAATTAATATGACCACTATAGCTATAATTCCATTAGGAACAATGTATGTGATGTTATATAGGAATGATCCTAATAACGCAGGAATATCTGTTGGTAATGTGTCTTTGAAAAATACATAACCACTTAAAATCGCAGCTACTCCTCTCATTAAAATAGCGAATATACATGCTAAAATCATTTTATAATTAATTTTGCCACTCAAAGTTTCTTCATTACATCCTAACCCTGATAATCCTAAAGCCATATAAGCTATTGGGTAATCTAAAATATATTGTATTGGATGAATAACATAAGGATCAATAAAACTATCCAAAACTCCATACATTAATCCAATTACAATCCCTGGTCTTAGTCCCCATCTTAGTCCAAATAATAAAATTGGAACATATCCAGCTAGGGAAACAGATCCTCCTCTTGGCATCTTAAAAATAACGATACTGTTTAATACGGCTGTCAAAGCTAAAGTAATTGCTCCTTCAACCATGAACCTTAAATTTCTGTTCAAAACATCCTCCTTTTAATTATAATTTTTGATTGTAAATATCTAATTGCGATTCTATGTCTTGGTTAAAAACATCTGAACCACTTACAATTAGATTAGCTCCAGATTCTAAAACTTTATCGACATTAGAAGTTTTCACTCCTCCATCAACTTCCAGTAAAATATCTTTTTTTGATGTTTCTATCATTTTTCTTGCATCTTTTATTTTTGAATATTGACTCTCTATAAAGGATTGTCCTCCAAAGCCTGGATTTACACTCATTACAAGTATTATATCCAAATCATCAATAATATAATCACAGCATTCCAATCCTGTGGATGGATTAAGTGCTAATCCACATTTTTTTCCAGTTTTATGAACAGTCTGAATAATCCTATGTGGATGAAAAGTTGTTTCTGGATGAAAAGTAATTATATCAGCTCCGGCATTCAAAATGTCATCTATAATATTTTCTGGTTTGTTAACCATCAAGTGACAATCAAGAATAAAGTCCGGATATTTTTCTCTTATTTGTTTTATAACTGCTGGACCGAAAGAAATATTTGGCACAAAATTTCCGTCCATAACATCCAAATGCAAATACTTTATCCCCTTATTTTTTAGTATATCTAAGTTTTTTTCTAACTCAAAAAAGTTACACGCCAACAAAGATGGACTTAAACTAACCATTAATACCTCCTAATTTTTTTGTATTCTTCAACTATCTTCAAATAATTATCATATCTACTCTGGGATATTTCTTCAATTTCAACAAGTCTTTTTATTTCACATTTTGGTTCATTAATGTGATCACAATTATTGAACTTACATCTTAAACTATTTTTTTTTAATTCTACAAAATTATTTTTAATTTCGGATTTGTCATCTAAAAAAGACAAATCAAAAGAACTAAAACCCGGTGTGTCCAAGACGTAAGTATTGTCATCTACCATTTTAATTTCAATGTGTCTCGTCGTTTGTTTTCCTCTCTGAGTTTTATCACTTATTTTACCAGAAATAAAATCCTCACTTGGAAATAATTTTTTTAAAGTACTAGATTTCCCTGCTCCACTAGGACCAATAACACAATTTATATGATTTCTGAATTCATTTAATAATTCTTCATTAGTGATTGAAGATTCATTTGAGTTGAATATTACTTTATAGCCAATATTTCTGTATATATCAGCATAAAATTTTTTCTCATCTTCAGATACCAAATCAGACTTATTAAATACAATAACGCAATCAATGCTGTTTTTCTCAATCATTAATAGATATTTGTCTAGTAACATTAGATTAATATTAGGTGACTTAATGCTACTTAGCAGGAAACATTTATCTATATTACTCACTTCAGGACGGTGTAAAAGCACAGATCTTGGATGTATTTTTAAAATAAATCCAAGACCATTTTCTACGTTTATATCTACTTTATCGCCTACAACTGGAGTTATTTTCTTGTTCCTAAAATTTCCCTTTGCCTTCGAAGGATACACTTCGTTTCCAACGCTTACGTAGAATAATTCCCTTTGTATTTTCGTAATAACACCTGTTTTATCCGACATTAACTAATTCTCCATTAATATAGACTTTAATATCATTATTAGGTTTTACTTTTACTTTAATTCTGATATCTCCTTCAGAAGCATCATGATTTTCTTCATATATTATATTATTTTCAGTTTCATCTTTAATAGTTACTGTGTAAATTCCTTTTTCTACAGGTTTACTTATTCTGAATACTTTATCAATCATTTCAGGTTCTTTTTTCCCTTTACTGATTATAACATCAATTGAACTATCTTTTTTTAGTTTCTTTCCAGCATCATATTGTTGCCATATAACTTGGTTTGTATCATATGAATTGTTAAATTTCTTCTCAATATTTCCTATATTTAGTCCGATTGATTTTAATTTATTACTAGCTTGACTTACATCAGCTCCTATTAAATCAACCATCTCTACTAGCTCTTCTTTTTTACCTAAAGAAATTACAACATTAACTTTAGAGTCTTTACTTATGCTAGTTCCTGCATCTGGATGTTGTTGCATAATTTTTCCAGCTTCAAAATTATCGCTGTTTTCTTTAGTTATTTCACCAATTTCTAAGCCTAATTTATTTAGTTGAATTTTAGCATTTTCAATAGTCATATTGGATAAATTAGGTACAGACACCTGTTCCTCGCCTTTGCTTACAACTAATTTTATAATAGTTCCTTTTTTCACTTCGGTACTAGATTCAGGATCTTGTTCTAATACTTTTCCTGGTTCAACATTACTTTCAGTCTTATATTCTGAAACAACAGCAATTAAATTATTAGCCTTAGCTTTATTTAAAGCTTCGGTTTCTGTTAAACCAGTTAATGCAGGAACTAAAACTAGGTCTTGCTTATTCTTGTTTATATATTTCTTGCCAAATATAATTGCAACAAATACCAAAGCTGCTAAAACTATAGGCAATAGAATCCACATAAATTTTTTGGATTTATTTTTATTATCTTTTGTAGAAGATTGTTTCGGCGTTTTATAAACTGCTTCCTTTATTTCAGGTTGTTCATCATTTTCTTTAATTATTGGACTTTTAGTAGTTTTTTGATATAAATCAGAAGAATAGTTTTGATAATTTCTCAACATTTCTTTCAATTCTGTAGCTGATTTAAATCTATCATTAGGATCTTTTGCCATCGCTTTAACTATTATATCATTAAGACCTTGTGGTAAATCATGACGAAGATTTATAGGTGGCACCAATGGATCTTGAATATGTTTCAATGCAATTCCAACTGCATTTGGTGCATCAAACGGTACTTCTCCTGTAGCCATTTGATACAATACAACACCTAGTGAATATATATCACTTTTCTCATCAATAAATTTACCCTTTGCTTGTTCTGGTGAAATATAGTGAACAGTTCCCAATACAGTTGAAGTATATGTCAATGTTGCAGACGAAGAAATTCTTGCAATGCCAAAATCTGTCGCTTTTAAATTGTTAGACTTATCAATTAACATATTATGTGGTTTAATGTCTCTGTGAATAATCCCATTTTTATGAGCACATTCTAAAGCACTTGCTATTTGAACACCATAATTCACAATATCTTCAATCGGCAGAATTTGTTTTTCATCTATTATATCTTTTAAAGTCTTACCATCTACATATTCCATTACAATGTAATTATATTTACGACCATCAACATATGAACTTCCAACATCGAACACACTTACTATATTAGCGTGCGTCAAAGATGCAGCAGATTGTGCTTCCATTGCAAATTTTCTCAGAAAATCTTGGTCTTCCATATATTCATTTTTTAATACTTTAACAGCGACATATCGGTTTAAAACAGTGTCCAAAGCTTTGTACACTTTAGCCATACCACCAATGCCTACTTCTTCTATTATCTCGTATCTATCGCCTAAAACTTTACCTATCATAATTTTCCCCTTCATATAAATAAAGTGTAATGGTTATATTATCAATACCTTCGATATCATTTGCTTCATCAATCAGATTTTGAGTTATTTTATCCAAATCTGTTTCTTTTTTAATAATATCAACAATATCTTCATTTTCTAATTGTGAAGTCAAACCATCTGTGCACATTAATATCAAATCATCTTTGATAAGTTTAATATTAAAAATGTCTATATCTACAGTATCTTGAATTCCTAAAGATCTTGTAATAACATTTTTTTGTGCAAAATCTAAGGCTTCTTCTTCAGTTATAGTTCCAGATGATAATAAGTCATTCACAAGAGAATGATCTACAGTAATTTGCTTTAATTCTCCACCCCTGTATAAGTACAATCTACTGTCTCCAACATTCGCGACAATAGCATTATCATCATAAACTAAACAAGCAACTATCGTTGTGCCCATATTTCTATGTTCACAATTATTTTCACTATCTTTGTAAACTTCCTCATTTGCTAAAGTAATCGCTTTTATCAGTGTATTTTCGTAATCTTTTTCATTTTCATTTTCTTTTACGTAGTTTATAACAGTTTCGACAGCTTTTTTGCTTGCAACTTCACCAGCTTTATGTCCACCCATTCCGTCGCACACAACTAGCAAGCTAAAATCATCTGTAATATAATTCATATGATAATCTTCATTAAGCTTTCTTACCAATCCGATATCTGTGCTTGAAGCATATTTCATTTCACACCTCTTTTAGTCATATTGTTAATTCTTAATTGTCCACAGGCTCCTTCAATATCAATGCCTTGTTTTCTTCTTATTGTAGTATTAACATTGTTTTTATTCATGTAATTCATAAATTCCATCATCTTGTTTCTATCTGGAGATTTTTGATTAAATTCTTCAATAGGATTTAATGTTATTAAGTTCAAAAGACAATTTCTATTTTTTAATAAATCGACTAGCTTGTCCATATATTTTTTTGAATCATTCACACTTTCGATTACCGTATATTCAAATCCAATTCGCCTTTTGGTTTTATCAAAATAATAGTCGCAAGCATCTAGAATTTCTTCAATTAAGTATTTGTTTCCAATAGGCATTAGCTGATTTCTCTCATTATCAAATGGATTATGAAGTGAAATAGTTATGTTTATACCTATATTTTCATCTGCAAGTTTAATTATTTTATCTACTAATCCACATGTAGATAATGTTATATTTCGAATAGACATATCTTGTCCTTCTTTGTCAGTAATCAAATCGATAAACCTTATAACATTATCGTAATTATCTAATGGTTCCCCTATGCCCATTAAAACCATATTATTGATTCGTATACCCAAATCATTTTCTACCAAATATATCTGAGCACACATCTCATAAGGTTGTAAATTTCTTACGAAACTTTTCTTTGTCGATGCACAAAATTTGCATCCCATTTTACAACCAATTTGTGTTGATAAGCATATTGAAGTGTGAGTTTTATATTCCATAAACACCGTTTCAACGATATTACCATCACTCAATTCTATAAGATATTTTTTCGTGTTGTCTAATTTTGAATCAATCCTTTTGATAATAGAACAATTTTTGATACCATTGTATTCGTCTAGTTTTTTTCTTAAATCATTAGAAAAATTAGTCATTTTGTCAGGACTGAATATTCTATTTTTATGAATAGCTTGAAAATACTGCAATGCTCTGAAAGATTTTTCTCCGTTATTCACAAAAAATTCTTTCAGTTCATCGACAGTCATATTTTCCAAGACAATTTTATTTTGCATATTATTCACCAATTTAAATTATATCAAAAATCTCAAGTTTTGTAATCTATTAGTCTTTTACAAACTTTGAAATGAAAAAGCCCTGCGTTCCTTTTTGGAATGGCATAAGTTTTATAAATTCATTTTTATCTCCATAAAAATCAATATCTTCTCTTTTTAAATTTAATTTGTTTTCAATATAATCCACATTTTCTTCGTTCTCTTCTTTTAAAAGAGAGCATGTAGAATATACTAAGATGCCGCCTTTTTTTAAATATTTTTCACAATTTTCAAGAATTCTTCTTTGGATTCCAACCAAATCTTCTACATCTTTTTTCGTTCTGAATAACTTTATCTCTGGATTTTTATTGATAACACCAGTTGCAGAGCACGGTGCATCCACAAGAATTCTATCAAATTTATTTATCAAATCTTCTTGTAAAATAGTTGCATCAAAATTCATATATTGAACATTTTCAACTCCACATTTATTCACATTCTCTTTTATTCTATATATTTTATTCTCGTTAATATCATTACAATAAATAATCGATTGATTATTTGTTATTTCTTGAATGTTGCATGATTTTGACCCAGGAGCTGCACAAATATCAAGAACTATGGAGTTCTCCACTGGCTCTAAAACCTCTGCGCACAAACTACAAGAACCATCTTGGATAATAAATTTACCTTCTTTAAATTCGTTCGTATCTATTATCGATTCAGGATTTCTTACGATAAAACTATCTTTTAAAAAAGGATGTTCTTCCAATACGAATCCCTGATTTTCTAAATTTGTTTTTAAATTATTCTCCTTCAATTTATTTTGTTTAATTACAAAATCAGATTTATAAAAGAAAGATTTGAGAAGTTTTTTTACAGTTTTTTTAGAATAAGATTTGTTCAACATCTTAAGTAATTCTTTGTTCATGGAGAATTTAATTTCATCTCCTAAATCTTCCTCATCCAAATTAATCCTGCAAACCTCCCTTAGAACAGCATTAACATAATCTTTATAATGTGTTAAGTTGTTAGCCAATTCTACTGCTTCGTCAACTACAGCATAATCAGCTGTTTTCATAAATAGTATTTCCGTAGTTGCCATTCGCAATATTTCCAAAACAATTTTATCAAGCTTATTTAATTCCAAATCGCTGCACTTAGATATTACATAATCTATGAAAAATCTATTTTCTATTTCTGTAAATACACACCTTTTAATGTACGCGATATCTCTCTTGTCCAAATCACCATAATCATAAGTCTTTAATAATTCAGAAGAGTATCCTGATTTATTATTAATTGAGTTGGTAATATTAATTATTTCGTTTCTAATATTCATAATCTCTCATTTCTTTTAATTATTTTAATTACATAATATATTTTACACTAAAACAGCAAAAATAAAAAAATTGAACCTATAAGGATTAACCTTAGGTTCAATCTACATTAATTTTTAATCTCTATCTCTTGATATCAGTATTAATCTTACCAATTGTAACAATGAAACCAAAGCACTTGCAATATAAGTTAATGCAGCTGCTTTTAAAACTTGTTTCGCAGGTTCTATTTCATCATCAGCCAATAGTCCATTTGATAAAGCTCGTATAGCTCTACTACTAGCATCAAACTCAACTGGCAATGTAATTAGTTGGAATAAAACGGTCGCTGAAAATAAAATAATTCCAAATTCTACTAATGGTCTCATGCTAAACATAAATCCAAGTAAAAGTAAAATCCACACTGATTTCGATGCGAAATTCACAACAGGAAACAAAGATTCTCTAAATCTCAAGAAACCATAATTTTCCTTGTCTTGAATCGCATGACCTACTTCGTGACTTGCTACAGAAACTGCAGAAATCGACTGACTATTATACACTGCATCTGATAAAGCCAAAACTTTTTTTGATGAATCATAGTAATCAGTCAAGCTTCCTTGAACATTTACTATTTCTATATCAGACAAACCTTCGTAATCAAGCAAAACTCTTGCCATTTCTTTTCCAGTCAATCCTTTTGAATTTGTAATTTTATTATACTTATCAAAAGTATGAGTGACTTTGATCTGTGAGTAAAATGCCAATATCAAAGCCGGAATCAAAAGTAGCATAGTTCTATCATAATAAAAATTAAACAATGATTCCTCCTACAAAATTATTCCCTCTTCAAATGAATTTCCATTCAAATATTCGCTAACGTTAAGAGGTTTTTTATTCGGAAGTTGTAATCTTGTGATAACTATAAATCCATCTTCACAAGCAACTTTAATCCCATTCTTATCTACTTTTACAACTTCTCCATTCTTATTATCATTATATTGTTCTATTATGTTGATATTGTGAACTTTTACAGTTTTATTATTTAATTTGAAAAACAAACCTGGCCAAGGAGTCAGTCCTCTAAATTTATTGTAAATTACGTCTGCTTTTTCATTAAAATTAATTTCACCCATAAATTTTTGAATTTTACCTACAGTAGATGCTTTATCTTCATTTTGTTTTTCTCTTGAATCGAAATATTTTTGGTAATCATTGATCACTTTATCGATTAAATCAGCACCCATTATCATTAATTTATCGTGCAATTCTTCAAGCATAATTTCATTGTCAAGCTCAATTTTATCTACAGCTAAAACATCACCAGCATCAAGTCCTTGTTCAACTAACATAATACTTACACCGGATTCTTTATCACCATTTAGTAAAGAATAATTTATCGGAGAAGCTCCTCTGTATTTTGGTAAAATTGATGCGTGAACATTCAAAATTTTGTTTTTAAATCTAACAAGAATTCTTTTTTTGATTAATTGACCATAAGCTACCACCACAATAAAATCAGGATTAAGTCTGTCTAATAGATCAAAGACTTCATCGTCATTTATATTTTGTGGAGTAATAACCTCTATTCCCAAATCCATAGCTCTTTTTTTAACTGCCGTAGGTGAAAACTTATTTCTATTTCGTTTTTTATCTTGTTGTGATATCACTAATTGAATTTCGTTATTTGGGTTATCATATAATCTTTGCAAACTCTCAACTGCAAAATCTGGAGATCCCGCAAATACAATTTTATTTTTCATCATTCAATCTCTCAATCTCTTCATCAGAAAGATTCAATACTTTATCAGTGTACAATACGCCATCAAGATGGTCTAATTCATGACAAAAACAATGTGCTTTGTAATCAGTGGCAGTTTTTCTTTGAATATTTCCATCTAAATCAGTGTATTCTACAGTAACAGTTTTAGGTCTTTCAACATATCCATTTTTCCCAGGAACTGAAAGACAACCTTCAACATTAATTTGTTTTTCATCTGATCTTTCTACGATTTTAGGATTTATTAGAACCATTTTACCGTCTTCATCTTGCATGTCGATTACTACTATCCTCTTAAGCATTCCCACTTGAACACAAGCCAATCCTATTCCTTTATTTTCATACATTGTTTCAAACATATCATCTACGATTTGTTTGATTCTATTATCTATTTTTTCAACTTCTCTTGATTTTTTTCTCAAGATTGGATCATTTTCTAATCTTATTTGTCTTAATGCCATTTTATCTCCTAAAAATAACTTTGAGGATCTAACGTTATTTTAAGTGTTATTCCCTCTAAGTTAATATTGTATTCATTATTTATCAAAACTTTTTTTATTATTTCTATTATTTTATCTTCTCCATTTGGAAATTTGTAGTACAAATCAAACCTGTACATATTATTAATTCTCTCTATTGGAGAAGGATGAGGCCCATTTATTAATGTTGTAGATAGTTTGTATCTTCTGATAAGGGCAGCAACGTAATTTGAAACTTCATTGATTTTTTTCATAGCAACGTTTCTGTTTTTACTGGAAATATTGATATTTAATATTCTGAAAAAAGGAGGATAATTAAATGATTTTCTTAGCTTTATCTCCTTTTCATAAAACATCTTATAATCATGAAGTGCCGCCGATGTTATAGCAAAATTATCAGGCTTATATGTTTGAATAATCACATCTCCTTCATATTCTGCTCTTCCTGCTCTTCCAGCTACTTGAGTTATCAATTGAAAAGTTTTTTCATTAGATTTGTAATCTCCTAAGTTCAAACTAATATCTGCAGCCATTACTCCGACTAATGTAACATTCGGAAAATCAAATCCTTTCGACAACATTTGCGTCCCGATTAATATATCTATTTCTTGATTATTCATCATATCATAGATTTTTTTGTAATCTTTTTTTGTGTTTGTAGTGTCTCTATCCATTCGTGCAATTCGAGCATTTGGAAAAAGCTCTCTAGTTTCTTCTTCTAATTTTTGAGTACCTGCTCCAAACTCTTTTATAAATTTCGAGCCACAGTTTGGGCATACTTTCGGCTTTAGAGCTGTTCTTCCACACATGTGACAAATCAATCTATTTTTTGTCTTATGATATGTCATGGAAACATCACAGCTATCACATTTTAGTACATATCCACATCTTCTGCACGAAATAAAAGAAGTGTGACCCCTCTTGTTTAAAAACAAAATAGTTTGTTTTTTGTTGTTTAAATTTTCTTGAATTTTATTGAGTAGAACTTTACTGAACATTCTCATGTTTCCAGTTTCAAGTTCTTTTCTCATATCTACAATAGTGCATTCAACAGGGTTTGTGTCATTAGCTCTTTTATTCATTTCAATAAGATTGTACTCACCTTTTAAAGCTTTGCTGTATTCTTCAACTCCAGGAGTTGCTGAACCCAATAAAAGCTTCGCGTTATTATATTCTGCTCTAAATCTGGAAATATCGATAGCGTTGTATTTAGGATTTTTTTCACTTACATAACTTGTTTCATGCTCTTCATCTATTATTATCAACCCTAAATTTTTAAACGGAGAAAATACTGCACTTCTAGCTCCAACTACTATTTTATATTCTCCATTATACATTTTTCGAAATTGTTCGAATTTTTCGTTAACATTTAGCTTAGAGTGAATTATCGCAACTTTCCCTGGAAACCTACCCTCAAACCTTTCAATCGTCTGCGGAGTCAATGATATTTCTGGAACCAGAACTATGCTATCTTTACCTTCATTTAACATTTTTTCAACCAAATGCAAATAAACTTCAGTTTTACCACTACCTGTTACACCATATAACAAATTAAATTGATTTTCTAAAATCGAATTATAGGCTTTTTCTTGCTGTGAATTTAGTTTTATTTTTTGATAAGTTTTAGTATCGTCCACGACAACTCTGTCAACTTCTTTAAAATAAATTTCAACAATTTTCTTTTCTTCAAGTACTTTTATTACACTAGAAGTCGTATTTGTTTTCGCTAAAAGCTCACTATAAAGTCTGTTATTATTAGTTTTTAGAATATCAACTATTTTTTGTTGAGCATTTGCCCTTTTTGAAATAACTGGATTATCGTCTATAAGTTTGACGTATTTCAATAGCTTTGGTGTAATTTGTTGATCATATACTAAATCCATTTTCAAAAAATCAGATTTTACATATTCCATTAGCTTTTTATGGCTAATATCTGAAATTTCTTTAATTTCTGAATACTCTTTCTTGGTTTTAAGAATATTGTACAAATCTTCATCTACGTTCAGTAGTTTATCATTTGCAGTGAAATATTCTTTTAATTCTTCAAAGTTTCCAGGTGGCAAAATAGTTTGAAAAGCAGAGCTATAATCGCTTAAATATTTATCTACCATGAAAAAAGCCATATCAATTGATTCTTGTGTTACAATAGGATTCAAGTCAACTACTGATATTATTTCTTTGTAATCAATATCTTTTCTAGGGTTATCATTAATTCTAACCACTAACGCTAATTTATTAATATTTGATTTGCCAAAAGGGACTATAACTCTCATTCCAACTTCGACATCTTCACTTGAATAATATGAGTATAGCCTGTTAGTCATCTTTGATTTGTTTCTAAAAATAACATCAATATACATGTTTACCTACTTTATCAAATCCAATATCTTATCTGCGATATTTAACTTTGTGTCCTTATCAATTTCTAATATATTATCTTTGCTGATTATAGTTACCTTATTGTACTCTGAATTAAATCCAATGTCTTTTTTTGATACATCATTTAATACTATAAAGTCTAGATTTTTTTTATCTAACTTTTTCTTAGCATTTTCTAATAAATTATTTGTTTCTGCGGCAAATCCAATAAAGATTTGATTATCTTTTTTATTTAATGATTTTAAAATATCTGGATTTTCTTCTAATTCTAAAGAATTAATACCATCTTGTTTTTTTATTTTAAAATCTTTTCTGTTCTTTACTTTAAAATCACTTACAGCTGCTGCCATAATTAAACAGTCAAAGTCGTCAATATAACTTTCTATTTTTTCTTTCATTTCAATTGCAGACTCCACTTTTATGTTTTCAATACCATATGGATTTTCTGCTGTTGTTTTCCCAGAAATAATTGTTACATCGGCTCCTCTCATAAAAGCTTTCTTAGCAATCGAATATCCCATTTTCCCACTGGAATCATTCGTTATATATCGTACAGGATCAATTCTTTCAACTGTTGCTCCTGCAGTAATCAAAATTTTCTTACCTTGTAAATCTTTTTCGCAAAAGTATTTTTCAACTTCTTCAACAATTTCCCAAGGTTCTTTTAATCTTCCGTTTCCTTTTGTATTACAAGCAAGCATTCCACTATTTGAATCTACAATTAAGTGTTTTTTTTGTTTCAAATCTTGGATATTTTTTTGTGTCGCAGGATTATTCAACATATTGGTATTCATACTTACACAAAACATTATTGGCTTGGTATATGCTAGCGCAGTAGATGATAACAAATCGTCTGCGATACCATAATTTATTTTAGCCATAGTATTTGCACTAGCAGGTGCAATCAAAAACAAATCCGCCCATTTTGCAAGCTCTATATGTTCAACAACCTTGTGTGAATTATTATGAAACATTTTGTTTTTAACATCGCATTTGCCAATTGTTTCAAAAGTCATTGGACTTACAAATTCACAAGCTGAATCAGTCATAATTATTTTGATATTATAATCAAGTTTTTTTAGTCTACTTACAACATCTACAACCTTGTAAATAGCAATTCCTCCAGTAACACCTAAAAGAATATTTTTACTCATTTGATTTGTTTTCCCAAACCTTTTTTTCCATAACTTCTTCTAAAGCTGTAGTAACTGGTTGAGCTTTTGCTTTCTTTAGTTTTGTGTCTTTTCCATCTATTAACATTCTTGCTCTTTTACTTACCATTACACAAAGTGCATATCTACTATTATTTATTTCTGATAATTTTTTAAATGATGGATTAATCATATTTTTCTCCTTTTACAACTCTAAATTTTTCTGCATCAATTATAGTTTCAATATTTTTTACAGTTTCATCAACATCTTCATTGATAACTGCATAATCATATTCATCAATAAAACTCAATTCTTTCTTGGCGTTTTGCATTCTAATATTAATTGTTTGTTCATCTTCTGTATTTCTACCTTCAATTCTTCTCCTAAGTTCAATCAAATCCGGTGGAAGAATGAATACAAAAACAGCTTCAGGATAGTTTTCTTTTACTTTTAATGCTCCTTGAACATCAATTTCCAGAATAACTATTTCTCCTTTATTTATTTGATCAAAAACAAATGATTTTGGAGTTCCATAATAGTTATTGTGCACATTAGCATATTCAATGAAATCTCCTTGTTCGATTTTCTTCTTAAACTCATCTAAACCCAAAAAATAATAATTTTCTCCGTCTACTTCATAAGGCCTCTTCTTCCTTGTTGTAGCGGATACAGAATATACAATATCATTTTTTTGTGATATTAATTTTTCACAAACAGTTCCTTTACCAACTCCTGATGGTCCAGAAATAACTAATAAAAATCCGTCTCTCATTTTAATCTTCCTTATTATTTGATTTATCTAATCTCATTTGCAACGTCTCTGGTTGAAGACAGCTGAGTACAACATGACTTGAATCCATAATTATCACGCTTCTAGTTTTCCTACCAAAAGTAACATCGATGAGATTATTATCTTCTTTTGCTTTTTGAACAATTCTTTTAATTGGATTTGTTTCGGGACTAACAATTGCAATAATCCTGTTGCTATTAACTAAATTTGAAAAACCTATACCTAAACTTTCCATTTTCCCTCTATTCAATATTTTGTACTTGTTCTCTTAATTTTTCAATCAAACTTTTAACTTCAATAACACAAACTGAAATAGATTCATCATTCGATTTTGAAGAAATTGTATTAATTTCGCGATTCATTTCTTGAATTATAAAATCCAATTTACGTCCGATGCAATCTTTCATATCCATTGCCGATTTAAATTGAATTATATGAGAATAAAATCTCTTTAATTCTTCGTTAATGTCAACTTTATCAGCCATTAAAGCAACTTCCAAGTACATTCTATCCTTATCAATTTTTTCTTCATCTAACAATTCAGATATTTTATTAAATAAATTTTCTCTGTATTCTTTTACACTATTTTCAGTCAAACTTGATATTTTAGATATTTGTTCTTCTATTTTTGATAAATTAGTCGATAAATCTTCTCTCAAATTATCGCCTTCAATAGATCTCATCGAATATATTTTATTCACAGCTTCATTTAAAACTTTTAAAATATTATCGTGCAAAAATTCATTATCTAAATCTTTGTAAGTAAATGTCATTACATCATCATATTTTACTAAATCTCTGACACTAATATCCGATCTCATATCTAACTTTTGATTTAATGAATCAAGCTTTTCCTTGATTTTTTGAGCTAATTCATAGTTAATATCCACACTGTCAACTGATAGTTGATATTTTTTGATTTTGATATAAACATCGACTCTCCCACGTTTTAGCTTGTTTTTGACTAATGATTTCATGTCTTCCAACATAAAATTCAAAAAACTCGGCATTGAAAAATTGAAATCCAAATACCTATTATTAACAGATTTGATTTCAATATCTATGCTGCAATCTTCTAATTCCAAACTTGAAGATCCAAATCCTGTCATAGACTTCATTTCTATCGCCTCCCTTGATATTGTTAGTGTATATTAATCTTTAAGAATTTACAATAATTTATTACAATTTTTAAACAATTTCTTTGATTTTATCAATATCGTAAGAGTTCATGTCGACATTAACAGTGTTGAAATTATTGTAAAAAACCATTCCTGGTTTTGCTCCCTTAGCTTTTTTAACATTTTTCTTTTCAGTATAATCAACTTCAACGTATTTTTCTTTACTCATTGATGAAAAATACGCCGCTAAGAAACAAGCAATGCCGTAGTCTTCTTCAGTCAAGTTTTCGTTTCTCATTATGACGTGTGAACCTGGCATATCTTTTACGTGAACAAAAATATCTTCTTTGTTAGCTTGTTTCAAAGTTAGATTATCATTTTGGTAATTATTTTTACCTACAAAAATATCAACGTTATTTTCTGTTACAAAATGTCTTGGCTTTGATGGTTTTACTTTTGCAGTTTTTTTCTTAGATTTTTTTATCAAACCTATTTTTACCATCTCATCCTTAATCTCTGATAGTTCCTGATATTCTGTCACTCTCTCCAGCGTTTCTAGAAGTTGTAGCAAATATTCGTTTTCTTGTTTTATAAGAGGAAGCTCTTGTGTAATCATTTTTTCTCTAGTTTTTAATTTGCTAAATTTTTTGTAATAATTTTGTGCATTTTCATTTCCAGATTTTATTGAATTCAATGGAATTTCAATTGGGTTCATGTCATCATAGAAATTCTGTACATTTATTTTGTCCACGCCTTTATGGATCAAATGCATATTTGAACTTATAAGGTCAGCATAAACTTTGTAAATATCTCTTTTCTTAGCTTCTTGCAAATCTACAGTTAAATTGCTCAATTTATTTGAATTTCTTTGAATTTTATTTGAAACTATTTTCTTCAAGTGCGAAGATTTTTGTGTAATTGAATCATTCGAACTGTGTTTTTTATAATAATAATCCAACATTTCGTGAATATCATCAAAGTTTTTCTTTTGATATCCGTATTTTTCTAATTTAATTACATGAAAATCCTTTAATTTTTCATCTTCATCAATGACTATAGAATAATCATAATCACAATTTTTGATAGCTTCTCTAACGTCAATAAATGCTTGATTAAATCGAGATTTTTCATCTTCGATCAAATCTTCGAGCCTTATATTAAAATCCAAATCTGCTCTCAGGCATATTTCCCTAGAAATAGTGGGAGAAAATCCAGTATAATTCATATAAAAAACTTTTTGTAGTTTAGTAGTCCCCTCAGCTATTTCTGTTGGAAGATCATCTGATTGCAGAATGTTTCTCTTGTCATCTTCCAAGCACGAATACTTGGTTTTTGGAAGTATTTGTCTGATGCTTTTAGTGTCGAAGCTAATTCTTTTGATTGCATCTACAATCATCTTACTTTCTTTTTCAATTAAAATTATATTAGAATGCTTGCCCATAAGTTCTACAACTAATGTGTAGTTCATGTCATAACCCATCTCATCTCTGCTATTGATGTCAATATTAACAACTCTGTCCATCGATTCTTGATAAATATCAGTTATAACTGCTCCTTGTAAGTATTTTCGCATCAGCATACAGAAATTATACGCCTCAATTGGATTTTTCTTATTTTCATTTGTAAAATGCATCCTCGGTAAGGATGAGGATGCAGAAATAAGAAGTTTATAATTTTGTTTGTTATTATAGATAATTAAATCCAATTCGTTTTTATCCGGTTGATTAACCTTACTAATTTTACCGTTCGTTAATTTTTCTTTTATATCATCTACTATCGCTTTTGTTACAATTCCGTCAAAGCTCATTATTACTCCTTATCTTCTCATTGCTCTTTGCATATTTCTCAAATCATCACGTTTTTTCAGAGTTTCTCTCTTATCATACAGATTCTTACCTTTTGCAAGAGCTATCTCTACTTTTACAAGTCCATTTTTTTCATAAATTCTTAAAGGTATCAAAGTATAACCTTGTTCTTTTGTTTTTCCTATTAATTTTCTGATTTCAGATTTATGCATTAAAAGTTTTCTTTTCCTTAAACTATCCACGTTAAAAATATTTCCTTGAGTATACGGACTTACATTCATCGAATAAACAAAAACTTCTGAATTTTCTATCATGCAATAACTTTCCTTAATGGAAACTTTTCCTTTTTTGATAGACTTTACTTCAGTTCCTTTTAGTTCAATTCCACATTCGTACACATCTTCGATAAAATATTCGTGACGTGCTTTCTTATTGTTTGCTAATAATTTTATATCACTCATTATTTTCCTTTTCTAATTTACAAATTCAAAATCTATTTGACGTTTATCTTTGTCACTATTTATAACTTTAACTCTAACTTTTTGCCCAATATGGTATGATTTTTTAGTTCTTTCTCCATAAACTGTGTAGTTTTTATCGTCAAATACGTAATAATCATCTATCATAGATTGAAATTGTACTAAACCTTCAATCGTGTTGTCAAGTTGTACAAAAATTCCAAATTTTGTTAGCGAACTAATAATTCCCTCAAATTCTTCATCTATGTGTTGTTGCATATATTCTGCAGATTTCATATCAATAGCTTCTCTCTCAGCTTCCTCAGCTCTTCTCTCAGTTGCCGAGCATTGTTTTGCAATGTCTTTGATATATTTCATGAATTCTTTTTCGTTA
This sequence comes from Finegoldia magna, assembly GCA_032548025.1. Lineage (GTDB taxonomy): Bacteria > Bacillota > Clostridia > Tissierellales > Peptoniphilaceae > Finegoldia > Finegoldia magna_K. The sequence goes on along the minus strand of JAWGCW010000010.1, from coordinate 60,988 downwards.
TTAGTATCTGGCTTATGATTTATAAAATTCTTCACAATTCTGTGTATAAATAAATCCGGATATCTTCTGATTGGAGAAGTGAAGTGCGTATAGAACATCGATGCAAGTCCAAAATGAATGCTAGGATTTTGTCTGTACTCAGCTTTTTGCATAGATCTTAATAAAAGCGAAGATAATAGAGGTTTTTCAGGCTTGCCATCTAGTTCATTTAAAATTCTTTGGTAATCCTTTGAATACAAATTCTTACCTTTCAAATGGTATCCAAAATTAGACAAAATTCTTTTAAAAGTATTCACCTTTTCTTCGTCAGGTTCTTCGTGAACTCTGTATAAAAATGGTCTATCCAAATATCCAAAATGACTTGCCACTGTTTCGTTTGTAATCAGCATGAACTCTTCAATCAATTTATTTCCAATTCTTCTCTCATCTTTTGTAACATCAACTACTTTAGAATTTTCATCTAAAATAATTTTAGTTTCTGGAAAATCGAAGTCAATGCTTCCTCTGTTTTTTCTTCTAACGCTTAGAATTTCATACAATTCTTTCATTAGTAATAAATTATCCGTGAGTTTTTCATCATCATAAGGATTTTCTATGTCTTCCAAAAAGTCTGACACATTTTTGTATACTAATCTATAATCAGAGTTTATAACAGACTCATAGAATTTGTAGTCAAGAGTTTTACCCGTTGGTGAAATTTCCATTTTAACCGTTAAACAAAGTCTGTCTACATTAGGATTTAGTGAGCAAATTCCATTAGATAATTCTATAGGTAACATAGGAATTACTCTATCCAACATATAAACACTTGTTCCTCTTCTAAAAGCTTCCTTATCAAGTGCAGTGTTCTTTTTTACATAATGGCTGACATCAGCTATGTGAACATATAGTATGAAGTTGTCACCTTTTTTAGTAATACTAATGGCATCATCAAAATCTTTTGCATCAGACCCGTCAATTGTAACTGTAAATAATTCTCTAAAATCCATTCTAGATTTCTTTTCTGATTCATCGACCTGTTGTTCTATTTCCTTTGCTTGTTCTTTTACTTTTTTGGGAAATTCATACGGTAATTTAAAAGTCTTTGCTATAGAATAAATATCAATTCCAGGATCGTCCTTGCCTCCTAAGACTTCAATTATAACACCTTCTGGATTTTTGTGTTTTTTAGATGGAGTTTTGATTAATTTAACTACGACTTTATCGTTGTTTTTCGCCCCATTCTTATTACCAGATTGGACAAAAACGTCGAATCCGTATTTTTTATCATCTAATATTACAAATCCATAACCCTTTGCTTCATCAAAAGTTCCCACAAGTTTTTTTGTTTCTCTGGATAATATTTGTAAAACTTTCCCTTCAGGACTTCTGTTTGGTTTTTTTTCTACAGTTATTGTAACTAAGACTTTATCTTTATGGATTGCACCATTTAAATCTTTTTTGGCTATAAATATATCATCAATGCTTTCATCATCGGGAATAAAATAGCAAAAATCACTTCCGGATCCTTGAATTGTACCTGGATATGCTTTTTGCTCTGTAATTGGAATTATATTAGAATTTTTATCAAGTAAAATTTTCTTATCTTTTTGTAGTTCGTCAATAATCTTATGAAAAATTTTCTTATCTTTTTTTTCAATATTTAATCTTGAAGATAATTCATCAAAAGTTAAAGGAATATAATCATTAGAATTTACGATATTAAGTACCTTTTGCTTTATTTTCATTAAATACCTCCTAGTTGTTTCCTATCTATATTATACCCTAAATGATAAAAAACTACCTAATTCTTGTATTTAACGTTTATTTTACAATTTTCCCCTTTTCAATAAAAATTAGTCTATCAGATAAAATTTCTGCTTCGTTTCTATTATGGGTAACCATGATAATTGGAATATCCAATGATTTTTTGATTTCTATCAATTCTTCATAAAACTTATTCTTAAATTTTTCATCAATTGAACTGAAAGGTTCATCCATTAATAGCAAACTCGGCTTATTTGCTAACGCTCTTACTATTGAGACTTTTTGTTTTTCTCCACCTGATAAAATATTCGGAAAATTTCCCAAAAGATATTCAATTTCTAGTTTTTCTATAAGTGAATTTGTGTAATTTTTATCAGGATTCATAAAGAAAATATTGTCTTTAACACTCATATTTGGAAATAGTGCGTAATCTTGAAAAACATATCCTATATTTCTTTCCTGTGGTTTCAAATTTATTTTATCTGAGAACAAAATATTATCATCAAGAATAATCTCTCCTTTATCCGGAGTTAATAAACCTGCTATTGAATTTAAAATAGATGTTTTTCCGCTTCCAGACTCACCCATTATGCACAAAATTTGATTCTCCACGATAAATTCAGCATTAAGAACAAAATGATTTAATTTCTTTTCGATATTACACTTCAGCATTTCTATTCCTTCTCTTTTCTATCCATCTATTCAAGAAATATATCAATGAAAATGAAAATATCACAACAACAATCATTAGAGTATTAGCCATTGTTTTATCGCCACGTTCGACCGCATAGTACATAGCTAACGGAATTGTTTGAGTTTTATTTGGGATATTTCCAGCAACCATCATAGTTGCTCCAAATTCTCCTAAACTTCTAGCAAAAGCAAGTACCAACCCACTGATTATCCCTGTATAAGCTAACGGAATTGCTATTCTGAAAAATATTTTCCATTCACTAGCACCCATTGTTCTTGCTGCATTCAAAATTTTCTTATCAATACTTTGAAATGAAGCTTTGCAGTTTTGATACATAAGCGGAAACGAAACTATTACAGATGCAATGACACACGCCTTCCATGTAAAAATAACACTCCATCCAAAATTATCATAAAAAATTTTACCAATTAATCCGTTATTTCCTATTACAATTAAAAGTATGTATCCCAAAATTGATGGTGGTAAAACTAGAGGCAATGTGATAATTGCCTCCAAAACACTACCGTTTTTCTTGTTAAATTTTACCATCATCCATGCAATAAATATAGATAAAATAGAAGTTATAATGGTTGAGATTATAGATACCTTCAATGAAATTATAATAGGCATCATAATATCATTATTCATCGCTAGATTCAAAACCTGCTTCCTTGAAATATTTTGTTGATAATTCATTTTGCAAAAATTCGTATAATTTATTTTGCATTTCAGTGTTCTTAGAATAAGTTGTTTTAGTTATTGGATAAACAATAGGCTTGTGAGAGTTCCCATCAACATTAAAAGCTACTTCAACCATATCATCAGTTACCGCATCAGAAGAATATACAAATCCTAATTCAACTTCTTTACTGTCAACAAATCTCAAAGTATCTTTAACATTTTTACCATATACAAATTTTTCTTGAAGCTTGTCCATTAAATTATAATGAGTTAAACTTTGTTTTGTATATTGTCCGACTGGAACTGTTTCTAATTCTGCTACAGCAATTTTACCTTTAATGTTTTCCAAATCCTCAATTTTAGAAATTTTAACATCAGTTTCTTTGTTTTTAACAATAATTAACTTGTTTTTTAATAAACTTCTTGATTCTTTTACAAGTTCTTCTTTTTCAAGAGCTTTTACTTGTTTTTGTCCTGCTGAAACAAATACATCACAAGGAGCTTTTTGTTCAATCTGTTTTTGTAATTTCCCTGAACTTGCTAAGTTTACATCAACTTTAACATTATTTTCTTTTTCAAATTCCGGAATAATTTTTTCTAACGATTCTTCTAAAGAAGCTGCTGCAAATAAGCTTATGTTTTCATTATTCGTTTTTTCTTCCGTTTTCTTTTCCTCTTTTTGTCCAGTATTTTGTTTTTCATTTTTTGCGCAACTAGACAAAATTAAACAACCAACTAAAATCAACAATAAGTACTTTTTTCTCATTTCATTATTTACCTTGGCATATAACGCTATGTATTAAAAAAGCCTATCAAAAGGCTTTTTCTTAATTAAAAATTAACTGATGCGATATATTTGCAATTGTCTTTATCGTTTAATTCTTCTTTTACAATCCAATTTGCATCTATATTATTATAATTAGCTAATTCTGTATAATAGTACATTACAATTCCTGCATCTATAAGATTTTCAATTCCATTGTAATCTTTGATATACAAGTCAAAATCGTCGTCATTTAATACAAATCTCCATGGTTGTTCATTTTTAGTTGAAGGAGCAAATCTCAAATAACTAAACAACTCATCCAAACCATAATTTTGTAACTTATCTATATTTATTGGAGTTGACAGTGATTTGTCGCATACAAATTCCTCAACACCAATTCTTGAACTAAATTTCTTTTTACCAAATCCAAATTCGTTTGGCGCATATCCCATAGCAAGTAAGAAATCTACATTAGAATTATCTCCAAAAGCTGATTTTTTTGATTCTTCTGAAGCGTTGGATATAGTCACCCAGCAGCTTCCTACATTTAGTGCATCTAATTTAGTGATTAAATTTTCAAAATAAAATGCACCAAATATCATTGATAATTCATTATTCTTGTCAGCTTCCATGGCAATATAATGGTTAGCTTTTATCATAGTACCATCGTATCCACCCTCCCCATCAAGAGCATTGTAAACCACAGAACCATCTTTGTATAATTTGAAATTAACTTCGTATTTCTTTGCTAAATTGTTTATATCAAAAATAATAGATTCAACTTTTTTTAAATCTGAATCACTAAGATTTTTTGATTTAAAATCTCTTACTGATTTTCTATTTTCCAAAAATTCATTCATTGACATTTTAATTACCCCTTATAATAAATCTTATAATTAAATAATACTACAAATTGCGAATAATCACAAACATTTTGATATAATAATTGATGGTGATAATATGAAATTTACTGAAAATCAGCAAAAAGCAATATCTCATTTTAAATCTCCTGCATTAGTATTAGCAGTTCCAGGAGCCGGTAAAACCACCGTACTTCTTAATAGAATTAAATACTTGGAAAAAGTTCACAATATTGATCCAAAAAGTATTTTATCCATAACATTTAGCAAATCTCAAGCAGTAGATATGAAAGAAAGATTTTCTGAAAAATTTCCAGAAACAGATTCTGCGTATTTTTCAACGATTCATTCTTTTTGCTATTATATTATAAAACTGCATTATAAAATGAATAATAGAATATTTAAAATTCTCGAATCCAATAATGATATCAATAAATATCTTGTTATTAGAAATATAATTAGAAAAGTCAATAAAACAAACTCTAAAGATGAAGACGTTGAAAAATTTTTGCAATATTATGGATACTGTAAAAATATGATGATTTTCAAGGATTTTCCTAAATTCGATATTCAAAATTTTGAACAAATATACCTTGAATATGAAAACTTCAAGAAAAAGAATTATTATATTGATTTTGATGATATGCTTACTAAAGCATTAGAAATCCTCAACGAAGATGATTATATATTAAAAAGAATTAAACGTAAGTACAAATTTTTTCAAGTAGATGAAGGGCAAGATACTTCCAAAATCCAATTTGAATTAATCAAAAAAATCGCCTACCCTGAAAATAATTTGTTCATTGTCGCTGACGACGACCAGTCGATTTACTCTTTTAGGGGAGCAGATCCTAGCTATTTATTAGATTTTAATAAAATTTTCCCAGATGCTAGTATTTATTATATTGACCAAAATTTTAGATGCAGCGACAAAATAGTTAATGCTAGTAACTTGTTTATCAAGCAAAATAAAAATCGATACAATAAGGATGTTACTTCCACAAAATCATCAGACAGGAAAATAATTATAAAATTTCCACAAAACTTTTTGTCGATGTTTTCTTATCTAAAAAACAATATAAATCCTGAAAAAAAGACGGCAATTTTGTACAGAAAAAATATTTCCTCTATTGCCTTGAGTAAGTATTTACACGATCAAGATATTGATTTCCACTCTAGATATCAAAAAGATGATTTTTACAATCATTTTGTACTCAATGATATTTTAAAAATGATTGCTTTTTCTGAAAACAAAACGTCTGTTGGACTTTTTAGGGATATTTATTACAAATTAAACAGCTATATCAAAAAAACTTCCATAAATCAACTGGAAACCTATGATGAATCAATGCCTATTTTAGATCGTCTTTTGGATGATTCAACTCTAAGTAGATATTATGTAGACAGGTTTATGGACTTAAAATCATTTTTTTCAGGAATAAAAAGAGCAAAAGGTTCCAAAAAAATTGATATTATTATGAATGATATTGATTACAAAACATATATTGAAGACAGTGTTTTGCTACAAAACCAAAAAATATCATTAGATCTTTTGATAGAAATCTACAAATATTTGTTTAAAGATTGTGAGTGCTACGAAGATTTTATTAATCAAATTGAAAATTTGAAAACAATCCAAAAAGATTCTATAAAACATACTAGTAATCTTAATTTATTAACTGTACATTCTGCAAAAGGTTTGGAATTTGATGAAGTATTCATTATAGATTTAATAGATGGCGAGTTTCCTACAAATATCGACTCCAACAACAAGAATTACGAAAATATATTTGAAGAAGAAAGACGAATGTTTTATGTAGCAATGACTAGAGCTAAAGATAAATTAACCCTGTTATCTCCAAAAACTAGAAATTCCATTGAAGTTGATTCATCACAATTTTTAAAAGATATCATAGAAATTGAAAATAATTTAAAAAACTAGCTGTAATTTTACAGCTAGTTTTGCTATTTATAAGTTACCTACTAGGTCAATTCCTGGCTTTAAAGTGTCTTGACCAGGTGCCCAGTTTGCTGGACAAACTTGATCACCATATTTGTCTACATATTGTGCAGCTTGTAATTTTCTTAATAATTCATGTGCGTTTCTACCAATTCCATCAGCAGATACTTCGTATAATACAACGTCTAAATCAGGATTAATCAAGAAAGCTCCTCTTTGACTTTGACCGTCAGCTTCTTTTAAAACGCCAAATTGTTTTGATAAAACAAATGCTCTATCTGATAACATTGGATATTCGATTTTTTTAATCTTTTCAGATTTATCATGCCATGCTTTGTGAACAAATTCTGAATCTGTAGAGATAGAATATATTTCACAGTTTAATTCTTTAAATTCTGAGTATAGGTTTTGTAAGTCTTCTAATTCAGTAGGGCATACAAATGTAAAATCTCCTGGATAGAAGAATAATAATGACCAGTGACCTTTTAAATCTTCACTAGAAACTTCTGTAAGTTCTTCATTGTGATATGCAGGAACTTTAAATTCTTCAACGTGTTTTTTAATTAATGACATAAATAATCATCCTTTCCTATTTAATTTACAATTTAATTATACCATATTTTGTAATGATTACAAGTTGCATTGATATTATTTCTTATATTTTATGAGATTAAAAAAGAGGCTCAAAAGCCTCTTGATTTGTTATTTATTTGAGTCAAAAGAATCTGCTATTGATTTTATGATAGAAGAGAAAAAGTTGATTATTTTGTCAATAATACCTGCATCCTCTGCCTTTTTATAAATATCTTTAGCTCCTTCTATTACTTTATCAGAAATATTAGACAATTCATCCTTAATATCTTTTGAATCAATAGATTTCACATTAGAATATTTTTCGAAAAAATTAACCAATTCTTGTTTTTGATCTTTTGTGATTACATCTTCGAGATTATTCTCTTTTATTGCATCATTGACAATTTTTTTAATTTCGTCAAGAGTTGGTCCTTGACCATTATTGTTAATATTTATGTTAGCAATATTATCTTTTATTACAACAATGACATCATTTAATTTGTCTCTATTAAAGTCGCTCTTATCTTTATTTTCTTTGTTGATATCACTAATAACTTCTAGTTCTTCTTGAGCAACTTTTATTCTGTCACTGTCAAGCTTTTCACCATTTGACTCAAAAGCTTTGAATACACCAGTGAGAGCAGATTCTCCCGTTACTGGTCTCACTGCAGCAACCATTATTGTGCAGTCTTTTACACCTGCTGTAATTGCAGCATTTTCATATTGTTTTTCGGTAATTAATGTAATGTTTTTTGGTGTTGTAATATTGACTTTTATACCTTTGTTCTTGTTTTCTTTTTTCACTAAAACGCTTGAAATCATACTACCTGGATTTGAATCATCTCCTCCAATGTATTTCAATAAATCATTATAAGTAACCATAACAGACTTTATATTGTCATCATCTTCAATATTCAAAAGTCCTTTTGTTTTTCTGATTTGAGATTTATCTAAGCTTTCACCATACACAAAAGTTGGCTTTCCCCATCTCTCATCAACAACCTTCGTGTCTATCTCTCCGGCAAAACTTATAGTTGATGATAATGAAATCAAAATAGCTAATAAAAAAACTGTAATTTTTTTCATAGATTGTTATCCTCCGTTCACATTGATTATAGCACAAAATCAAGCGTTCAAAGTCTACAAAATTATTAAGAAAAACTAAACAAAATAAGCTAAATCTCAAAGACTAATAAATTAATTTCAAATTTTTACAAAAATTCCTTTACATTGTTTTTACTTTATGCTATACTTATAAAGTCAGCCGGAGTGATGGAATTGGCAGACGTACTGGACTCAAAATCCAGCGGTGGCAACACCGTGCGGGTTCAAGTCCCGCCTCCGGCACCATATACAAGATAGCTTTTAAAGCTATCTTTTTTTTGCAAATTTTAAAACCCAGGTAAAATTTTTTACCTGGGTTATTTTCGTTTTGTTATTAAATAATAGCTAAAATTTCTTAGAGAAATCAAACATAAAAAATAAAATCAAACCAATAAAAATTGTTACGTTTCTTGTTACGTTTTATCATTAAATGTGTAATCAATTAAATTAAATACACAAACAAAAAAAGACTCAATTCCAATGATCTAATCATTTGAATTGAGTCGATATAATTTGGTGCAGGAAAGAGGACTTGAACCCCCACGTCAAAGACACTAGATCCTAAGTCTAGCGCGTCTGCCAATTCCGCCATTCCTGCTTATGGGGTGGATGAAGAGATTCGAACTCTCGATCTTCAGTGCCACAAACTGACGCCCTAACCAACTAGGCTACATCCACCATAGCCTCAATTGACTACTTTATAAGTGTACCATAATAAGATATGATTGTCAAGCATTTGTAAAATTTATTTCAAGTGAACTTGACTTTATTATTATAGCATCGTGTTTTTAATTTTGCAAGTATTATTTTGAAGATTTTGAAAAGCCTTCGTCTTGCGCTTCTTTTTCTGTTACGAAATATTTCTCACCTTTTTTGAAATTGATTTTTACATCTTTGTAACTCTTCTGATTAGGCATGTGATATATTTTCAATCCTTTAGCGTTGATATTTCCTTTTATCATTCCCCTACCTTTAGAATCGGTGTATTTTAAATATAAATTTGGATTATTTACATAAAAATCTTTCCAGAAGCCTTTTTTATTCTCCCTTGCATATTGTTCGGCTTTTCTTAATGGTTCAGAATATTTTTGATTAGTTGTCTTAGTATATAATTTGGCCATTCCTTCTTTTAGTAATTTTTCATTAATAAATTCATCATCTAAGAACAAATAGCCAAGTTTTCTTTCATATACATCCTGTTTTTCTTCGTCGAATTCTACCCTTACTTTTTTGTTTTTTAATAAATTTTTAGTATATTCACTAGCAATTTTGCCTTCTTTAACATTTCTACTTTTATCTTCTGCCACACTTTCTGGTGTATCTATCCCTATAAGTCTTACTCTAGTTTTTTTTCCATCTATATTTAATATAACAGTGTCTCCATCAACAACTCTGACTACTTCGTACAAATTATTTTGATTTTCTGTTTGAATAATTTTGTCACAGCTTGTTAAGGATATTAGTATTAATAATCCTACTAAAAATTTCTTCATGTTTTCCTCTCACTTTTTATTATTTATAGCTTGATAAAATCTTTTCAGCTATTAGTATCATGTGATTATTGACTTTTTCTCCCCAATTCATATCACTTGCATAATTTTTGTTCATAGCGTAAGAATTGTACCCTTTAAAATACTTTCCATTATCGCTAAGGTATAATATTTTGATTTTTTTGCCTATATCTTGAATTCCCTCATCAAGTGAATCATATTGACTTGCTCCATTGTATGGATTTGAGTCAATAGCATTGAATCCAAACAAATTATTTTTGTCCTTTGCTATTCTACTTTGTCCATAATCAGATTCATGATTTGCTATAGCTAATAAATATAAGGCGTTCACACCGTATTTTTTTTCTACTTTAATAAATGAATGTGCATTTCTTTTTAAATCAGTGCCATCTAATGCAACCTCTAACATTCGTTCAGATATTTGAGATTTGTGAGTTGGATAAAACATATTATCTTCTGTAATTTTTAATGCACCTACTTTTTTAAATTCATCCAAATCCTTTTCTAATTTATTTAGTGTTTTCAACTCATTATCTTCTAATTCGCTTTTTTGATAAGTGATTTTCTTAGAAAAAGAAAAATAATTTTCAGAATAATTAATTAATAAACAGGCACAAAATACCAACATAAGCAAGAATATCCCAACTCTTTTTTTTATTAGTTTCTTGTTTTTCATTCTTCCTCCTAGAATATGACTAGTATTTTATCATAATTTTTGCTAATTTCCTATTGATTTTCATTATTATAATAATCTTGAATTATTGAACTCTAAAGCTTATAATAAATGTATATGCTGTTGTGGCTCAGTTGGTAGAGCAATTGATTCGTAATCAATAGGTCGGAGGTTCGATCCCTCTCAACAGCACCAATAAAAAACAATACTTATCTGGAGGTAAGAATGTCTATAAAAATAATCACAGATTCTGCTTGTCAAATAACAGATTCTAATAAAAATGAAAATTTAATAATACTGAATATGCCAGTTATTAGTTCTGATAAAGAATACATAGAAGGTCAAACAATTAATTCTTCAGATATGTTTTCTAGAATGAAAAATGGAGAAGTTTTCAAAACTAGTCAAGTTCCATATAAAACCTACTATGAATCATTTAAAAATGAATTAGAAAGTGGAAATGATGTTATATGCATTACACTATCAAGTGGATTAACTAGCACCTTCCAAACTGCTACAATGGCAATGAATGCATTATTAGAAGAAAACAAAGATTATAAAATAATAGTTAAGGATTCTCTTTGTGCCTGCTCCGGAGAAACTTCTGTCATTAACAAAGTACTAAAGCTTGTAGAATTAAATTATTCGTTCGAAGAATTAACCGAAAAATTGGATGAAATTATCTCCGCACAAGAGCATATTTTTACTGTTACTAACTTAGAGTATTTGTACAGAGGTGGAAGATTATCTAAGACTCAAAAGGTAATGGGATCATTATTGAACATAAGACCTGTAATGAGCGTAGATAAAAATGACGGTAGCTTATATGTTGTAGAAAAAGCGCGTGGCGAAAAGCAAACTTTTATTAAAATGAAGAATTTAATGATTGAAAAATGTAACAACAATGTGAATTTAAATCAAACACTTTATGTTTGCTATGGCGAAAATGAAGATGAAGCAGATTTATTAATCGAAAGAATAAAAGAAGAATACAAGTTCAAAAAAATAGTAAAGTATCCATTAGGATGTGTTATAGGTGCTCATATAGGTCCAAATCTACTAAGTATTTATTTTAGTAACAAAGATTTGGGAGACGAATTATCAGAAGTTTAAAAAATACCTTCTAAGTTATACCTTAGAAGGTATTTTTGTGTAATCTAGTTTTGTTTTTTTTATAGCTGTGATAAAGTCCTGTTTCAAATCCCCTATCACATTGATATTTTCGTGAGTTTGAGGATGAATAAATTGAAGATTGTATGCGTGAAGAACTTGACTGTCGAAAAGTATTTTTTCTTTTTTCAATCCATATAATTTGTCTCCTAAAATCGGATGATGAATATAATTCATGTGAACTCGAATTTGATGAGTTCTACCCGTTTTGATTTGGACTTTTACAAGAGAATAATCGTCATTGTAATCAAGTCTTTCATAATGAGAAACAGACAATTTCCCTTCGTCAGAAACCATCATCTTCTTTCTATCTTTAGGATTTCTAGTCATATATTCTTCAATTATTCCACATTCATCGATTTTTCCATGAACAATACACAAATAAGTTTTTGTGATTTCGTGATTTTTGATAATCTCTTTTAATTTTGAATGCGTATCGTTGTCCTTTGCAATTATTATTAGTCCTGTAGTATCTTTGTCTAATCTGTGAACTATTCCCCTTCTATAATCTCCGTCAACATCACTCAAACTTTCAAAATTATACATCAAATAATTCACCAATGTATCAGAATATATAGTCTCTGTCGGATGAACTATTATATTTTTGTCTTTATTTATAATCGCAAGATAATCGTCTTCATATACGACATCCATATCATATTTTTGCGGTTTTATAGTTTTGTCAGGTTTTTCATAGTCAAATTTAATCTTATCGTTCAGATTTAACTTGTAGTTTTTTTTCTGGATTTTTTCATTTACCAGTACTTTTTTGTCATCGATAAGTTTTTGAATTTCACTTCTTGACAATTCAACTTCATTAGCCAAAAAAACATCCAATCTTGAGTTTTGATTTGAATCATCTATTAAAAATTCGTATATCATATATTTTCTATCTTCCAATCAATAGGTTCAATCCCGTTATCCTTCAAATAATCGTTAGTTTTAATAAAATGATTGCAACCGAAAAATCCCCTATTTGCAGAAAAAGGAGAAGGATGTGGTGATTCTAATATAAGAGCATTTTTGCTTTTAATTAAATCTTTTTTCATTCTAGCGTTGTTTCCCCACAATATGAAAACTATAGGTCTATCAGAATTCCCTAATAATTCGATAATTTTATCAGTTAAAATTTGCCAACCAATTTTAGAATGAGAATTTGGTTTGTTTTCGATTACTGTAAGTGAAGTATTTAATAACAAAACTCCTTGTTTTGCCCATTTCATCAAATATCCATTGTTTGGGATAGGATATCCAAATTCATTATGCAATTCCTTATAAATATTAATCAATGAAGGAGGTGTTTTTACATTTGGTTTAACAGAAAAACTAAGTCCATGAGCTTGATTAGGATTGTGATATGGATCTTGACCTAAAATCACAACCTTACAATCTTCAAATGGAACTAATTTCAACGCTTCAAAAATATAATTCATATCAGGATATACTCTGTAATTTTGATAATCGTGTATCAAAACTTCTCTTATTTTTTTATAATAATCCTTGTCCCATTCATCTTTTAATAAATCATCCCAACTATTTCCTATACTAACACTCATTATTTCTGTCCTTTTAAACTAAATATCACAAGTAAAATACAAGATACTACAACAGCTATATCTGCAACATTAAACACTGGAAAATCGTAATTAAAAGGTAATCTTACAGAAATAAAATCGATGACATAACCTCTGAAAATTCTGTCGATAAGATTTCCCAATGCACCTCCAAGTAATAGTCCGTATATTACTTTTTCAAAACTAACCAAGCTTTTGTAATTCTTAAAAATATACACGATTACAAATCCAATTATTAGTAATGTAATTATCATTAAAATAATTTTCTTATTTTCAAGAATTCCAAAAGCCGCTCCTCTATTCTCAAGGTAAGTAAGCTTCAAAAATTTATCAAAAATGATAACATCTCCTTCTTTTAGAGAAATTGCCATATATTTTGTTAAATGATCCAAGCCAATTACCAAAATCATCATTAAAATAGTAACCATTTTTACTCCTAAATGTATTTAATATATTTTATTCTCAATTTGTCTTTTTTTGTGCTTCCCAAATATTCTATAAGCCTGTATCTACCATATCCTCTTATTGATACAAGAGAGTTTTCTTCAACTGATTTGCTTGTATTGGATATTACTTCATAATTAAGCTTGATTTTCTTGTTTTTTATCATTATCTGAGCATCTTTCCTAGAAATATTTGCCATCTCAGAAACCAAGCAATCCAATCTCTCTGAGTTAATAATTCCAGTAAAAGATTTAACCTTTTCTTCATCTTTTTCTATATTCTCTTCAATAATCGATGTCGAAATGTTAAACTTTTTTATCTTTACCAAATTCAAATTCAAAAATTTAATCATCGTATTTGTAGCACACAGATAAAATCTTTTATTATGAGTAAAAATATCTCCGATTTTTTCACGATTAATTCCTAAATTCAATACAGCTCCTAAAATATCTCTGTGAGTAATTTCCTGATCCGTTTGTATTTCTAAAAGACCAATATAATCGAACATATTGATATATTCTTCTGCGTAGCAATACCTATCCCACATTATAATAATGCTATTTTCACAGTTTATTGGACAATTTGTAACCATATACCCTACATCGGTCTCTGTATTCAAAATTGAAGTAGCATACTCTATTTCCTTTGGATTCATAAAATCAGTTGCACAAATAGTTTTTGTCCTTTTAACTGAAATAAGACTATCAATAAATCTATCGATAGTCTTTTTAATTTCTATATCTTGAATGTAATTTAATTCATAACTCATTTTAAACCAATCCTACTATAACCGATCCAATAATTTGAAGAAATATCAATGTTATTAATGGTGACCAATCTATAATGCCTCTATCAAGTCCAAACATATTTAAAAGTTTTTTTGCAGGATACATTATATAATCAGTAATCAAATAAATAGAATCAACTAAGGCATTGTCTCTTGATATGTGAACAAAAGACAATATAACTCTAATAAATATCGACCATTCTATTAGCTTTAAAATGGTTAGGAAAAAATTAACGATACTAAATCCATTTATCATAATTGGAAAAATCCATTATTTTTTGTAATTTGATCCTTAATCTTACCGTCTATTTCTACCCCTTTTGGAACTAAAACAAAAATATCTTTAGTTACTTTTTGCATTTTACCATCAAGTGAGTAAATAGCTCCACTAACAAAGTCAAATATTCTTTGCTTTACATCCTTTTCAAGCATTTCAATATTTAATACAGCAACTTCGTTTTTTAATATAACATCAATAACCTTTGGTGCATCATCAAAACTAATTGGTTCATGAATATTAATCTTAACTCTGTTTAAAGGCTTTGATTCCACAGGTTTAGTTGTAGAATTATTCATGTTTACTATATTGTTTTTTGTTTCGTAATTTTGTTTTGGTTCATAATCTTTTGATTCAGCTTCAACATGATCTGAGTCATCATAGTAGTATTCATCATCGTAATATTCGTCGTAATCGTCTTCTACCCCTACTAATTTTTTAAATGAATTCATAAATGACATAACGTCCTCCTAATTGTAATTTCTTTTGCCAAAAATAAAGCTTCCAACTCTTACCATATTGGATCCTTCTTCAAGCGCTACTTTGTAGTCGTGGCTCATTCCCATTGATAAGTATTTCATTTCTATATTTTTGTATTCTGTATTTTTTATTTTATCATAAATTTCTCTCATTTTCTTGAAAACCCATCTAATTTCTTCAGGATCTTCTGCAAATGGAGCAATGCTCATCAATCCTTTTACTTTGACGAACTCTCTTCTTTCTATTTCTTCAATAAAAGAATCCAAATCATCAAGATATAAACCAGATTTTTGCTCTTCTTCTGCAACATTTAATTGAATCAAGCAATCTTGTGGTTTATCAATTGCACGAGCTCTTTTTTCTATTTCTTTTAAAACACTCATTCTATCTAATGAATGAATCAAACAAGCTTTTCCTACAACATCTTTAACTTTATTAGATTGCAAATGACCAATCATATGATAATTAACACAATCTTTTAATTCATCATATTTCCAGCTCATTTCTTGGGGCTTGTTTTCACCAATATCAGTTACTCCACAATCAATAGCTTCCTTAATCCTGTCGATGTCCACAGTTTTTGTAACCGCAATCAGTTGTGGTGTTTCTCCAAGAGATGCAAATTTTTTCAAATTTTCATTAACTTCATTTAGATTGTCTTTAATACTCATTATTTTAAAAGTTCCCCCTCTTTGACAAACCTTGGATTTTTTACAATATAATCGTATAACTCCAAAGTGTTTACTTTTCTGTTATTAACATCAATCTGTCCATCAATACCAGTTGAAACATAAGCAAATTTATCATCAGTTTTTAAAACTTTTACAGCTACAAATTTTATAATTCCTGTCTCTTTTTTGATGTAAACGCCTTGTGTAGAATCTTTTGTAATAATTGACTTGTTAGGTATTTTGAATACTTTTGTTTTTTTATCAATTACAGTTATAGGCACAAATCTTTTATTCATTAAATAATTAATACCATCATTCATATCGCATACTATAGTTATGATATCTCCATATACTTTTATGTCTTTTATATGCGCTGAATATTCGTTTTTATCAACATGGATTTCTATTTCGTCATTATTTTTTAAATTTCTATTTAACTTAGAACTTTCCACATCAAAGGCCAAAGACAAATTCATACTATCAACTACTGATAAGCCTTTAGAAGTATAACTTTCATCTATATCTCTTAGATAAAAATCACTACCCATAATACTTGAAGAGTTATATCCTACGAAGTTTTCATAATTATCAATATTGTTTTTTAACACTCCACTAGCTGTTGTCTTTACAGTAGATGATTTTGAATTTAAAACTTGTTTCAATATTTCTAATTTTTTTTTAGAATGAAAATACTCTTCTTCTGTTATATTCTTTTTCTTATCATATTCAGACAGAAACTTACCATCAAAGTTTCTATTTCTTATAGAATTTGATAGTGTTTTAATATCTGTATCTTTAATCTCAAATTTACTTGTAGTCTTATCGGCGTGATTTATTTCCAAATCGTTCAATTTATCATCTATATATTTTGTACTAATTTGTAGGTTGATATCTTTAGGTACGTTTATTACATTAGATCCCACAGGATATTTGACATTTTCAACCACTTTCGTATCCACATCATTTAAATAAATGTACTCATCTTTGAGAACAAGAGCATTTACATTTATTTCGTTTTTTATTTTGGAAATATCATTCACAAGATATAAGTTTCGTTTGAATAAAAAACCTAATAAATTGTGAAGAATAAATACTAATAGTAAAAAAGAAATAATTATTATAAAAAATTCTTTTTTGTTAAGTTTTTTCGTTTTCATAATCTGATTATATCATAGTATAAATTACATTCCAAAATTAATTATCACTCTTTTTTCTCATCATAGAATTCGGTTGAAGTTTTTGTTCAATCTTTATTTTAAAAATTTGTTGAGCCTTATTTGCCACCTCAATTTCATTCATTTTTTCATCATACATTTTTTCGATCTTAGTGGTAATAAATCCATCTTCTGGTCCAAAAATTTCTACTTCGTCTCCTTTGAAAATTCTATTTCTTTGTTCAAAAGTAGCAATATTATTTTCTTCATCATAATCCAATAATAATCCGACAAAATCATATTTTCTAATGTAAGAGGATGATTCGTACAATTGGTCGTTTTCATCAGGTTTTTTTTCAAAAAATCCTGTAGTAAAATCTCTATAAGAAACTTTTTTAATCTCTTCTAAAAGTCTCTTCGCTGTTTGTCCGTCAAATTCATTATTGTAATACTTGTCAATAGCAATTCTATAGCTTCTAACTACCGTAGCTGCATAGTATTGACTCTTTACTCTACCTTCTATTTTCAAACTATCAATTCCTGCCTCGATTAACTTGTCTAAATGCTCAATCATGCACAAATCTTTTGAATTGAAAATAAAAGTTCCTTTCTCATCTTCTTCAATCGGAAAATATTCTCCAGGTCTTTTTTCTTCAACAAGTCTGTACTTCCATCTACATGCTTGTGCGCAGTCTCCTCTGTTTGCATCTCTTCCTGTCATGTAGTTACTCAATAAACATCTTCCCGAATAAGACATACACATCGCTCCGTGTACAAAACATTCTAATTCAGAATCAGGAATATTTTTCTTGATGTCTTGAATTTCTTTTAAAGATAATTCACGAGCCAAAACAATTCGTTTGATTCCTTGATCCATCCAATATTTTACTGTTCTAAAATTTGTCACAGATGCTTGTGTCGACATGTGAACTTCAATATCTTGATTAATACTTCTAATAATAGAATAAATTCCTGGATCAGAAACAATAAGAGCATCTACATTAATATCGATTAAGCTTTGAATGTAGTCCTCAACCCCTTCCAAATCGTCATTGTGGGCTAATATATTCATAGTTATATATATTTTCTTGTCTCTACTATGAGCGTATTCTACTGCTTCTTTCATATCATCTAATGTAAAATTTTTAGATGCAGTTCTCAAACCATAGTCAGGACCTGCCATATACACTGCATCTGCACCATAGTCTATGGCTGTTTTTAATTTATCTAAATCACCTGCTGGTGCTAATAATTCAACTTTTTTCATTTAATCTCCTCAAAAATAGTCGGAAATCATAGACTTCCGACTATCGCTATTTTAATTTAGTTATGCTCATTCCATCATCTATTGGAATTATAGTTGTATCGTATTTTGAACTATCAGAAATAATTTCTAAAAATTCTCTTAATCTCTTAACAATTGTTATCTTTCTGTGTCTATGTTCATAGAATTCTTTTTCGCATACCATTCCTCTAAACAAAACATTGTCACATACAATAACTGAATTTTTGTTAGATAATCGTACAGCTTCTTCAAAATATTTTATATATTGTCCTTTAGCAGCATCGATAAATATCAAATCAAATTTTGTATCCATATTTTTCATTACTTCATATCCGTCTCCAAATATTAATTCGATATCGTCATAGCCATACTTTTCAAAGTTTTCTCTGGCAAAATTCGCGTTCTTTTCGTAATTTTCAACTGTGGTAATCTTTGCATCAGGACATGTTTTTTTCATGACAATTGAACTATATCCAATAGCTGTGCCTATTTCTAAAATAGATTTTGGCTGTTCCGTCAGTAAAATCATCTTTAATAGCTGTCTAACTTCTGGTTCAACTATCGGTATATGATTGTTCTTAGCAAATTCTTCTAGTTCTAAAATAGTTTCATCGTTACTTTTTGATAATTGTCTTAAATAATCTTGTAGTTGTTCATTTACAATGCTATTCATCTTCTAATTTTATGCCACCTTCTAATGCATCGTAGACATCTTTCAAAATCATAGAAAATCTTGCATCTGCTTGTAAATAAGCTGCTATATCGTGATTTGTCATGATAATATTTTGTAAGTTTTGGAGTTTTTGTACATCTTCAGGATCTTCTTTTCCTGTTTGTTGAATTTTTAATTGATACTCAAAAAGATGCTTTTTAAAATCATCTATCATATTTTTGTTAGTTTCATTCTTCTTATAAACTTCTTTGTGAAGTTTTTTGAGCTCTTGAAACTCTTGAGAATTGTTCAACATTTGTGCTAATTCTTCAGCTTTTTTCTTATATTCCATATTATACCTCCATTATTACTGGCAATATCATTGGATTTCTCTTAATTTCTTGATACAAGAATTTCTTTAGTGTTTCTCTTATATTGTGTTTAAGAGTAGACCAGTCATATATATTTTTTGTATAACATTCATCTAGGACTTTTTGGACAACAGATTTGCAATCTTCCATTAAATCATTATTTTCTTTAACATATACAAATCCTCTTGAAATGATGTCAGGACCAGCTATAACTTCTTTATTTCTAGCATCTAAAGTAATTACTACAACTATTAGTCCATCTTCTGATAAATGTCGTCTATCTCGTAATACAACATTTCCTACATCGCCTACTCCAAGTCCATCTACTAAAATATTACTTGCAAATTTAGTGTCAACAAGGTTAATACTTTTTCTTGTAAATTCTATAGTATTACCATTATCAGCGATAACTATATCTTTTTCTTTCATTCCAAGATCAAGTGCTAAATTCGCATGACATTTCAAATGTCTCATTTCACCATGAAGTGGAACAAAAAATTTAGGTCTAACTAATGAATGCATCAACTTTAATTCTTCCTGACAAGCGTGTCCACTTACGTGCACATCAGCCAATGAAGAATAAATAACTTTTACTCCCATTTCCATTAATTTATTGATAACTGAGCTAACCTGATTATCATTTCCTGGAATTGGTGTTGCAGATAAAATAACTGTATCCGTTGGATCCAAATGAACTTTTCTATGAGTTCCATTAGCCATTCTTGTCATTGCACTCATAGGCTCCCCTTGAGAACCAGTTGTTAGAAGAACTATTTCGTTTGGACGGTACCTATTGATATCATTTATATCAATAATAGTTTTTTCATTAACTTTAATGTATCCCAACTCACGAGCGACATTAACAGTATTAATCATTGATCTGCCCGAAAGCGCCACTCTCTTATTGAAATGTTCAGCTGCTGAAATAACTTGTTGAATTCTGTGAACATTAGACGCAAAAGTAGCTACAATTATTCTAGCAGGTGCATCATCAAATAAATTTATAAATGTTTTTCCAACGCTTTTTTCGCTTAAAGTATAGCCTTGTCTTTCAACATTTGTACTATCAGCAAAAAGTGCAAGGACACCCTTGTTTCCAATGGCAGCAATTCTACCAAAATCCATTCTATTGTTATCGATTGGAGTGTAGTCAATTTTAAAATCACCAGTAAAGAACAAAACTCCCACAGGAGTTGTTATAGATAAACTTGCAGCATCAGGAATTGAGTGACATACTTTTACAAATTCTACGCTAAATGCTCCAAGTTTTATTGATTTCTTATAATCAACTGTGTGAAGTGACTTCAAGCTTAACTTGTGCTCCAATATTTTGTTTTCTAAAAGTCCCATTGTAAGTTTTGTACCATAAACAGGAACGTCTAATTTTTTTAATACATAAGGAATTGCCCCGATATGATCTTCGTGACCGTGAGTAATTACAATGCCTCTGATTTTTTCCTTGTTTTTTTCTAGATAAGAAATATCTGGGATTACTATATCAACTCCCAACATTTCTTCATCTGGAAATGTCATCCCACAATCCACAACAATAATATCATCTTTGTATTCAATTACTGTCATGTTCTTTCCTATTTCGTTAAGTCCTCCTAGTGGAATAACTTTTAATTTATCAATATTCTTTTTTGCCATTTATTTCTCCTCATTTTTAATTTTGTCTTGGCAATCAGAACATATCCCATAAAACTTTAAATCGTGATTTTGAATATCGAAGTTGTAATCATTTTTGATTTGCTTTTCGACATCTTCTAATAAATCGTATTTTACTTCGTCAACTTTACCACAATTCGTGCATATTATATGGTGATGATGGTGGTCTTCATCCTCATCTACCAATTCATATCTGTATCTTTTATCATCAAAATCTAACTTGTAAACCAAGTTAAGTTCTTCAAAAATTAATAAAGTTCTATAAACCGTAGCTATTCCAATCTCCGGATCTTTTTTGCTTACTATTTCGTTCAATTCTTCCGGAGATAGGTGTGAATCCATATTTTCTAACAACGCTTCAAAAATTACTTCTCTTTGCTTAGTAACTTTATATCCCGCATTGATTAGCTTAGTTTTCAATGTTTCTATGTTCATTATTGCTCCTTTTGTGAATTCATTAGATCTTCGTATGCTTCAATAGCATCGTTTAATTCTTGCTCATTTTCTAATCCAATAAATTCAACTTGTTCATCATTTTCTATATATTTCAAAATAACATTTTCTCCATTTAATACATCTTCTAATACGCAATAATTATCATCGTCCATACCAAATGTATTTATTATTTTAAATTCTTTTTCATTGTTGTTTTCATCGTATAATTTTATAGTTTCCATAATTATCTTCCCATATCCAAATAAGTTTGCAGAATATAAGTAGCTGCAACACTATCTATTACATCTTTTCTTTTTTTTCTTGATACATTTTGTTCTATCAAAACTCTCGTAGCACTGATTGTTGTCAATCTCTCATCAACATATTCAATATCTAGATCAGTGTGTTTTCTTAGTTCTTTTACAAATGTTTTAACTTTTTTAGCTTGAGGGCCAATAGTATTATTCATATTTTTAGGTAGACCTACTATAATTTTACTGACTTCCTTTTCTTTAATTATATCATTTATGATTTCTATGTCTTCAATCTTGCTTTTTCTCTTAATAGTCATCAAAGATTGGGCAGTCAATAAGAATGGATCACTTATAGCGATACCAATAGTTCTATCTCCCACATCAAGTCCAATATATCTTTCCATAATTATTTACATATTTTGAGAGCTGTTACAAGTAACAGCTCTACATTATCCTTTATTTATCTATCTCGTTCAAATAAACTTCTAACATTTCTCCCAATAAATCATCTCGATCTATTTGTCTAATCAAATTTCTCGCATTATTAAAGCTTGTAATGTAAGTAGGATCACCTGATAATATATATCCAATAATTTGATTTTTAGGATCATATCCTTTTTCCTCTAAAGCTTGGTAAACTTTCTTCAAAGTTTCCTTTATTGATTTCTGTTCAAGTTTTGATGCTTCAAATCTAACCGTATGGTTTAAATCCTTACCTTCCATTTTTTGCCTCCTTTAAGCATTAATTTTTGATCTTACTGTTTCAATTCCCTTTTTTAGTGCTTCATCAACTTTAGAGTTATCTTTTGCACCAGCTTGTGCAAAATCTTTACGTCCGCCGCCGTTACCACCACATACTTTGGCAACTTCTCTTACAATATCTCCTGCAAATACACCTTTTTTAACTGCAGAATCCGTAACTAAAGCTATAAATGATACTTTTGATTCATCTGAATTAGCTAGTATTACAACACCATCTTCTAATTTTGATTTAATATTTTCTCCAAAATCTCTAAAAGAATTATTGTCCAACCCACTTAATTCAAATACACAAACTTTTGTGCCGTCAATGTCTACAGCATCCTCAATAACTGAATCAATATTTGAAGATAAATCCTTATTTGTTATATCTTTAAGTTTTTTCTTCAATTCTTTAATTTCTTCAGTGTTCATTTCAATTCTTCTTGTGATTTCATCTTCATTAGATGCCTTTAACGAATGCTTAACAATATCAATCAAACTATCTCTATCTTTTAAATATTTGTATACTGCGCGACCAGTAATTGCTTCAATTCTTCTGACACCTGCAGCTACACTTGATTCAGAAAGTATTTTCAACATTTGAATGTCACTTGTTGTCTTAACGTGAGTTCCTCCACATAATTCTTTAGAATAATCTCCCATCTGAACAACCGTTACAACGTCTTGATACTTATCTTCGAAAAGACCTCTAGCTCCAATTGATTGAGATTGTTCTAATGACATTTCATCAATTTTTACAGGAATACCTAAAGCTATTTTTTCATTGACAATTTGTTCAACTTTTTCTAATTGTTCTTTAGTAACTGCTTCAAAATGTGTAATATCAAATCTTAATCTTTCTCCATCAACATAAGAACCTGCTTGATTTACGTGATCTCCTACAACATCCTTTAATGCTTGATGCAATAAGTGTGTAGCGGAGTGATTTTTCATAATATCTCTTCTATTAAGTTCATCTACTTCGATTGTAACTTTATCGCCTACATTTAAGCTTCCTTCGATAACTTTTACGTAATGCAAGAATACTTTCTTTCCAGTTTTTTTCGTGTCGTACACTTCAGCTTTGAAATTATCATTATAGATAATTCCCTTATCACCTACTTGACCTCCACCTTCTCCATAGAAAGTTGTACGATCTAATACTATTATACCCATATCTTCAGCATTTAAATTATTATCATTTTTACCGTAGATTTCGATAACTTCACTTTCATCTTTTAAGGAATCATATCCATCAAATTTTGTTTCAGGAAGTCCTTCGCCATATTTTTTGTCAGAAGACCAACCCATGTTAGATTCATTTCTTGATCCTCTAGCTCTTTGTTTTTGCTCTTCCATTAACTTTTTGAATTCATCTTCATCTACAGTTTTGTTGACTTCACCAACCAATTCCTTAGTTAAATCTATAGGGAATCCATAAGTGTCATATAATTTAAATGCATTTTCTCCACTAAACACATCTGATTCAGTTTCTTTTAGCATAGAATCCAAAATACTCAAACCTAAATCCAAAGTTTCTTGGAATTTCTTTTCTTCAGCATTAGCTATTTTTACAATTCTATCTCTTTCTTCTTTTAATTCAGGATATCCAGATTCATAAACTTTAATGCAAGAATCTATAACTTTTTCTATAAAACTATCGTTTATTCCCAATAATTTTCCGTGTCTACAAGCTCTTCTTATAAGTCTTCTTAGTACATATCCTCTTTGCTCATTACTTGGAATTACACCATCATAAATCAAAAATGTCATAGCACGTACGTGGTCAGCAATAATTCTGATTGATACATCATTTTGATGATTTTCCTTGTATTTTACGCCTGAAATTTCTTCAATAGTTTTTATTATATCCTTTACAAGTCCAATTTCAAAAATATTATCAGCATTTTCCAAAACCATTGTAATTCTTTCAAGACCCATACCAGTATCTATGTTTGGATGAGCAATTCTTTCGTATTTTCCATCGGCAGTTTTGTTGAATTGTGTGAATACCAAATTCCATACTTCCAAGAATCTTTCGCCCTCATCACCTGGTTTTGCATCTTCTCTAGGGTCAAATTTAAATCCTCTATCTACGTGAATTTCAGAACATGGTCCACAAGGTCCTTGATCTAGTTCCCAGAAGTTGTCAGCTTTTCCTAATTTAACAACTCTTTCTGGACTAACTCCTACATCATTTACCCAAATATTGTAAGCTTCTTCATCTTCTTCATATACAGTTATCCACAATATATCTTTTGATACTTCTAATTCATTTGTCAAGAAGTCCCAAGCCCATGTAATAGCTTCTTTTTTGAAATAATCTCCAAAGGAGAAATTACCAAGCATTTCAAAGAAAGTACCATGTCTTTGAGTCTTTCCTACTTCGTCAATATCAGCTGTTCTGATACATCTTTGTGAAGATGTTGCTCTGTCTTTTTTTAGTTTTTTCTCACCTGTAAAATACTTCTTCAAAGGAGCCATACCAGCATTTATAAGTAGAAGACTTTTATCATCTTGTGGTATAAGAGGAAATGATTTAATAACAAGATGTCCCCTTTCCCCAAAATAATCTAAGAATTTTTTTCTAATTTCATTTAAACCATAATCTTTCATTATAACCTCACTAATTTTTAAAAAACATTTTAATTTTATCCTTAAAATGTAAATATAATATTTTAACTGTAGCAACGAATGGAACTGAAAGTATCATACCTACAACTCCAAACATTCCTCCACCTATAATCAAACTAACAATTACTAACAATGGATTAATGCCAATTTTTGAACCTAATAATTTAGGAGCAAGAATATTATTTTCAACCCATTGAATAGAAACAAATACAATTACTACAACCACCGCTTTTAGAGGGCTGTCCAAAAAAGCCAAGATAAAGGCTGGAGTAACCGCTATAAAAGGACCAATGTATGGAATAATATCGCCTACCATAGTAAGTATTCCAATTATTATCGCAAAATCGACTTTCATAATGATTAAGGCAATTGCAGTCAATACTCCAACGAAAATTGCCATAATCAATCTTCCACGAATGAATTCACTGTAAGCTTTATCCATATCAGAGCAAATACTCAAGAATTTATCTTTATTTTCATTCGGTATAAATCCCATAATAAAATCAATGCACTTTTCTTTATCTAATAACATATAAAAACTTACAACTGGAACTAAAACAATTCTGAGTAAATTGCTGAATATATTTCCCGTAACATCTCCAGTTTGGGATAATTTGTCCAGTATAGAAGTTTGGATAGTTCCAAGCTTTTGGTTAATTGTTTGCATTGCATTGGACATAATTTTGCTAACGTTAGGATATTCTTTAAATATTTTATTGTTGATAGCATTTAATTTCACAGAAATATCCGACATAAAGCCAGGTAAGCTTATTATCATTTTTTTAATTTGTTGTATAGTTTGTGGAACGACAATCATCCCCAATAAAATAATCAAGAGGATTACTATAACGTAAATGATTAAAATAGCTATTGACCTTTTAACTCCTTTTTTTTCAATATATTTTACCAAAGGATTTATGATATATGAAAGCACTATTCCTATCAATAAAGTATTAATCGTATGATATATGATTGGATATTTTGAAAATAAAGCTGCAATTCCCAGCAATATAAGTATTAGTATTGTAGTCTTTTTTATTTTATGAAAATTAAATACAATTTTGTATTTTTCGTCTACTTTACTATTTCCCACAGTAATCAGAAAATAAGTTCCAAAAACCATGAAAATAATAGTTATAAATATTAATGCATTTCGCAAAAATTCAGAATTAATAAGCATATCTATTTCTCTTTGCTAATTAAATCTTGCAAACTCACGTTTTTTATACTGTTAATCATATCATCGTGCATTTGAGTCCAAATAAGCCTAGATGGACAAGTGTCTTCTCTTGAACAAAGTCCTGGAACTACAGAGCATTCTGTCACTCCAAAAAACTCTTCTAAACACTCCAAAATTTCAGCTACTGAAATTTCTTTTGGAGATTTTTTCAATAAATAACCACCTTGCACACCTCTAACTGAAATCACCAAATCTTGTTTTTTCAATTCTCGTATAAGTTGTTCTAAATAATTATTACTAAGTCCTGTGGCTTTAGATATTTCATTTAAACTAACAGGATTATCTCCATATTTTTTGCCTAAATATATCATAGCCGCAAGCCCGTATCTTCCTCTCGTAGATAATCTCATAAGCCCTCCTATTTATGATAAATTTTATCATAGTAAAATAGTTGTGTAAATATCTTATTGCAATAATAATAGTAGATTAAGAAAACTCAATCTACTATTACCAAAATTATTTAACAATTATATTAAAAATTCTACCTTTTACATAAATTTTCTTAACAACATTTTTGTTTTCAAGATATTTTACTACAACATCATCCTTGATAGCTTTTTCAAAAACTTCATCTTCAGAAGCATCTCTATCTATCTCTACAGTTGTTCTTAACTTACCATTTACTTGTATAGGAAGTTCTATTACATCTAATATAGTCTTTGATTCATCATATTCTGGCCAACTAGTTTCGTGAACATATCCTTCATATCCCATTCTTTGCCAAATTTCTTCTGTTATATGAGGGCAAACTGGATTTAATAATATCAAGAATATCTTAAACTGTTCGTCTGAAATTTTATCTAAGTTGTTAAATTCATTCAATAATGTCATAAGTTGAGCGATGGCAGTGTTAAATTTCAAGTTTTCATAATCTTCTGAAACTTTTTTAATAGTTTGATGCATTAAAGTTTCCATTTTTTCAAAATTAGAATCTTCATCAACTAATTCTTGTGTTCTCCATACTTTATCTAAGAATTTTCTACAACCTTTAACTCCGTTTTCAGACCAAGGAGCTGATTTTTCGAAATCTCCAATGAACATTTCATAGCATCTCAAAGTATCTGCACCAAAATCTCTGACGATATCATCTGGATTTACAACATTACCACGAGATTTACTCATTTTTTCGTTGTTGTCACCTAAAATCATTCCATGGCTAGTTCTCTTCATATATGGTTCTTTTGTAGGAACTACTCCAATATCATACAAAAATTTGTGCCAAAATCTTGAATATAATAAGTGAAGTGTAGTGTGTTCCATTCCTCCATTATACCAATCAACTGGAACATAATAGTCTAAGTTTTCTTTACTTGCTATCGCTTCATCATTGTGAGGATCAGTATATCTCAAATAATACCACGAAGATCCTGCCCATTGTGGCATAGTATCAGTTTCTCTTACAGCATCTCTCCCGCATTTTGGACATTTTGTGTGAACAAATTCATCTATATTAGATAGTGGTGATTCTCCATTATCTGTTGGTTCATAATTATCAACCTTAGGCAATACTAATGGTAAATCTTTTTCTTCCAAAGGAACCCATCCACAATGTTCGCAATAAACCAATGGAATTGGTTCTCCCCAATATCTTTGTCTAGAAAATACCCAGTCTCTTAATTTATAATTTGTTTTCTTATGACCTATTTCTTTTTCTTCAATGTATTCATACATTTTTTGTTTTGCTTCGTTTACACTCAAACCATTCAAGAATTCAGAATTAATAAGATTTCCTTCGTTTGTTTCGGTGAATGCAGAATTTTCTATGTCAGATCCTTCAATTACAGGAATCATTTCAATGTTGAATTTTTTAGCGAATTCGTAGTCTCTGTCGTCGTGCGCAGGAACAGCCATGATAGCACCAGTTCCGTAAGTCATCAATACGTAATCTGATACATAAACCGGAATTTCTTTGTTGGTTAAAGGATTAATAGCAGTCAATCCATCAATTTTGAATCCTGTTTTTTCTTTAGATAAATCAGTTCTTTCTAATTCTGATTTTTTAGCTACTTCTGACCTATAATTTCTAATTTCTTCGATATTTTTAATTTTATCACTATATTTTTCTATTAGAGGATGATCCACAGAAATAACCATGTAAGTTGCACCAAATATAGTATCGGCTCTTGTAGTAAATACAGTTATTTTTTCGTCAACTTCTTTTAATGGGAATTTAATTTCTGCACCGTATGATCTTCCAATCCAGTTTATTTGTTGAGATTTTATTCTATCCAAATAATCAACATCTTTTAAATCATCTATAAGTCTATCAGCGTATTCAGTTATTTTAAGCATCCATTGATTCTTAACTTTTCTGATTACTTCTCCACCACATCTTTCGCAATGACCGTTTATTACTTCCTCATTTGCAAGTCCTGTCTTACATGAAGGACACCAGTTAATAGGCATTTCTTTTTTATATGCAAGTCCTTTTTTAAACATTTGGATGAAAATCCATTGAGTCCATTTATAGTAATCTGGGTCTGTTGTGTTTATTTCTCTGTCCCAATCAAAAGAAAAACCGATTGATTGCATCTGTCTTTTGAAGTTTTTGATGTTATTTTCTGTAACAATTTCAGGTCTTATTTTATTTTTAATAGCAAAATTTTCTGTAGGAAGTCCAAATGCATCCCAACCCATTGGATACAAAACATTATATCCTTGCATTCTTCTTTTTCTTGAAACGATATCCAATGCAGTGTATGGTCTTGGATGGCCTACGTGTAGTCCTTGTCCAGAAGGATAAGGAAACTCTACTAATGCATAGAATTTTTCTTTTGACTTATCATCAGAAGTCTTAAAGGTTTTGTTTTCTTCCCAATATTTTTGCCACTTTTTCTCAATTGAATTCGGATTATATCTATCCATTTTTACCTCCAAATAATAAAAAATTCGCCTCTTACAAAGAAGAGACGAAATAAAATTCCGCGGTACCACTCTTATTGGTTAATCCCACTCAAATCTTTAACGCAGATATACGAATATTCTATTAATAAACAAGTTCAATAATCTCAAATATTGATTCGCACCAACCACCAATTCTCTGAAAATTTTTAATTATTTACTACTTTTATTCAAATATTATTATAAAAACTTACTATTATGATATCACATAACAGAATTAAATTCAATATTAGTATTCACAATGTCCAACAGTTCTAGGGAATGGAATGACATCTCTTATGTTTGACATTCCTGTCATATACATAACCATTCTTTCAAAACCTAAACCAAATCCACCGTGTTTAACTCCGCCGTATTTTCTTAAATCAAGATACCATTTGTATTCTTCTTTATTGAATCCTAATTCATTCATTTTCTTATCCAACAATTCGTATCTTTCTTCCCTTTGACTTCCACCAATTAATTCACCGATTCCTGGGACTAAAAGATCTGTTGCCGCAACTGTTTTGTTGTCGTCGTTAAGTCTCATGTAGAACGCCTTGATTTCTTTTGGATAATCAGTAACAAATACCGGCCCGTCAACAACTTTTTCACTCAAATATTTTTCGTGTTCTGTTTGTAAATCCATTCCCCATTCAACAGGATATTCAAATTTTTCTCCTGATTTTTGTAAAATTTCAACAGCTTCAGTATAAGTTAATTTTTTGAATGATTTATTGGCAACTTTTGTTAATCTTTCAATTAAGTTCTTGTCTACAAAACTGTTGAAGAATTTAATTTCTTCTTCACAATTTTCCATAACATCTTTTATGATATATCTAACCATATCTTCAGCCAAATTACATACATCATCCAAATCAGCAAAACATATTTCAGGTTCCATCATCCAAAATTCTGCCGCATGTCTAGGAGTATTAGAATGTTCACTTCTAAAAGTTGGTCCAAATGTATACACATTCCTGAAAGCTAGTGCATAAGCTTCTGCTTGTAATTGACCGCTTACAGTTAAATTAGTAGCTTTTGAGAAGAAATCCTGTGAAAAATCAACATTTCCATCGTAATCTTTTGGAATATTATCTAAGTCTAATGTTGTAACTCTGAACATTTCTCCAGCGCCTTCAGCATCACTACCTGTTATTATTGGAGTATGAACATATACAAATCCTCTTTCATTAAAGAATTTATGAATAGCAAATGCCAATCTACTTCTAACTCTAAATACAGCATTAAATGTATTTGTTCTTGGTCTTAAATGTAATATTGTTCTCAAAAATTCAAATGTATGTCTCTTCTTTTGAAGTGGATAATCATCTGTAGATTCCCCTTCAACTATAATTTTTTCTGCTTGAATTTCAAAAGGTTGTTTAGAATTTGGAGTCATAACTAATTTACCAATAACAATAATTGCTGAACTTAATTTTAACTTTTCACACTTTTCAAAATCTTCATTATCTTTTCCTACTACTATTTGAACTGGATTGAAAAAAGTTCCATCGTTTAGTTCAATAAATCCAACATTCTTACTAAATCTTGAGTTTTTAATCCAACCTCCAACTTCAACTTCTTTGTCAGAATATTTTTC
Source organism: Finegoldia magna (assembly GCA_032548025.1). Taxonomy (GTDB): domain Bacteria; phylum Bacillota; class Clostridia; order Tissierellales; family Peptoniphilaceae; genus Finegoldia; species Finegoldia magna_K. The sequence goes on along the minus strand of JAWGCW010000010.1, from coordinate 30,100 downwards.
GTAATCTTTAATTAAATCTCTAATTAATATCATTCTTTACTCCTCGTTTTTTTATATATTTTGCTTTCATATCCAATATCTTTTGGATCGTAATATTTTTGATTTTTCAATTCGTCTGGTAAATATTGTTGATACGAATCGTCATTGTGTGGATACTTGTAGCCAACTCCTCTATCCAATGATTTTGCCCCATTATAGTGCGCATCTTTTAAATGACTAGGAACATCGTAAATCTTATTTTGTCGAATATCTTCCAAAGCCTTGTCAATTGCGACATAAGACGTATTAGATTTTTCGCTTGATGCAAGATAAATTACACCATTCGATAAATTTATCCTACATTCTGGTAACCCTATTAAATTAACTGCATTGAACACATTAATAGCGACAGTCAAAGCTTCTGGATTTGCTAGTCCAATATCTTCTGATGCAAAAATCACCATTCTTCTAGCAATAAATTTAGGGTCTTCTCCGCTTTCAATCATTCTTGCTAAGTAATACAAAGCTGCGTTAATATCAGAACCTCTCATAGATTTAATGAATGCCGATATAACATTATAGTGATCTTCTTCTTTGTCATATTTCAACACAGGTTTAAATACCGAATTTTTTATCGCATCTTCATCTATGATTAAACATCCATTAACTAAATCTGAGCTTTCGACTGCAATTTCCAAAGCATTCAATGCACTTCTTGCATCTCCATTTGCAGAATTAACAAGAACATCAATAGCTTTTTCATCAAATTGAATGTTCATTTCTCTTAGCTTTTTATCTTCTGTAAGCGCATTTTCTATGATATTTTTAATATCTGTATCAGTTAACGGTTTCAAATCGATAATTTGACATCTAGATAAAAGAGCTTTGTTAACTTCAAAGAATGGATTTTCTGTAGTAGCACCTATCAGTGTAATTGTACCGTCTTCAACATATCCAAGCAAAGCATCTTGTTGCGATTTATTAAATCTGTGAATTTCGTCTATGAACAAAACGGTCTTTTTATTATACATACTCAAATTGTTTTTAGCTGTTGAAATGACTTCTCTAATATCTTTAACTCCACTAGATATAGCAGATAATCTTTCGAACAACGAATTAGTTTGGTTCGAAATTATTTCTGCCAAGGTTGTTTTTCCAGTTCCGGGAGGCCCATAAAAAATCATGGAAGGAATTTTATCAGCCTTTATCAACCTATTCAAAAGCTTTCCTTCTCCAACCACATGGGATTGTCCAAAATATTTATCCAAACTTTTAGGCCTGAGTCTATTTGCTAACGGCGAACTATTTTCTTTTTGTAATTGTAAATTATATTCAAATAAATCCAAAATATTTCCCCTTTAACATTTATTTTATTTATATCTTACCACAAAAACTAAATATCGTTAAATAAAAATTAAAGGTCGGATAATTACCCGACCTTATTCATTATCTAATTTTGATATTTCCTCGTTGAAAGATTTAACATCTGTAAATTCTCTATACACAGAAGCAAAACGAATATATGCCACCTTGTCAATCTTCTTAAGCTTTTTCATTATTAATTCACCTATTTCAGATGAATCTACCTCCCTTTTATTGCTATGTGTTAATTCAACTTCTATCTCTTTAGTAGCCTCAAGCAACACTGAATCTGGAACGGGTCTTTTTTCACAAGACTTTTTCATTCCACGATACACTTTATCCCTATCAAAAGCTTCTCTGTTTTTATCTTTTTTTACCACTGTAAGGTTATTAAAATCATATCTTTCATAAGTGGTAAATCTTTTGTGACAAGAAATACATTCTCTCCTTCGTCTAACTATCTTATCATCTTCCGATGCTCTAGTATCTACAACTTTTGTATCAGATGCATTACAGAACGGACATTTCATTAGAATCCTCTTCTCTTCAAGAATGAAGGTATTTCTATATCGTCGCGATCTTTTTCAGAAGTTTCTTCTGATTTTTGAGAAACTGAATCAGTTTTTTTGTTTGATTTTAATTTGTTAGCCATTGGATTGTCAGAATCAAATCCTGTTGCAATGACAGTGATTTTGATGTCATCTCCTAATGAATCATCGACACCAGCACCAAATATAATATTAGCATCTGGATCTACTTCTTCTCTAATTAATTCTGCAGCTTCATTAACTTCGAATAATCCTAATTCTTTTCCAGTAACGTTAATTAACACAGCTTTTGCTCCACCAATTGATGTTTCTAATAAAGGAGATTTAACTGCAAGTTTAGCAGCTTCCATTGCTCTATTATCTCCATTTGCTTTACCAATACCCATATGAGCAATACCTTGGTTTAACATAATTGATCTAACATCTGCAAAGTCTAAGTTGATTAAGTTAGGTACAGCGATTAAATCAGAGATACCTTGAATACCATCCATAAGAACTTCGTCAGCCATCATGAAAGCTTCAGACATTGTAGTTCTCTTGTCTGAAATTTGTAACAATTTATCGTTAGGAATAATTACCAAAGTATCAACTTTTCCCTTCAAAGCTTCAATACCTTGTTCAGCTTGCATTTGTCTTTTTCTTCCTTCGAATGTAAATGGTTTTGTTACAACACCAACTGTAAGTATTCCTTTTTCTTTTGCGATTTGTGCAACTATTGGTGCAGCACCAGTACCAGTTCCACCACCCATACCAGCAGTTACAAATACCATGTCTGTTTTGTCAAGTGCTTCTTCGATTTCGTTTCTACTTTCTTCAGCAGCTTTCATACCAACTGCAGGATTAGCTCCGGCTCCCAAACCCTTTGTAATCTTGCTTCCGATTTGCAATTTAGTATTAATATCTAAATTATTTAAAATTTGTTTGTCAGTATTAACTGCAACAAATTCTACACCTTGCAAACCTTCTTCTTTCATTCTCTTTACGGCGTTATTTCCGCCGCCACCAACACCAATTACTTTGATTTTGGCTAAATCATTATCTTCTAGTTCCATATCAAAAGTCATAACATCCTCCTAATTTGTAATTAAAATTCCTTTTAATCTCTTTAACTTAATTATACTACAAGTTCAACAATATTTTTAATACATTTAGAGTTTTTTCACTTCTCATTTGTTTTGTACTTGTAGTATAATCTTTATTATATTTAATTATTTTCAGCTACATTTAGCTATTTGGATTTGTACCTCTAACATTTTTAAAGCTTATTCCTTTTTCTTTGAGTTTGATGTGATTTTTGAATCATAAAACTAATAATACACCAATGTATTATAAATACACCATATTTTTTATGTATCTTATAAAATCTTTTTTACAGGGCAAACTCTAAAACTGTAATTACTCAGTTTGGTCTGGATTTTCTTTTATCAAAAATGGTTTTTGAGGATCTTTAGTATCTAGCATTTTTGTGTTTATACTTTTAGTACTAATTTCTTTTAAAATCTTCGAAATATTATTTGATTTCTTCTCTGAGTCATTCAAATCTCCAAAAAACACTTTTATTTCGTTTTTTGTAACCATGGTTACATCGTTTGAATTTACGACGTTAATTTCAGTTAATTGTTCTAAAATTTTGTGTGAATAAAGATTATACAAAAACTCATAAAATTTTTCGTCTGATTTTAAATTACTAATTTTTAACAGATTTTCATTTGCTCCAACAATTTTAACAATTTTTGAATAGTCTATTCTATCCTTGTTCTTTGCAATTTTAAAATCCGAATCTACTAAAATTTTATCTTTTCCAACTTCAAAATAACAAATATCATTTGCCTCTTCCACTGTTATTTCAATAGTATTTGGATAAATCTTCTTGATATTTGCATTTCTAATATAAATATCTTTATTAATTTTTTCCTGTAATTTTTTCTTATTAAATCTAAAAATATTTTCGCCTAATGAGTAATTAGCATAATCTTTTATTTCAGATATTTTTACTATTTTATTGTTTTTAACTGTGATTTTTTTTATTGAAAAATAGTCAAGTGTAGCACATAAATACGCTATGAGTCCAATCAATAGCGATATTGCTACAATAATTACTACTCTATGCTTTCTCATCTTGTTCTACCAATCTGTAAAGTTCATCTACAATATCTTTACAAGCAGTTGGATAAGACATTTTCTTCGAGTTTTCTGAAAGTTCTTGTAACAATTTATCATCACTTAGTATTTCATTTATTTGGTCAAATAGGGTATTAGCATTCACGTCTTTTTCCAATATAACCTTACTTGCTCCTATTTTTTCAAATGCTCTTGCGTTGTGTTCTTGATGATTTTCTGTTGTATATGCTTTTGGAACAAGTATTGACGCCTTACCCAAGAATGATAGTTCAGCTAGTGTTATAGCCCCACTACTTGTAACGATCAAATCAGACACAGAATAAGCTTTATCTATGTCATCTATATATGGATAGATGTGTAAATTTCTAATGTCATTTCCTAATTTTTGTATAAACTCATCGTAATTTAATTTACCTGTAGCTAAAATTACCTCAAATACATCTTGATTAGATATTTTATCAACCATATCAAGTGTTGCTTTGTTTAATATTTCAGAACCATTTGATCCGCCAAATATGAATACAACTTTTTTGTTTTCAGATATTTTGTATTGTTCAAGTGCTGCATCTTTGTTTTTTCCAATATCAGTAAATCTGTTCCTAATTGGATTACCAGTTACAACGGCTTTTTCTTGATTTTTGAAGTATTTAATGGATTCTTCAAATGTGACAAAATATCTATCAACATATCTTGATAATATCCTATTAGTAACTCCAGGAAAACTATTTTGTTCGTGAAAGGCTACCTTTGCTTTAGTTTTAGTGGCTTTGTATAATATAGGTCCACTCACATATCCACCAGTTCCAATAACAAGATCTGGCTTGAATTCTTTAAGAATTTTATTTGCTTCTTTTAATCCTTTGAATAATTCTTTCAAAGCTTTAAAAGAATTCGCATTTATTTTTCTAGGAATTCCTCTAACATGTATAGTTTTAAAATCTATTCCCAGTTTTGGAACAATACTACTTTCCAATCCTTTTTCGGTTCCTACATAAAGTATTTTATTATTTTCATCTCTTTTTTTTAATTCTTCAATTAATGAAATGGCTGGATATATATGTCCACCAGTTCCGCCGCCAGATACTATTATATTCATTGTCTCTCCTCTTCATTGTTTCTGTCTACATTTAAAATTATCCCTACTAATGCCAACATAATCATCAAAGACGTTCCGCCATACGATATAAATGGTAATGTCAATCCTGTTGGAGGAATTAATCCCGTAACCACCGTCATATTAACATACGCTTGTATCCCGATTACGAAAAGTATTCCAGAAACCAATAATCTTGAATAAGTATATTTTGTTTTCATCGCAATTCTGATTCCAAAAACTAAGAAGGCAAAATAAGCAATAATTAAAACCAAAGCTCCTAAAAACCCAAATTCTTCACAAATAATCGCAAAAATAAAGTCATTATGAGCTTGGGATAAATACAAAAATTTCTGTTTACTCATACCTAATCCACTACCAAGAAAACTACCGTTAGACACTGCTGCCAACGATTGGGATAATTGCCATCCCTCATCTTCTAAATTCCCCAATGGATCAATAAAAGCTATAATCCTGTCAATTCTACTGTAACCTATTTTTACTTTAAATATAGCTATGTATCCAAATACAAGTGCAGTTATAAATGTAGATATAATGTATCTAATATTTAAACCACTTACCATAAATACGCAAAAAACACTTCCTATGATTACTATTGCTGTTGATAAATCGGGCTGGATAAATACAACACCTCCTGATATCGCAACTAATATAATCATTCTCAAAAACCCTTCTTTGAAGGTTTTAATTTTATTGATATTTTGTGATACAATAGCTGCTGCTAAGTTAATCGATGCAAATTTAAGAATATCCGATGGCATAAAGCTAAATGATTTAATCTTGATCCAACGTTTTGCGTAATTTATTTCTTTTCCCAACGGTGTAAAAACAAGCATACACAATAAAATTGCAAAAGCAAATATCCACAATGCATTTTTTTTGTAATTCTCATTATTAAATACACTGGTAAATTTCATGAAAATAAAACCAAGCAATGCAAAAATGCCTTGTCTTAGTCCATAATAATACCAAGCTCTATGTTCACTAACTGCCGTTGGCCAACTTGAGCTTAGTACCATAATTATTCCAAAAATTGTCAGGAAAATTGTTATATACAAGATACCTTTCCCATCTTTTGAAAGTTTCATGCTTCTATCCTCGCAAATTTTTTACTAATTCTTTAAATTCATTTCCTCTTTCTTCATAGTTATTGTACATTCCCCAACTTGCACTAGCTGGAGAAAGTAGCACCACGTCTCCTCTTTCAGCTATTTTACTAGCTTGAGTAATCGCTTGTTTCATATCATCTACTAAAAATATATTTTCAAATCCATATTCTTTTGCTTTTTTTTCGAACAACTCTCTAGTTTGCCCCATTAAAATCAATGCTTTAAACTTGTTCTTACCAGCTATGAAAAAATTATCCAAGCTTACTTTTTTGTCGTATCCACCAGCTAATATAATAACATTCTTATCAAAAGATTCTATTGCTTTAACACTTGCATCAACATTGGTTCCCTTAGAATCGTTGTAGTATTTTACTCCCGATAATTCTCTTACAAATTCTAGCCTATGTTCTACACCAGAAAAACTCATTAAAGTTTGTCTGATACTATCGTCATTAATACCTATCAACTTTGCTAAAGTAACACAGAATAGAACATTTTGATAATTATGATAGCCTATTAATTTAACATCTTTTAAGTCAATTATTTTGTTGCAATCTGAATCAGAAAAATATATTGAATCGTCTTTGATGAATGAACCTTTTTTCACATCGTTTGAAGTAGACACATCATATACATTCGATTTTGTAAAATTTTTGCATTCTTCGTAGTATTCATCATCAACATTAAGTACCGTGTAACAATTATGGTCTTGATTCTTTAATACATTCCTTTTTGCGTTTACATAATTTTGCATACTTCCGTGCCAATCAATATGATCTGGAGTAATATTGATTATGCAAGAATATTGCGGTTTAAAGTTTTTCGTACTTTCTAGTTGGAAGCTTGAACATTCAATAACAAAATATGTGTCTTTGTCACTGTTATATATTTCCCATAACATTCCAACACCAATATTTCCTATTGAAATAGCTTTTCTTCCTGAATCATTCAACATTTTAGTCATCAAAGAAGTTGTAGTTGTCTTTCCATTCGTGCCAGTAATAGCAACAATTTTAATATCTTCAAAAATTCTTTGCGCCAATTCCAAATCACTAACAACTTCGATATTTAATTCATTCGCCTTTAATATCACTGGATTATCCATTCTAATACCAGGACTTTTTAAAATAATATCGTATTTATCAATAGTATCTATATTCTCTATTTGAACGTCTAATTCATTTAATATTTTTGTTTTCTCTTCGTCAATATTATCATCAATAGCTCCCAAATCATATCCTTTTAATTTTAATGTTTTTAGAGCTGATATTCCTGTTCTGGCTAATCCAAATACTAATATTTTTTCCATAATTCACCTACAATATATCTATTAATGTAATTAAACTTGTAATTACTGATACAACCATAAAAGTTGATACTATTTTTTGTTCTTTGTAGCCTTTTAATTCATAATGATGATGAATTGGACTCATCAAAAATACTCTTTTTTTATTTCTCAATTTGTAGCTAGTCATTTGAATTATTACGGATAACACTTCAATCATGTACACAAATCCTAAAATAATTAAGTAAAAACTCAATCCGTACATAGCCATAATCATCACCAAAGCGCCACCTATAGCCATGGATCCTGTATCCCCCATAAAAACTTTCGCCGGATTCGAATTGTACACCAAAAATCCCAAAAGGCTACCAGCAAATATAATACTGAATATACTAGCTGTAGAATTTAAGTTGTACAAAATAATACTTGTAGCAATGAACACAGGAATTGATACAGAAGTTGCAAGTCCATCTAATCCATCAGTAAGATTAGTAGCATTAGATGTTCCCATCATTACGAAAATCAAGAATGGATAAGTTATTATTCCAAAATCTACTGTTTTATGGAAAAACGGAATAACTTGTTTTGTAAAATTCGGATTTACTTGTTTAATCAAAAAACAAGCTATGATAGAAAACAAAAGTTGTAACACAAGTTTTTGTTTTTCATTTAATCCCAATGAACGTTTCATTACTAATTTCATGAAATCATCTATGAAACCTATCGCTCCAAATGCAAGCATTCCATAAATCGCCAACAAAACTTCACTATTAAATAATCTGAATACAATCACAGTAATCAATGTAGATATTATAAATATAATACCTCCCATAGTTGGTGTTCCCGCTTTTGAATAGTGTGATTTGGGGCCGTCATCTCTGATTTCTTGACCAATATGTTTTTGTCTTAAAATCCTGATTATAAACTTTCCTAATATCAACGAAATTACAATAGATAATAACATCGACATTAAAATTTCACTTTTAAAATTCATATTTATCTCCTTAAATTATGAACACAAATTATGTCCAATTTTATACCTCATAAGTATTTATTATACCACACGGAAAAATTATTCTTCAGTATTTTTCTCTTGTTCAGTATAAATTTTAATATAAGATTTTGGATCTATCAATTTGTTTTCTTCAGGATCAGTTTTTACTACTTTACCTTTTTTACCATTTTTTATTTCGATATTTTTAATACCGTATTTTTCTAAAGTATCTACAGCATCTTCAACTGTGAATCCTACTATTTCAGGAATCCTAATCATTGAGTCCTCTACACTTCCCGTTGTAAGTTCAATTATATCCCCTTTATTTACCTTAGAATATGCAGCTGTTTCTTGAGATTTTACAATTGAATTTAAATTCGAATTTGAATTTGTAACCTTAGACTTTAAGCCCAATGAATTCAACTTATCAACAGCTAACTTCAATGTTAGCCCTTCTAATTCTGGGACAGTAACCTTATCTGAATCCTCAAAATCCAGTCTAGTTTTATTTATTCTCTTATATTCAATAATTCTTGAAAAAATCTTACCTGCAGAAGGGGCGCATACAGCACTTCCTCCGTTTTTTCTTTGAGGCTCATCTACTACGATTAAAACAGTGTATTCTGGATGATCTGTTGGAAAAGATCCAAAAAATGAAGCAGTAGTTTTGTCGTCAGTGTATTTACCGTCTTCGATTTTTATACTTGTTCCAGTTTTACCACCAATCCCAAATCCTTGAATTGAAGCTTTTTTACCACTTCCATCATCTACAACTCCCTGCAACATTTTATTGATTTGCTTTGAGGATTGTGCTGAAATTATTTGTCTTTTTACTTTTGGCTGAACTTTTTCTATCTTTTTTGTATCCTTTGAAATAAATTCCTTTGCAACATGTGGTTCTATCAACATTCCACCGTTTACTATTGAGTTTAAAGCAATTATCATTTGAATCGGCGTTGCCGAAATACCGTGACCATAAGAAAGCGTAGCAAGTCTTGCTGCATCGATGTCTTTCACGCTTTTCGGAGCTATTCCTAATTCTTCAGCCGGTAAATCAATATCTGTTTTTTGATTAAAACCAAATCCATTTACGTATTTTTGAATATTTGCTTTTCCCAAATCTCTACCAATATTTACATATGCAATGTTGCAAGAATTGTTAAAAGCTTCTTGGAAAGTTTCGTCTCCATGAGGATTCCAATATCTTTCGCATCTTATGACAACTCCTGGAATATCTCTGATAAATCCATTACAGAAATAATGTGATTCTTGTGTTGCTGTATGCTCTTCAGTTGCAGCCGCACTAGTTATAGTTTTAAATACGCTTCCCGGCTCGTAAGTCCATGAAGTTGCTTTATTTTCCCACATATTAAAATAAAATTCACTGATTTTATCATCGTCATTTTCTTTTTTCAAATCATTTAATTCACTTATTTGATCTTTTAAAAGTGGAGTTTTAGGATCATTAGGGTTAAAATTCGGATAAGAGCCCATACCCAATACATCCCCATTATTTGGATTCATAACGATTATCGTAGCAGATTTTGGTTTAAAATTATTCTCTATATCTTTTAAACTATCTTCCACAAAACCCTGGATAGTACTATCTATAGTTGTTTTTAAATCATATCCATTTTCTGGATTTATTATTACAGAACTATCATCAGATAAATCGATCGATCTATTAACTGAACTGTTCAGAATTCTTTTTCCGGGTTTCCCTTTTAATTTAGCATTATAAAAGCTCTCCAACCCAACAACGCCATCATTATTTACATTTGTAAATCCTAAAACTTGAGCTAACATTTCCTTGTTTGGATAATACCTCTTTTTCTCAGAAACGATGCTAATAAATTTCTGATTACTAATAGGTAGTTTTTTTATGTTTTCTATTTCTGTTTTTGATAATGAAGGTTTAACTAGAACTGTTTTCTTTTTATCTAAAACTTTTCTTAATTCTTCAGGTTTCATACTTAAAGTTTTTCCTAACGAATCAATTAAGTTTGATTTCGATTGATCATTTAAATAAGTAGCATTTACATACAAGTTATTAGATACGACATTATCTGCCAATGTCTCTCCATTTGTATCTAATATTTTCCCTCTTTCAGCATCAATATTAATAGTATTGGTGCTTTGTTTTGCCGATAGTTTTCGGTATTTATCTCCGGCAGGAGTCAATTGTAAATAAATCAGTTTACCAACTATTAATAATACAATAATTGTCAGTATACAAAATAAAACTACAATACGAGAATTGTAGTTTTTATTGAAATTTTTATTGATTTTTCCTTTGCTTAAATTGCGCCTTCTCATTATTTTTCCTCTAATTTTAAGTACATAATTTGAGCATTTTCAGGAAATTGCATACCCAAATTATTTTTTGCTATTTCTTCAATGTTTTTATTAGTTAAATTACTTTCTATATTAGATTTTATCACATCTCGGTTGCCTTCTGTAAGCATTACTTGATTTTTTACTTCTTTTAATTCACTAGACATGCTCTGAATTTTAGAATAACGATTCATAACCAAAATGGATAAACAAATAACCACGCATATCATTACTTTATTAAAAGTAGAAAAAAGATTTGTTTTTCTACTAGGTCTATTTAATTTTTTAGTTTGTTCAATTTTTTTGACTTCAAATTCTTTTTTTTCTACATACTGTGGAAAAACTTCAATTTTTCTTTGTGCATTACCCATTTTTGTCTCCATTTATTAATCAAATCATATAATTATCAAATAATCTTTTCAGCCACTCTCAATTTTGCACTTCTAGCCCTAGAATTTTGTTTTAATTCTTCTGGTGAAGGCTCTATCGGCTTTCTAGTAATAATCTTAATTTCAGGCTTATGATTGCAAACACATACCGGAATTTCTGGAGGACATATACAACCTTTTTGTCTTTGTTTGAAAATATCTTTACAAATTTTATCCTCCAAAGAATGAAACGTTATTATGCAAATTCTACCTTCAGGATTTAGCAAATCTATACAATCTCCAACTGCTTGTTCTAAAACTTCTAATTCTTTATTAACTTCAATCCTAATTGCTTGAAAAGTTTTCTTTGCACTGTGGCCTTTTTGATTCATTCTTACTTTTTTAGGAATCGCTTTTTCGATTACTTCCACTAATTCGAAAGTAGTATTAATAGGTTTGATTTCCCTTTCATTGCATATAAACTCTGCAATTCTTTTCGCCCATTTTTCTTCTGAATATTTGAAAATAATATTTTCTAAATCTTCTTGTGAATAAGTGTTGACGATATCCTTGGCGCTAATCGGATTAGTTTGATCCATTCTCATATCTAAATCTGCATCGTGCATATAAGAAAAACCTCTACTATCTTCATCGATTTGATAAGAGCTAACACCTATATCCATTAAAATTCCGTCAACTTTATCAATTCCTATATTTTGTAAATCGCTTTTTATATTTTTAAAATTATCCTTTATAAAGATAATCTTATCTCCATATTCTTTTAAGCGTTCTTTTGCTACTATTAATGCGTCTTCGTCTTGATCAAAGCAAATTAACTTACCATTCCCAATTCTTTTTGCAATTTCTCTGGAATGTCCAGCGCCTCCAACAGTGCAATCCACATAAATTTTACCGTCTCTAATATTCAAATTTTCGATGCACTCATCTAATAAAATTGGCACATGTTTGAATTCCATAATTCACCTACAAATCAAGATCATTTAAATCATCAGCTAAATCGTCATAGTTTAGTGAAGAGTCATTAGAGTATTGTTCCCATTTTTCTCTATCCCATATTTCAATACGGTTGGATACCCCAATAATAGCAACTTCTTTTTTGATATCTGCATAGTTTCTCAAGGATTGTGGAATCAAAAACCTTCCTTGTTTATCAATTTCCTGGTTACTAGCACCAGCGAAAAACACCCTTGAAAACGCTCTTGCTTGTCTTCTAGTTAATGACAATTTATTAAGCTTTTCAGTCATTTGAATAAAAGCAGATACAGGATATACAAAAAGACATTCATCCATACCTTTTGTAATGTAGAATTCTTCTCCTATTTCATCCCTAAACTTTGAGGGCATAATAACGCGACCTTTTGAGTCAATATTATGAAAATATTCGTTAATAAACATTTTTCCCTCCACTTTGTTCCACTTTCATTCCACTACATTAATAATATCTTTTATATATGATGCTTTCAATGTTTTTATACGTTCTGAATATACGTTCTTATTGATATTTACTTAAATTTAAATATATGTTAAAATACTCTACGTAATAAAAATTAAAGAGGATGAATATGAGAAAGAAATTTGGAATTTTTTTAATGACGATAGGTATTCTGCTATTTGCTTTATATTTCGCAGCCAGATTAATACCTACCTATTATAGTGAAAATGATATAAGTAAAGATATATCATCCACAGAAATGGAACAAAACAACAAAAAGGAATTCAAAAACGACTTTGACGCCGTAAACTCAATTAGCACAACTACATCGTTGTTTAATTTTACAGCTATAAGCGGAGAAAATGTTATTGGACAAATTATTATCCCTGATTATAATTTGAGTTTACCTATTCATCGTGGAGTAACTGACGAACACTTATTAAGTGGTGCAGCCACAATGAAAGAAAATCAAAAAATGGGAGAAAAAAATTACACACTAACAGGTCATTACATGAAAAGAAACGGATCTTTGTTTAGTAAAGTGTATGATTTAACTAAGGGTACCAAAGTTTACATTACAGATAAGAAGAACATCTACGAATATGAAATCGTAGATAGAAAAGTTACTGACTCGTATGCATTTTACATGTTAGAAGACGATAGAATTGAAAATTATGATAATAAACCTATTCTTTCTTTGATGACATGCGATATGCCAAATGATCCTAATAACAGAGTATTCCAAATAGGAAAACTTGTTAGATCATTTAAATACGACAAAAATTATTTTAAACAAAATTAGAACAAAAATTTAGACCACAGATGAACTTCAAAATTCTTCTGTGGTCTTTGCATATAAAAAACTCTCCTCACAACTGTGAAGAGAGTCTGTTACGCTTCTTAAATATCTAAAATTTTACCATTTTTAGGAAAATCGTATATTACATCTTTTCTTTCAATGATTATTTTGGTTTTTTCATTTATTTTTTCGTTTGATCTAATAAGTTCAAATAGCTCTTTTGTAGGATTAATCGCTGTTGGTTTTCCCATCATATTAATCATAGAAAAATCACCAGAAGTATCACCATAACAGTATGAATTATCGACATTAATATCATAACGTTCAACTATTTCATCGATTACAGTCTTTTTGCTATTTTTATCCCACATTGGCACCACTTCTCCAGTGTACATTCCCGATTTTTTCAAATACAAGGATGCTCTGTATTCTGTTACGCCATAACTTTCAGCCATTTCTTTTACCAAAAAGTCAGGGCTTCCTGAAATAAAAAATATCAGATGATTATTTTCTTTGTGAAATTCTATCATCTCACGCGTATATCTGTAAACTTTCTCTTTAACTTGGCTGATTACTTGATTGGATATAAATTCATTAAACTCGCTACTAAATCCTTTGAGCTTGTACTTATACACATCAACCAATTGATTGAGATACTCATCATAGTCGATTTTTCTTTTTTCGTATTTTTGGTATGCTGGATAAACTTTTTCGTAGTATAATTTTTGATCTATTATTTCAAAATTAACTAATTTTTTGAAATGCTCAATCATTAGTGAATCTCTGGCTATTGTTCCATCAATATCAAAAAACGCGCCTATTTTCATTGTTTGGTACTCCTAGATTCTTCAACTAATCTGTCAAATTTTTCAATTATATTGCGAAATTCTAAGCTTTTTTTCTTTTGAGGAATTGGATTTATGATATCCAAAATCAAAGAATACGCTAAGCAAATTACAGCCGATGCAAATGTAAAAGTAAACATCATTAACAATGTAAGTCCAAACTTATTTAAAATCGACAACATCGACATTACAAAAAGAACAGCTGATAAAATAAAAATAGCAGTTGTGAATATATATTTTTTTTGTTTATTGTGTAATTTATTATGTAAAAAATGCACTATAATCATTAATATAGCTACAAATATGAAAAACAAAAAAGTAAAACCTTTGTATTTCCATACTACAGATAAAATTGATTTCATGTTAATCCTCCTTTTTTTATTATATCATATATATTGAACTTTTAAGATAATTTAATTTTCTAAAATAAAAAAATCCGAGTAAATCTCGGATTAGATGGTGCGCCTTCAGGGACTCGAACCCTGGGCCCACTGATTAAGAGTCAGTTGCTCTACCAACTGAGCTAAAAGCGCATATTAAATTTTAAAAAAAGTGGTGCGCCTTCAGGGACTCGAACCCTGGGCCCACTGATTAAGAGTCAGTTGCTCTACCAACTGAGCTAAAGGCGCATATCTTTACCACAACAATAATATTATACACTATTTTAAGAATTTGTAAAGAGTTTTAAATGTTTTTAAAATTCAATTTATTGAAATAATCTAAAAAGAAGTAGATAATTTTCTGGATTATCTACTTCTTAGTTTCGATTAATTTTATTGTCTTAGGTTAGTAATAAATGATGATGGAATTTTATCGTTGTTTTGAAATTCTTTTTTCCACATTTCGGCATAATTTCCAATTGCCCATTCACTCATGATAATAGAATCCTCTTTAGTAATCGGAATACTTCCTATTAATTTATTATCGTTAGAATAATCGTAAATTAATATTTCATCTGTCGTTTGAACTATTAATATTCTCTTATCAGGAGAAGAATAAGCATCTATAGCACTACTTTTTAAATTTTTAATAGATTGCCAATTCATGGATAATTCATCTGGTGATAAATTCAAATGTGAAACGATGTTTAGAATTACATTTTTCAATTTTACTTCGTTATTTTCTTTGAATGTATATTGTGTTTGATAATTCCATTTACCAGAATTTCTTACAATTCCAATATTTTTGTAATCTTCATTTTTATCGTTCGCTGTAATTTCGGAATTAGAATCTGTTGATTCTTCTGCAATGGAATTCTTCAATACATTTACAGCTTCTTTTCCTCCGATTTGATCTATATTCAATTCGTTATTATTGCTCATTTTATCGATGTCATATATTGAATAATCTTCGAATTGATCTTTTATTCTCATAATTGAAATATATTCTGGACCAAGGTATGTTATTTCTGCAGATGAGTCAAATTCCAATTTTTTATTTTCCTTAGAATTATCGCCTGAATAAACTGGCTTAGCTAAAAATTGCTCTACATAATTATTATCAAACTCATTCTTTTTGTATTCCATAAGCCAAAATCCATTTTTCCTAGGGAAAAATAATGCTGACGTTTGATAAATTTGTGCACGATTTTTCTTATCAATGTCTAACAAAATAGTCCTATAAGAAATATCTGCTTTTTCATTTCTTACAGCTTTATTTTTTATTCCTATTAAAAGAGCAATATTTTCTTTGTCTTTTAAATTATTTCCCTTATTTTCATAATATTTACTTTCATAAGTCGACTGGTAATTTTCAATAAAAGTCCTGCTAACTTTGTTTTCTGTTTTTTTCATGTAATAAAGTACACCGTTGTATGGTAGTATTATATTGTTTTTATCCATTACAACAACATCTTGATAAAACTTGCTACCATCTGAAATTGTAATGACCATTTTTTTATCTTTTGAAAATTTCTTACTTAGATTTTCCTCGCTTGTTTTTTTAGTAAGATAATTTTGCAAACTTACAAATTTGGACGAAAATTTGGGATTTATGGTGAATCTTTTTCCGAAAACAACTATAGATTCATCGACGTAAAGTTTACCTATTTCATCTGAAGCTTTGGATTTGGAATCAGAAAAACTTTCTTTCTTATCAATTTGCCACACACCTGCCGCGACTAATAAATTATTTTCAGGAACTTTGATATTTTCAACTGCAGATTGTTCTTTGTTTCTGAACATTATGAAAACAATCAACAAAATTAAAACTATCGTACCTACCAATATACTAGTTGTCTTTTTCATTTTCATCATCTCCTAATGGCAATGTAAACGAAACTGTAGTTCCTTCATCTAATTTTGATTTAATCATCAATTCTCCCTTGTGAAGTTTTACTATTTCTTCACAAATAGAAAGCCCCAAACCTACATGTGAATTGGAATTGGATCCTTTGTAAAATTTACCAGTTACAAGTTCTATTTCTTCAAATGAAATTCCAATTCCCGTATCTATTATGGAAATTTCTGCAAATTTCTCAGTTTTTTCAATATTAATAATTATCGTTCCCTTTTCTGGGGTAAATTTTATAGCATTATCTAAAATATTAATGAAAACTTGTTTTATTCGGTCTTCGTCAAATGTAGCGATGAGTTCTGGACTTTCATAATTCAATATCAAATCAATTCCTTTAGAACGAACTTTAGGAAGCAATTGGTTTTTGATGCGTTCTGCTAATTCAATTAAGTTTTGTTTTCTTTTTACGATTGAAATTCTTCCAGATGTAAATCTTGAAAAATCAAGTAACTCCTCAACCATATTTGTAAGTCTATCGCATTCACTATCAATTATGTCTATTCCCATAGTTGTTGTTTCTAAATCTGATGGATCGTATTTTAATGTTTGTGCCCATCCTTTTATAGAAGTTAACGGTGTTCTCAATTCATGTGACACACTTGAAATAAATTCGTTTTTCAATTGTTCTTTCTTGTTAATATTGTCCGTCAATAAATTCAAAGTCATTCCAAGTCTTCCGATTTCATCTGTGTCATTTTCTTTTGCTCTTACTTCCATATCACCTTTAGCCATTTTTTCGGCAGTTTTTGCAAGACTATTTATCGGTTTGATTATGCTTTTCGTTAAAATTTTACTCAATAAAATACTGAATAATATTACCAAAAACCCGAACAAAGCAAACGATACAGACTTCACTCTTATTGCCCTGTCTACTTCTTTTAAACTTGAAATGTATCTCAAAACTCCCACTTGTTTTCCTCTGGATTCAAGTGGAACAGAAACAGAAATAATATTTGAATCAGAATAACTAACTTTTCCCGTGTATCTTCCGCTTTGGCCATTTATTGCACTTACTACATCTGATGTTTCTATTTTTTCTCCCAAATTAGGACTTGCAATTGAGTCAAATACAACAACTTGATTATTGTCTAAAATTTGCACTTGGCAGTCAGTTTGTCTGTAAAACTGGTTTTTGTCTTCGGCAATTACTTCATCTAGTTCATAATCTGCCATATAAGAGCTGTACAAATTTGTCGAATATCTTATTTCGTTGTTCAAAACGCCTTCCATTGTAGAATAATAATAAAACTTAGTAGCATAAATAGAAAATATAACAAGTATTATCGCAGTAATACTTGTTAAAAATACAAAGGAATACATTATTTTGTTTTTAATACTCATTATTTTTTATTTTCCCATCTGTAACCAACTCCCCAAACCGTTACAATATATTTTGGATGAGTTGAATCTTCTTCAATTTTGCTTCTCAATCTTCTCATATTGACATCAACAATTTTAGCATCACCTATAAAATCTTCACCCCATGCTTTATCCATCAATTCATCTCTAGTAATTGCTTTTCCAGGATTTTGCATCAAAAGCTTTATTATGTTAAGTTCTGTTGGAGTCAATGTAATTTCTTTTCCATTTTTATAAAAAGTTCTCGAATACATATCAAGTTTGAATGTTTCATCTTCAATAATTTGACTATTATTTTGTTTTTGCGGACTTCTTCTCAAAACGGATTTTATTCTAAGTATCAATTCACGTGGATTAAATGGTTTTGTCAAATAATCGTCTGCTCCTCTTTCAAGTCCTTCAATTTTATCGTTATCTTGAGTTTTTGCAGTCAACATTATAATAACAATATCCGGAAATTTATTTCTTAAAATTTTGCAAACTTCAAACCCATCAATTCCAGGAAGCATTATATCTAAAACAGCTACATCTGGCTTGTTTAATTCTGCTAACTCTACGCCTTTTTCTCCAGACTCAGCTTCTAAAATTTCAAAACCTTCTCTTGCTAAATTTATTTTTGTAAATTGTCTTATATTATCTTCATCTTCTACTAAAAGAACTTTAATACTCATATCACACCTCATGTATTATTATAACTCATAATTTAGCTAATTCAATTGATCTACATAATTGTTAAGAAAAACCTCAACCTCTTGTTCGCAATTTGGGTCGTAATTTTTTTCAATAATGTATCCTTTTCTTAAATTTACAAGAATCATTTTAATATTTTTGTTGTATTTTTTGCTCAAAACATAAGAATAAACCTTCAATTGCATGTGGTATTTTTCGTACAAGTATTCTTGTGATTGTGAACTAATTTTATAATCATAAACTTTTATTTCTTCATCACAAAATTCCACTCTATCCATAAATCCAGATATCATAAGATTCTCGTACAATAAATTAAAATCCATTTCATTTTTATAATTTGAAAAATCTGTTATAAATTGGTTAAAGTTTTTAGTTGCGACATTGAAAATTTCCTTCTCATCATTATTTAAGAAATCTACCTCTTTTATACATGGATAATTACTTCCGTCAGATAATTTCGCATACATATGAACCAAATTACCAAGTAATATATAATTTATTGAAGATTTTTGAAGATTACTATCAAAAATTTCTTCATTGGAATTTAAAATACTTGTAATACCAATTGGAATAAGTTTTTCGACTTTTACTTTCTTTGGTTCTGGTATATCGAATTTTGTTTGTATTTTTTCGAGTAAAAAAGGTTTCTCATTTAATTCTAAAAATCTTATACTTCCTCTTTGTTGCAAGTCCTCAATGTATGGACTTATTTGTTTGAAATGTCCCGATTTTTTTGAATTCGAAAAAGATAATTCTTTTTTTGCACGTGTGAATGCCGTATAGTACACGTTGTCAACTTCGTAATCATCCTCTTCTTCTATTAATTTCTTAACTTTTGTCATTCTAAATTTTGAATAAGGAAAATCTAGCACGAATTGCATCTGAATGTTTTCGTTGTCTATAAATAATAAAAATTTATCTTTATTAATTGATGGCTTTGACAAATTATCCACTATTACCTTACTAAAACCTAATCCCTTTGATTTGTGAATAGTCATAAGTTTTACCAAATCACTGTGTTCATCTTCAAAAGACATTTGATATAAGTTAGTATTATTTTCAAAATAATCTACAAAATCTTCTATACTATAGTTGTTGGCATCAAATTGCTTTGCAATTTCCAAAAATTTAATTATATTTGCCTTTGCTTGAAGATCATTAAATAATCCTAAGTAGTCAATCTGTTCAATATAATTAGACATTGAATCGTAAATCGTATATTTTGTAAGATTTTCCGTAAAATCTACAACTTGTTCATCAATTTTTTTCATAGTAGATTGATAGTTATCTGTTTGATTCAATATTTCATTGTAATCCACATCATATACATTAGATAATATTCCTACTTTACTTATGTCATCACCGTATCGTGCGTATTTTATGAACTGAATCAGATTTAATACTTCTCTGCATTCTTCAAGTCCTTGTTTGTCAAAAATATAATAAGGAATTTTTCTATTTGCTAAACTTTTTTCGTATTCCGAGAAATCATTCTTAGTTCTAGCTAAGATAGCAGTGTCTTTAAAATTATCTTCATTGATGTATGAAACCAAAATATCTGCGGAATCATCTTTTGTTTTTGCGTCCTTATTGTTGAGTTTAAATTCATCTCTTCCGATTACTTTTCCCAATTCATTAACTGCGACTAAGCTATCGTATCTATCCTTCATTTTATTAGAATAAATGTAATTAATAGGCTCCATTATATTTGGATGAGTTCTATGATTTTCATAAAAAGTGATGTCTTTTCCGCCACTTTTTTTTATGTCTTCTCTGGTTTTTTCAAATACTTTTATGTTAGCTCCCCTAAAACTATATATGGCTTGTTTCGGATCACCAACTACGAAAAGATTATTTCTATCCAAAGCCTCATTGTCGCTGCACAGTGTATAAAAAATATCTCTTTGTAGATTTGATGTATCTTGATATTCATCTATCATAAAATATTTATACTTTTCTTTACACGATTTTAGAATATCACCATTTTCCAGAGCTTTTTTACACATTATTTCAATATCGTTAAAATCTAAAAAACTTTTTTCATTCTTTTTTATTGAATATTCTCTGTTAATTTCTATCAAAATATCGAAAAAACCTTCATACAAATCTATATAATCTTTTTCTTTATTTGAAAGTATCGCATCAAATCTCTTATTAACTTCATCAATTATTTCCTGAACATTTTCTTCCTTGCTCTCTCCCAAATTTTCATAGCTTTCTATTAAAAATCTAGTAAATTCTTGGAGTTCTAAATTTTGATTATCATCATTCAAAAATTTATATAGTCTACTATTTTTCGTCAACCCTTTGATACTATCTGATTCTTCTCTTAAATCGAATAGATAATTTTTGATTCCGATTATATCCTCATCATCAATATTTCTCAAATTAGTTAATTGAAGAATTGTTTCTCTTTTAATAACTTCAAAGTCTATATTATTTGTTCTTAATTTATTGAAAGAATCTCTGATAATTTTAAGCGTGTCTGAATATGAAATATCTAACTCACTACCAAGCTTTTTAATAAAATCAATCCTATCTTCTAAGATTTTATCAAAAATTTCATTAATCATTTTGTTAGATTGATCATCTTCTATAATTTGAAAACTAGGATCTATTGATAAATAGTACGAATTATCCGACACGATTTTTTTGCAAAAAGATGAGATGGTGGATACATTTATGTCGTCAATTAGTCTGGGATTGTTTAGCTTTTGAATAATTCTATCCTTCATTTCATCAGCAGCTTTGTTCGTAAAAGTAATGCACACGATACTTTTAATGTCGATACCTTTTTCGTACATATATCTAAATCTTTCAGAAACTACTTCTGTTTTACCAGTTCCTGCACCTGCATTTACACAAACATTTTGATTTATCGTTGAATAAGCTAATTTTTGATTGTCGCTGAATTTAATCATTGCTAGCTTTCCCTTCCGTGTTTTTTAATTTGCAAATTTTATTAAAATCACAATATTTACAAGAATTGTCATCTCTTGCTTTTACGAATAAATTCTTATTCCTAATATTTTCTCTGAATTCTTTTACTTTCTGAATCATAATTTCATCCAACTGATCCTTTGAAACATTTTGAAGATATTCATATTCTTCATTATCTCTAATGCTTTTGTATTTACAACTTACAACATCACCGTATGAAGAATATATTGCAAATTGAAATCCTTTGTTTTTGTCCAAATCTTTTGCTTTCCTGAAACTATTTTTCGATAATTTATAGTCTATTAATCTAATTTTACCTGAATCTGTTCTATCAACCCTGTCAATTCTTCCAATAAATTTGGTATTTTCATCTAAACTAACAATAAAATCTTCTTCTAATTTATAAGGGTAAAACTTTTCAGATTCGTTTTTCATATTGTAAATGTCAGCTATGACAAAATCCTTGAGTTTGTTCAAATATTTTTCATAATCAAATTCATTTTCCTTAATATCAGGGTTTAATCCGAACTTTTCAAACGAATTTTTAAGCAATTCATCCAAACTTGAAACATCTAGCTCACATTTGCCATTTATAGCATCTCTTATTTGCGAAATATTTATTCCGTAAAATTCTTCCAATGTGTTGTGCAAAATAGTTCCAATATCCAATTGTCTAGACTTTATTAGCGGTTTAAGCTTCAAATAATATCTAAAATAAAACTTCATTGGACATTCAAAATATGTTTCAAGCTGAGTTGAAGATAATTCTTTCTTCAATATATATTGTGTTGTTTTGTCATCCACTTCAAAATCAGAAATATCCTTTGAGGATATTCTGTTTTCTATTCTATTTAAATGTTGTTTCAAAGAATATTTTTCATAAGCTGACACGCTGTAAAGTTTTTTTGTGTCAATTTTTTTGATATTTTTCATGTTAATTTTCTTTATTTTTTGACTTGATTTTATGTTCTTATCCAAAATCAGCCTTGATTTTATGTTGCTCTCAGTATTGTAAGATAGATAGATTTTTTTATTTGCTCTATTTATAGCATCAATAAATCTATCAATATTTCTTTTTCTATTTTCTGCGTCTGACAAAATGTCGATTCCTCTTTTTTGTAGAAATTCTATATTATCTTCATTGTTAAAGAAATCATAATTGATTTTTCCTGGAATCACATCATCATTCATATTAACTACGTATAAAACATCGTAGTTTGAAAGTCTAATATCCGTAAGGGAATATATTCTAATTCCATCTACTAAATAATCTGCAGAATCAACCTTCAAATTTTTTATCAAATCCAACAAATAAGAGTTAATATTTTCGGATTTTTTAACAAGTTCAGCATAATTTTTATCCAAATCCTCAAGTATTGTCAAAAGTTTTTCAGAAAACAGAATAAATCCTTTATCATTACTTTCTTTTTTTTGAATTAGTGCTATAAGATTAGCTAAAACATTAATGTTTGTTTCTATAAAAGATAAATAATACGATTTAATCTCTTTTAAAATTTGTAAATTAGTTTCATGATTAACATTTACTTTTAAAATTTTAACTAAATCTTCCCAATCATCAAACTCAAAATCCGACAATATACTTCTGAACGTAACTTTATCCTTCAAATCAAATTCGAAAAAACAACTATCTAGTGTAGAAAAAATATATTGCTTTAAAGTTTTCGTATTATCAAGTAGATTAATTATATCTAAGTAAAATTTGTAGTCACGATACGAAATACAATCATCTCCAAAAACTGGAATATCGTGTAATTTCAAAGAATTCAATATTTCCCTTTTTGAGGAATCTTTTTCTAAAAGAATTGCCATTTTATTATAATCATAAGTGTATGAATCTTTTGATATTTCATTAATTAGTCTGTCTTTTTCCAAAATTTCATTGGTTAATTTAACTACCTTTTTTTCAACGAAATTATTTGGTTTTGATTTATCCCCATTTTGAATAACATCAAATCCAATTTCTTGCAATTGGTTTACTAATTCACTTTTGTATTCATTATAATAATCCACGTAAATATAGACATTAACATCATAATTTTTCAACTGATTTATTACCTCCAATTCAATTGGTCGAAACTCACTGAATCCATGAATGTAAATATCCTTGTTTTTTTGAAGATTAAGATTTTTTGTGTCATAGGCATCAAATTTATCCAGAAAATTATACTGTTTCATAATGTTTTGATATTTCTCATACACTTTACTTAAAATATTTAAACTAATATTGTGACTAGAGATTTCTTCTAGTTCATCTATTTTTTTATTTGAATACTTACATGTAGATATAAATCTTTTGGATGAATTTATCATTCCATTAGAATTGAAGAATTTATTATCCTCAAACACCCCTTCATTGATAAGCTCTTTAATTGCTAGTCTCAAAATCAAATCTGTCAGATATGTTGAAATGTCTGAAGCATTTACTAGATCATCTATAGTCCAAATCTTCACGTCGCATAGCACCGATTGTTCTTTTAAAAACTTATTTCTAATATTTTTAATTAGCTTTCTATTTGGCAAAATTAAAACAAAATCAGTATTACCATTTATAATTTGATTTTTTAAATAAGATATATTTTCATCAAAAAGCTTTGAAGAATTTGAATTAGTGTACACAATTCTCTTATTCATTGTAATCTCCTATGAATTCTTGTAAAATTGAGTTTTTAGGGACTATTGAATCGTCTTTTATTTCTATAAAATAATTCAAAATAGATTTTAACCTTTCAATCTCTGTAAAGTTTGGACCGTTTTTATCGTAATTTTCTACTAATTTCAAGACGTATTTTTTCAAAATATTAATTTCATAAATTAATGATGAGTCTATTATACTGTCTGCTTCATTTTGATATGGAAAAACATTGACATATTCAGCAGCGTGAACTCTTGGCCACTCAGACAATGTATCATCTATGCTTTTATCTCTTTGAACAAAATCTCTTACCATTCTTCTCATAAGTCTCATATCTGTCGTTGAGATTCTGTTGTGACAATCAATGCTTAGTTGTGTCAATGCCGATACATAAATTTTGTATTTGTCCTTGTCGGGAACTAGACTTGTAAGTTTTGGATTAAGTCCATGAATTCCTTCCACAATTATGATTCCATTTTTGTCCAATTTTGTGTAAGTATCACCATATTCTCTTTCGCCAGTGATAAAATTATAAATTGGCAAATTAACATAATCGCTTTCTAATAGTCCCATTAAATCTCTGTTAAACGTTTTTAAATCAAGTGCATTAATCGATTCGTAATCCCTGTTTCCGTCTTCATCCAAAGGAGTGTCGACTCTATTTATAAAATAATTATCCATCGAAATAGGAATAGGATTTTTGCCTCTTACAGCTAATTGCACAGAAAGTCTTTCTGCCATTGTGGTTTTCCCTGATGAAGAAGGTCCAGATATTTGAACTAATCTTGCATCGTTGTAAATAATCTTGTCGGCAATGTATGAAATTTGATTTTCAAAATAAGCTTCATTTACGCTAACCAAAAAATCCATATTTCCGTCCTGAATTTTTTCATTCAAGCTTCCCACATAACCAATATCCAACATTTCAGTCCATTTTTTTGATTTGGAAAATATTTTTGAGAGAGCTTTTTGTTCTTTAAAGTCAGTAAATTCGCCAGTTCTGCTGACACTTAATGCTACTCCCGGAAAATAATTGATAAGTTTGTAGTGTTTCAAAAATCTCGTAAATGGAGCTACAAATCCTTCTATACCGAAGTAATGATTGTGACATTTGTACAAATACACTTCATCCTTGTCTAAACTTTTTAGTAGTCTTGATTTTTGAATGTATCCTTCCTCTTCAAAAATATCAAAAGCTTCTTTCCTAGAAACTTTTACTCTTTCAATTCTAAGGTTTTGATTAATCAAATCATCCATTTGTTCTCTGATTTCTTCCAAATCTCTAAAATGAATTTCGTTGTTATTTTCGAATTCAAGATACATATAGTCTCCAATTGTGTACTCAACTACCAATTGATCTTCTGGAAATTTTATTTTAAATGCCAATAACAGCAGCAAAATTCCTGTTTTCATCAATGTGTCTTGTGAATAAACGCTGTTTTCATTTACAAACTCAATCGTATCTCCATCATCTATACTACTCATAATATCGACAAGTTTATTGTTCTTTAACGCAACAATACTATCTTCAAAACCACATTGAATGCCATAATCATAAATCGTCTTATCTTCATAGTCGTATATTTTGTTGTTGTTAATTATCTTAATCATATTTACTCTCCAAATCGTTCAATATTTTCTCAAATAAATCATCCCTTTTGCTTTCAAAAACCATAGATTCATATTTTTGGTATTTTTCCATTTTTTCTGGAAATATTAGCTTATACGAATGTAATAATTGAAAATTCAAATCGTACTTATTTTTGAAATATTTATTAACATCTCTGATTCCATATTTAATATCGCCAATTATAGGGTTATTAATGTGTGACAAATGAGCTCTGATTTGATGTGTCCTTCCAGTCAATAAATCTACATTGACCAGTGAATATTTCCCGAAATTTTTTACATTCCATACTTTTGTCATGCTATTTTTTCCACTAGAATTGACCACAGATTTGTTCTTATCGTTATCTTTTTCTAGAGCCAAATCAATTGTTTGGTCTTTGAGATTACCAACCACAATAGTTTCGTAAATCTTAGTAATTTCGTGCTTTTTGAATAAACCATTAAAATATTTCAAGCTATCATAAGTTTTTGCACCTACAACAATGCCAGAAGTATTTCTATCCAATCTATTTACTAAAGCTGGTGTAAAAGTAGAGTTTTGTGTTGGAGTAAACTGATTTGTTTTTATCAAATAACTTACCATCATATCCACTATATTTTTCCCATAATCTTGAGGATTAGCTGCGTGTGATAATACTCCTGTTTTTTTATTAATCAATATTAAATCATCATCTTCATAGATTATGTCCAAGTTAAAATCCTCAGCGGTGTATACCTTATTATCTTGATATTTTTCAATAACTTCATCGTACAAATAAATATTTACCACATCATCAATTTTCAGATTATAATCAGGTTCTGTCCTTTTTTTATTAACTTTTACTTTTTTAGTTCTGATAAGTTTTTGAATATGATTCTTATTCATTTTTGGCATCAATTTCATAATAAACCTATCTACTCTTTGGTTGCTATTTGAATTATCTATATTTATATGTCTCATTATTGCTCCTATTTGAAAAATTGTTAATAAATCATTATAATTTAATAAGGAAGGTGAAAAATGAAAAATTTTATTGATACAATAGTAGACTTTATTTATAAATTTGCAAAGCTTTTATTATTATTGCTCATTCTAGTAGCTACAACATTTTATGTTTACAAAACAATTAATTCAATGTTTTCCAAAAATTATACAAGTTCTCAAACTTATTCAAAGGATTTAAAAATCCAACAAGTTACTGAAGAAGTTAAAGACATTGAAATCACAATTCCACCTGAGGCAAAAGAATTGGATGTTTCAAAGATTTTAATCAGTGGAAACATAATTACCGATGAACAAGAATTCTTAGATTACTTAAAGCAAAACAATGTTGCTGCTTTTAAGGATGGCAATTACAAATTAAATAAAAATATGACTACAGAAGAAATAGTAAATCAAATAAAGAAATAATTAATATCCCTTATTGACATAAGAATCGATAAGGGATTTTTTCTTTATTGGTTCAAAAACATTATTTGCTATCAAATGTTGTTTGATATTTTCATTTATTGTGTGAAAAATCATCTTTTCATAATCTTTGAGTACAATTTCAAAAAGATTATCCCTCATTCTGTAAGACAAAATGTCTATGTAATACGCTTCAACATTCTTGTATTCTATTAATTCCAAAATCTTTAAAATTGTATTATCTTTTTCTAGGTAATAGTTTCTGCATTTATTTAAAGCTGCAAGATACTTCTTAGTTTTTTTGTTTTTGTATTTGTTAGCTATTGTATTGTATTCCTTAGCCTTTAAATTATAATATTGATAGTTAAAAACTCCTTCATTTACTGTTTTAATATCAGTGAAAGGTCTTAGATTGAAACTATTAATCAATACGTTGTTTCTTGAAATAAATTCCTGTTTTGTTAATTTCTTCTCATCTAACAAATCAATCAATTCATTTCTTTTTTTTACATAAAAATCTACATTTCTTTTCATAATTTTCCTCTAACTAAATTATAATTCATATCTCATACTTTTCAAAATTTGCAAATAAAAAACGGTAAAATATTTTTTTTAAATTATTTTACCGCTAATATTCTTATTCTATTATTGAAATATCATGATTTATAATTGAGTAAAATTCGTCTTGTATTTTTTGAATATCTCTGTTGTATTTTCCCATTACATACATCATTTTACATACTACTGATTCTAATGTCATATCTTTTGATTCCAATACGTCTAAATTTTCTCTGATTCTCATTCCTACTTGATATACTCCAATATCTGAACCTTCCTGTGGAACTTGAGTTGTCATCACGATTATTTTATTTGTAGAGTATTGTTCCATCAATCTTAAAAACTCTTCAGATATTCCTGCAGGCATTCCACCCACTCCATAACTTTCCACGATAATACAGTCGTATTTTTTGAAAATATCTTCTAAAATATCTGCTCTCATCGATGGAATTAATTTCAACAAATAGATGCTTTCATCTAATTTATCGTAAAATTCTACATTGCTTTCTGACTTATCATCAATATATCTTAAAACTTTTCCATCGTGAATTATTGCAATAAGCGGATAATTAATTGAGTCAAATGCATCAAAACTTTTTGTTCTAACTTTTCTGGCTCTATTTCCACAAATAACTTTTCCATTGAACACTATATTAACTCCATGTGATTTTTCTTTACTAGCAAATATTAATGCATCAATTAAGTTATTCTTTGCATCTGTAATATCATTTGAAATGGATTTTTGAGCACCTGTAATTACGATTGGCTTAGGACTTTTTTGAATTAAATAACCCAATGCAGATGCAGTGTACGCCAAAGTATCCGTACCATGTGTTATTACAAACCCATCGTATTTATCATAACTCTCTTTAATTGTTTGTTTGATAAGTAGCCAATGCTCTGGTCTTATGTCTGTTGAATCAATACTGAATAAACTGATAGTATCTAATTCAAAATCAAATTTTCTAAATTTTACATATTCTAATATATCTTTTGCTTGAAGACCCGGCGCTAATCCTTTATCTGTAGCAACTGAAGCAATAGTTCCTCCAGTTGTAATTAATAGTAGTTTCTTCATACAATCCTCCTAGAAATAGTATAGCACTTTATTTTTAAAAAATGTAAACAAATAACTTTACATACAATTTACAATAATATTATATGAATTTTAAACATTCCATGTATTCTATTAGTGAATTAAATATGAAAGGATGATTTATTTGAAAATCAAAAAATTTATGTTAGTTGCTATGATGCTTGTATTTGGAGTATTTATGGTAGCATGTGCAAAACAAGACGATGGAAAAACAACAGAAAACTCAAACAAAACAGAAACTACTTCTAATGATGCTAAACCAGAAGAAAGTGCTGGAGGAGAAATCCACGTAGTATCAAGAGAAAATGGTTCAGGTACTAGAGGAGCATTTACAGAAATTACTAAAATCCTAGAAAAAGGTGCTGACGGAAAAGAACAAGACAAAACAGTTTCTTCTGCAATAGTACAAAACAGTACAAACGCAGTTATGATGACTGTAGGTCAAGACAAAGACGCTATTGGATATATTTCATTAGGATCTTTAAATGACAAAGTTAACGCAGTAAAAATCAATGGTGTTGAAGCAACTTCTGAAAATGTTCAAAAAGGTGATTACAAAATCTCAAGACCTTTTAATATTGCTTATAAAGGAGAACTAAAACCACTTCCAAAAGATTTCTTAGATTTCATTTTATCTAAAGAAGGACAAGAAATTGTTAAAAAGGAAGGTTATGAACAACTTCCTGAAGAAGCTAAAGCTTACAGCAAAAATTCTCAAAAAGGTAAAATTGTGTTGGCAGGTTCAACTTCAGTTTCTCCATTAATGGAAAAAATAGCAGAAGCTTATAAAGCAATTTACCCTGAAGTAGAAATAGAAATCCAATCAACAGGATCTTCAGCTGGTATGAACTCAGCTATTGAAGGCGTATGCGATATCGGAATGGCTTCAAGAGAATTAAAAGACAAAGAAAAAGAACAATTAAAAGCTCAACCTATCGCTATTGATGGTATAGCAGTTATAGTAAACAAAGAAAATACTAACGCAACAGATTTAACTCTAGAACAAGTAAAAGATATCTTCACAGGTAAAGTTAAATCTTGGTCTGAAATTTCTAAATAATTCCTCTCAAAAAGCAGATCTCTTATGACCTGAACCCGTAAACACGGAATAATTTAATGATATTTTAAGCGGAATGTAATCTGTACATGACAGGGGACATTCCGTTTAATTTTGTTTTAATC
>JAWGCW010000009.1:0-85966 GCA_032548025.1 Finegoldia magna | reverse complement strand
TGATAAGTATTCTAGTACTAATTTTATTTTAAATTCTTTTGTGTAGTTTGGCATACAAAAACCCCTCCATCCGTATTCCGGATTTTGGGGTTCAGGTCACCGCCAGTTATTCTAGTTTTTTAATTTTTTATCTTGTTAACAATTTCTTATACAAATTATCCACCATTATCGCTCCAAATGGTGCAGTGATCAAAATAGAAATAACCGCTACAGTCAATGCCATATCCCCCACCTTCAATCCCATTGATAGAGGAATTGCACCGATTGCTGCTTGAACAGTTGCTTTTGGAGTGTAGGCTATCATGCAGAACAATCTTTCTTTTGGTGTTAATTTTGTTTTCAAAACAGATGCATACACCCCCATCATTCTGAAAACCAATGCACAAATTACCAAAACAACTACCATAATTCCAGAATTTATCGCGTATTTTACATTAACAGTCGCTCCTACTAATACGAACAAGAATATTTCTGCGCCAACCCACAATTTATTGTATTTTTCTGATAGTCTTTCAGCCAAATCTTCGTAAATCTTCTTTACAACCATGGACATCGCCATTATTGCGATTAGTCCCGAAAATGGAATCGGTGTGATTTTTTCCAATTCTAAAAGCAAGAACGAAATGCTCAACACAATCAACACTTTCACAGTGTCACGCATGTGAAATCTTTTGAAAAATCTCACCAACAAAAATCCTATTCCAGCTCCTATTACACTTCCAATTAAAATAGAAAAAGGAATGGCGATGAATTTGAACACATTGATATCTCCTGTTTGTGCGAGAGATGTCAGCGATGTGAACACAACTATGCAGAACACATCGTCGCAGCTACTTCCTGCCAAAATAAGTTGTGGGATTTTGTGTTCATCTCCGTAGCCTTCTTCGATTAATCTTATCATTCGTGGAACGACTACTGCAGGAGACACGGCAGCGATTATTGAGCCAATGATAAATGCATCCAACACATCCACCTTCAAAAATATCGGTGCTAATATTCCCACAGCGCACATTTCAAAAACTGCCGGCACGAAACACATTAACACTGCCGGTCGTCCGATTTTTTTCAAATCATCAATATCCAACGACAAACCCGCACGAGTTAGTATTATCACAAGTGCAATGGTTCTTATCTCCGATGAAATATCCAAAATCTTTTTGTCAATCAGATTCATTGCAAAAGGGCCCATCGCAATTCCTACAAGCAAAAACGCAAGAATAGGTGGAAGTTTTATTTTCTTGAAAAAACTTCCCAAAAATAACGAAAAAATAATTATAAATGCTATACTTTTTAACATAATTCCTCCATTTGTGTAATAAAAAAGCTGATGATATCTGTAAATAACAGAAGTCATCAGCAAATTTTTGCGTTTTAGTTAAAAACAAGGGAGCACTTCATTCCCATATATTTATTTCCATGAAAGTTCAAACTTACCACAAGCTTTGTTGTAGTTGAATACCAAGCGGTATTTCTCGGATTCGTTCAAATAATCAGAAGAATATCCATTCATCTTGTTTAATTCGAACACAGTGTTTCCCAATGAATCTATAAGTCTAACAGTAACGTTGCCGCTTTCCAATTCATTATCCAATTTAAAATCGTAAAATCCACTTTTTTTGACTTTGAACACTTTTGTAGCTTTCCCGCTAGTTTTTTTCAAACTTGCGTGGATATTATCCTCCAAAATCCCTTGTGTTTGGTAACACCACAAGGCAGACATGCTCCTAAAATATCCAACTCCATTCATATACATAAAGTATACCACTGCAACAATTGCAATTACCGAAAAAATAATTAAATAGCTCGGCTCACTGGGTAAATCCATAATAAAAATCCTCCATATATCTCAAAATTTCTGATACTATTATACCACAACAGAAAGTTTTTTACAATAAATTACAACACCAATTCTTCTAAGATTTTGACATTTTTAATCAAAATAACCTTACTTCCAATCAAATCGATATATCCAAGTTTTTTGAACTCGCCAAGTTTTCTAGTTATAGTTTCTCTTGTAAGTCCCGAATAATTCCCAAGTTCTTCTCTGTTCATCGCAAGTTCAAGCCTTATTCCATCAGCTGCTTGTACTCCCATTGTATCTTTTAATCTTAGTAAAAGTGCCGCAGTTTTCATTGTTGCATTGCTTGTTGATAATCTTTGCACCAAATCTTCTGCAAGCCTTATCCTTTCAAAGCTTTTTTTCAGTATTTTCGTCAGAGCAAGTGGAGAGTTAATCAAATATTTGTCGAAAATATCTCTTGGAATTTTGATAACCTCGCAATCCGTCAAAGCTTGACCCATGTAAATGTACTCCACATCTTCCAAAATATTGTGGCCACCTACAAAATCATTTTCGTGATACAAATACAGAATTTGTTCTTTGCCATCAATAGTGTTGTGGAATACTTTTATCGTACCTTTGTGAATCACATACATATTTTCCGCAGAATCTCCAGGCTTGAAGATGTAGTCTTCGGCTTTTAATTTCAAAAACTTTAACTTGTCGATTACCTCTTCGTAATCCACATCGTCAATTCCCTTGAAAAGCTCCACATCTTTTATAGCTTCCAACAAATATTTCTTATCATCTTGCATATCAAATTGCTCCTCTGTTATTCTCTTTTTTTGAAAACTCGAAGCATCATCACGTCTGCTTTCACTCAATGTTTTGGCAAATTCTGCGTTAACGTACTTTTCAAATTTTTCTGAAGTTTTCTTGTCCATTGCTTCGACATTTTCAAGGAAGTATTTCCTACCCAAATTTTCGTATTTGTATACTCCACCTAAATGATATGGCAAAATTTCGATTCTTTCAACCATATTTTTGATTTTATCTAATGATTTTACGAACTTATCCATTTCATCAAAATTATCAGTAAATCCGGGAACCATTACATGTCTCGCCCATATATTTCCATAAAAACCATTAGACTCCAAGTTCTCCACAAATTCCAAGAAATTTTTATTCTCCATGAAGGTAATTTTCTTGTACAAATCAGAATCAAAAGCTTTGAAATCCAAAAGCATAGTATCAACGTATGGAAGAATTTCTGAATAATATTTTTTCTCGCCAACTCCAGATGTATCCAAGCAAGTATTAAAACCTTCTTGCTTTAATCGTTTAAGCAATTCTTTCAAGAATTTTCCTTGTAGAAGTGGTTCTCCTCCAGAAATAGTGACCCCACCTTCTTGTCCGTGGTAGGGCTTGTATCTTTTTGCGATTTTTAGAATTTCATCTACAGTGTATTCTTTGCCGCCATGTATCGTTTGCGAATCGGGATTGTGACAGTAGATGCATTTCAATGGACAACCTTGCAAGAAAAATATCGTTCTGTTACCCGGTCCATCGACAAGTCCCATCGTTTCTATAGAATGAACGTAACCTTTTATTTCATTGTCCATAATTTCCCTCCAATCATCAAAAAGGGCATACAAATATGCCCTTAATAAAATTTATTTATACAAACTCGTGGAATGTTCTATTGATAACATCTAATTGATGTTCACGGTCTAATTGATTAAATCTAACTGCATATCCCGAAACTCTTATAGTTAAGTTAGGATATTTTTCTGGATTTTCCATAGCATCTTCTAACAATTCACGATCCATTACATTAACGTTCAAGTGGAAAGCATCTTGGTTGAAGTATCCATTCATGATGTTGGTAAGGTTTGTAATTCTTTCTTCTTCATTTTTGCCAAGTGCGTTTGGAATTATTGAGAATGTATTTGAAATTCCGTCTTGATTAACATTCTTGTAAGGCATTTTAGCAACAGAGTTTAATGAAGCAAGTGCTCCTGATTTGTCAGCTCCATTCATTGGATTTGCTCCTGGTGCAAATGGTTCTCCTTTTTTACGTCCGTCAGGTGTGCTTCCAGTTTTCTTTCCGTAAGTTACATTAGAAGTTATTGTTAACAAACTCAAAGTGTGTTCTGCGTTTCTGTAAGCTTTTGTTTTTCTCAAAGATTCTATGAAATACTTGCTTATAGCGATAGCCAAATCGTCTGCTCTGTCGTCGTCATTTCCGTATCTTGGGAAATCTCCTTCAACTTCAAAGTCCACTGCCAATCCGTTTTCATCTCTGATTGGTTTTACTTTCGCATATTTTATCGCTGACAATGAATCTGCTGCAATCGCAATTCCTGCAATACCAAAAGCGATAAATCTGTGAACTTCTGGATCGTGAAGAGCCATTTGTCCTTTTTCGTAAGCGTATTTATCGTGCATGTAGTGAATTGTGTTCATAGCGTTCACATAAACTTTCGCAAGTTTATCGATAACTTTTTTGTAGTTAGAAACAACTTTATCGTAATCCAAAATTTCAGAATCGTCTCTTTCAATACCGTCGATAACTGTTACGATATCGCCTGTTTTTTTATTTCTGTAAACTTCGTCAACTCCACCATTAATCGAATACAAAAGCGCCTTCGCAAGATTTGCTCTTGCTCCAAAATATTGCATTTGTTTTCCAACTTGCATTGCTGATACACAACATGCGATTGCATAATCGTCTCCGTAAACATCGCGCATGACATCGTCATTTTCGTATTGAATGGATGCTGTTTTGATACTCATCATTGAACAGAAATCTTTGAATGCTCGTGGTAATTTGTCTGACCACAACACTGTCATGTTTGGTTCAGGTGATGTGTCGATGTTAATTAATGTGTGCAAAAATCTGAATGAAGTCTTAGTAACCAAAGTTCTTCCATCATCTCCCATTCCACCGATAGATTCTGTAACCCAAGTAGGATCTCCAGCGAATAATTCGTCGTATTCAGGAGTACGCAAATGTCTTACCATTCTAAGTTTGATTACTAATTGGTCGACCAATTCTTGTGCACGTTCTTCATCTAAGATTCCTTTTTCCATATCTCTTTTGATATAAATATCTAAGAACGCTGTGTTTCTTCCGATTGACATTGCAGCTCCATTATTTTCTTTTACTGCTGCCAAATATCCGAAATACAACCATTGGACAGCTTCGGTGGCATTCATAGCTGGTCTTGAAATATCAAAACCATAACTCATCGCCATGTCCTTTATTTCGTCAAAAGCTCCGATTTGTTCAGAAAATTCTTCACGTCTACGGATTGTTTCTTCAGTAGCATCTCCTGTCAAATTTTCCTTATCTCTAACTCTCATTGCTTTCAAATAATCGATACCGTACAAAGCAATTCTTCTGTAGTCGCCGATAATTCTTCCTCTTCCGTAAGCATCAGGAAGTCCTGTCAACAAACCAACTGATCTGAAAGTTCTCATTTCTTTTGTGTAAGCATCAAAAGTTCCTTGGTTGTGCGTTTTTCTGTATTCATTGAATTTTTCTTTAATAAATGGATCCATTTCCAACCCATAAGCTTTCAATGAATTTTCAACCATTCTGAAACCTCCGTATGGATTCATAATCCTTTTCATTGGCTCGTCAGTTTGTAACCCAAATATAACTTCGTTATCCTTGTCGATGTATCCTGCATCAAAATTATTAATTCCACTAAATCTTTCAAGGTCAACTTTGATTTTCTTGGATTTTACTTCTTCAACGATCATATCGTTTACTTCTTTCCACAAAGTTTTTGTCTTTTGTGTAGGACCTACTAGGAAGCAATCATCTCCCTCGTATGGAGTGTAGTTTTTTTGAATAAAATCTCTGACATTGATTTCATCTGCCCAATCTCCATCATTAAAGCCTTCCCAAGCTTGTTTGAATTGTTCATTATCAAATAAATTGCTCATACATATCTCCTTTTTTATTATCAATGATACATTAAGTATATGTTAAAACAATTTTAAATACTGTGATTATAATCACTCCATGATATTTTTTATCATTCAAATCTTACAATATTTCAATATTACTTGTAAATAACTAAAAAATAGGATATATTTTAATTATGGAGGGTTTTATGAAACTAAAAATATCTAACACTAAACTAATATTTCTAGCAATTCTAACATTTGTGATAGAAACAATAGCGGTATTTGCTACACAAAATATCACAGGAATTAATAGGATTTTAATTATAATTTCATTCACTTTAATCACGACATTTGCTCTAATGGTGAGTTTTATCTTGATACAAGTGCTTCACAATATGATAGTGGATAGGAAAATCGCCGGCGAAATCAGAAAATACATGCTGGATTACGAACAAAATGGAAATTTGGACAAATTATTTCAAAATTTCAAGAAAATAAAAGACAAACCCAAAACAGATTATGCAAAAAGCTTGTATTATTTTAACTTGGCGATAGCTTATGTGGAAGATCATCAATTCCAAAAAGCGCGCGAAGTTTTACAGAAATCAACGCTACAAAAATACAACCAATCATTTAATCAGATTTTTAAAATGCTGTTAAAAGATATCGATAAACATGAAAAAGAATACAACGAAACTCAAAAAACGCCAGAAAATTAATTCTGGCGTCTTGTTTTATTGTATTCTAAGTCCCATTTCAGAGAATGAATCAGCGTGCTCAAAATCGTGGTATTTAAATCCACGTTGGAACCATTCGTTTCTAAGCTTTGATGAACCATGAGTGAATTTTTCTGGTTGGACATATCCACGGCCCATTTTTTGAATGTGATCATCTCCGACACTTTGGACTGCACTTATCGCTTCCTCAATGTCTCCTTCTTCCAAGTAGCCTTTTTCTTTGATGTAATAACTGAACACTCCTGCAAAATAATCAGCCTGAATTTCCAACGCTACAGAATATTTGTTGGCATCAGTTTCATTTAATCTGCGTTGAATATTGTGCACTCTATCCAAAATACCAAGTTCTTTTTGGACGTGGTGGCCAACTTCGTGTGCCAAAACATAAGCCATAGCATAATCCCCACCGTCAGCGCCAAGTTTTTGTGTCAACATATTATAAAAAGTTACATCCATGTACACTGTTTTATCCAAGGAACAATAAAATGGTCCGACATTTTTGTCCGCATTTCCGCATCCTGTTGACACTGCCCCCTCAAAGAAATGAAGTTTTGGTTCTTCGTAAGTTTTATTAATTTCAGAAAATTTTTCATTCCACACATCTTCAGTGTCCTTTAATACGACGCTGAGCATTTTTTCGGCTTCTTCAACTTCCTTGCTGCTCGCTTTTTCAGAATTGTTAACTTGTTGTTCCTGCCTTGTTCTATTTTGATCATTTATAATATCCCTTGGATTTCCTCCAAACAAAGAATACACAATTACAAGCAAAACCAATCCCACGCCTCCGACTTTAAATGGAGCTCCACCGGATGAACCTCTGCTTACATTTGAACTTCCTTCTCTACCTTGCCATTTCATGATTGTCCTCCAATTATTGTTTAATTTTTTGTTATTATTATTTATACCCAATTCTAATATTTTTCATTTGTTCTACTAGATACTGCTACAAATTTTAAATCCTCGTAATTTCCATTCAAAGTTCTTTTGATTTCTCTTAAAGTATTCTTCGTAGTCACAATATCGTCCAAAACCAGAATTTTCTTATTTGACAAATCAGCGTTCATTTCAAACGCTCCTCGTAAATTCTCAATCCTCTGAAGTTGTGTTAGATTATGCTGAATTTTCGTTTCTTTCACTTTTACAATCGCATTTGGCAAATATTCCATGTCCAAATTCTTCGCCACTTCCCTTGCAATCTCGTGAATGTGATCAAATCCACGTCTATTTATCGTAGATTTTGTAGAAGGAACTATGAGCAGCGTGTAGTCTTGTAAATTTTTTTGATTTATTTTATCAGCCACTGCATCTGCTAAGAAATATTTCACAACTTGTTTGCGGCTTAGCTTGTAATCATAGATGAGTTTCTTCGTCAAACCCTGATGAAGTAATGGGAAATAACAGTCCGTATCGTCGATATCCCTGTAGCCGTCCACAAAAACCAATTTGTCAAAGCAATCTTCGCACAACAAATATTTGTACTGTTTTTTCTCGTGACAAATTATGCAACGTTTTTGAAATAATAAACTAAAATTCCTCATCTTCAAACATCTCTCTCATCATATCTTGCTCGTCAGTATCGATGTTACAGTCCATGTATTGCTTAATTCTTCTGTCCAATCCAGAATTTCTCTTCATTATTTTATTGTTGGATATCATTTGTCTTAAAATTTTCAAACTTCCAACCAATACCACGATTTCTCTGGCTCTAGTTATCGCAGTGTAGAGCAAATTTCTAGTCAAGAGCATGAACGGTGCTTGTGTCAATGGAATTACAACTATAGGAAACTCGCTACCTTGTGATTTGTGAATAGTAATCGCATAAGACAACGTCAAACCGTCGCATTCTTTTTTCGTGAAGCTCGCCGTTTTATCATCAAATAAAACATCAATCGTCTCATCAATCGGATCTACGTATGTAACCCTACCGATATCTCCGTTGAACACACCCATCGCATCGTCGTCGATGAATTCTTTCGTATAATCGTTTTTGATTTGCATAACTTTGTCGTTCAGTCTGAAAATCCTATCCGCCTGCTCGATTTCTTCCGTCAACGGAGTTTTGGGATTCAAAACTTCCTGCAAAGCCGTGTTCAATTCCTTCGTACCACAGCTGGATTTTTTCATAGGAGTTAGCACAATTATATCGTCAAACTCATCTTTTTTGTAGAAATTAGGAAGCCTTTGCGCACACAAATCCAAAATTGTCTTCTTGGCACATACTGGATCATTTTCTTCTATGAAGAAAAAATCCTTCCCTTTTTCGTTCAAAATAGGAAATTCTCCGTTGTTAATCCTGTGTGCATTCACAATTATATTGGAGTTTTGTGCTTGACGAAAAATCTTCGTCAACTTAATCGTAGTGATTTCTCCAGATTCTATCAAATCGTTGAGTACATTTCCTGCTTGCACACTTGGAAGTTGGTCGCAATCTCCCACGAAAACAACTCTCGTATTAGAATCCAAAGCCCTCATCAAACTATCCGCTATGAAAATATCCATCATACTAGCTTCATCGATAATTATCAAGTCGCAATCTATCGGGTCGTCCTCGTCGTGCTCAAAAATCGTCCCATTTTCAACTGGAATATACCCCAAAATCCTATGAATAGTCTTCGCTTCTTCATTGCAACTTTCAGAAAGCCTCTTCGCCGCACGTCCAGTAGGCGCTGCAAGGATGATTTTTTTATCGTTTTGTTTAAAAATTTTCGTAATATTGTTGATAATCGTAGTTTTCCCAGTACCAGGCCCACCAGTAATTATCAGCATTTTTTCGGTCAAAGATTTTTTGATGGCTTCGATTTGTAATTCATCCAAGTGTTCTGATTCAAGATTTGAAAGCTCGTATTCCACATCAAACTCATCTTCTATTTCGCTTTGCAAAATATTGGAAATATTCAGGGCGCATCTCATCTCGGATTTTTCGATACTTGGAAGGTAGACTCTTTTCTCATCATCAGTATCATCGATCGCGATAATTCCACTGACAATCAAAGACTCCAGAGTTTCTTGTCTATTTGTAATTTCAATATCCAGAAGTTTTTCGACTCCATCTATCAAATCATCTTCCAAAACGTAACAATTTCCATTAGAATTCGCTTCTTTTTCCATAAAATATTTGAACGCAGCCTTGATTCTAAAAGGCGAATCCGGTTCAATGTCAATTCTCTGAGCGATGATATCAGCAGTCCTAAACCCAATCCCTCTGATATCATCAATCAAAGTGTATGGATTTTTCATGATAATTTTCTTCGTATCTTCCTTGTAAAAATCGGAAATAATATTAGCTTGATGAAGACTCAATCCCAACGATTGTAAATACAAGAAAATCTCAGCGTACTCCTTCTTTTCATCAAGTGATTCCTTGATTTTTTTGTAGTTTTTCTTGCCAATCCCTTTGACCTCTGTTAACTTGGACGGAGAATTTTTCAAAATCTCCATCGTATTTTCGCCAAATTTCTCGACAATTCTTCTCGCAGTAGTTTCACCAATTCCTTTAATCAAACCACTTTGAAGGTAGTTGATAATATTGTAAAGGCTAGGTTTGTTGGATCTTTCAACAGAGATTATGTTGTACTGCTCGCCGTATTTTGGATCTTGAACTTTATTCGCATCAATATCCAAGAAATCTCCAGGCATAATTTTGAAACTATTGCCCTTGATAATTCTTTCCTCTCCGTCTTTATCCACAGAAAAAATCCTGAAACCATTGGACTCGTTTTCGAATATTATATTTTTGACAGTCGCACTGAACTTCATACACTCACCTACAAAAAAGAGGGTTGTTTAATTTAGTAACAATCCCTCGTTTCATATAATTTATTAATCTTCGATTTCAATTCTTTCGATATTTGCTCCCAATTTTTTGAATTTGGATACAATATCGTCATATCCTCTATCAATGTGATAAATATCTGTTACATTTGTCGTACCATCTGCTACAAGTCCTGCCAAAATTAAAGCCGCTCCAGCTCTCAAATCGGTAGATTTTACAGTGGCACCTTGAAGAGAATCCACCCCTGCAATGCTCGCTTCATTTCCTTCAGTTGCAATAGCAGCGCCCATTTTTTGAAGTTGTTCCACATGCATGAACCTATTTTCAAAAACAGTTTCTTCAACACTACTTTGACCCTTGCACACAGTCATCAAAGCCATAAATTGCGCTTGAACATCTGTTGGAAAACCAGGATATGGCAAAGTCTTAATCTTAGTTCCCTTCAATCTTCCTGTAGATATAACTCTTATAGAATCTTCGTCTTCATCTTCAATAACTTCACATCCAACTTCACGAAGCTTTGCAATAATCGGCATAATATGAGATGAAATACAATTTTTAACAGTGATATCTCCACGTGTAATCGCACTTGCAACCATAAAAGTCGCAGCCTCAATTCTATCTGGAATAATCGTGTGCTTTGCTCCACCTAATTTTTCAACGCCAACAATTCTAATAGTTGAAGTCCCAGCGCCACGAACCTTCGCTCCCAATTTGTTCAAAAAGCTTGCCAAATCTACGATTTCTGGTTCCTTTGCAGCATTTTCGATAACAGTTTCACCCTTAGCCATCGTCGCTGCCATCATAATATTTTGTGTCGCACCAACACTAGGAAAATCCAAATAAATTTCCCCACCAATTAAACCATCCTTAGCAGTAGCTTCGATTTTTTCATCTGTAGATTCAATCTCAGCACTCAAAGCATTAAATCCTTTTAAATGCAAATCCACAGGTCTCGAACCAATTGCACATCCTCCTGGCAAATACGTCTTCGTTTGACCAAGTCTTGTCAACAAAGGACCCATCACCAAAAATGAAGCTCTCATTTTGTTCATCAATTCGTGAGGAGTCACAGAATTATTAACATTGCTACTATCTATCTCAACCTTATTCTTGTCCAAATAAGTTACCTTTGATCCCAATTCTTCTAAAACTTTTAAAATAATTGAAACATCCTTCAATTTTGGAACATCTTCTAAAATTATAGGCTCAGTTCCCAGAAGAGATGCTGCTATAATAGGAAGGGCTGAATTTTTTGCGCCGTCAATCTTGACCTCGCCCTTTAAATTTAAACTTTTTTTTACTTGTATAACTTCCAAAACAACCTCCATCAGTCATTCTTGTTTTATGTTTATATATAAATTATTATATCATATCAATTTATCGTTGACTAATTTTAAGCCGTTTTTGCAAATATTTTACAAAACAAAAAGCCTCCTTGGGTAAGGAAGCCTTTAGTTGATTTATTTAGTTTTGTTGTAAACTATAGTATATTCAGGATTGTCGCCAATTTTTTTAACTCCTAATAAAGTTTGAAGATTTCTGTAGTCTGTATAGTCTACGCCTAATATATCTATTTCTTTTCCATCTGATTTACGAACAATTTTGATAGGTTCATAATGTTCGATTGCATCTGGATATATTCCTGCTGCACATTCTTCAAAGAAACTGTATGATTTTTTTGTTGTAGATTCTTTAATTTTATTGCCATCTTCATCGACGTAATTTAACTTCAACGTTGTTTCTTGGTTTTCCAAATCGAATTTACCATCATTAGTTTTTCCAGAAGCTAAAATTTTTGCACGAACTACGACATTTTCATCGTAGTTTTTGCCATCAACTGCAACTTTGTATGTGAATGTGTGATCTCCAATCAAATTTCCCGGTCCAATTATTTCCATGGTTTGATAATTTCCATCGCCATCAATTCCAATCAATGCTGGAACTACCATTTTAAACGCTGCAGCTCCTAATGATGGTTGGTTTACGATGTACCATTCAACTCCTCTTTCGTCAAAAATTCTAACTCTAGTTTTCTTAGCTTCTAAGTTTGTTCCATAAACGTGAGTAAATGTCTTCTTGGATTCTTGAATTGTCGGTGTCACTCCGTAAGTTATATCGGGAACTTTTCCAGCTTCTGTAGAAGTTGATCCATAAGTTTGAATTTTCATAAATGCAAGTGTAGCTGCATTTTCATCTACACCATCAGCTATTAACGAAATCACAATTGAATTCGCTCTGGATTTTGGATTATTTCCAGGTAATTTCTCGAATTTACCATTCATTTCTGGTTTATACAAAACCTCGTATGAAACAGTTCTATCATATTTGTTTTCCGGAAGTTCAAATGTTATAGTTTGTTCATTGTCAGTTCCAGAAATTGTTCCTTGAACTTCTGGTTGTTTTCCTTTTCTTGCGATAACAGTGTCTTCTGTTGCAAGTTTTGTTTGCATTACAGCTTTTACTTTTGCATTTTCTGACAAATTCATTCCATTCACTTTAATAGTGACTTTTCTGTTGTCATTAGTGATTACATCATTGCCTTCGATTGAAGCTTGACGAACGATTGGCCTTCCGATGTTTATATAATAGTCGACATCTGAGTTCAAGTTTTCAGTGCCTTTACTTCTAAATACACCTTGATTTATTTTTATTTTCGCCTTGTTTGTACCTAGATTTTCTACATCTAGTGGATTTTCAAGTGTAATTACGAATTTTTTGTCTGACAATTCAACTGTATCTCCATTTGTCAATCTTTCATATTTTCCGTCAGAATTTTTATCAATACTAATCCCAGCTTTCATGCTTGAATCAAATATTTGTTCAATTTCTTCATCAAAACCAACTTCAATTATCTTGCCGTCTTTTGATGCGTGTGCATAACTTGGCATAATTTGAGTATATACGGCTTTTTCTTGAGTGTATTTTACTCTAAAATATGCTTCGTAAGATTTGGAAATGTCTGTATTATCTCTTACCCAGATTTTGTATACATCTTCTTCATTGCCTTTTGTTAAAATCGGATTATCTGCAACAATTTGCACGAATTTTCCTGAATTTTCAAACGTTGGTCTTATAGATGTATCTTTTACAAATTTTCCGTTTTCAAGTCTATAGAATGAAACCGTCAAATTATTTGGATTTACATTCTCACCAATTATATTAGCTTTTAATTTTTCTTGTTCATTTTTTAGTATTGGTGTAAGAACGTTGATTTTTTCAATAGTTGATTTTGTATTTTCAGATGCATTTTGTTTTATTTCAACTGATTTTTCGTAGAATTTAGTATGAGATCCAGTTGAAGTAGCATAAATTTTGTAAGTTTTTTCGGTAGGTTCTTCATTTTTAGGTGCTTCAAATTCCAAAGTTCTTTTTGCGCCAGTTCCACTAACTGTAACTTGTGGGAAAGTTTCGTTTTCTTTATCATCAACCAATTTAACCACGAATTTGTCATCAGAAACATTCTTAAAATTACCCATTGCTGTTAGAACAACTTTTCCACCTTCTGCATCCAATGCTTCTGTAGTTTCTAAAACCAAATTCATTATTCCTTCTGGAATTTGTTCTTCTGTATCTGATTTTTCTTGTGTTATTTTTACAGTTGCACTTGCAAAATCAGTTTTAGAACCTGTTGATGACACATAAACTGTGTATTCTTTTTCTTTTGTTGTTGTATTTTTAGGAATTTCGAATGAAACAGTTCTCGTATTCTTATTTACATCACCTGATACATCTACTTTAGGGAATTTTTCGTTACCATCGTTGTCGACAAGTTTAACGACAAATTTGTCATTCGTAATCCCACTCAAAATACCCATTACTCTAACTGTCGCAGTAGAAGAATCCTTTGATACTTTGTTTGATGATTTTAAATCTATTCGTTGAATATTTTTCTCTGCAACTTCTTTATCCTTTGTTTTGATATTTAAAGTACATTCGCTTTCTGGCATTGTGAATTGGTAAGAATCTCCGACTTGTTTGAAATTGACTTTCATTGGGTCCCCAGCTTCATTCGAACCACTTACATAAAACATAGATATTTCTTTTCCAGGTTTTGCTTTTACAACAACAGTGTCGCCTTTTTTAGCTTGTGATTTTTCTTCGCCATTTACAGTTATCACAATATCCTTGTTGCTAGAATTAATCTTGTAAGTTTTTTCAACTTCTGGCGTTCCTGTAGATTTTTCTTGAGTTAAAGTAAATTCAGCTTTTTTGAAATTTTCCTTCTTTCCAGTTGATGATACAAAAATCTCGTATGTTTTTTCCTTATCAGTAGTATTTTCTGAAAGTTTTATATTAATAAATCTGAAGGCCTTTGATGCATCCCCAGTAACTTCAATTTCAGAATAAGTTTCCTTTCCATCTTCATCAACTAATTTCACAATAAATTTGTCACTTGGAATATCGTTGATTTCACCAACAACCCTAATCTTAGCAATAGCATCTTTTGCTGGAAGTTTTACGTTCGTATTGTCTTGAATAATCGCTATTTTTTCTTCTTCAGGGGTTTCTGGTGTTGGAGTTTCTTCTTTTCCTGCTTGTTGAATGATTACAACATCAGATTCAACGAACTTGTCTTTTTTACCTGTTGATGTTGCGTATACTTTTAGGTGTCTTTCTTCTGGTTCTTTGTTTTCCGGAACTTTTATTGTTACTGTTCTACTTGTGCTATCTCTAG
Organism: Finegoldia magna; assembly: GCA_032548025.1. Lineage (GTDB taxonomy): Bacteria > Bacillota > Clostridia > Tissierellales > Peptoniphilaceae > Finegoldia > Finegoldia magna_K. The sequence continues at coordinate 71,081 of JAWGCW010000009.1, read as the reverse complement.
TATCATCTACAACTATTTCCGGATATATTTCGTTGTTGTTTGAATCTACTAATTTTACAATAAATTTACCAGGTTCTACTCCTTTTAAATCTCCCATTATTCTTACATCAACATCTGTTGATTTTTCTGTTATGTTTTTTTCAGAAATCAGTCTAATCAATTGTACGCCTTCTGATGCAGGTGTTTCAGGTGTTAGCTTTTCTTTCGATTTCTTAACTTGTAATTTTACATCTTTTAAGTTCCATCCGTAAGCTCCTGCAAATACAATTTTTAAATCAGAGCTTACTGTTTTTCCGTCATTTTCTTTTAAGAATTCATCCGTAACTTCTAGATTTATCTTATCGTTTTTTACATCAAAAGTAGCTGAAACTCCTTCTACATTAGTTGTTACATTTACAAGTGCAGATGCATCTTCCATTTCAAAAGCTTTGGCAAATTCATTGAATAAATTTCCTAGTCCTTTATATTCTGCTAAAAATGAAACTTTGTTGTTATCAACTGTAACTGATCGCTTCTGTTCTACATTTTGACCGTGGAATCCTATACTTCCTTCTCCTTCTTGTTGTTTCATATATCTTGGTAAAATGTAGTTTGCTAATTTGGAATAATCGCTGATTTTGTTATCTGAAAAATCTAGATTATTTATTTTTTCCATTCCAAGTATTATATCTACATTTTCGATTCTATTTGCAGACACGTCAAAGAATGTCAACTTAGTTAGGTTTTTTAGAGAAGAAATATCTGTAATTCCATCGTAGTTTATTCTTTTTTCTCCTTCTTTTTTAACCTTAACATTATTGTGAAGATCCAATCCTGTTAGATTTGTCAAATCTTTAAGTGGTTCAACATTTTCAATTATATTGTTATATAGTTTTAAGAACTCTAAGTTTTTAAGGTTTGCTAAAGGTGATACATCTACAATTCTATTTCTTTGAAGTTCCAGATATTTCAAGTTTTTCAAATCTTTTAATGGACTAAGATCAGAAATCTCATTTTCATTTACTTTTAATTTTTCCAAATTTGTAGCATATTCAATTCCTTTTAAACTCTTCATTCCTCTAGTTACAGAGAATTTGAAATCTTTTGTTTTGGATAAATCTTGAGCTTTCCCTAATATTGAATATGTGTCTTTAGATTCTTCTGTAAATATTGGCTTATTAGTCTTCTTGTCTAAGAATATGGATACTTCCTTCAAAGATTCGATTTCTTGTTTTGTGATTGGTTTGTCGTCAGGTCTGTTAACATCTAAGTTTTTGTTCAAAACTTTCAGTAACTTAGCATCTTCAATGTCTATATATTCTGGTTTTTCTTCTTCACTCTTTTTGTGTGCTTTGATGATTTCATCTTTTAGTGCATTAACGCCTTCTACTGTTTTGGCTTTGTTGATTTGGTCGATGTATACCGGGGATGTTATTCCATTGTTTTTTAATTCTTCAATAGCTTTTTCTTTGGCTTCTTTTAACGCTTCTTCGTCAGGGTTTTTTTCGGGTTTTTCGTCTGGATTTTCTTCCGGTTTTTCCTCTGGTTTTTCCTCTGGTTTTTCTTCCGATTTGTCCCATGGTTTATCTGGTGCTGGAGTATTATCTGGTATTGGTGTTACTGAAGGCATATCTGGTTTATTGGCTTCAGTAATTTCCACACTTGCAATTTCTTCAATTTGCTTTGAAGATACTGATAATTCTCCACCTACTACTGTGATTTCTTTTGTGTTGTTATCTTTAACAATTTGTTTGATAAATTCTGTGTGACTAGGATCTGTAAGTAGTATTGGTTGATTATTCTTATGTGCTAATGGAGCTACTGACAATGCATCAGGATAGTTTCTTCCGTCTGCCAATACGAACTTTTCTAAATTTCCGTATTCCTTTGCGATTATCAAAGCTGTTTCATAACGGTCTGCTCCTGCTAATCTCCTAGTTTTTTCTAATCCTTTTACATTAACTGATTTTTCTCCGCCGTATATAAGAGCAACCTTATCTTTTGTAATTTCTTTTGGTAAATTGTGTCCATCTGTCAGAATAATTGGTAAGTTTTCTTTTGTGGAAAGTGGTGTTGCACACAATGCATCGGCAAATGTTAATCCACTTGCAAGCGCAACTTTTCCGTTGGGATTTAAGTATTTGTACACTTCTACTGATGTTTCGTACCTGTCAGCTCCTGCTAATCTTTTAACATTTTTTAGACCACTAATATTTACCGATTTTTCTCCACCTACTATTATTATTTGCTCTGGGTTAAGTCTATCGACTTCGTCTTTGATAGCTTGTGGAAGCTTTTCTTTTTGTGTCAATAATACTGGTGCATTTTCCTTGTTAGCCAAGCTTCCTGCAACCAAACTATCTGCAAAATTTTCTCCACTGGCAAGTACAACGGTTTTTATGTGATTTGGAAATGTTCTTTTACTGATTTTTGCTGATGTTTCGTATCGATCAGCCCCTGCAATTCTGTCTACTTTGATTTTATTTTGTTCTTCTGCTAGAACTGGTGTGAACGAACTCATTACCATGCTAGCCGTCAGAATTACTCCTAATATTTTTTTCATACTACCTCCTAATTTCATCTTTATTTTATTATATAGGCTAAAATTCATATTTACTAGCGATTACTTATTGAAATTTTCTATATATCTCTTAAGTTTTTATGTTTTTATCTATAAGTGGTATAATTGTATAGATGATTTAAGGAGGGACAAATGAAATTAACTACAAAAGATTTGACTAAAATCGGAGTATTTGGCGCTTTGACTATCGTTCTTGGACTTACTCCTTTGGGAATGATTCCTATTGGACCTGTTAGAGTGACTACACTACATATTCCTACTATTGTTGCTGCTTTGGTTGCAGGACCTTGGGTTAGTTTATTCGTGGGATTATTGTTCGGTTTGTTTTCATTGGTAAATAATATTATTGCACCGACAATTCTTTCATTTATGTTTTACAATCCATTGGTTTCTGTGCTTCCAAGAGTTTTGATAGCTGTTGTTACTTATCAAGTTTACAACAAATTAAGAGACAAAAATGATGTGATTCGCTACGGAATTCCTGCTGTTTGTGGAAGTGTTATGAACACAGTTGGTGTCTTAGTAATGGCGTTTATTTTCCATTCAAAACAAATCGAAAGCGTTATGCATGTCAAAGCACAATATTTTCTTGGAGGAATTGTCGCTACTAATATGCCTTTCGAAATCGTGATATCATTCGTGTTGACGATTTTGATTGCAAAAAGTGTAAACAAAAACAAATAGTTCAATTAAAAAATCCACAAGATTTTGAAAATCTTGTGGATAATTTTTTGTTTTAATCTTCGATATCATCACTGATGCTGCAAGATCCCAAAAATCTTCTTCTGATATCTTGACCAGTTTTTGTTCCTGCAATTCCACCCATTCCTGTTTCTCTCAATGATGGTGGAAGAGTTTTGCCGACTTTTCTCATTGCTTGGCACACTTCTTCGAATGGAACTATACTTGTGATTCCTGCCAATGCCATATCAGCGCTAATCATTGCGTTAGTAACTCCCATTGCATTTCTGAATGTGCAAGGATATTCTACGAGTCCTGCGATTGGGTCGCATACAAGTCCCAATACATGTAGGATTGCAAAAGATGCTCCGTGGAATACTTGCTCAATAGATCCACCTCTTAAAAATATCAATGCACCCGCTGCCATTGCCGCTGCAGATCCTGTTTCCGCTTGACAACCTCCGTCAGCGCCAGAAAATGTTGCGTATTTCCCCAATAATTGTCCAACACCGATAGCTACTAACATTGCATCGATAAGTTCTTCATGTGAGCAGTTGTATCTTTGTTTAAAACTCATAAGAGCTGCTGGCAAAATTCCCGACGAACCTGCAGTAGGTGATGCTACGATTTTTCCCATAGCCGCACTAATCTCCAAAGTTGAGAAAGCCATCGCCATTGCTTCTGCTGTAAATTGTCCTACTATTGGTTCATTTTCATTTGCATAGATGTGCATTTTGTGTGCAAATCCGTCTATCATTTTTTGATTAGTCACTGAAGGTGTTTCCAAGAAATCTGTTGCAGATTTTTCCATAACATCTAACATATGTGACAATTCACTTCTGATGAATTCTTCAGATTTCCCAGTTCTTTCGTTTTCAATTTCTATAACGTATTCGTAAAAAGGTCTGTTTTCCTTTTTAACTGTATTAATTATTTCTAATGATGTATCAAACATAAACTCTCCTTAATTTCGTTGAATATATTTTGTGAAAATAAATCTATCGTCTTTTAATAAATTTTCTGTCAAATTCTCGCCGATATTTTTATCTAATTCAACAATCAAAGTTACAATTCCGTCATGTTTCAACGTCTTCATACCTTCAATATTATAACCATTTCTGGCAAGTTCTGAAGAAATATCCGCAATAATTCCTCTAACATCCACGTATTTCAATAAAATTGTAGGATAGCTGCCTGTAAATTGAACGGCTATTCCGTTGATATCTATGATTTCAATGTTTCCACCACCGATTGATGAGCCAACGATGTACATAGTAGTTCCGTCTTCGTATGTAAATGTAATCTTAGCAGTGTTTGGATGCACATCCCCCAAGTCAGCTTCTCTGAAAACATAGTCAATTCCTCTTTGTTCAGCTATTGCAAATGAATCTCTAAGTCTAATGTCATCTGGTTCAATTCCCAAAACACCTGCTAGTAACGCTCTATCTGTACCGTGACCTTTGTAAGTTTTCGCAAATGATCCATGAAGATCAAACTCAACTTTTGTGAACTTATTTCCAGCAATCAAAAGTGCAGTCTTTGCAATTCTACAAGCACCTGCAGTGTGAGAGCTAGAAGGTCCAATCATTACAGGTCCCAAAATATCAAAAATATTATATTCTCCCATAAAAACCCCCTAAGTATTTTCCTTAACAATTATATCATATCAAATTCAGTGGATAAAGAAAAACAGGAAAATTTTCCTAAAAAAAAAGAGGCTCAAAGCCTCCTTAAATTTTATTTTATTTATGGAATCCTGCTGGATCGTTAGTTTCATCTGCAAACCAAATATCTGCATGATCTCCATTAATGGATACTCCCATTACACTAATCGTATTCCAGTTTTCTTCTCCAACTATAACTGCGTTGTGACCTTGGGAATTTTTCCAAATATTAACCGCTCTTTCTGCTGCATCATCTGTTGTGAAATCACTCATTGCAGAAATTTCGTATCCGTCAACTTTGAAGTTTGTCAATTCTTTTGGTTTATTCCACATACCTTCTTGGTATTTGTGATCTGGCGTATACATTACTGGTTTCCATTTTCCGTGATTTGACCAGCTGTGAAGATTTGCTGGTATTCCTCTTTTGTCCTTCCAGCTTTCACTGTAGTTTTTGTTTTGGTCGTTGTTGTGAGTTCTTGCGACAAATGTCAATGACTTAGAAACTTTTAACGGTTTCAATCCTTTTGATTTACGATAGTCATTGATTCTTTTAGCTAATTCTTCTTCTCTTAATGAAAGAGGTGTGTTGATATTGAAGTTAGAAAGATTAGTATCTTTTACTCTTTTTCCTTCAGTATTTGGTTTATGTTCTGGTTTCTTTTCTGGTTTCTTTTCTGATTTATATTCGCCAGTTAATTTTTCGTATTGAGTTTTTGAAACTGATTTTTCTCCACCAATTATAGTTACTTGTTTAATTCCGTTTTTATTTATAAAAGATTTTATGCTGTCAATTGCTGAATCGTCAGATAATAAAATTCCTGAATTCATTTTGACTGCAAGAGGTGCTGCTGATAAAGCGTCTGGATAATCTCTTCCATCAGCGATAACAGCTTTTTCAGTTGTACCGATTTGTTTCATTACTTCTATTGAAGTATCATTTCTATTCTTGCCGGAAATTCTTGCTACATTTTCCAATCCTTTAATACTTACAGAATTTTTACCGCCAATTATAGTGCTGATGTCTTTTGCTTCAACGCCTTTTGGCAAGGTTTTTCCGTTAGTTAATACAAGAGTTTTGTTTTTTGAAATAGCGTAAGGAGCTGCAGACAACGCATCAGCGAACTTTTCACCACTAGCCAATACGATATTGTTCTTAGAATTTATTACTTCAGCTACTTTTGTTGATGTTTCGTATCTGTCATTTCCAGAAATTCTAGTGATTTTTTTACCTTGAAGTTTTAGTGTTTTTTCTACACTTTCAGATACAGATCCTTTACCACCGATAATGATGACTTCTTTCGCTCCAAGTCTGTCGATTTCTTTTTGCAAATCAGAAGATGCTCCTGCTTTTTCTGTCAATAAAATTGGTGCTTGATTAGCAAAGTTTCCAGCAGTCAATGCATCAGCAAATTTTTCGCCGCTAACCACTACAACCTTATCACTCTTTGAAAAAGCGTGCTTGCTAATTTCGATTGATGTGTCATATCTATTATTACCTTTAATTCTTTGAACATCCACATCTTTTGCTGCAAATGACACTTGTGGAACAATGTTTGCCAGTATTACTCCTGCTAACATTAAGCCTAATACTTTTTTGTTTTTCATAATTTTTCTCCTTCTCATTATTAATACTAGGTTTCCTTATTAACGGATACCGTTTTTGTATTTACAATTATATTATACATCATAAATGTATTAATGTAAAAATCTTTTTATGTCGTTATCTCCTATCAAAACAGTCTACAATTGTTTATAACAAACCATTACAATTTTGTGTTAAATTTTTCCAATTTTAGGATTTAAAAATCAACAATTTCAGAGATTGCAATTTTCGTGCATGAAGTTTTCAATTTTATCGTTCCTTACTTAAAAGATTTTCAAATATAGCAAACATTCATGCTAAGAATATCATACGGATGAAATTACTTTGGTTTCAAATCGAAAAAATCCGTCAAAAATTTGACCGCGTAAGCGAAGCGTGCTTCAAATTTTAGGATTTTGAGATTTAGAAATCAACAATTTCAGTAGTCTAGATATTCGTGCATTAAGTTTGCTATTACTATAAATAAAAAATGGTCCCTATAAAAGAGACCATTCATCTATCTTACTACTACTGCCATTCTTCTTGACAAATAATTTTCAGATAATTCACTGTATGATTTTGTGATTTCGTTTGAGTACCAAGGATCTGCAATGTAGAATCTGTTTGTTTTTGGATTGTAGCCGTTGATGCAGATTCCGTGGTTGTTTGCGAAAAATCTCTTTCCGTAAACATTAGTTGACCATCTTGGTTTTTCCCATCTTAATGTTCCGTAGTACATAATTGTGTTACCATTTTGAAGTTCTGCTATTATATCTCTCATATTTGAACCAGAAATATTTTCTGCTTTTCCATTTGCAAATCTGTTTGCAAACTTAGTCATTGGTTCTGGATTCATATATGTCGCCATAACTCTTGTGTGGTAATAAGCATCCCAAACGTAAGGATTTCTTGAAAAACCTCTGTTGTTATTGTTAGTGTTCATAGGAAGTTGATTCAAAAATTCATTGTAAGTGTACTCCAACGCATAACCTTTTGCTTGTAATGCGTGATACATTGCAGTAGGTTCGCAACCAATTGGAGCCGCTTTTTGTTTAATTCCACGTTGTGATTTTGGATTCATTTGGTTCATTATATTTGGAACTGTTATGTGTGAAATTCCGAAATCTTGTGGATTGTAATATTTGAATCCTTCCGGTCTAATCCATCCCTTAATTCCATTGAATGACAAATTAACCCATTTATCTTCAACCTTAACAACCTTCAAAATCTTGTTAACTGCAACATCGATTACTTTTTTCGCTGTATCTTTCATTTCAGTTAACAAAGAGATAGCTTTGTTATTAACAACGTAATCTTTTAATCTGAATACATTTCTATCAGTTTTGTAAACTTTAACTAAATCTTTCTTTAATAATGCGTTCTTAATATTTGTGAAGCAATCATCAGAGATAGAGTTTTCGCCGCCAAATACGTAAGATTTTTCTTCTACATTCAAACCTTTCAAGTAATTTTCGTGAGTTTGAGTTTTATTAGAAGAGTTCGCTTCTTTTTCCAATTGAATGTTATCTTTTGGAACTAAAACAATTGGAGCGTCGATTTTTTGGCTAACTGGAGCTGCTGCTAATGCATCTGCATACACCTCTCCCGTTGTAAATATAGCTTTTTTGGCGTTTGGATAAGCGATTTTGGATACTTCAACGCTTGTTTTGTATCTGTCATGACCTGCAATTCTTGTAGATTTCAAATTAAGAATGCTGTCGATTTCTGCTTTTACAGAATCGCTAATGCTGTTAGTTCCACCTACAATATAACTTTTTAAAATCTTTGTCTTATCGATAGATGATAAATACTCTTTGATTGATGTAGGTAGTACATTTTTTTGTACTAGAAGAATTGGAGATTTTGTTTTGTTTGCAAGTCCAACAGAACTCAAACTATCTGCATAATTTTCTCCACTAGCAAACACCAATGTGTCAGTGTTTTTCTTATTCTTTGCTAATTTTGCGTTGACAGCGTATCTGTCATGTCCGTCGATTCTTTCAACTTCGATTCCCATTTTTTTCAAAAATTCTTCAACATCTTTGCTGATTGTCTTTTCGCCACCAATGATGTGAACTTTTTTGATGTTTCTGTTCTTAAGTTGTTCTTTAGTCTTTTCGTTTAGCTTTGAACCTTCAGTGTACAAAATCGGCATCTTACCGTCAGTGATGTTGCCAGAGCTTATCGCATCTGCGAACACATCGCTTGATGTAAGTACAACTTCTTCTGCCTTGTCGAAAAACTCATCGTGAATCTTATTTGCAGATTCAAATCTGTCATGTCCTTCGACTCTTTCAGCTACATTTTTATCCGTAAGAACTTCCTTGTGTTCTTCCTTCTTGGGTTGGTTTTTTGGTTGTTCTTCGTCCTTTTTTTCTGTTTGATTAGTTTTTTCTGTAGAATTTTCTTGTTTTGAACTATTTTCAGGATTTAATTGTTCGTCATTTATTTCAACTTTTGGTGAAATAATATTTTCTTCTTCGGCGTAACTAATTCCTGTTGTCATTGAAAATGCTAGTAGAAAAGCTATCAATAACTTCTTTTTATTCATACCTTCCTCCTTAACAAAAATTATACCACATATCGAGGAAGTAAAATCATTTTCTATACATAAAACTCCGCTTGTGCATCCCACAATTTTTTGTACATTCCGTTCTTGCTTATTAAGCTGTCGTGATCTCCTATTTCAGCAATTTCTCCTTTGTCGAACACGATAATTTTGTCGGAGAATTTGCAACTAGATAACCTATGTGAGATAAAAATCGCAGTTCTGTCTTTGATTATTTCGCCCAATTTCTCGTAAATTTCAGCTTCACTTATAGGGTCAAGGCTCGCAGTCGGTTCATCCAAAATCAAAAACGGACTGTCTTGGTACAACGCTCTTGCAATGGCGATTTTTTGTTCTTGACCTTTGGAAACGCTGATTCCATTTTCGTCGATATCTTTGTACAGATAAGTTTGGATTCCCTTGTCCCATTTTCGAACATCATCGTACATACCAACATCTTTTAGCGATTGAACTACTTTTTCTTCGTCATAATCCATTCCTGAAGCGACATTTTGAGTCAATGAATATGCGAACAAATTAAAATCTTGGAACACAACTGAGAATATTTTCAAATACTCATCGTATCTGTATTTTTTGATGTTAATTCCATTCAACAAGATTTCCCCTTCAGTAACATCGTAAAATCTAATCAACAACTTCACAAAAGTCGTCTTGCCACAACCGTTTTGCCCTACAATCGCCAATTTTTTCCCAAGGTCGAATTTCAAATTGATATTTTTCAATACCCAATTGTCTGTTCCAGGATATTTGAAGCTGACATTTTTGAATTCGACTTCGTATTTTTTGTCGGATCTTTTTTCTGTAGTCAAACTTCCATTGTAAAATTCTGATTTTTTGTGCAAATAATCCATCATAAGTTCTGCATACGGAGTGTTGCTCTTGTACAATGCAACTCCTTCCAAGAATTTCGACAAATTACTTGTAAAATTTATCAAACTTCCCAAATATTGGCTTAGCATTCCTATTGAAATAGCTCCAAGCAGTGATTTGGATACTACGACAAGATAAATCAACAAAACTTGTAATTTCGAGAAAAATTCACTGAGTATTTTGTAAGTGACACCTTCTGTTGACATAATTCTATCGAAAAATCCACCAGGATTAAAAATCCCACATTCATTAAACATATTAGCTGCAATATTATATTGACGATACATTCTCGTATCCAGCATTCTGCTTTTATCTTTCATATGCCAACAATAAAATGTGAACACTCGATTTCCAAATTTTCCTTGTTCTGCTATTTTGTTCCAAATTTCAAACTGTTTTGCGTTGAATTTCTGTGAAATCCATGATAAAAATACAACAACTACAATCAGTAAAATATTTATCCAGACGCTATTTAGAAACGAAAAACTTTCTGGTGCATTCCAGCTTGTGATGAGAAATTGATACGACAACACCAAACTACCTATCATCGCCAATAAAGACTCCAATATCATATCGTATGCGTAAAGAACTCTTATAATTCCGAATTCACCGATATTTATGTTTTGTTCTATATTCGATTTTTCCCCAATAATGTCTGTGTCTTGGGATTGTTTGTAATCCAATTCATTGAATTTTTTGGATAAAATATGAAAAAATATCTCGTATTTCTTGTCCTTGTATGTGTTTTGGATTTTATTCGTCAAAGCAAGAATTATTTGAATGAAAAACACTGACAACAAAGCAATTACTGCCCATTTACCTACAAATTGTACAGGCATCTTATTGACGATTCCATCTATCATTCTAGCAGATGCGTAAATGCTAATTAAAGGAAAAATTGCCGAAAATAAACAGTTAAGAGTGTAGTTGATGATTAGTTTTTTGTAATTTTTCCACAAAACACTCCAAGTATCTTTGAATAGTTTAAGATTCTTTTGCATTGTAGTCCTCCCTGTAATATTTCGCTTGAGTGTCGAACAAATACTTGTACGTTCCGCCCTTTTCCATCAATTCCTCGTGAGTTCCACGCTCTTCAATTCCCTTATTTCCAATCAACAAAATGTAATCGCAAAATCTCGTCGAAGCCATTCTATGAGAAATAAAAATCGATGTGTGATTTTGTGTTAGTTCGTTGTATTTGTTGTACAAATCCCTTTCTGCCAATGGATCAAGAGCTGCCGTCGGCTCGTCCAATATCAAAAACTTAAAATTCTTGTACAAAGCTCTTGCAAGAAGTAGTTTTTGAGTTTCCCCACCTGATAAAACAGGAGAATCTTGGTAGATGTCTTTTTCAATCGTGTTGAATACTCCATTTGGAAATTCCTTAACCTTATCGTAAAGTCCTGCCAATTTCAACACTTCTTCCACGCCTTCCACATCATCAGTGGACTTTGATTGTGTGACATTCATGTAAATAGTTTCAGGCAAGATAGAATAATCTTGGAACACCGCAGAGAACATCTCGTAGTATTTTCTTCTGTTGAGTTCTCTCAAATCAATCCCATTGACAAGCACACGACCCTCTGTTGGATCCAAAAATCCTATCAACAGTTTAATCAAAGTAGTCTTACCACTACCATTGAGCCCAACTACAGCGACCTTTTCTTTTGGATTGACTTGGAAATTCACATTCTTCAATACAAATTCGTCGCTGTATGGATATTTGTATCCGACATTTTCAAATTGTATCGTAATATCTTCATCTGGATTTAATTCGATTCCTCCATCCTTTTTGAACTTTTCTTCCAAATCCACAAACTCTCTTACAGTTGCGATGTCCTTCGCCTCCATAAAAAGCACACTGAGAAAATTGAACAATCTTTGAATATCGTAGCCGAATTTTGTTTGTGCAGAAAAAGCCAACAAGAACATACTTGCATCAATTTTGCCATTTACTGCAAAATTTATCAAATAATAATATGTAACGGAATTTCTCAAAAGGTTGAACACGCAATCCAAGAAATCTGCCATCAACATTTTGTTGCCCATTTTGTTCAAGAAATCATCGTACAACACAAAAACGCTATCGTAAATATCTTCCAGCCAATTTCCAAGCCCGAACATTCTGATATCTTTTGCGTGTTTGTGACTACTAACTGAATTAATGTAGTTGAATTCCTTTTCAAACTTAGCCTGAGTTTTCCTGTTATCGTACTTCCATTGTTTAAGTTTTTTTGAATACAGAAAACTAATCAAACTGGCGATAATAGACACCAAAATTATGAAAATAGGAAGTCTTGCAAGTAAAATCAAATACACACTTGTGCTGATTAATAAATACAAAACGTCTTTCATCGTAAGCCAGATATTTTCTGTAGCTTTATCATTTCCTTCTAAGTTTATGTTCGCCTTTTCGGATAAATCCAACACATTCTTGTCCAATGTCATCTCATAATCCATCGACAAGAATTTTTCTATACATTGATTCATCAAAATACTTCTTATGTAGATTTTCTTGGACAATATTCTCAAATCCAACGACTCTTTTATCGCAGAACATACGAAAATCAAAACCGCAAACACAACAACAGTAAGCATAATCGTTGTGAAATCTTGTGAGTTTTCAACCATTTTGATAATTTGTGGAGTAAAATACAACTGTAAAATATCAATTCCAGCAGTTGTGATAGCCATAATTATCAGCATGAAAATCAAACTTTTTTGGTTGTTCCACGCAAGATTGAACATAAATTTTATATTATCATTTGTAGAATATTTTTTCTTCATAATTACCTCCCAATAATATATTAACCGAAATACTATCGTATTTTCGTTTTAGGGATAAACATATCAAAAACAGGGATGACTATATCAAAATCTCTGTCGTAAAAGCATTGTCCTCTGAATTTCTGTTGATGTAACCGTCGTATTTGTCAACGATTTCGTCGATACTGATAAGTCCCAGACCTCTGTTCTCGCCCTTTGTCGATTTGAAAATTCTGCCAAACTTCTCCTGTTTTTTGCTACTTGTCTTGTTAGTAAATGAAATGTACAATTTATTGCCCTTCATATCCATATAAATCCTGATAAATCTATCCTCTTCTGGCAAATTTCTCACCGATTCAATCGCATTGTCGAACAAATTTCCAATAATTGTCGCCAAATCGATATCTTTTATATCCAAAATATTCGAAATCTTACAGTCTGCGATGCATTTTATGTTTTCATTAGTCGCCATAGTTATCTTGGAATTCAAAATAGCATCCGCCATCCTATTTCCCGTCCTAATCACAGGTGCTATTGAATGCAAATTCTCATCCAAATTATCCAAGTAGTTCTTTATAGATTCCATATCATTTTCAGCAACAAAAGAGCGCAACGTTTGCAAGTGATTTCTGTAATTGTGGCGAAATTTTCTAATATCACGGTACATATTCTCCACTTCTTGATAATGAGTGTTCAACAGTTGTTGTTGATATTCAAAAATATCTTTTTTCGAAAATAAAATCCTAATTTTACTCAAAAATCTCATATCTCACCTAATAAAACTCAATAATTTTTCTGTTAAGATCGTTAAACTTCGCCTTTGATAACAAAAATTTGCTATCATCTTCCAACAAAACATAATCCTTCTTTGTTTCTGCGATTTTTTCAATATTAATAATCTCCGAACGACTCACCTTGAAAAATCTGTCATCCAGCATATCCAAAAGTTGTGTCAACGTCATCCTAACTCTGTAATTTTTATTTTGTGCGAAAATATCCACGTAATTTTTGTCCGAAATACAACTGAAGATATCCTTCAACAAAATCTTTGTATTAATCCCGTCGTCCTTTACGATAATGAACTTTTCCTTGTTGTTCATTTGATTAGTCGCCTTGTCCAAAAGCTCGAAAAGTTTCTCCTTTTTTATAGGCTTAATCAAGAAATTCAATGCATTGACATCATATCCGTATCCGATATATTCTGGATAACCACTTATGAAAATAATCTGAATATCGGAATTTTTCTCACGAATTCTCTTGGATAATTCCACGCCATTAATTTTTTTCATCTCAACATCCAACAATAAAATATCTATATAATCATTTTCATCGTAATTGAACATAAAATTCTCACCAGATGTAAAAAGTTCAGTCTTCAGATCGATTTTGTTGATATCCGCCCATTCTTCACAGTATTTCTTATACAAATTTCTTATATTTTCTTCGTCATCTACGATTGCAATATTCATAACACACCTCTGTCTTATTTTATCACAACAAATTGTTTTCCAATAAAAAAAAGCTACTGACACCAAGTGCCAATAGCTAATAATTATTTTTCCCTTAAAAACTTTAACAATTCGTCCTTTATTTTCTCATCATGAAGTGCAAAATCCACCGTAGCCTTCACAAAACCAAGCTTGTTACCTACATCATATCTCTTGCCGATAAAATCATATGCAATCATCTTGCGTTTTTCGGCTAACTTGTTCAAAGCATCAGTCAATTGAATTTCGTTATTCTTGCCAGGTTTTGTTTCGTGAAGAATCGGAAAAATATCTGGCGTTACAATGTATCTTCCAAGAATTGCCAAGTTAGTTGTAGCCTCACTGCGGCTTGGTTTTTCCACCAACGACTCAACCTCAGTAATTCTATCCGAAGTTTTCACACCATTCACAATCCCGTACTTGTCTACATCATCCCACGAAACTTCTTGCACACCCAAAATAGGCGACTGTTCAGTCTCGTAAATATCCACCATTTGTTTGATACAAGGAAGCTCATCAGAAGTATTGTAAATAATATCATCCCCCAACAAAATCGCAAAAGGCTCGTCACCAACAAAACTTTCCGCGTATTTTATCGCATCGCCAAGCCCGTTTTTCTTCTTCTGTCTAATAGTGTAGATGTTCGCCATCTTCGAAAGCTCGTGAATTTCTCGTGATATCTGTGAAGACTTCTTGTTCAATTCGTATTCCAATTCGAAATTCACATCAAAATAATCCTCGATAGATCCCTTATCCTTGCTTATAATAATCAAAATATCTGTAATTCCAGAATCTACAACCTCTTTTACAATATGATGCAAAGTTGGTTTGTCGTAGATTGGAAGCATCTCCTTCGGAACAGATTTCGATGCAGGAAGCATCCTCGTACCAAAACCCGCCGCAGGAATAACCGCTTTTCTTACCTTCATTGTCACTCCTCGTGTTATAATTTTACGCCATAAATCATTTGTCTCTAATAATATTGTAACAAGAAATGTTGAATTTTGCTATAAGTAGGTGTGGGTGGGGCAATATTGCAGGATTTTGAAGTTGCGTATGCTATCAAAAAGTGCAAAACCGATTTGCACACTCCCTCTTTTGATTCTTGCTGTGATAATTTCAAAAGCTTGTCCATGAAATAAAAGCAGATTACTGCATTTGCTAAGAATATCGTCTGGAGAAAATAATCAAAAATCCAAGCGAAATGACCCGTCAAAAATCTCACTCGTGCCAGCCGAAGGCGCACTTGAGATTTTAGGGGCATGAGCGTGAGGATTTTTTTATTTTTGTAAGCCAGATATTCGTGCAAATCAGTTTTCTGATTTACTACGAAGATATATAGTCTTGGCAATTTCATCTCCCCTCCAGTATTAAAGCTTACCCTTTTTTTTTGCAGCACTATAATAAAAGCTCGTAACTAAGCGAGTCATCTGGAGAAAATTGTGCCAAATTCAATCGAAGAAATTCGTTAAAAAATCTCATTGTCTGAGTGCGTAGCACGAGTTTGAGATTTTAGAATTTCGAGATTAGAATTTGCGAATTTTCGTAAGCTAGACGATGCGTGTTACGACTTTTATTTCGTATATCCGTGTAGCGACTATTTTTCTGTACCACAATAAAAAAATAGGCAAGACCTATGATCTTACCTATTCTCTAAAATCTATTTCTTTTTGATTCCCAATTCACCATCGATATTTGTGATAACTACAGTGTCTTTGTCAGTCACAGTTCCTTTTATCAATTCACGTCCGAGTTTTGTTTCAACGTTGGATTCGATAAATCTCTTAACTGGTCTTGCACCGTACAATACATCGTATGCTTTATCGATAATCAAATCTTCTGCAGATTCGTCGATTTCGATGGTGATTTGTCTGTCTTCCAATTGTTTTTGTAACAATAAAACTTGTTTTTCGATAATCTTGTAGATATCACCTTTTGTCAATGGTTTGAACATTACGATATCGTCAATTCTGTTTAAAAATTCTGGTTTGAATCTCGATTTCAATTCGTCCATTACAGAATTTCTGCTTTCATCAGAAATATTTCCACTGTCGTCAATTCCTTCAATCAAATCCATTGATCCAATGTTACTTGTCATAATGATGATCGTGTTTTTGAAATCGACAGTTCTACCTTTGTTGTCTGTCAAACGTCCGTCATCCAAAACTTGCAACAAAATGTTGAACACATCTGGATGCGCTTTTTCGATTTCGTCAAACAAAATCACTGAGTATGGTTTTCTTCTGACAGCTTCAGTTAGTTGACCACCTTCATCGTATCCAACATATCCTGGAGGAGCTCCCACAAGTCTACTTACTGCGTGTTTTTCCATATATTCTGACATATCGATACGAATCAAATTCTTTTCGTCATCAAACATATTTTCGGTCAAAGCTTTTGCAAGTTCTGTCTTACCAACACCAGTTGGTCCAAGGAATATAAATGAACCGATTGGTCTGTTGAGTGATTTCAAACCGCTTCTAGCTCTGATGATTGCATCAGTCACAGCAGTTACAGCTTCATCTTGTCCCACAACTCTCTTGTGTAACAACTTGTCCATATTCAAAATCTTGTCACGTTCTGTTTCCACTAATTTTGTCACAGGAATTGATGTCCACTTGCTCACAACTTCTGCGATTTCATCTTCAGTTACGCTTTCTTTTATAATTGAACTGTCGTCTTCGTCCATTTTCTTGTTCAATTCTTCGAGTTTGTTTTCAAGTTCGACTAATTTTCCGTATTTTAATTCAGACAATTTTTCAAAATCGTATTTTCTTTGGGCTTCTTCCATTTCGTGTTTAACGGCTTCGATTTCAGATTTTGTGTCCTTGATTTCGTCGACCTTGGATTTTTGTTGAGTCCATTCCATATACATCGCATCGAACTCATTTTTACTATCTTGCAATTCTTTTTCCAAATTTTCGAGTCTGATCTTGCTCATTTCATCGTCTTCTTTGTTCAAAGCAGCACGTTCGATTTCAAGTTGCAATATTTTTCTCTTAGTTTCGTCGATGCTTTCAGGCATAGAATCAATCTCTGTTCTAACCATCGCACTAGCTTCGTCCATCAAATCAATCGCCTTGTCTGGCAAAAACCTGTCCGTAATGTATCTGTCCGACAAAGTCGCCGCAGCGATTACAGCATTGTCTGTGATTTTGATTCCGTGATAAATCTCGTATTTGTCCTTGATACCACGCAATATCGAAATCGTGTCTTCAACTGAAGGTTCTTCCACCAAAACTTTTTGGAATCTTCTTTCCAATGCGCCATCTGTTTCGATGTATTTTCTGTATTCATCCAACGTTGTAGCGCCGATTGTTCTTATCTCACCACGTGCTAGCATTGGCTTCAACAAGTTTGCTGCATCCATTGCTCCTTCTGATTTTCCAGCTCCAACCAAAGTGTGAATTTCGTCGATAAACATAATGATTTTGCCATCAGATTCTGCCACTTCTTTTAGAACTGCCTTCAATCTTTCTTCAAATTCTCCTCTAAATTTCGCACCTGCAATCAAACTTCCCATGTCCAACGCAAAAATAGATTTGTTTCTCAAAGTTTCTGGAACATCGTCGTTGACAATTCTAAGCGCCAAGCCTTCCACAATCGCAGTCTTACCAACACCAGGTTGACCGATCAACACTGGATTGTTCTTCGTTCTACGACTCAAAATCCTAACGCTGTGTCTGATTTCATCATCACGACCGATAACTGGATCAAGTTTGCCTTCTTTCGCCAAATCAGTCAAATTACGACCGTATTTTGTCAACACATCAGTTGTATCTTCTGGATTATCAGAATCTATCTTTTGATTTCCCCTCAAATCCTTCAAGTTAGATGCGAAGTTTTGCTTGTTGACATTAAAATCTTTCAACAAAACTGCACTAACAGTGTTTTTTTCTCCTAAAATACTCATAAAAATATGTTCCACTGACACGAAACTGTCTCCCATGGACTTAGCTTCGTCCTCTGCTTTCAACAAAATTCTTTGGAAAGCAGTGCTTGGATACACACTCGATTGACTGTCGTTTTTTGGAAGAGAATCTATTTTTTGATTAAAAGCGCTCACAACTTTTTTGTAATCAGCGCCGATTTTTTGAATAGTCTTTGAAACTATTGAATCTGAATCAGACAACAATGCATAGCTCAAATGAACATCCGTAACTTCCGGATTGCCCAATTTTATCGCAGTATTTTGCGCATCTTGAATTGCTTGAACAGATTTTTGTGTGAATTTGTTTAAATCCATAATCCTTACCTCCTAACATTATTCAGAAATATCGTATAATTTTTTGTATAATTCTTCTTGTTCTTCGTTTAATTTTGTAGGATTTACGATGGAAATTTCAAGATACAAATCACCTTTGACACCTTTCATATCCACAAATCCCTTATCCTTAATTCTAATTCTTTGATTAGCCTTGATATTTTTCGGAATCTTAACCTTGATTCTTTCGCCACTAATCGTTTCAACATTGATAGATTTTCCAAAATAAGCTTCCCATGGTTTAAGTTCAACCTTCTTGATAATATTGTGATCTTCAAGCTTGTTGTACACATCAACCAAGTTAATCTTCACGTAAATGTCCCCGTCAACGCCGAACTTTTCGCCCTTGACCTTAATCTTTTTACCAGGCAAAATCCCTTTCGGAACCTTCAAATTCAAGTTAACACTTTTATCCCCTATCATAAGTCCCAATCTTTTTTCTACACCATTGTAGATATCTGATAAGGAAACAGAAATGTCCGTGTCGTATCTTTGCCTTGGTTGTGATTTTCTTCCAGCGCCTTTGAATCCACCGAAAATATCGGAAAATCCTCCGCCGCTACCTTGTCCACCTGAGAAAAACGCATTGAAAAAGTCCGAGAATCCTCCGCCACTTCCACCAGTTGTGTATGTGTAAGATCCAGAATTTTTCCCAAATCCGCCAAATCCTCCGAAGTTTCCAAAATCGTACGCATTCGGATCGAAGTTTTGTCCGCCTTGGAAATTATAATTCGATCCAAACATATCGTATTTTTTACGCTTATCCTCGTTACCCAAAACCTCGTAAGCCTCGTTGATTTCCTTAAATTTTTCTTGTGATTTCTCATCACCTTTATTTAAATCGGGGTGATATTTCTTGGCGAGTTTTCGGTATGCTTTTTTAATTTCTTGGGAGCTCGCCTTTTTATCCACCCCCAAAACTTTGTAATAATCTTTATATTCCATAAAAAACCTCCCGTAATTTGTTTTTTTTTTTTTTGACTTTCTTTGACCTTGATATTATTATACACCCTTATGAGTGCATAATCAATAGTATTTGCAATCTTTGCAATATCTTTGACTTTTGATTTTTATCTTTGACCTTTGATTTTTATTTTTTATTTTGCTTCTAAAATTAAATCATTATATCCATATGGAATGATCCTTGCCACTTCCCACTTCGAAATGGTATTTCACAATTCCCAAATCGACCTTTGCAGACGGAGCAAATTTCGCCTTTGCCTTCACCTTATCATCAACCAAAGTCAACATAAATTTTTGTTGATTAACAGCAGTCGGAGCATTAAGCGCAGAATCGACACCGTCCTTGAACCATTGTGGTGAGTCTTCACTCACATTTGACACTTGTTTTGGAAGTTTGCTCTTGTGATTATAACCCCAGTTTGCAGGAATACCGAACGCAATCACAATCACCAAGTTTTCGTTAGGCTCAATGTATTTTCTTATATTCTTCTTATTATATGTAAGAGCAACCCAGCACGAACCCAAACCCAAATTCATAAGTTCCATCACAAGCTTCTCGCCGTAATATCCGCAAGTCACGCTCAAATCATTTCCTACACCCTTCATAATCAGAAAATTATTCACATTCTCAAACTTTCCGTACTTCGCAAGCTTTGAATTAAAACCTTCCTTGTCATCAAATACAGCCCTTATATTCAAATTCGATTCACAATTAACCTCATCAACCTTCTGTTCAATAATTTTCTTCACAGAATTATCAATCTCTTCATCTATGTATTTTCTAACAGAATGCCTTTTGTGCATCAACTCTAAAATATCCACCTTGTCCCCCTCATTAAAATATATACTTATTATAATATACCACAAAACGCCCCCTCTCACTCAAAAGCACACAATTAAGAAAATTTTCAAACAAAAAATGGAATCGCACCGATTCCATCTATATTAACCCACCCACTCCACACCCAAAGCTCAATACATCTTGCGCAAATTCTCCAACGCCTTACTTCTCGTATTGTAGAATGTCGACTGCTTCATATTCAATTCTTTGCAAATCTCCCTAGCGCTTTTTTCACGTAGGAAATTCTCATAAATAATCTTCTGTTGCTTATCGGGAAGCTTACGCACCTTCTCATAAAGCTTTTTAATCTCCAACCTATCCTCAAAATCCTGTTCGATATTCTCATCAGATTCAATCAAATTCATCACCTCATCTCCATCCTCATTAGTATAATTCAACGACGAAACACTTCTTCTAGGATTCTTCTTCAAATAGAAAAACCTCAACCTCTGCTTCAAATAATAATTGAACGGAACCCTCTTCGAACCATCATACTCCATAATCGCATACATAATCTCAGTCTTGCCATCATCAATAAGCTCTTCGAAAATATCCGCCCTATCATAATATTTTTTTATACTACTAATAATCAACGGCTCAAAAGCCTTATAAATTCTCTTATTATCCAAAATTTTGTTGTTCACAATATAATCTATCTCTTCAAAATTCATGATTTCCATCTCCTTTTTCTCAATTGTACAATCGATGAGAAGATTTTATTAATCGAGAATGAACACCAAAATCACATCAAAACCAATAGTAACAGAGTGAATTATTCGACTATCTTGTATAAAAACATCATCATTCTTCACAAAACAAACCAATTCATTGTAAATTCAAATTAAAAACACTTGAACAAGAACGTATGTTCTGTTATAATAAAATTATCATAAAATAAAAGGAGAACCAATGAAACAATTACAAGCAATCATTCCGATATACGTAGACAATATCGGCAATGCAGTCCAACTTTATTTTAATGATTTCACCACTACCAATTATTGTTCATTGGATTGCTGTATCAAAAAAATCGCCCGCAACCAATTAATAGACATCACAGAAGCGAAAAAACTCATCAAAAAATCCTTGAACATAACCAAAAATCCTCCTATTTGTTTTAAAAACGGAACGTACTGCATGATAAAAGTAAGAAAACCAATATCCAAAAACGACGGAAGTTATGGACTGTTCAACATCGAATCCATCGAAGAAATAAAAACAGGACACATAATACTTGCGAATAATCAAAAAATCACAACACTGGAATCCAAGAAAAGCATCGAAGACAAAATCCAAAAAGCGAAACTCGCCAGGCTTTTGATAGATGATTATACGACAAACTTGGACATACTCACAAGAAAATAAGCATAAATGAAAAAACTGATACATTTTTTAACTGACCACTAAAAGTTAGGCTTTAAAACTAACTTAAGGAGGTCAGTTTTTTAAATTACAAATTAATTTAGTTTTTTATATTTAACGTCAAAATTTATTATGGATTATCTTGTATCACGTAACAACGGTTACAGAAGCCTACACCACGAATTAGTATAATATAATCAAAAACTGGAGGGATAACATGTCAAGATTTTTAGGAAAAATTCATTATATAATGTTTGATAAGATAAATTACGTTGATGAAATCACGCGCAAGATGAGTGAGTTGTTGGATGATATTGATTTGAAAAATATTGAACGTGGAGCGTTGGAGGATTTGATTGATACGGACAATATTCACGGATGGTTGCAGGTGCGAGTTGGAATTGTCGAGGATAATTTGGCGAAGGTTTTGAGTGATCTTAAAAAAGAAGAAAAGCTTGAAGATGCTCTTAAAATAGCTTATGATTTTGGTGCGAAGGAGGATTTTTCTGGTGATGCTTCTGATGCATTTCAATTTATGTCCGATAAATTCTTAGACGGTATGCCTTGTGATATGGCGAATTTGCCAGTGGAATCAGATAATGGAGAGTTCCGTTGGGTCAAGAGAATTGATGTGCATGAACAGTATTACATCTACGGCGAATCTTCTGAAATTTACGATGAGTTTCGTCGTGCGTGGATGAATGGTTTGTTGAGCGATTGTGATTTGAAATACGTCGTGGAAGATGGAGTAAATATTATAAGGTAGATTTGTGTGTTTTTGGGGTATAAATATATGTAATATAACAACAATTATAGGAGGTATGTTATGTATATTAGAGAAGAAGTACTTAAAAACGCAAATAATAAGGAAAAAGTGTCAGAGATTTTGGAAAATTATTTCAAAACAGATGCAAATTACCAAGACGAACACGATCGTGATGAACTTCGCCGCCGTGGCTTTGAAGAATTGAAGTTAATCGGAGAAATCCAAGTTTATCAATTGTTGATGAACTCCGATAACGATAGAAGTAAATTATAATAATCAATCCCTTGTCGTGTGGCAAGGGATTTTTGGTGTTAAAAAGTATTAAATTTTCGTTCTTTTTTTCATCCCTTTTATTGCGTTTAGGCATTGAAGTCCGTCAGATTGTTTTGCTCTAGCACCTTCGTATTCTTTTGGTAATAAGCTAAAAAAAGCCTTCCAGAGATTAACATAAAATGTAATAAATACTATATTTCGGTAAAAACTACCTACATTAGTGGAATGATTGATATCGTAGATAAAAGGAATCATACATGCAAATAAAATGATGTTAACAAGTGGCCCCGCTAAAAAGACAATAAAATTTCTCTTGTAATACCAATCTTCATAATCATCATCAAAGTAACATACTCCGTCAGCTAGTGATAAACATATTCTAATTCTTTTTGATTTGAATATCTCTTTGCCTCTTCCTGTTTCGATTCTCCATTTTTTTGATTTATATGCTACTCGATATGCAACAGCATGTCCTATCTCATGCAGAATTTGTGAAACTTGATAAACAAAATAAAATATTACGATTTTCATTAATAAGTTAAGCATTATAACCTCAATTATGTAAAATAAAAAACAAATCAGTTTTTAATTATTTCAATTATTCTTCTACCGTCGCTAGGCATATCTCTTTTGTAATAAATTGGCAACAATGTCCAGAAAAGTTGCGCCTGATTAAATCGCAACAAAAACTTTATTGATTCTTGAAAAAGATGTGAATATCCAGCTATCATTTTCCCTTCATTTATTGTTAAGGGAATTGTAACAATCAGTACTATTAAATTAAATAATGGTCCACCTAATGGGATCATTATTTTTTTTAATTTGCTCTGGCTACTATAATATTCCCAATCTAACTGTGGGAGTATTTTCCCAACAACAATTATGGGTCTTACAATAAGTCTTTTAGTTTCAAATAAAACCTTCCCAATACCCATATCTATTTTCCAGTCTTTACATTTAGAGAAAATAATACACATTAAAATATGCCCCATTTCATGAGAAAAAACAAGTACAATTATTATCAAGTATTTAATGATTAACTCAATCATCATCGTCTCCTCCTGAATATTTATGATTACGATTTCATTCTATCTCCCCACACTATTTTTTGTCAAGCATTTTGTGAAAATATATGCATTTTGGAGTAGATGGTGCATGGTGCCTTTCCCCTGTCAGTGAAACAAATCAGATTACTGCTTTTGCTAAGAAAAAATTAGCACTCTAATAAAAGATCGTAACTAAGCGAGTCATCTGGAGAAAATTGTATCAAATTCCCTTGTCAGTTAAATAAATCAGATTACTGCTTTTGCTAAGAATATCGTCTGGAGAAAATAACTAAAAATCCAAAAGAAGTGACCTGTCAAAAATCTCACTCGTGCCAGTCGCAGACGCACTTGAGATTTTAGGGGCACAAGCGTGAGGATTTTTTTATTTTCGTAAGCCAGATATTCGTGCAAAACAGTTTTCTGATTTTCCTGATGCTGAAACAATTTCAGCAATTTCCCCAAACAAAAACAGACCCTATCAAAGGGTCTATGGTGAAGGTATTATTCGTGCAATTCCACTGTTTCTTCGTGGTATTTTGCTGGTAAGCTTGTTTTTTCTTTGTTCATTCCTATGAAGAAGTTAACGTTAGCTTCTTTTGATAAAATTTCCAAGTTTTCTAGGAATTCTTCTAATTGTTGTTCTGTCATTTCAACGATTGAGTAAATTCCGTCTACGTAAATTGTTTCGATGTCGAAATCTTGTGACATTATTCCTGCCAAAAATCCATACAAACTTTCTGGACTTGAGATGTGGAATGTCGATGCATCTATAAGTCTTACTGAGTGATCAAGTGAGAATATGTGCTTGTCATCAGAGTCTATAAATATTATGTTACCGTTTTTGTTTTGTTTTTCGTCGTTCGCCTTATCGATCAACCATTTTGTTTTTCCGCTACCTTTAGGACCTATTACAAATTTAACCATTATTATCATCCTTTCTTAAACCATTTTAAAAAGTTTAATTTACTTTATATTATTATACCCATTCTTTTACTAAAATTATCACCTTGGAAAATATTTTCTCGCTCCATTTTTTCAATTATCATATCTTGTATTTTCCAATGACTTGTATTCCAGTTGCAAAAAACGGAAGTCTCTTCGGGCATTCTTCCAACTAGGCGTTGAATTAGGATATCCTTATCCAAGTATTTTAAAAATTCGCAAACTTCATTCACGTAATCGTCCAGCGTTTTGAGTTTAACTTTTTCTTCTTCATACCACTTCGCAAGTATTGTGTGTTTGGGGATATATAAGGAATGGATTTTGCACTCGTCGACTTTTAATACCGACAAAAGCTTAGCAGTTTCCTTGACATCGTCCATGTCATCCCACGGAAGTGCAAGTATTACGTGTGTGCAAATTCTAAATCCGTATTCTTTTATCACCAAACAAGCACGAATGAAATCCGCGACTGTGTGTTGTCTGTTGATTATCTTCAAAGTTTTGTTGTTGGATGTTTGAAGTCCAAGCTCTATGATGATGTCGACGTTTTTTTCGTCTTGAAGTTGTTTCAATATTTCCAAATGCTCACGTGCTATGCAATCCGGTCTTGTGGATACGCTGACTGCAACGACATTTTCTACAACTGCTTCGTTGACGTATTGTCTGAACAATTCAAGCGGCATATATGTGTTGGAGTAATTTTGAAAATACGATATGAATTTGTGGGCGTTGTATTTGTTTTCGATGGTTTGTTTGTCTTTTTCCAATTGCTCACGAATTGAAAGGTGTTTTTCTTTGTTTTCGAAGCTTCCACCTTCTTCGTGACAGTAAATACAACCACCATGCCCCAACCTTCCATCTCTGTTGGGACAAGTCAAATCCAGTTTTATGGGAAGTTTGTAGACTTTTTCTCCGTAATGTTCTTTTAGATATTTGCTGTAAATATTATATCTATCAGTCATTTAGGTTGTCTCGTACGTAATCCAACACTTCTTGTGGATTTTCGTCTGGTTTTACTTTTCTGAATTCTTTAACCAAGTTCATATCCTTGTCAAATACAAACGTGCTTCTTTCTGTTTTGGTAACTTCTTTGCCGAACATTTTGCCCTTGTATACGCAACCAAAATTGTTCAAGAATATTCTTTCTGGGTCTGATATCAATTCTTGTTTTAGTCCTTGTTTTTTTCTGAAATTTTCGTGTGTTTTTTCTGTGTCCTTGCTGATTCCTACAACTTCTGTGTTAATCTTTTGAAATTCGTCGTAAATTTCGGAAAATCCGTCCGCTTCTATTGTGCATCCACTTGTGTTATCTTTTGGATAGATGTATACTACCAAGTTTTTGCCCTTGTATTTGTCATAATATTCTTCATTCAAAAATTCTTTTAAATTATTCATAATCCCTCAACTCAAATAGTTCTTCTAAAAATTTCGCCATTCCGTCTTCTTCGTTTGTGTATTGTGTTATGATGTCTGCGTTTTGTTTTAAAATATCGTCGGAGTTTTTCATCGCAACTCCAAGTCCACTGTTCACAACCATTTCCAAATCGTTGTGCGCATCGCCAATAGCAACCACTTCATCACTTGTTATTCCAAAATGTTTAAGCACATGAATTGCCCTTTTGTATTTGTCCGTGTTAACGTTTTGTACTTCGAGCATTCTGATGTCTTTGGAAAAATACTTCGTGTGAATGTGATATGTCACATCTGGATTGGTCTTGATATGATCAACAATATCGTAAATACAGTCTTTTCTTGCTATCATAATCATGCTTACACAATCATCTATCGGCAAATTCCTCTCAGACACTGTCATTATTTCACCAATGTCCCCAACGCTATCCTCAAAATTCTTCTTGTCATCTTCATCTTGGATGAGAAGTGCGCATTTGTTTTCCACAAAAAATACGGTCTTATCCCATACTCTTTTGATAGAGTGCTAAGCTCATCCACCACATTGGATTCTAACTTTAAATCCTCATCCGTTGCAATATTGGAGCTACTATGAATAATAGCTCCATTATTTGCAAGGATTATTTTGTCAAAATCTAATTTTTCGGTTAATTGCTTAGCTCTGGATAGACCTCTTCCTGTCGCAATAATAATCTTTATGCCGTTGTCATAAAGTTTTTGTAAAATTTGATTACTGAAATCAGTAATTTTTTTATCATCTGTCAGAAGAGTTCCGTCCAGATCAATCATAACAGCCTTAAAATTATTCTTCATCTTCTCCTTCAAAATCCACGAAAAGAGATTCAAATGTTTCTTTTGCTTTTTCGTATTCAGCATCGTCTTCGATAACATCTAAGGTAGCTTCTTCTTCGTTGATTTCTTCGTATTTGTAAATCATAATTTCGTTGTCATCTTCAGATACAAGTGCGATGTAATCACTGTCGTATCCTTCAACTTCGAACACTCCAAGTATTCCGCATTCGATTTCTCCGCCATCTTCTAATGTTAATACGATTGTATCCAACTCTTCTTCATCATACATTTCTTCGTTTAATTCTTCGTTTTCTAAATTTCTTTCGTCACTCATTTTTATCCTCCATTTTATAATGATTCTACCAATTTCTTCAAGAATTCGTACACCCTAGCTGTAGATTCCAAATCCAAAGTTTCTTTTGGTGTGTGAACTCCCGTCATATCCGGTCCGATGGAAATCATGTCCATGTCCGGATATTTTTTTGAAAATACTGCACATTCAAGACCTGCGTGAATAACATTCACTTGCATATCTTTTCCTGTGACTTCCTTATAAACTTTCAAACATTTGTCTCTTAGTTCGCTATCTTCACGGTATTCCCAAGGTTCGTAGAATCCTTCAGATTTAACTATTCCATTGTTTGATTTTGTTGTATTTGTAATCAAATCTTCAACTTCTTTTATCTTATCCAAAACTGAGGATCTGATTGATACCATAAACACGAATTTGTCATCTTCTGTTTTTGCGATTGATTGGTTAAGAGAAGTTTCTACCAAATCATCCAAATCATCGCTATCTTTTACCATGTCCACAACTCCGTTTGGAATTGTTGTTAGGAAATTCAAGATGTGTTCAGTAGATTGTTCGTCCATTGGCGTCTTTTCATCTACTTTTTCAAACTTAAATTCCATCTTTTCTTCGACTTGTTTGAAACCATCAACGTTTATTTCGTCGTCTTTGATTTCATCTTCACTTGCAATTATAAGTTCACAATTTCTTGGGATTGCGTTGTGTTTTGTACCACCATTTAATGATACAATTCTTAAATTGTGACGTGTCGATAATTCTTTTAGGATTTTAACTGTAGATTCGATGGCGTTAAGGTGATTTTTGTTGATATCTTGGCCACTGTGACCACCTCTGAAACCATTAATTGCTATTCTGTAGAAATATTTTCCGAAATCTTCACGTTTGATTTCGAATTCAGAATTCAAAGTATTGCCACCAGCGCAACCAGCTGTCAAAATTCCTTCTTCTTCGCTGTCGACGTTGATAAGGTATTTGCCTTTTAAGAAATCTTCGCTTACGGCATTCGCACCGATAAGTCCAACTTCTTCGTTTGTCGTAATCATCAATTCCAAATCAGGATGTGACAAGTTTTCATCTTGCAAAATAGCAAATCCCATTGCGATTGCAATTCCGTTGTCAGCTCCAAGTGTTGTCTTGTTGGCTGTTAACTTGCCATCTTTTTCGATAAATTCTATAGGATCTTTTGTGAAATCATGATTGCTGTCATCTTCTTTTTCGCAAACCATGTCCATGTGACCTTGCAAAATAACTCCTGGATGACCTTTTTTATCTTCTGTTGCAGGCTTTCTGATTACGATGTTTAATTCATCGTCAACATCGTAGTCAAGCCCTAGTTGTTTTGCTTTATTTACTAAGTATTCGTTAATTCTTTTTTGGTCAAATGAACAACGAGGAACATTCGACAATTCTCTGAAATTTTCTAATACTATATTTTTCATTTAATTACACCTCAAGACTTATATACCCATTATGAAATCAAAAACCACAAATTTTATGCATTAATTATATAGATTTTGCTACTCTGTCTGCGATGATTTTTTTCCTATCAGGTGCAAATTCTTCGAGATAATCACTTTCTGAAAGTACGTCTACGATTATTTCGTAAATTTTATTCGCATCAATTTTTTTGTCGATTTTTTCTTTGATTAGCTCAAACTGTTTTTTTCTGTCAGTGTAGAACGGTTTTACATCTGGATTGTAAGATTTTATCGCAGTATCAAGTGTGTTGTAGAATAAGCTTGTTCCCGAATCATAAATCGGAGCCATTCCTCTAACTTCAAGCGTTTCAACATTTCTTATGAAGCCAAAATTATTGAAATGTCTGTCCTCGTTGAAAATTATATAATCGAGAAGAAGCATTTCATCGGTTCTGTTTTTTGCATCATTAACTCCTATTTTTTCCAATTCTTCAATCACGAAATCATACATTGAAATATGATTAGGTTTTTGTACATTTTGAACAATCGCATTAACTGGGACAAGCTCCGTGTTTTCATCGATGAAATTCTCACAAACAGAACAATATTTATCTCCGATTTTTTTAATCTCGTATTTTATATGATTGATTCCAAGAATTTTTGAGATTTCATAGGCTATTTTTTCGTTGAAAGCTTCTTGATAGAATGGTTTTGATGAGCCTTTAACGAGAATTCTCTTACCTTCATTTAGCATCCATGCTTTTTTAAGCCAACCATCTGATGTGTTGTTCGGAGTTTTTAGTGAAAAAGAACTGTCGGATTTGCCAAACATAAAAAGCCCCATTTCTTGTGAGAAATCATTTTGGAAAAAGTTGATGTCTTTCCATTCTACGCTGTCGTTTTTTTCTTTTATCCAATATTGATCCGAAAGAGATAGTCCGAAATACGCCAAGCTAAGTTCGTAAAGAGATTTTCCTTGAAGGTTTTCTAGAAGAATGTCCTTGTCCTGTCTGGTATCTGGAATTTTTCTACCTTTTAGAAAATGCTCAAAGCTATTTTTTTCGATTATATTTTTCTTATTGTTGTATTTAACTTGCACCGGTCTATATTCTGGATTGAATACTTCTATGATTTTTATGATTTTGTTGTGAATCATTTCAAACGAAAACACCGGCGTGTTTTTATTGTATATTACATATTCCATTCTATCCCCTCCTTTTCTATATTGTACTATGTTTGTGTTATTTTATTGTAAATTTAATTGTGGCTCAAATACGCATTTATGAATTTATCCAAATCACCATCCAAGACGTCTTGTACTTGTGAACTTTCGCAGTTTGTTCTGTGATCTTTTACCAATGTGTATGGTTGGAAGACGTAGGATCTGATTTGGGAGCCCCACGCGATTTGGTTGTACTTTCCTTGGATGTCTTCGATTTTTTCACGCTTTTCTTCTTCTTTTATCATGATAAGCTTGGCGATAAGCATGTCCATGGCGTATTTTCTGTTGGCGATTTGCGATCTTTCTGTTTGACATTGTACTGTGACACCTGTTGGAATGTGTGTGATTCTAACTGCAGAGTCTGTCATGTTGACGTGTTGTCCTCCTGCACCAGATGCTCTGTAAGTGTCCACTTTCAAATCTTTGTCGTCTATTTGGATGTTGTGACTATCTTTGATTTCTGGGAAGACGTCCACTGATGCGAATGATGTGTGGCGACGTTTTTGTTGGTCAAACGGAGAAATCCTGACAAGTCTGTGGACTCCTTTTTCGCTTTTCAAAAATCCATAAGCGTTAATTCCTTGTACGATTAATGATACGGATTTGATGCCGCCTTCTGTATCTTGGTTGTAGTCGGTGATTTTGTAGGAATATTTCTTGTCCGCAATCCACCTCGTGTACATTCTCAGTAGCATTTCCGCCCAATCTTGGGCTTCAGTCCCACCTGCACCTGCGTGAATGGACATAATCGCATTATTTCTGTCGTATTCTCCCACCAAGAGCATTTTGATTTTGAATTCGTCGACATTTTTTTCCAAATGTTTGAGTGTTTTGGAGATTTCTTTTTCGTATTCTTCTGTGTTGTCTTCCTTGCTGATTTCAAGCATCATCTTGACTTCTTCGATTTTTTCTTCGATTTCGTCGTAGTTTTCGACATCAGCTTTTATGGAATTCAATTCGTCGAAGATTTCTTGTGCTTTGTCGCTGTCATCCCAAAATCCCGGTTTCAATGTTTCTTGTTGCAATTCATCTAATTTTTTTCTTAAATTGTCTAAGTCAAAGAGACTCCTTTATTTCTTTTAGATTTTGAGATAAACTTTCTATTTTTTCGTTAATTAAAAATACGTCCATTTTTATCCTCCAATTGCATATATTTTTTGAACAAAAAAGGAGGATTTCTCCTCCTTTGTGTTTGTATTTGTTTTTGTAATAGTGGTCTGTTGTGCTAAGTCGTTCGACTGTTACCATCAAACTTTATAGCACGGATATCTGACTACAAAAATTGGCAATTTCATAATTTCGAACACCTAAAATCGCAAGCCTCGCTTACGCTCGGGCAGTCCGATTTTTTAACGGTGTTCTTCAATTTGAAATTAACACAATTTTTTCCGTATGATATCCTAAGCTATAAATGTTTGATGTTTAATATTCACAAACAAACATTTCACCCTGGCTAATTTACTTCGCCCTTATCCACTATTTATTATCTGTTTTTACCACAGCAGTTTTTGTATTTCTTACCACTTCCGCATGGACATGGATCGTTTCTACCGATTTTCTTACCTTTAACTACTGGTTTGTTAATTTCTTCTTCTCCACCTGTTGCTGATGTTTCGTGAGCTACTTGTTTTCTTTCGATTTCTTCAACTGGTTGAACGTTGAACATTCCTCTAACTGTGTCTTCTTTTATAGAGTGGTTCATGTCTTCGAACATTTCGAAACCTTCATTGTTGTAAGCTCTTACTGGGTCTTGTTGACCGAACGCTCTTAGACCGATACCTTGACGCAATTGATCCATCGCATCAATGTGATCCATCCATTTTCTATCTACAACCATAAGAAGAATTACACGTTCGATTTCTCTGAATTTTTCTTTGCCGATGGCTTCTTCTTTTTCTCCATAAACTTCCAATGCTTTTTGTGTTACATAATCTGTGAAAGTTTTCTTGTTGTAACTGTTAAGTCTTGTAAGATCCAATGTTCCTTCTGGAATGAATGTGTTAAGATATGTCATCAATGCTTCCATTTCCCAATTTTCTGATTTTGGATCTTGGCAATATGTGTCAATTGCATTTTCAATGATGTCTTTAATCATAGCCACGATAGAATCGTGCATGTCTTCTCCGTCAAGTACTTTATCTCTTTCAGCATAAATTACTTTACGTTGTGCATTCATAACGTCGTCGTATTTCAATACGTTCTTTCTGATACCAAAGTTATTTGATTCAACTTTTGTTTGCGCTCTTTCGATTGCTTTAGTGATTGTTCTGAATTCCATTGGTTCGTCTTCTGGGAATTTGCCAGATTCAGCGTAT
Organism: Finegoldia magna; assembly: GCA_032548025.1. Lineage (GTDB taxonomy): Bacteria > Bacillota > Clostridia > Tissierellales > Peptoniphilaceae > Finegoldia > Finegoldia magna_K. The sequence continues at coordinate 38,978 of JAWGCW010000009.1, read as the reverse complement.
TTTTGGATAGTTTCGCCACCGAACAATCTCATTAAGTTGTCTCCCAATGATACGAAGAATCTTGATCTACCAGGGTCCCCTTGACGACCAGAACGACCACGCAATTGGTTATCGATACGACGTGATTCGTGACGTTCAGTACCAATTATATATAATCCTCCGACTTCGATAACTTTTTTCTTATCTTCGTCAGTCATTTTCTTGTATTTTTTGTATAATTCGTTGTATACATTTCTTGCTGCAACTAATTCTTCGTCTGTACTTGGCAAGAATGAATCCAAGCTTTCGATTACGTATTCGCCGTAACCTTGTTTTTTCATGTCATGTTTTGCTAGGAAATCTGGGTTACCACCTAAAAGAATGTCGGTACCACGACCTGCCATGTTTGTTGCGATAGTAACTTTGTCAAACATACCTGCTTGTGCTACGATTTCTGCTTCACGTTCGTGTTGCTTAGCGTTCAATACGTCGTGTTTGATTCCGTTTTTCTTCAATAATTTGGACAATTTTTCTGAAACTTCAATTGAAATTGTACCTACTAGAATTGGTTGACCAGTCTTGTGAATTTCTTTTATTTCTTCAACGATTGCGTTGAATTTTGCATTTTCGTTGATGTAAACTCTGTCTTGTTCGTCAACTCTGGCTACTGGTTTGTTAGTAGGAATTTCAACAACGTCCATCTTGTAGATTTCGTTGAATTCTGCTTCTTCAGTCTTGGCAGTACCAGTCATACCACTTAATTTGTTGTACATTCTGAAGTAATTTTGGAATGTAACTGTTGCCAAAGTTTTGGATTCGCTCTTAACTTCAACACCTTCTTTTGCTTCTATAGCTTGGTGAAGACCATCAGAATATCTTCTACCTTCCATGATACGACCAGTAAATTCATCAACGATAAGGATTTCGTCATCTTTTACTACGTAATCAATATCACGTTTCATTGTATTATTAGCCTTCAAAGCTTGGTTGATGTGGTGAGCTAATTCCATGTTATTAGGGTCAGACAAGTTTTCCACGCCAAAATATTCTTCGGCTTTTTTAGTACCAATTTCTGTAAGACTGGCAGTTTTTCTCTTTTCGTCAACCAAGAAATCAACAGTTTCATCCTTGAATTCACGATCGAAAATATCTGGCTTGTCTTCTTCTGGATCCATAATACGTCCAGTCAAACCATTAGCAAACATATTTGCTCTCATGTACATATCTGTAGATTCGTCGCCTTGACCAGAAATAATAAGTGGAGTTCTAGCTTCATCTATTAAGATAGAGTCAACTTCGTCCACGATTGCAAAGTTAAGACCTCTTTGAACCTTGTCTTTTTTGTAAATAACCATGTTGTCACGCAAATAATCGAAACCGTATTGGTTATTAGTTCCGTAAGTAATGTCACAAGCGTAGTTTTCACGTCTTTCATCATTGTCCAAACCATAAACGATAACGCCTACAGTTAAGCCCAAAAATTCGTGAACCTTTCCCATCCATTCCTTATCTCTCTTTGCAAGATAATCATTGACAGTAACCACGTGAACGCCCTTTCCAGAAAGTGCATTCAAATATGCAGGCAAAGTTGCAACCAAAGTTTTACCTTCACCAGTTTTCATTTCTGCAATTCTACCTTGGTGTAGAACAACCCCACCGATTAATTGCACACGATATTGTTTCATACCCAAAACTCTGTAGCTGGCTTCTCTAACTACAGCAAATGCTTCTGGTAAAATATCATCCAAAGTTTCTCCGTTTTTTAATCTTTCCTTGAATTCAACAGTTTTATGCTTTAATTCATCATCTGATAATTGTTGCATAGACTTATCATATGATTCAATTTTTTTAATAATTGGTTCTATCTTTTTTAGCTCTTTTTTGTTAGCTGAGCCAAAAATAGATTCAAATACTCCCATATAAATCTCCTTACTTTAATATCTATAAATACTACCTTTTATTTTAACATGTAAACATATCATTTACAACAAAAACATCAACATTTAAAGGAAATCACTTATAAAATTTTCCAATAAATTACAGAGCATATAATTTTAGGTGAAATTTTGAATTTTTTTGAAATATGTAGATTTTTTTAAAAATTTTGAAATTTTGTGATGCTGATGATTTTCCCCTTTTCCTTTAAGTTAAAATGCACTCTGAAACTTTTGAAACCTTTAAGCAAACAATCGATCATTCTTATATTATGAATTTATGCAAACAATCATGCCTTTTTGCTAAGAATATCATACGGAGAAAATTTTCACACAGGATATTCCTGCGAGATGGTTGCTTTCAATGCTTTTCGCAAATAAAAAAAGCCCACATACTAAGGTGACCTATAAAGTTACAGATGGACTGAGAGGTAGAAAAATTCATAATTTTGTGGTATTATGATGCTATATTTTTGAGATATTTAAGAAAAGGAGATGCAACATGGGATTTCCAGAAGAAATTAAAAGAATCAGACAGAGATGTTTTTTAACACAGCAGGACTTTGCCAAAAAAGTACAGGTGGCATATTCTACTGTTAATAGATGGGAAGGCGGTAAAGCAAAGCCTAACCTTATTACGATGAAGAATATAAAGGAGTTTTGCCATAAGAATGATATCGACTACACAAGTGTTGAAGAGGCATGGCTTGACTTTAAGGCGGAGAGAAAACCGAAATGATTAATATAAGAAAACTTGAAACTGAATTATGGGAGTCTGCAGATTTATTACGTGCGAGTTCAAAATTGACATCAAATCAATATTGTATGCCTGTGCTTGGACTTATTTTCCTACGTTACGCATATAGCAGATACAAGATGGTTGAAGCAGAAATCTTAAAAGGACGCCCATCTCGTGGCGGTCGAGTTATACCTGTTGAAGCAAGTGACTTTGTAGCTAAAAGTGCATTATATCTTCCAAAAGGAGCCCAGTATGATTACTTATTGAACCTTCCTGAAGATATTTCTTCTTCAGGACTTATTAATAAAGACGGTCACACTATGAATAGTTTAGGAGAAGTAGTTAATAACGCTATGCAGCTCATTGAAGATCAAAGCGAGCAATTAGTCGGTGTCCTACCTAAAAGCTATACTGATTTCTCAGATGAGATTTTATCTGAACTTCTTCGTATATTTAATAATTCCGCTCTTGATGAAGTCGGCGGAGATATTATCGGAAGAATCTATGAGTACTTTTTAAACAAATTTGCAAAAAATATCGCATCAGATGATGGTGTTTTCTTTACACCTAAGTCACTTGTAAAGATGATTGTTAATATTATTGAACCTAAAAGTGGCGTATTACTGGACCCTGCCTGTGGCAGTGGTGGGATGTTCATTCAGTCAGGTGATTTTGTAAATGCTACTGGAATAAACGCTAACAGCGCTATGACCTTCTATGGTCAGGAGAAGGTTGAATATAACGCTCAGCTTTGTCTTATGAATATGGCAATTCATGGCCTTACAGGAATTATCAAATCCGGTGACCAAGCAAATAGCTTTTATTATGATGCCCACAACCTTGAAGGTTCTTGCGATTATATAATGGCAAACCCACCTTTCAATGTAGATAAGGTAAAGGCCGAATCATGTGAAAGTGCGAAGCGTCTGCCTTTTGGTTTGCCAAGCATTAATAAAAATAAAGAAGTTGGAAATGCTAATTATCTTTGGATTTCTTATTTCTATAGTTACCTCAATGAAAAGGGTCGTGCTGGTTTTGTTATGGCTTCATCTGCTACAGATAGTCAAGGCAAGGATAAAATCATTAGAGAAAATCTTGTTAAGACAGGTCACGTAGATGTCATGGTTAGTGTTGGTAATAACTTCTTCTACACCAAGTCATTGCCTTGTTCTCTTTGGTTCTTTGATAAGGGAAAGTCAGATGCTATCAAGGATAAGGTTCTTTTCATTGATGCAAGAAATTACTATACAGTCGTAGACCGTACTCTTAACGAATGGTCTGAATGGCAGCTTAAAAACATGAATGCAATTGTATGGCTTTATCGTGGAGAGATTGATAAATACTCTGCTCTTCTTAACGAGTATCGCTCCGCACTTGGTAGTGATAAGCCTTTTACAGAACAGGTGCATGAGTTATCAGAGAAAGCAAAAGCACTACGTTCAGAAGCAAAGAAAGCAGTCGAATCAGCTAAAAAGCGTGAAAAGAAAAAAACACAGGAAGCTTATGATATTAAAATCGCAGAATTTACCGAAGTTCTCAAGGTAGCCAAGGAAGCTAATTGGCTTTATGAGAAATTTGGTGAAGGCGTATATGCCGATATACTTGGTTTATGTAAGCTTGCTACCATTTCTGAAATCGAAGAAAAAGGCTGGTCACTTACTCCGGGAGCATATGTAGGTGTTGCTCCTATCGAAGATGATGGCGTGGACTTTGAAGAGCGTATGGTAGAAATCCATCGTGAGTTATTGTCATTACAGGGTGAATCAAACGACTTGATGGACACCATCTCACAAAATATGAAGGAGATGGGATTATGAGTTATGAAACAATAAAAATAAATGATATATGTGTAAAAGTCACATCAGGAGGAACTCCAAAATCAACTAATTCTGAATTTTATAATCCTAAGGAAGTTCCATGGCTAAAGACAGGAGAAGTTAATTATTGCAGAATTTATGATACAGAAACATATATCTCCAAAGAAGGATTGGCACGATCAAGCGCTAAATTAATACCAGAAAATTCGGTCATTATAGCAATGTATGGACAAGGAGATACAGCAGGAAGAGTTGCTATTAATAAAATACCGCTGTCTACTAATCAAGCGTGTTGCAATCTTGTTATTAATCATGAGATTGCAGATTATGAGTATGTATATTATTCATTATCAACATTATATGATAAATTGGTTTCACTGAAAAATGGCGGGGCACAACCAAATCTAAACGTAGGAATCATTAAAGAAGTTGAGATACATTTTCCTGAATTGATTACACAGAAAAAGATCGCTTCAATACTTTCTAATTATGATTATTTGATCGAAAACAACCAGCAACAAATTAAACTTCTTGAAGAAGCTGCACAGAGGCTTTACAAGGAATGGTTTGTTGATTTGCATTTCCTGGGATATGAAGATGTGGAGATTGTTGATGGTGTGCCTGAGGGGTGGAAAATCACTCCAATAAATATGGTTACAAAGCTAAAAGCAGGTGGAGATAAGCCGAAAAATTTTTCTAAAAAAATGACAAATGAAAATAAAATTCCTGTTTTTGCCAATGGAATTACTAAAAAAGGTCTTATGGGATTTACTGATAAAGCTGTTATAAGCAATACAAGTGTTACAATTTCAGCAAGAGGGACTGTAGGTGTAGTATTTCTTCGTACAGAACCATATTTCCCTATTGTTAGATTGATATCAGTAACTCCTATTGAAGATAAGGTAGATATCTTTTACTTGTACTTATATCTAGTGAATCAGAATTTTCGTTCAACTGGAGCTGCTCAACAGCAGATTACTGTACCTCTGCTGAAAAGTAAAAATATTGTTTGCCCAAGTGATGATATACGAAAATCATTTAATGATGTTATTACTCCTATTTTTAATAAAATAGAAATTCTAGAAAAGCATATAAATAAACTTACAGAAGCCCGTGACCGCTTATTGCCTAAGTTAATGAGCGGAGAAATCGAGGTGCAGGCATGACAAGAATCAATGTTGAAGGCCAAAAGAAGGCTATGTTTGATTTGAATGGTATACCACCTTTTGAAGAAGAAATGACTTTCTACTACGATGAGAGTGGTAACTGCAGAAAGTTTACTCTTACGGATACAGGATTTAATAATATCGATGCACTGAAGGGTGATTTTGTATTAGCTGGTGTTGCAAATGAAGGTACATCTTTTGACATTGATGTTCCCTCATTATATGCAGCACTAAACTATAAGGAAGGTCAAAAGGAATTAAAGTTCAAACACCTATATCATAATTCAAGAGACTTCCAATCTTTCATAGGCAGTAAAAGAGTCACAGGATTTTTGAAATGGTTAAGCAGAAGTGGTTTGTATATTCACTACAGTGCATTGAACAACCTTTATTATTCATTAGTTGATATTGTGGATTCCCTTTGGGAAACACATCCTCAGCGCCTCATGTATATGTCGGATATCAAAGGTACTTTGTATGATTTTGTGATTGAGCATCAAGACGAAGTAATCGATATTTTCATAAGACATACATATCCTGATGTTAAAGATGTATTTACGTTTTGTAATGAACTATGCTCCTTGATATGGGCATATAATGACGATATCGAATATGCTCCCGATTTCTTCTTGGAACAACTTCGACAAATGCTAAAAGCTGCAGGAAAGCTTGGTAGGTTGATTTTTGTTCAAGATAACGAACCGTTTATGTTAATTCAAGAATATTATCTCTTCTATACAGAAAGATGTGAAATCTTCAGTAAGTCAAATCACATATTTGACGAAGAACCTACAGTGCAAAAGCAAATAGCTGATTTGGAATTATATGAGAATGGTATTCAACTTAATAACTGGAAGTTTGTAAAGTCACACGAGAATATATATGTACAAGTATCTGATTTGATTGCAGGTCTGTTAAGAAAGTTGTTTATGTTTTTAGATGCGAATTCTTTAACTGATATTGTAGCTATTGCAATGAATTTAAATGATGCTCAGGTAAAGAATTTCACATTACTATGGATGCTCATCAGTAAATCTGATAATAAGTCCCCACTATTTATAAAGAATGCAAACTCTCAGAAGAATGTTCAAGAAAGAATGATGAAATTACAGCTATTGGGAGCTTCAAATAATAAACTAAAGATGGAGGTGGAAAATTATGAGCTATGATTATTCAGAGAATATCCTTGTTCAGGAAAGTGCAGGTAATTTTCTGCGTGACGAATTAGGATGGGATGTTCAGTTCGCTTATAATACTGAAGTGCTAGGTAAAAATGGCACTTTTGGTCGTGAAAGCTATAAGGATATTTTGCTTACTCGCTATTTCTACGAGGCTCTTAGAAAATTCAATCCGTGGATAAATGAAAATCAGATAATTGAGGCCCAGCAAGTTTTAGAAAATATATTGTCTACTTCTTCCCTCCTACAGGTGAATGAAGAAAAATATTTTTTAATTCGTGATGGTATTCCGGTTACTGTCAAAAAGCCAAATGGACAGACTAAAACAAAAAAGGCTATAGTGATTGATTTTAAGAATCCTGATAGTAACTATTTTCTTGCAATAAAGGAATTAAAAATCCACGGAGATTTATATCGTAGAAGAACTGACATCGTAGGCTTCATTAATGGTATTCCACTCCTCTTTGTAGAACTAAAAAAGAATACCGTAGATGTTCAAAATGCTTATGATGATAATTACACCGATTATCTGGATACCATTCCTCACCTGTTCTATTACAATGCATTCCTTATGCTTTCTAACGGAACAGAAGCTAAAGTTGGCACGCTTGGTAGTAAGTTTGAATTCTTTCACGAATGGAAGCGACTTGCCGAAGAGGATCATGGAAGTGTTGCTCTTGAAACAATGCTCCGTGGTATCTGCAAGAAAGAGAATTTCCTTGATTTATTTGAGAACTTTATCTTATTTGACCACTCTGATGGTCACACTGCAAAGATACTCGCTCGTAACCACCAGTATCTTGGTGTAAACGAAGCTATGAAAGCTTATTCTGCTAGGAAACTTAATGATGGTAAGCTAGGTGTGTTCTGGCATACACAGGGCTCTGGCAAAAGTTACTCAATGGTATTCTTTGCAAAAAAGGTTCGCAGAAAGATGGAAGGTACACCAACCTTTGTTATTCTTACAGACCGTGACGAACTTAACACACAGATAAGTGATACTTTCGAGAACTGTGGTCTTCTTGGTAAAGATATAAAGGCTTCTCAATTTATTGCTACAAGTGGTGATGACCTCGTTAAAAAACTGCAAGGAAATCCAAGCTTTATATTTACTCTTATTCAGAAGTTTAATAAGCCAAATGAAAAGCCTATATATCCTGATCACGATATTATTATTATGTCGGACGAAGCACATCGTAGCCAGTATGGTATTTTTGCTGATAATATGATGAAGTTATTGCCTACTGCTGCACGTATTGGATTTACAGGTACACCATTACTTTCAAGTGATAATATCACTGCTCGTACTTTTGGTGGCTATGTATCCGTCTATGACTTCAAGAGAGCCGTTGAAGATGGTGCTACTGTACCACTTTACTATGAGAACCGTGGAGAAAAGATTATTGATTTACACAATCCTGAAATCACGAACCAAATTCTTGACGCTATCGAGAATGCTGACCTTGATGTTGACCAACAGGATAAGCTTGAAGCCGAATTTGCCAAAGAGATACACCTACTCACAGCCGAGCCTAGATTAAAATCCATTGCGCAAGATTTTGTGAACCACTACTCTGATTTATGGGCAAGCGGAAAGGCTATGTTTGTGTGCTTAAACAAGGTTACTTGCGTCCGTATGTATAATTATGTTCAGGAATATTGGAAAGCAGAAATAAAAAACCTAAAGCTGAGCTTGAAATATGCTAGTCAACAAGAGAGTATTGAACTTGAAAGAAAAATCAAATGGATGCAAGAGACTGAAATGGATGTTGTAATCAGTCAGGAACAAAACGAAATCCAAACATTTAAAAAATGGGGTTTAGATATAAAGACTCACCGTAGCAAGATGGAAAAGCGTGACTTAGATAAAGAATTTAAGGATTCAAAAAATCCCCTTCGTATTGTATTTGTTTGTGCAATGTGGCTTACAGGCTTTGATGTTAAATGCCTTTCATGCTTATATCTCGATAAGCCATTAAAGGCTCATACTCTTATGCAGGCCATAGCCCGTGCCAACCGTGTAAGCGAAGGCAAGAGCAATGGTTTGATTATAGATTATATTGGAATTGTAAAAGCTTTAAGAAAGGCTCTTGCAGACTATACTGCTAATGTGATCGGAAATGAAGGCTCAGACCCTACGATAGATAAGGACGAACTTATTGTTCGTATTATTGAAACTATAGGTAAAGCAGATGATTTTTTGAATGAGAATAATTTTGATTTGGAAATGCTTATCAATGCTTATGATTTTATGAAGTTATCATACCTCCAGGAAGCGGCTAATGCAGTATGCGGCTCGATTGAGGATAAAAAAACATTTACAACATATGCATCTGAATTGAATCGTCTAATGAAATATACTGACAGAGATGATATCACTGGTCACGCTCGTAAGAAGTATGAAGCTATTTCCGCCATATATGCTGAACTTCAGAAAAAGCGTAAGCATATCAATACCACTGATCTAATGATTGAAATTAATGAAATTATAAGTGAGTACGTTGAGATTGAACATCCACCTACTATGGTGCGTGAAAAACCACGCAGATTTGACATCAGTTCAATTGATTTCGATCTTCTTCGAAAAGAATTTTCAAAGGTTAAGAAAAAGAACCTTGTTTTAAATGATTTAGAAGAAGTTATTCAGCATAAGCTTGATAGTATGCTTTTTGCTAACCCTGATCGAATTAACTACTACGAACGCTATCAGCAAATTATTGATGATTACAATAGTGAAAAGGACAGAGCCACAATTGAGAAGACTTTCATGGAATTGATGGATTTGGCTAATCAAATGAGCCAAGAAGAACAACGCTATGTCCGTGAAGGCTTTACAAGTGATGAAGAACTTTCTCTTTATGATATGTTGTTCCGTGATGATTTGAGCAAAACGGACATCAAGAAACTTAAAGAAGTTGCAGCATCACTACTACAGAAAATAAAAATGAAAATTGCTGATTTTGACCATTGGACAGATAAGCAAGAAACAAAAGCAGCTATTGATAATCTTATCCGTGATACCCTTTGGGCAGAATTGCCTGAGTGCTACGATGAGGTTAGCATCTCTATGTATCGTCAGCAGATATATGAGTATGTATATACTCGATACAGAACAATTGCTTAATAAGGACGGTGAGAAATTAATGAATAACCTTTTTTCTTTATTAAGAAACAAAGAAATTATCGCTATTCTTGATGGTGACACTAAATATGGTGATTATGAATTCGATGATTGTACAACTATAAAAATATCAATGCCCTATCTATCCGGATCAGATTTGTGTGCTCTGTCCACTTTATTCGGTCTTCCTGCAACATATTCTTGGAATGGTGGAGCATTAAGTAGATGGCAATACCTAGATAATTTACTTGAATATTGTATTGAGAATAATAAGTGTTCTAGTCTATTAGCTCATATGTTTTCATTAAACCAATTCTCAAAAATGTTGAATGGGCATAGTGCGAATGAGATAAATGATGCACATAAAACAATCGTATCCACAGTTATTGAGAAAATAAATGGTTTACTGTTATTTGGTGAAAATGAACTCGTTATTGTCGGAAATAACTATGTGATCCATCCAATAGGCAATAAAGTCGAAATAGTTGTTCCTGCAATAAAAACTATAGATAGAGAATATATCAAAAGTATCTCTTCACGAGCTATGAGGGATATCGAACAAAATGATTTCGATAGTGCAATAACAAAATCAAGAACCTTATTAGAAGAGATATTTTATTATGTAATAGAAAAGAAAAATGAGGAGCCTTCTGATAGCGGTGACATTGGAAAACTGTATAAGCAAGTTAGAACTCTCTATAACATGCATACGGATGCTAACACCGATAGAAGGATTAATACCCTACTTTCTGGATTAAATAACATTGTATCTTCAATAGCAGAAATGAGAAATAAGGATAGTGATGCTCATGGGGTTGGTGCAAATAGGATTCCTATTAAAGAGCATCACGCTAGACTTTTTGTTAACACGTCCATGGCTATGGCTGACTTCATATTATCTGTACAACAAGAAAGCAAATAATCTCACATACAATTTTGGTACTTGAGAATAACAAAACGACCACGCAGGAGCTTTCATACTCTTGTATGGTCGTTATTTCTTTTTCTCACTGTTTGAAGACGTCACTCAAAAACTGTTTTTTCTTACAATCCCTAAGTGAAGGCTCCTTTTGTGAGCTCTTGTATTATTAAAGTATTGAAAATCCTAATTCTTTTGAGTCTTTGCAGAATGTTTTCACTGTATCTAGTGAGTATTCGTTCAAATCTTTTCCCATCAATGAAAGTTTCTTGATGATTGCAGGAGTACATGTGATGATGTCTACTCCCAATTCATTTGCTTGGTAAATGTTGAACACTTCTCTTGGAGATGCCCACAACAATTCGCAACCTTTTTTAGTTTTGCAAATTTCCAAAGCTTCTTTCATGATTGGCATTGGATCAACCCCTGTGTCTGCAATTCTTCCAGCAAATACTGAAACAATGCTTGGAACATTTTCAGTCAAGTTGTCTACAACTTCTCTTACTTGATCCACTGTAAAGATTGCTGTCACGTTAAGTTTGATTCCTTTTGAACTAAGTTTTTTCAATAATGGAGCAGTTGATGTTCCATCGCTTGTAGTTACAGGAATTTTGACGTAAACATTATCTCCCAATGAAGAGATTTTGTCTGCTTCTTTTTCCATAGTTTCCAAATCATCTGCAAATACTTCAAATGATACTGGATATTCTGTGATTTCTTCTAGAACTTTCTTGGCAAATTCAACGTAATCTGCGATTCCAGCTTTTTTCATCAAAGATGGATTAGTTGTAAAACCAGTTACTTTTTTTGATGCCAATGATTCTAACATATCTTCTAGTACTGCACCGTCTGAATAAATTTTTGTGTTAATTTTATCCATTTCAACCTCTTTCTTGTGTAGTTCAAATTATTGTTCGTTGTTAATTGCTGTGTCTTTCTTAGTGATAATTGAAGGAGCTATTAAAACTACTGCAAAAACAGCGATAATAATGTAAACTCCGACATTACCAATAGCGTTACCGATTTTTCCTAATAAAATTCCTAAAACTCCGAAGTCAAAATCTCCGAATGTTGTATTATTGAATCCTAATTGTCCTAAAACTGGAAGTAAGAATGCTGGAAGGAATGCCAAGAATAATCCGTTTATGAATGAACCTATCATAGCTCCTCTTCTACCACCAGTTGCATTACCGTAAATACCAGCAGTTGCACCACAGAAGAAGTGAGGAACAAGTCCTGGAATAATTAATACTCCACCGATAGCTCCCAAAATAAACATACCGATTAATCCGCCTACAAAACTACATGCAAATCCCAAAATAACTGCTGTTGGTGCGTATGGGAAAAATACTGCACAGTCAACTGCAGGAACAGAGTTTGGAATTAGTTTTGTAGCAATACCTTCGAATGCAGGAATCAAGTCTGCCAAAATCATTCTAACACCGGCATATACGATTGCAACACCAACTGCGAAGTTTAACGCAGAGATGATTGCAAACAAATATGGGTTTTGTCCGTTAGACATTTTGCCAACGAAATCTGGACCAGCTTTGATGCTTGCGATTAGATAAAACACAATCATTGTCAACGCTGTTGAAATTGTAGTATTTCTCAAGAAACCCCATTTTTCAGGAATTTCGATATCTTCAGTTGATTTGGAATCTTTTCCAACTAATGAACCGATGAACGCCGACAAATAATATCCCAATGAACCAAAGTGACCAAGAGCTATTTCGTCTCCGTCAGTAGCTTTCAAAGTGTATTTTTGTCCGATTGCTGGAGAGATTGAACTCCAAGCTCCCAATATAAATCCACCAGCCAATACCAAAGCCACGCCCTTAAATCCGATTGCACCTAAAGTTGCTGACAATAGACATGCCATGAAGAAGCTGTGGTGACCAGTTAAGAAAATATATTTGTATCTTGTAAATCTTGCTATTAATAAGTTAAAAATAAGTCCTACTAACAAAATTGACATTGTTTCTACGCCCAAAACTTTTTGCGCAACAGATGTTATAGCTTCGTTATTAGGAACAACACCTGTGATGTTGAATCCGTGTTGAATCATTTGACTCAATGGATCCAAGTTAGTCGTGATGACATTTGCACCTGCAGCCAACATTAAATATCCCAAAATAGGACCTAATGTACCAGTCATAACCTTGTGAGCTGGTTTTTTTAGTGCGATAAGACCTACCATCGCGATAAGACCCATCAAAAACGCAGGTTCAGATAGAATGTCTTTTAAAACATTTAAAAATCCCATAAATTCCTCCTAAATTTTTAAATTTTATTTGAATTCTTCTAAAATAGGAACCAAATCTTCTTCGATTTTCTTTCTGTTAGTGTAGCTTTTAACGATAGCTACCTTTTGATCATCTGAAAAAATTGACTTAAATTCCTTAACAGTTACAAAAAGGTCAGCGCCCTTTCCTACAGCCGCGTTAGAATCACAAGATTCAACGTTCGCTTCAATTCCCATATCCTTGCAAATAGCTTCCACTTTCATTTTCAAAAGAAGACTACTTCCAATTCCATTTCCACAAACAGTTACTATATTAATCATCATTTCCCTCCTCTAATTTTTCGTTAATAATATCCAACATTTGATCTTCAGATTTTGCATCGATAAGCTTATCTGTAATTTCATCAGAATCCAAAAGCACTGCCAATTGTTGAAGTGCTACAATGTGTGATGAAGAATCCACAGCTGCCAAGCAGAACAAAATTCTTACCCAGTTGTCCTCATCTTCTTCTTCGTTTCTAAAATTAACAGGCTCGTTTAATTTCGTCAAACTAATCGCCATTTTGTTTACATTACCATTAGGTCTTGCATGAGGAACAGCGATATTAGGAGCAAGCACAATGTAAGGGCCAGCATCCTCTACGCTTTTTATCATATCCTCTACATATTGTTCGTTAATGTAGCCATTATCCAACAAACTTTTCGCTGCAATTCTGATTGCATCTTTCCAATCATTTGCACGATCTTCAATTCGTATCAATTCTTTTTTTATTAAATCGCTCAAACTATCACCTCTTTACAAAAAAATATTGGTTAACAAAAGTATTGTTAACCTTATTTTACCATATATTTACATTAGATTATATATGCGTTTCAAAAAAATTTGCCAATTTAAAGGATTAAACTACCAATCAAAATTATTACCGGCAAAGTCACCACTGAAAATATCGTCGACAAGCACAAAGCCCTTGATGGAAAATCCGTAGATTTATTAAACATTAAACAGAAAAGCACACTCACTCCTGCAATCGGAGCCGATGCCATCGCCAATGTTGCAATTTTTGCATCTGTATTCATCGGAATAATTAACAAAATTGCAATATAAATCAAAGGAAACAAAATATTTCTGATAAAAGAAACTTCCCACGCCATTTTGTCTTTGTGAAAAGGCTCTGTAATACTCACGAAATTTGCACCTATAATTATCATACTAAGAGGAGTATTCATACTAGCCAAATAAAAAACAGGTTTTGTCACAACATTCGGCATTTTATAAATAACCCCGAAGAAAAACAAAACAAATCCCAAAACAGACGAAATAATACAAGGATTTTTCACAACTTTGTTCCATTGAATCTTGCCATTTCCAGTCATCTCGTACAAACCAATTCCATGACTCCACAACAAAATATTGAACACTGCCAAATAAGGAATTGCAAAAAAAGTTCCATCCGCACCAAGCAACGCTTCAATCAGAGGAATCCCCATGAAACCACAATTGCTATACACAGATGCAAACTTGTACGTACTCAAATTTTCGTTTTTGGAAAATCTATCGAATTTGAACAAAAAATGAGAAATCAAAATAGATGAGCCCATCAAGACCACCGCAGCAAAGGCAGTCATACCAAAATTATTCAAAAGTTCAGGTGTAACAGGTCTGTTAAAAGCGTTGATAATAACACTTGAACCCACCACATACATTACAAAACCAGTCATTTCACGAATGGTTTCTCTGCTGAAAAACCCAGTTCTTGCAAAAATGTAGCCCATAGCCATGAATACAAACATAATCAAAATCTGCTGCAACGTAACTAAAAAAATAAAAACCCACTCCTTAATACTCAATTATTTTATTATACCATCATTGTGAAAATTTTCTAGTATTATTTTATCGATTTTAGGCGTGAAATAAGTGATTGGAAAAATATCAACTAAATTTTCAGAATGCACTAAAGCAGAAAATCAGTTTTATTTAGAGTTTTGTAGCTTTCTTAGCTGCAATGAAAAAAGCAGATTACCAGTTTTGCTAAGAATATCATACGGAGAAAATAATCATAAAATCAAGCGAAGTGAACCGTTAAAAAATTGTGCTGTTTGAGTGCGTAGCACGAGTTCACAATTTTAGGTTCACAAGCTTAGAGTTTATTTATTTTCGTAGTCTAGATGTTCGTGCAAATTGGTTTTCTGCTCTGTATGTTATGAATCTACCTACGACAATTTTTGTAGACAGATGAGCGATTTACGAGTTTTTGTGATTTTCTTCGTTCGTATCGATGTCTATTTTGTATGTTTCTGTCAAGTGTAAATGTCCCGTGATTTATTTTAATCAAAAAACAGCATCACTCATCAAAAAATCCATCGCATCAATCTTTAAATAAAATTTAATGCAATGGACTACTTTGTTGTTAATTATTTATTATAAATCTTTCTGCCTAAATTTTCGAATGGAAACATAAATTATTAAACTTATACATACTGCGAATATTCCCAATTGGATCAATATAGTTTCTGGATTTATGATATTATCTGATTTTAAATTAAAATATCCTATGATAAATTTGTCTATTGTTTTCGCCCTAGTTAATAAGGATGTTATTACATATAGCCCTATTGAACTCAATGTTCCAACTATGGCTCCTTTATCAATGGAAACTAACATCGCAAAGATTACCAGAAAATAAACTTCTAAAAACCCAAACAATATTTGAACTAAAATCTCGAAGTTATCTGTAGTAAACAAATTGCCACTTACAGCATAATTGGTCCCCTTCACAAAAATTAAATAAGCTAAAACATTGAAACCTATATTCGTGATGAAATAAAAAAGAGTCATGTAAAACATAGATACAAATTTCCCGCAAATAAGCTTTTTTCTATCGGCTACTGGCGCTACTTCCAAAATGATTTGACCTTTTTGAATTTCGTCTCCTAATATTTTCGAGCCAGTATACATTAAGATTATCATTGGAACCCCTAGAATGAAATACAACTGCCATATAGAAAATACATACCTACATATGTCAAATTGGCCTTTGAATGCTACAAAGCTCCATCCAAATTTAACCCCTGCTCCATACAGTATCGACACAAGATTCAGAAGTAAAATCAACAAAAAAGCCTTACTATTTTTAAGCTTAAATAATTCTGCCTTAACTATGTTTTTCATTTTTCACCCCATCGAATAATCTATTTACAGAATCGGATTCAACCGAAATGTCTGTTATATCAATATTTTTATCTGACAACAACTTAAATGTTTTGTTAAGTAGTTTTTTGTCCTTGATAAATATTTTATTGCCTTGTAATACAATGTTTTGGTCTTGTATTTCCAAGCTTGTTATTTCATTTGATAATTCTATTGTATAAACTTTTTCTTTGTTTAAGTTGTGATTTCTTAATTTCTTGTTTTCTAAAAATAAAAATCTGTCACACAGTTCATCTATTTCGTTCATTTGATGCGAAGAAATCAGAAGTGCAATCTCTTCTTTTTCAACAATCTCTTTAATAAATTTCTTAACACCTTTTATTCCATTAGGATCAAGCCCCACAAATGGTTCGTCTAATATAAGTAGTTTCACATCTGAAAGTAGTGCTAAAGTTAGACTAAGTCTTTGTTTCATTCCAAATGAGTAATCAGACACCTTTTTTTCGACATCCTTGAGTCCCACAAGTTCTAATAAGTAATTTGCTCTATCCCACGCTTCTTTTTCGTTTTTCAAATTTCTATAAAATATTTGAAGTTTGATATTTTCTTTTGCTGTTAAATTCTCATAAAGTCTTGTGTCTACTAAAAAACCTATTTTGCTCATTAATTCATAATTATTGCTATAAGATGCATCATTTAAAAATTTTACTTCACCACTATCTTTAAAAATAAATCCCAATATCGTCTTCATCAAAGTAGTCTTTCCTGCTCCATTTGCCCCTACCAATCCTACAATCTCTTTAGGTTTAAGGCTAAAATTCACATCATCTAAAATCAATGTATCCTTGTAAGACTTTCTTAAATTGTTAATTTCTAAAATATTTTCCATATAATTCTCCAAAATTCCTATAAAAATAACCCTTATTCTCCAATAATTCTTCCAAGCTTGCTTTTTCAACAATCTCGCCATCATCCATACAGATTATTTCATCTGCTTTAACTAAATTATTATAATTAATTTTATGTGTAACCATGACGATGGTTTTGTTTTCCAAATCAAAAATCCTATCTTCTAAAATTTTTGAACTAGTAGAATCAAGAGATGAGTTCAATTCATCTAATAAAATTACATCTGTATCGTTAAGAATCGCTCTTGCAAGTCCAATTTTCTTTCTCTCACCACCTGACAAAGTATCCTGCAAATTAGAATTTTCGTTTATCTTTCTGTCTTTTAAACTATCGAGCAGAGAGAATTCTATCGCTTTATTTATATCTTCATCAGAGTATTCATTGTATAAAGTTATATTGTTTAGCAAAGTATCGTTGAAGATAAACGTTTCTTGGGACACAAAAGATATTAGCTTGGATATGTTTTTATGAATCGAGTATTCTCGTCCATTTAGGTATAGATTACCAGAGGTGTTTGATATTATATTTGCTAAGATTTTTAATAAAGTTGATTTACCACTGCCACTATGACCAAGTATTACATATTTTTTATTCTTCTCAATTTTGAGATTTAGATTATTCAACGAAAAATCAGAATCTTCATTTTCATAGGACACGTTATCCAGTTCTATCGATTCAAAATTTTCTTCAGTAATATACAAATCATTTGCTTTATCGTATGCTAGTAAATTCGTTATCTTACCCTTTATTTTACTGGCTCCCTTAATTTCCATGATTGCCGTAGTGGACTCTCCTATTGGTCCCATCATCATGTTTATTATTTGTGTTATCGCAATAAGACCACCTACTGTTAATTTCCCATTTATTACAAAATATCCTCCTAGAGAAAATGAGATGGCTATTATAATGTAGTTACCTAGACCAATTATCTGTGAATAAAGTCCTAAGCTAGTGTTGAATAAGTATAATGACCTTTCTAATTCTTCCAAAGATGTGCCAAATTGTACTAGAATTTTTGATTCTATTCCATAAGTATGTATCAGATCCATAGATTCAAAAACATCTTTAATCTTTTCCAGAAATTTATCTTTATTTTTTGAATATTTCGCGCTTAATTCATCTATGTTTTTACCCAGAAAAATCGGCAATAATAAGATTACAAATGAGCTAAAAATCATGATAAAAGCCATTTTTATATTTAATTTCATTAAATAAATCAAACAAAAAGTTGTCAACAGTCCGTTTTTTAAAAGATTTAGAATGTTTTCAAAGTATTGAGAATCTATTATATTCAAATCAGTTTCAAATACGTTTATCTTTTGAGATGAAGAAGTCTTCATGAAATCTTTATGTTCCATTCTAAAAAAACTTTTAATAATATCTTTTTTGATTGATTTATGAATATCCTTTTTTAAATTCGAGTTAGATATCACCAACAAATAAGTTAGAATAAAGTTTACGATAAATGATATCACCAAAAACCAAATGCTTTCTTGAAATGCTAGTGAATCTCTATTTATCATGCTATCGACAATATTCTGTATATTTCTTACAATAAAAATACTACATAAACTTGTCACTATCGAAAGTATTATTATGTACAATATCCTTAATTTTTGTGAGTTAAGATATTTTTTCATATAAACCTCCATATAAAAATTTGGCATCTTTATAAGACACCAAATTTAAATATGAATCTTGTAAAATTAATTAAGTATTATTATGCTGACCATTTTTTTCTATGGTATCCTACAGAACCACAAACTACCATACCTACTGATGCACAACCTGCGTTGTTTTTCTTCAAAAATTTAAATAACATTTTTATCTCCTTATAATAACTCTAATAATTAGTTCTTGTGTTTACCGTTTTGTTGTTTTCGTAAATAATCAGATCAATTATGCTGACCATTTTCTTCCTGAATATCCTACAGATCCGCAAACTATCATTCCTACTGATGCACAACCTGCGTTGTTTTTCTTCAAAAATTTGAATAACATATCTGTCACCTCCTTCAACCTTTGGATTCTCTAGAAAAATCCACATCTAATTTTTTATATGATCATTTAAAATGTCATAAATTTTTTTGTTGGAGCTAAGTCCTGTTAATATATTCCAGTTCACATAAAAATATATTATCTCTCCATTTTTTAGTAATAGTCTTATTGGTCTGGCTGATTTCCCAAAAACCACCCTATTTTGAGTGGCAAAATTAACCGAAGATACCACATCATCATTTTCCAAAGATATATCTTCAATTTCATAAAATTTTATTGTTTTATATCCTTTAAATTCTATGTATTTATCTGACAAAACAAACTCTCCATTGTATTTAAACAAATTTTTCGCATTAAATCTTGTCATTATATTTTTATTTTGATTACAAATTTCTTCTATTGAAGAAGCAATATATTTGTCCATTAATCTATCCTGCTATTAAATTATTCATAACTTCATCAAAAAACCCATAGTACATTGGGCAGAACGGATCCTTACTTGTTATTTTATCAGTATACAAGTAAGCTCTTGCTCGACATCCACCACCACATAAATATTTGAACTTACATTCTTTGCAGCCATTTATATCGTCTACTGTTGTTCTATATTTTCTTTCAACAGTATGAATAAGCAGGCTCATTACATCTTTTTCCAATAAATTACCCATTTTGAATTCTTCCTCCATTAGCATATGACAAGGATATAATGATCCGTCTGTCCCTACAGAAATAAGTTGTTCCCCGGTCCTGCAATTGCATTTTCCTTCAAGACAATCGCTGAGTGGCACATCTTCAACTTGTATTTCATTAACTCTGTAGTAATCGACAATTTTTTTGAGATCATTCGCAGTCAAAACAAATTCTCTGTTTTCATCATCCGGTTTTACTGTAAATAAGCTAAAACTTATATTTGTGCCTAGTTTTTTCGAAAGTTTAGTGTACTCATTAATATAATCCACGTTTTTGTGATTAATAGTTGGCAGTATGGATAAATTAATGTCTAATTCTTTTGCCCTGTCTATAAATTCCATTATTCTATCAAAAATTTTGTCTTCTCTTAGGAACGCTTTACAATCTGAACTGTAAGTATCCAAAGATACCGAAAGAACGTCAATGTATGGGGCAATTTTTTCTAACATATCAAAATTATGTACAGTACCATTAGTTATTACAATTAAACTATCTGGTTTTAGTTCTGTTTTGATAAGTTCTAGTATTTTATCCAAATCTTTTCTTATCATTGGCTCTCCGCCAGATATAATTATATTTTCTAGATTTAAAGGTTTTAAGTTATTAACCACTTTTGTTAACCCATTAAATGATAGCTCTTTCTTATCACATCTCTCATCTTCTGAATAACATCCCTTACACTTCAAATTACATCTGTCTGTTATGTGTATGTAAGCATTTTTAACATTGATATCTTTTTTAAAATCATTTACATTTTTAATGAATTCATTTTCTACTAAAAACTCATACAAATCTTCATTGACATTTTTATCTTGTAAAATTTCCAGATACTCGTCATAAGTTTTATCATCAAGCCCTAATACTGCTGAGTTTTCTGTATTAATTAAAAGATTTGCTCCATTAAATTTTTCTGTTTTGACATTTGGGTTTTTAAACATATTTTTCTCCTACTTTTTCTGTTATTTTTATGAATATTACTATCAAAGAAAATACCAGAAAGAAATTAATTATACCTGAAGTTAGAACCGACTGACTGCTTACATTATGAATTTGAATCGAAGAATTATTTGATAAATTTTGAGAATTTCGGGCTATTGCTTCAAAATCCAAATCGATAAATTTTATAAAAAGCAAATATAAAGCTGAATATATAAGGGCAAAAACCCCAGATCCTATTATTTTCATTTTATCTTTTTGTAATTTTAATAAATTTATTACTGATGAACCCATAACTGCAGAAACCAAAGCTGGTAGAATAGCCCCAAAAGCTAAAAATGTTACAACATTTAACGAATTTACATTAGTTGATAACTTTAATATCAAAAGAGCCATTGCTACTAAAGATAATGCTAATATTAAAATATTTCTTTTCATAAATCCTCCTAAACAATCATTACTAATAAATTGTAGATTGAGTGTATGATAATAGGTAAACTTAAACTTTTTGTTTTTACATAAATCCCTGATAGAACAAGCCCCAAAGGTAGTCTAATTATTAAGTTTGTTGCAAAAGCCTCATTGTTGTGAAGTATAAATGCAAAAACAAGACTTGATATAATGCATGAAATTACCACGCTCATTTTTTTAGATAACAAACTAATTAACAGATGTCTGTATATGTACTCTTCGCCCATGGCAACAATTAGATAATGTATTATCCAAAAACCTATCAAATCCATATCAAGTTTTGATCTAAATGTTAACAGATAGATTGGCAAGAAAGATATAAAAATTAAAATGGAAGTTTTTAGATACCTAAATAAATCAAGTTTATCTTCAATTTTGAGCAATTTTAACAACAATTTTGGTAGTATAATAAATGAAATCACCGTTGGTACTGTCATCATTAAAAACGGATTCGATACATTTAAAAATGATGCAGAAATTATAAGTATTAACAGCGATACTAGATTTATTACAACTAATGCCATTGCTATTATCAATGGATTTTTCTCATTTACATCTAAAAAAGAAAAATCGTAGTTTTTGTTTATCTCCATACGCTCACCTCAACTTTCAACTTGATTATACAATGGATTTTTTGTTCGTTTTCCAAAATGTATTAAACAGCCTAAAAAGTTGTATTAAAAAAACGAGCATCAGAAATTCGTTTTTAAATCTAATCTCTGATGCTCATTTCAATTCTCAAAATCTATTTAATTAATCACTTTAATTTAACGCTTTACAAGGTACAATAATCAAAACTTTAAAATATCCATCTTCGTACTTAAAATCGTAAAACCCTTTTAATTTTTCCAAACGCAACTTTATACTCTTTATCCCAACTCCAAATCTATTAGACTTGGATGATTTTATAAAATCTTTTGAAAAATCTTCTTCAAGTTTTTCAGAAGGATTTTCAGTATACACATATATTTTTTCATCTCTATATATTAGCTTAATAATAATCGGTGTGTCGACATCTTCAAGTCTTTCTACCGCCTCAATGGCATTATCAATTAAGTTTCCTATTATCGCAGACAAATCTATTGAAATTTCCTTGATATTTAAGTCCTTTGGGATTTGAAGTGATATTTTGTGTTTTATGTTTAGTTGTTCCATTTTTTTGATTTTCATACTTAATAGATAATCAATCTCTGTCAATCCACTCAAATAAGTAGGATAGTCTAATTTTTGTCCGACTAAGTCTTCAATTTGAGCAATTGCAAGATTAGTGTCTCCACTTTTGATATTCATATCAACTTGAAGCAAAGTGTTTTTTAAATCGTGTTTTAATCGTCTGAAATTTGCCTCATTTTCAATCTCTCTTTTTAGGATTTTATTTTGTTCATCTACAACTTGATACTTTGACAAAATCAAGTTCTTTTCTTTGATTTTCCTGTGAAAAAACACATAGCAAAAATCCGAAAGAATTGCTACGAATATTAAAACAATACTAACTTTATACGAATAATCCCCCAAAACCATCAGCATTACGAGGTTACAAAGAAACACAATAGTTAGAATAAAATATTCAGTATTATCCAAGTCAAAGTTTTCGTGATTGCCATCTTTTATGAATTTTATGTACACATAAAATAAAATCAAAAAAGCTAAGTACAAAATTATGTAATAGACAGAAAAATCTATATTAAAAAAATCCTTGTATATGCTTGAATATGAAAAACTAAGCCCAATAACTTCATACAATGTGAAATTACAAATAAAACTAATAACATAAAAAACTTTCTTGTAAGCTGTCCCATCAAAAAACATAAACGAAATAGCTAAATTAGCCAAAGTTAAAAACAGTAATTTAAGAAAAGTATAATTTCCCATGAATTTATCTAGAATAATTATAATAAAGAAGCTAAAAAAAAGAAAACTATTTTTTCTTGTATTAATAAAATATTCGTTAAAAAAAACATACGAAATAGTCGTTTGTAAAAGTACAATAACTAAAAATGTAGCCAGAACTATAATAGCTGTAATGCTCATATTCCAACCTCTTTAGAGATAAAACTAGAATACAAATCAATGACACTTTGCTTTCTGTTTTTACTAATGGGTAATATTGAACCATCTACCATTATTATCTCATGCGAATTTAATATTTTGACTTTTTTTAAGTTGATAATAGTCCCGCTATTTATCTTAACAAAATTTAATGGATTGAGTTCTTTTTCAATGTTCTTTATTTTCCCATAAAATACCTCGTCATTCAATTCAGTATTAGTTTTGATCCTTAATTTTCTTCCTGATTCCGAAAAAATAGCTATGATAGAAGAACTATGTATTTGAATATAATCCTTGCCTTTTTTAAAAGCCACATAGTTATTAGAATTATTTATGTATTCAATAGCTTCATAAAAAGCTTTTTCGAACTTTTTAGTGTCAATAGGTTTTAGCAAATATCTAAAAGGTCTAACCTCAAAAGATTCCAACGTATAAGTATCGTAACTTGTAACATAAATTATCAAAATTTCTTCAGAAAGTTTCCTGAGTTCTCTTGCCGTTTGAATGCCGTTAATTCCTGGCATTTCAACATCTATAAATAAAATTGATGGAAAATCCGATTTCTCAACTAATTTAAGTAATTCTTCGCCACTTAAATAAGCATCTATATCTGGTTTAAAATTGTCTAATTTTTGAGATAAATCATATATCATATCTTCTATTAAGTTTATATGTTTAAGATCATCATCACAGATAGCTATATTCATTTTGCCTCCTAACATATATTGAATTATGTCTTCAAATGACTTTCTCTTATTTTGTCATCCCTTTTTTATTATATAAAATTCAATTTTCAAATTCAATACAAACTTTGTCATTATAATCTCATTTTATTGCACTATTCAAACAAAAGAGCGATTTACGAGTTTTGTGGTTTCTTGTCAATTGTAAATGTTCTGAGTTTTATTGCAATGAAAAAATCAGATTACCAGTTTTGCTAAGAATATCATACGGAGAAAATAATCATAAAATCAAGCGAAGTGAACCGTTAAAAAATTGTACTGTCTGAGTGCGTAGCACGAGTTCACAATTTTAGGTTTACAAGCTTAGAGTTTATTTATTTTCGTAGTCTAGATATTCGTGCAAGCTGGTTTTCTGCATTCGTAAATTTTGAAACTGCCTACGACAATTTTTGTAGACAGATGAGCGATTTACGAGTTTTTGTTATTTTCTTCGTTCGTAGTTTAGATATTTGTGCAAACTGGTTTTCTGCTATGTAATTTTTGAAACGGTCTATTCTTATCCAATCAAAAAAGAGCATCACGTGATGCTCTCATTATCTATTTTACTAATTTTTTAAATGGTGTTTTCTTCAATGTTTCTATAAATACTTCATTTTTGCCGAAGAACAATATTAATGTGTAGCCGATGACGCTGATGAAGAATACTGCCAACAAGTTAAGTGTGTAATGTGCGATAAATTTTGTGACTACAAATTTTGTCAAAAGTATCCACAACGCTCCTGCTACTGCGTATTTTATTGTGTAGAATAATTTGTCCATTTCAAAGTAAACTCTTGCTTCCTTGAATTCAAATAGACACACAACAACTACTACTAATTCTGAAATCGCCGTAGTTATTGCTGCACCGTTTTGTTGCCAAAGTGGTATGAAAACTAGATTTAACCCTACATTTACGAATGCCGATATCGTTGTAGCTTTCAAATTCAACGCTTCTTTTCCCAATGGAACGTTCATGCACGTTGTGATTACACCACCTGTTATTGCAAAAAATACTGACACTGCTAGAATTTGCAACGAAAGTGTCGCCGCAATAAATTTTTCTCCAGAGAGAATGTATACGATGTTTTTGGATAAAACTCCAAGTCCTGTGCACATTGGTATCATTAATAATAGCAAAAAACTTGAAATTTCTGTCAACAAATGTCTGAATTCTGTTTTATCATCTAATGTCGCTGCCTTGGAAAGCCTTGGAATTGTAACCATGTAAATCGCGCCTAGCATTTGCTTTACAACAGAATATACCTTCACACTTACTGCGTAAAGTCCTGTGTAGATATCTCCAGAAATCCAACCAAGCATTGTCATGTCTGCACTTACATACACCAAAACTGCGATGCTGTTTGAAAAGAATAGCATGATAGGCTTAAAGTGTCTTTTCAGATTTAGTTTGAGAGTTGGTTTCAAACTTACATATCTTCTTACATGTAACATATTTGAAATGCACACCAAACCATTTACGAAAACCGTAAGTCCAGCGTATTTTAAGTAATCGTCTTTGGTTTTTACTACGAAAAATAATAAAATTACACCAATAGTTTGAATTATGATACTTCTGATTGTAATGTACAAATAATCCTCGTGGATTGCGTTGACCCATTCAACTCCAAGTGTCGCGAAGATTATGCTCAAACTTTGAATGAAAACAAGCGTTGCATAATCGTGCATTTTCACAGAAACTATACAGAATACAGCCAAACAAATGTAAGAAATCATCGTAGACAACAAGTTTATGGAGAAAACTTCCCTCGAAAATTGGTTGAGTTTTCTCTTGTCGTCTCTGTATTTTGATCCTTCTCTGACTGCGTAATTGGTAATTCCAAGCGATGCAATCAGCATGAATATTTTAATAATTGACTCTCCGTAGCTTACCTTTCCCATGTTTGCTACTTGCAAAATTCTCGTAGCGTAAGGAAAAGTTATCAACGGGTACACAACGCTCAGCCCAACTTTGATTAAATTAAGCATCGCGTTTAATTTAAGTGATTTTTGCTTTGCCAAGTTTTTCCTCTCCTATGTGCAAAATTAATACTTACTATATTGTATCATACATAGCTTTATAGATTATTACAACATTTCAAAATTTGCCAACAAAAAAATAACCGTCACTTCAAAACAATGACGATTATTTTCCAGGTAAAACCTGTATGGACTTTGCTGAATCTATTATACCACATTTTTTTAAAAATTGTTATAACATTTCAATAAAAGCACCAATTCTTGTATTTAATTGTCCAATATCTGATTTTGAATAATCAGTTTCCACAGCGATGTATGGAACATTCTTCTTATCGTTGCAGAATCTCTTAATTGACAAACCTTCAACTTGGTAAGGAGTACAAGCTTGTAAATGCATGTCGATAACACCATCAACCTTGTATTCGTCGATTAATTTATCCAATAATTTAAGTCTGTTTTCGTTTGGACTCACACATGCACAACCGATGTTCATGTATTTTCTAGCAATCGCATCAATCATATCTGGATTGTCTACATCGACATTTTCATCAATAGCCTTAGCGCCACCACAGTTTTCGTAGCTAACAACGACTGCACCGTTGTTTTCGACTGCTTCGATAACTTTTTCAGTCGCACCACCAATTGGACAACCAGTAATCAAAATTCTTGGTTTGTCACTGATGTGCTTGTGTTCAGACATAACCTTAGATTTTAATTCTTCAAGCATTTGTGGAATTTGTTCCTTGTCGAAATCAAATTGCACACCATTTAAAACATGCCACAATTCTAGACCTGTGATTGGCAAATCATCAGCCTTCATTATAGAATAGAAGTCCTTTACAGCGGATCTCTCAGCGTTTTTCACTTCAATAGCACGCTTTAATTTTTCATCAGTGATTTCAACGCCGAATAAATCTTCGATAGTCTTAATCATTTTTCTGATTTCTTCTCTCCATAAAATAAGACCTTGTTCAGTGTTCTTGTTTGGAAGCTCCATAACGTGAACTGGCTTGAATTCTCCCAAATATTCGTACATCTTCTTCTTGCCATCGCAAGTAGTTTCTCCGACAACCAAATCAGAGAAATAGAAGAACGGACACTTATCAGTCAACGCAAAACCATAAGAAGATTTGATAAGTGGGCATAAGTTTTTAGGCAAATCCCTCTCAGCATCTTGAATAGTTTCGTCACTTGTAGCACACAAACTAACACAAGTAGCACCAGCTGCAACAGCTAATTCTTGTGGAAAAAACGTACAAAAAATTCCTATAACAGGAATATCCTTATCCTTTACTTCTTTTACCTTCAAAAAAGCATTTTGACGACTTTCTGCAAAATCGTTAAAAACTTCTGGTAATTGCTTCTTTAAATCAACCATCTAATCACCTCGTAACAAATAATATCATTTAATCGCCAATATATCAAAATGATAATCGTTATTTATAGATTTTCTATATAAATGACCTCTCTCGCCTCTCTCTCATAGATGATTTGAAAAAATAATGAGGAAGATTTGTAGCTTTTAATTGCAACCAAAAAGCAGATAACCAGTTTGCACGAATATCTCTTGACAAAAAATACAAAACAACGTCCTTAGCAAAACTGGTAATCTGCTTAGTATGTTATGAAACTACCTACGACAATTATTGTATTTCAGTGAAATAAAATAGACAACCGATACGGTTAGAATATCATACGAAAAAAATTGCACTAAATTCAAGCGAAGTGAATCGTTAAGAAATCGCACTGTCTGAGCGTTAGCGAGTTTGCGATTTTAGATTCACAAGCGATGAATTTATCAATTTTTGTAGTTTAGATATTCGTTCGTATCGGTGTCTATTTTTGCTTTTATTGAAGATATGTTCGTATCTTTACTGCTTATTTATTCTTCAATTCATCCAACACTTCATTCACAGTTTCTTTTTCAGAATAAGGTGTCTTTTCATTTCCTTTGAGCTTGATGAAGTTTTCTTGTCCTTTTCCCAAAAGTAGAACAAAATCTCCCTCATTTGCAATTTCTATCGCATGTTTAATGGCAGACTTTCTGTCTTTGATTTTTACAAATTCACCATTTTCTTCCTCAATTCCACTGACAATATCATCTGCAATATTTTCGTATGTGTCGAATTTTGGATCGTCAGTTGTCACCACCGAGAACACGTTGTTTTCAGCGGAAATCTTTCCTACCTCGTGTCTGATTTCACGAGTTCTGTCGCCACTCATTCCATAAACTGCGATTTTTCGTTTGTCGTTTGGCACAGATTTATAGATATTTTCAAATGCCTTTGGAGTATGTGCAAAATCAATGACAATATTTATCCCCAAATCATTTTTAACAAATTCAAACCTCGCTTCAACGCCTGTAAAACTTTCTAACGCTTTGGCGATATCTTCCATTTCGTATCCCAATAAATTCACCGCAGCAATCGCAGCCACCGCATTGTACACATCAAACATAGCAAATCTGTTGAGTACGAATTTCACGTTTTTGATTTCAAAATGCATCTTGCCATCAATTAATTCCACATTTTCTGCCTTGAAATCTGATTCGTTTTCCAGCGAGAATGTGTATGCGTCTTCAAACCTTCCCTTTGCTTTTCTTCCGTATTCATCATCTACGTTCACGATTTTTTTCTTGGAATTTTCGAACAAAATCATCTTCGCATTGAAATAATTCTCCATATTTTTGTGAAAATCCATATGCTCTATCGATAAATTGTTAAACACAGCTACATCAAACTCTATCCCGTCTAGTCTGTGCAAATACAATCCATGACTGGAACATTCCACAACAGCGTTGTCGATTTTTTTGTCCACCGAAAGCTTCAAAATCTTGTCGATTTCGCAAATTTCTGGAGTCGTGTTTGGCGTTTCGTATTTTTCTTTCGCGATAAAAGTTCCGTTCGTGCCGATATTTGTGCATTGTGAGTTTAAGTTTTCCAAAATATGACTAATCATAGAAGCTGTTGTAGTCTTGCCATTTGTTCCAGTGACTCCTATCACGCGAAGCTTCTTTGATGGAAAATCACACACCACATTTGAAATTTGGGCAAGAGCTATCCTTGCATCTTGGACTTTGATGTAGTTGATACCTTCTATTTTTTGTGTATCTTGTGTAACCACAATCGTGTTTGCGCCGTTCTCAATCGCCTTGTCGATAAATTTGTGTCCATCAAATTCCATCCCTGAAATCGCCACAAACACTCCACCTTTTTCGATTTTCCTGGAGTCATTTGTCACATTTGTAATCTCGTCATCGTTGTTCTTTGTATAATCTATATAATCAATTTTATCTATAATATCAGTTAAGTTCATATTTTCCCCTTTGGTTTTCATTGTATATATTATTATATAACATCGGGCTATTGTTTTGGCAAATTTTACATATTAATAAACTCAGACTGTCGCTGATATTCGTTGACTTTTTAATGAATAATGATATAATATTCTTAACAGAACCTCTCCACGCTTAATGTAGTTTAACTACACGCGGACCACGGAGAGGGCTTTTTTTATTGTCACAAAAAAACTGACCACCCAGCCTAGCCAAGTGATCAGTCTACAAATTCTTATTTCATAACAGCTACTACAACTGCTATTGCTGCGATTCCAATGATAAGTCCAAACACAAGTCCTGCAACAATACTTACTATCGCTGATTTCACACCTACTGCAAGCATTCTTTCATCAGAAATTCTGTCGTAGAAAACTGCTGAGTAAAGGATAACTCCAATTATCATGCCGACGATTGATGGAAGGAACGTTGTTGGAAGTGCCATCAATAAAATGTTAATCAACGCTTCACAAGCTACATATACTCCAAGTCTCGTGTCTCTTTCTACAGGATTTGGAATTGGTTGCATATCTTTTTTAGTAAAGCGGAACATAAGTCTACTCACTGCGTAATAGAAAAACATTGACACCACAGCAGTTATAATACTGAAAGTTGTAAAACTCAATCCTGTTTTTGTTACTTGTTCCAATTGTTGTGCTTGTTCTGGATGAAGCTTATATTGTACAATTGATGCAATATATGTGAACACTCCGTACAACAAGAACAAAATTACAAACGCACCCTTTTTATTGAATTTTTCAATAAGTCCATGTAACATAGAGAAAATCTTTTGGCAGAAACCAGCATAACCGGAGCTATCTCTTTGAGTGTAATCTTCGATGTGTTCGTTTTCATCGTCTTGATTTTCGAAGAAAAAGCTGTCGTCTGTTTTTTCGTAGTGATCTTGTTTCATCTTAGAATAATTATCTTCCTGTGAATCTTCGAAATAATTGCTATTTCTGTCAGAAAAACTGTCCTTATCTTCACTAAAACTGCCCTTCAAATTTTCCTTTTCGTTAAAATAATTTCCGTCATTAGTGTATTCGCTGTCGTCGTTTTCAAAGTTTTTGTAATCTCTATCGTCTGACATATTCTCCTCCTATTGATTATTTCTCGTCCTTTTCATCTTCTTCCATCAAAACTTTTTTCCATTTATCAAGTTCTGATTCTTCTTCTTTTGAAAGCTCTGGAACGTGTGGGTCTAATTGTTTGAACAAATCCAACATAACTTCACTCACAACAAATCTTGTAAACCACTTATTGTCAGCAGGAATCACATACCATGGAGCATAATCTGTCGAAGTGTTCTTCAACATATCTTCATATGCCCTGTGATATTCGTCCCAGTTTTCTCTTTCCAAAATATCACTTGCTGCAAACTTCCAGTGTTTTTCCTCTAAGTTTATTCTGTCCAAAAGCCTTTCTTTTTGCTCATCCTTAGACACATGCAAGAAAAACTTCACAACTTTTATACCGTTATTATCCAAATATTTTTCAAATGCGTTGATATCTTCAAATCTTTTATTCCAAAAATCGTCGTCGTTTTTTTGATTAACCAAATTGTGAACTCTTGTCACCAACACATCTTCATAGTGTGATCTGTTGAAAATCCTAACTTCCCCATAAGCTGGAGTTTCCTTTCCAATTCTCCACAAATAATCATGATCCATTTCTTCAGTTGAAGGTTGCTTGAAGCTTGTAACCTTGCAGCCGGCAGGATTAAGTGCAGTGAATACTTTTTTCACCAAACTATCCTTACCTGCAGCATCCATAGCTTGAAGCACAACCAAAATTGCTTTTTTGTTTTCGGCGTATAATTTTTCCTGAAATTCAAACATCTTTTCCAAATTTTCTGGCAAAATTTCTTCTTTAACTTCTTCTTTAGAATAAGATTCGTCTTTACTAGTGCTAAATTTTTCCAAATCAACTTTTTTATTAGGTTTTACCCTGTATTTTTTAATATCCATAACATACTTCCTTTTTATTAACGTTATAATATATTTATCCAAATCAGGTAAATTTAAAACAGTTTTTTGTTGAATTAATTATATCATTTGTTCAAGTTTGTTTCAATAGTTTACTACCACATTAGTATTCTGTAAAAATTATTTGACAATCACCATTTTATATAATAAATTGATATTAACCAAAAGGAGGAACTATTATGAAAATATCAATACTAAATTTAATACCAAGATTTATAGATGAAACTACTAAACAATCCATCGAACGTGGATTGAAACTTGCAAAATGGGCTGACGGACAAAAATTCGAAAGATACTGGGTCGCAGAACACCACAAC
Organism: Finegoldia magna; assembly: GCA_032548025.1. Classification (GTDB taxonomy): domain Bacteria; phylum Bacillota; class Clostridia; order Tissierellales; family Peptoniphilaceae; genus Finegoldia; species Finegoldia magna_K. The sequence continues at coordinate 7,344 of JAWGCW010000009.1, read as the reverse complement.
TCAAAGTCAATCTCATGCTCAGCAACAGATTTGATTATCGGATATATTTTGGAAAATACAAAAAGAATAAAAGTCGGAGCAGGCGGTGTAATGCTTCCTAACCACTCACCATTTCAAGTTGCAGAAAGATACGGAACGCTTGAAACATTATACCCCGAAAGAGTTGATTTGGGAATTGGAAGAGCGCCTGGAACAGACATTGAAACTGCGAAATTAATCTACCGCGACACATACAAAGAAGATAACTTCAAAGAAGCAATCAGAACACTTTTAAGCTATTTTGAAGAAGAGGCTGAAAATTTTGAAGTGCGACCTTATCCTGGAGTTGGCACACACGTTCCCGTGTATATTTTAGGAAGCTCCATGACATCAGCGCACATCGCAGCACAATTGGGACTCCCTTATTCATTCGCAGGACATTTTTCGCCAAACACCGTTGATGTTGCACTCAAAATCTACCGCGAAGAATTCACACCATCGAAGTATTTGGACAAACCATACGTAATGCTTGGAGTATCTGCAAACGCAGCTTATGAGAAAGACGCTGCAGAACAAATCAAACAACAAGCAATCTCAATATTCTTGCAAATCCAAAACAGAAACAATAAAGATGCATTCTTAAAAGCTGACCCTAACAACAGCCCTGAACTCACATCAATCGAAAAATTCATGATAAGAACTGCCCGTGGACTTCGAATTGAAGGAGATGTGAATTCTGTAAAAGATCAATTCATGGAAATAAAACAAAAATACAACCCAGACGAAATCATCGCCGCATCTTATATCCCTGATTTCAAACTATTAAAAGAAAACTACGAAATAGTACAAGATTTGGCGTTGAACGAATAGGAGACTATTGAAAACCATCCAGATAATTCTGGATGGTTTTTTGGCTTGCATAAAAATTTTAAAAAATTTCCTAGTCGGCGTTGTTACACAACACACTCAATAAAACAAAAGAGAGGCTCATTCGAACCTCTCTTAAACTTTATTTTTCATATGTTATATGGAATCCTGCTGGATCATTAGGGTCTTCCCCGAACCAAATATCTGAATAATTTCCGTGAATTGATACACCCATTACTTTAAGATCTTTCCAGCTTTTTTTTCCAGTAATCACAGCATTATGACCTTCTGAATTTTTCCATAATTCAAGCGCACTTCTAGGGCCTTGTTCAGATGCAAAAAATCCTCCCGCAGAGATTTCAAATCCATAACCTTTATAATCCGTTAGTTGTGATGGTTTGTTCCACATATCATTAGCGTATTTATGATCACTCGTATACATTACAGGTGTCCAGTTTCCATATTTTGACCAACTGTGTAAGTTTGCTGGTAATCCTCTTTCATCTTTTAAATCATATTCAAAGTGAAGGATTTGATCTTTAGTGTGTGTTCTTGCAACATATGTCAAAGATTTTGAAACATTCAAAGGCTTAAGTCCTAATGATTGTCGATATTCGTTTACAAGTCTTACAAGTTCTGTTTCGTTCGCAGAAAGTGGAGTATCAATATTGAAATTAGACAAGTCGTTTTCGCGATTTGATTGTGGCTTTATTAATTCTTGTCTAATTTCTTCTTCTGTTTTTTCAGGTTCTTGTGAACCAGGATTGTGATTATCTTCTATTACTTGATAGCTTATATACCATTTGCCATCATCACCTTTACTAACACTAAATGCGTTATATACATCATTATGTGCTAGCGCTTCCTTAGCAGCTCTCTCAGCTTCTAATTGAGTATTATATCCGTCATCTAGTGTTTTCAGTATTTCATCTGATGGTTTTTTATCATAAGGCTTATCAACTGGTTTTTTGTCGTCTGGTTTGTCAGCTGTTTTTTCTTCTGGTTCTGGTATTTCGATGTCAGTATCATCACTTATATTAACCACTTCTGCATTAGAAAATAGTTTTTTGATTAAGCTTTCAGAAACGGAGTTTTTGCCGCCAACTACAGCTACATCTGTGACATAACTTTGATCTAGGAAGTTTTTAAGATCATTTACTTGTGAATCTTCCGCTAATAAAATTCCTGTTTTCATCTTAACAGCAAGTGGTGCTGAGCTTAGTGCATCTGGATAATTTTTTCCGTCAGCTATTACTATTTCAGTAATTTTGCCAAATTTCTCCGCTACTTTTATTGCTGTTTCGTATCTGTTTTTGCCAGATATTCTATTTACATTTTCTAATCCTTTGATGTTAACAGATTTCTTGCCACCTATTATTTCTACAACATCTTCTTTTTTTATGCCTTTTGGTAATTCCTTGCCATTAGTCAATACTAGTTTTTTAGATTGTTGAACTGTGTAAGGTGCCGCGGCTAATGCATCTGCAAAGTTATCACCATTTGCTAGAACAACACCTTTGTTTCTTGTATTCAATTGTTTTGCAAGCTTTGTAGATGTTTCATATCTGTTTCTTCCAGCAATTCTTGTAATTTTCTTTCCTTTTAGTTGTTTTTCTACGTTTTTGGATACTGAGCCTTCTCCACCAACTATTATTACTTCTTTTGCTCCATTTCTTGCCATTTCGTTGAGAACTCTTTGAGAAATTTTACCCTTTTCAGTCAATAAGATTGGTCCAACATCACTTAAATTACCTGCTGTCAATGCATCGGCAAAGTTTTCTCCACTAACTAAAATCACCTTGTCGCTATGATAGCAAACTGATCTGCTGATTTCGGCAGATGTGTTGTATCTTGATTTGCCAAATATTCTTGAAATTTGATACGCTCCATTGGCACTAGACACTTGTGGGATAATGTTTGCAACCATCATTCCAGCTAGAATTAATCCTAAGATTTTTTTGTTTTTCATAAATCTTTGCTCCTTTTTATTAAAACATTTTACTATAATTTGATTTTAATATTATACCTTAATAAAGTCAAGCAATAAATCATAACCATTTATATTAAAATAGTTTATCTACTAACGGTTTGCTTTCCCCAAAAGAAAAACTTTCAGGCATAATCCTGAAAGCTTTACATAATTTCGTCTATTGTCGGGATGGATTCTCCCGATCCTTTTCTGGTTACAGTCTTTGATGATGCTTTTGTGGCAAACTCCATCGCTTCTTTGATGGATTTTTGTTGATCTAACATGACAGCCATCGCTCCGATGTAGCAATCTCCTGCAGATGTTGTGTCCACTACTTTTGCTCTGATGGCTTCTTGTTTTATGTGTTCTGCTTTTGAAAAATACTCAGAGCCATTTTCTCCCAAAGTTACTATTACAGAACCTACATTTTTCTTCAACAGTTCATTTGCAGCTTCTTCTAAGTTTTCTTTGGTTGAATATCTCAAAATTTCATTTTCATTAGGCACGAACAAGTCTACTTTGTCCAATATGTCATCCACTTCAAACTCACTTGGAGCAGGGTTTAATATTACGTAAACTCCCTTTTCCTTCGCTTTTTTAATCGCGTATTCATTGACTTCTTGCGGAATTTCCATTTGCAAAATCAAAATATCGCATTCATCCAAAAGTTCGATGTTATCGTCGATATCTTGAATTGTTATAGCATAATTTGCCCCATGATCCAAAACTATTTCGTTTTGTCCAGTTTTGTCCACATTTATTAGCGCTGTACCTGTGTCCACATCCTTTTTTATAATGTTAGTTGTATCCACACCGTATTCCTTCATATTTTTGAAAATAAAATCAGCGTCCACATCATTTCCCACGCACGCAAGAAACTTCACATCGCCACCGAGTTTTTTGCAAGCAATCGCTTGGTTTGCCCCCTTGCCACCAACAGATCTACTCTTTGATATGGACGATATTGTTTCTCCAGGTTTTGGGAAATTTTCCAAATTATATGTAGTGTCTACATTCACGCTTCCTATAATTAAAATTGACATAAATCTCTCCTCTAATCTTTGCATTTACGCTAAGAGTTTTTAATATATCTTATATTATACAATACAAATCAAATTTTGTAATTCAAACAACTTTTCTTTAATTCTAAATTTGTGAATTAATATTTTTCAAATGGGTATATTATTAAATAAGAATATTAATTGGAGGAAACTATGGACGATAAGAAACAAGATTTCAAACAAAATCTAAAGAGTTATATGTCTGACGAAAAGATTGTTCAAGATGATAGTTATTTCGAAGCAAAATCTGAAAACGACGCAGAAAATAATGCTAATGTTAATAAGGTTTTGGATGAAGAACAATCAAAAGAAGACATGTTCGAAAAAATTAACGAAAAATACACTCGACAAGAACGCAAGGAAGATAACGAGGAATACGAAAACTACAAGCAAAACGATTCCCCTGATTGGTATTTGAGTTGTGTGAAATTCATTAACGGATTCTCAGAAAAAATCTACGATTTTTATGCATCAACAAAACACGGAATAATATATTCATTTTTGACATCAGGTTTAATCGCCGCTTTGACAAGCTCTGTGTGGGTTAATGTTACAACAAGAGGATCTCTAGGAGAACTATCCAAAGTTTTCCACAGACCTACGATTTCTATTATGACTTTGATTTTTGTACCATTAATCAACTATGTAATGACTAGATTTATATACATGTTTACGAAAAAATACATGCGCCCAACTCCACCACCTTGCACAAGAGATGTTAAGGGCGGAGTATTTTCGATAATTAATGGATTGTTCATGTTCATACTTACACCGCTTGGATTTATCGGAAGCATCATTGGTTGCTTCACAGGAATGATAGCTTACTCTGCAACTTTCTTGGATTTGTATTTGGAAAAAGACAGTTTCAAGGTTGGTTTGAAATCATTCATCGCACAAATCGTAATCAAAGTTATCGTATTTATCTTAGAAGTTTTGTTGGTAGCTTTGGTTGGATTACTAATATACAATTCATTTTCAAATATGTTTGGATAAAATTTGCCCGACCTTTTTTGAGGTCGGGTTTTTGTATGTTTATTTTCATTCAAAAAAGCCTAGCTCACATTAAATGAGTTAGGCTTTGTTTGATTCTTGTAAATATAATCTATTTTAGATTATTTATCTTTACGTTTTTTCTTTAATCCAACGAATCCTGCCGCAGTTAATAATCCTGACATTGCAAGAGTCATTATTTCGCTTTCACTGCCTGATTTAGGCAATTTATTGGCAGATTCTCTATTAGGAATATCTGCTTTTTCTTTACCTTCTACTTGTTCAGTAGTTTCAGGTGTTTTAGGTGTGTCATTTGGTTTCGTTGGAGTGTCTCCAGCTTGATTGTCAGGAGTCTTTCCGTTATTTTCTGGAGTTTCACCTGGTGTTTCTTCTTCTGATGTTTCACCTGGTGTTTCTTCTTCTGATGTTTCACCTGGTGTTTCTTCTTCTGGTGTTTCACCTGGTGTTTGTTCGCCCGGTTTACCCGGTGTTTGTTCGCCTGGTGTTTCTGGATCTTTTGGATCTTCACCTGGTTGTTCTGGATCTGTTGGATCTTCGCCTGGTGTTTCTGGATCTTTTGGATCTTCACCTGGTGTTTCTGGATCTTTTGGATCTTCACCTGGTGTTTCTGGATCTTTTGGATCTTCGCCTGGTGTTTCTGGATCTTTTGGATCTTCGCCTGGTGTTTCTGGATCTTTTGGATCTTCACCTGGTGTTTCTGGATCCGGTGTTGGCTCTGGATCTGGAGTTGGCTCTGGATCTGGAGTTGGTTCTGGATCTGGAGTTGGCTCTGGATCTGGAGTTGGCTCTGGATCTGGAGTTGGTTCTGGATCTGGAGCTGGTTCTGGATCTGGAGTTGGTTCTGGATCTGGAGTTGGCTCTGGACCTGGAGTTGGCTCTGGATCTGGAGTTGGTTCTGGATCTACTGGTGGGATTTCACAGACATTTTTAGTTCCAACCTTGATTATCTTCTTAGTTGGTTCTGTTATTGTCTTATCTTCCCTAGAAACTTCCTTACTATTTTCTATAGTAATAGTAGTTTCTTTCTTACCAAGCTCACCTTCTTGAACCACTTCAGTCTTACCAGCTTCTAATTCTGGATCTTCTATGATTTCTACTTCAAAAGGTATGTCGCTTTCTACTGTTACACTTCCTTCTGTCTTAGAACCATATTCTACAACCTTATTAGTTGGTTCAGTTCTTTCTTCTGTAACTTCTAACTTACCAGTTTCTTTGTTGAACTTAGTAGTATATTTTACAGATCCTTTAGAACCTTCTTCGATAACCTTAGTTTCTCCAGCTTTAAGATCTGGGTTATATCTAAATTCTGTATCATTTGGAAGTTCAGCATCTTTAGTAACTGGTTTTGTCCCAATTCTTACTATTCTGTCTTCTTTTTCTGTTATAGTTTCTGTAGTTTCAGAAGTTTCGCCATTACCATCAGTTATCTTTGTAGTAATAGTTACTTTTTCCTTACCTGGCTTACCTTCATTTTCTATAGTTTGGCTACCAGCTTCTAGAGTATCATCATAGATTACCTTTGTTTCAAAAGGAATTTCTCTCTCTACTACTTTTTCTGTAGAGCCTTCTGCAGGTTTTGTACCTATACGAACAATATGTTTTGTAGGCTCTGTAGTAGTTTTTTCTTCTACTACTCTACGATCACCAACAGCCTTACCATTTTCTATATCTTGTTCGTACTTAGTAGTCTTAGAACCTGGTTTACCTTCTTGGTCTACTACTTTTTCACCCTTAGCAAGAGTTGGATCTTCAATTACTTCTACTTCAAATGGTATTGGGCAAGTATCTTCGTATTCGTATGTGCCTGTAAAGTCCTTAGTACCTACGATTACTTTTTGCTTAGCAGTAGTTACTACTTCTTCTGTAGTTTGTTCAACCTTACCAGTTTCTTGGTTGTATTTATTTACTACCCTAGTTTCTACCTTACCTGGTGTTAACTCTCCAGTTTCTACTACACCCTTGTCTTTTGTATCATCGTATACATATTCGATTTCTACTTCGACATCTTTTGAGTAGTTATTTTCTGGTGTTTCTACCTTAGTTCCTACTTCGATGATGTGTTTTTTAGCTTCTGTTCTATTAGATTCAGTCTTAGTTAATTCACCATCAGCTTGACCATTTTTAATAGCTTGCTTGTATTCCACATCATAGGAGCCTTTTTCACCCTTTTGAATTTCCTTGCTAGTTCCAGCTAGAAGTTTGTCATTATATCTAACTTCAACTTCAAATGGAATTTCAAAGTGTTCTGTGTGCGTTACTTCGCCAGTGTAGTCTTCGCTTCCTACTTCAATGATTTCATTTACTGGTGCTTTGGTTTCTTTTGGTTGGGAAGTTTCTGTTACTTTAGAGTTTTCTATTGTAACTGTTACTTCTTCTTCTCCTTCTACACCTTCTTGAATTACTTTGTATTCACCTTTTGCTAGGTTTGGATTTACTTTTACTTCTACATCAAATGGT
>JAWGCW010000008.1:0-86031 GCA_032548025.1 Finegoldia magna | reverse complement strand
TCTTTGTTGGAGCCTTTGTTTGTGTAGTTTCTCCTTCTGTTGATTCAACTACTTCGCCATTTTCAATTTTATGAGTTACTGTAGTTGTTTCTTCTCCTAATGAACCTTCTTGTTCAACTACTGTTGTTCCTGGTTCTAGTGAGTTGTCTACTACATATTCTGTTTCGAATTCTACTGGACTTGTTTTCTTTGTTTCGAATGTTCCTGTGTAGTCTTTACTTCCTACTCTGATTTTAGCGTTAACTGGATCTGTAGTATCTACCGTAGGATCTCCTACTACTTTAGAGTTTTCAATAGTCCAAGTAGTTTTCTTTGTTCCTACTGAACCTTCTTTATCAACTACATATTTACCAGATTCCAATTCTGGATCATATTCTATTTCATATTTAAATGGAATTTCTTCTTCGTGAGATACAGTTCCATCTGTGTTTCTACCAACTTTAATTATTTTATTTGTTGGTGCTGTAGTTTCAGTGTATTCTCCAGTTTCTGTGTTTGTTACATTTCCGTCTTTAATGGTTAAAGTTGTAGTTCTTTGTTTTTCTCCATTTACACCTTCTTGAGTAACTTTTTGTTCTCCTGGTGCTAGACTATCGTCAAATTCTACTACTGTTTCAAATGGTACTACTTCTGTTTCTGTGATTTCGTGTGTACCATTGTTTGTTCCTTTTCCTACGTTGATTACAGCATTTACTGGATCAGTAGTTTCTACTTTAGGATCTCCAACTACTTTAGAGTTTTCAATATTCCATTTTGTTGTTTTTGTTCCTACTGTTCCTGGTGTTACAACTTCGTATTCGCCTTTTTTAAGGGTGTCTACTTCGTTTATTGTATATCCAAATGGAATCTCTTCTGTATGTTCTACAGTTCCATCTGTCATAGAACCAACTTTAATGATTTGCTTTACAGGAGCTTTCGTTTCAGTAAATTCTCCTACTGTCTTTTCACCTAGTGTTCCATTAGTGATGGATTGAGTTACCTCACGAGTTTTTTCTCCTGGTACACCTTCTTGTGTGATTTGTTTTTCTCCAGCCTTTAGAGAATCGTCAAATACTATTTCAGTTTCAAATGGTACTTCTGCAGTTTCAGTATGAGTGAAATCACCTGTGTAGTCTTTTGTACCTACGATTATTTTTTGTTTTGCAGGTGTAACTACTGGGGTTGTGATTGTTTCAATCTCTCCAGTTTCTGGATTGTATTTGTTTTCAACCTTAGTTTCTACCTTACCTGGTATTAATTCACCCTTAGCTACGTAGCCATCTTCTTTTGTATTATCATATATATATTCGATTTCTACTGGTATTTCAGATGTTTTATTATCAGTGTTTGATGTTGGTTTCTTACCTACGTGAATGACTTGAGTTACTGGTTCTACTTTTTTGTCTGTAACTTCTTCTGCTTTGAGTTCTCCATCTGGCTTACCGTCTTTTATATTCTGAGTGTATTTTGTTGTTTTAGATCCTGCAACACCTTCTGTAACTATCTTGCTAGTTCCAGGCGCCATATTTTCATCTTCAACAATTTTTACATCAAACGGAATTTCTTCAGTTACTTCATGAGTGACTGGACCTGTGAATGCCTTATCTCCAATTTCGATAATTGCATTTACTGGGGCTTTTTCAGTTACTTCTGGATTTTCTTGGACTTTAGAATCTTTGATTGTCCATTTTGTAGTTTTAGATCCAACTTCACCTTTTTGCTCTTTTCCATCAACAACTTTATATCTCCACTCACCTGGAGCAAGGTCTTCTGCTACTTCTACAGTTGTCTCAAAAGGAAGTTCTTCAGTATATTCGTGAGTGCCATTTGTTCCAGATCCTATAAACTGAACTGCTGCTTTTTTGGTTGTAATTTCATTACCTTCAGCATCTTGATAATGGGCTGTTACTGGTACATTTAGGATTGCTCCATCTAGGTTTAGTGTCTCGCCATTTGCAGATTTTGGTGCTGTGGCTGTTACTTCACCTGTTTTCTCATCTATAGATACATCCCAAGTGTTACCCTTACTATCTGTGTAGGTAGTTCCTTCTGGGATTGAGTATCTCGTTGGTTTTGTAGCTGTTTGGTCATTACCTGTATCTACAGGTGCTGCTTGGCTTTCGCCAGCTTTTACAACTTTTGCATCATATTGAGGTGCTGCTAGTGGTTTTTCACCTTCCATGCCCAAGAACTGTACATTGGCTTTTTCAGTTCCGGCAGATGTTCCGTCAGTATTTTTGTAGTTTGCTACTACTGGTACATCTAGGACTGCTCCTTCTAGAGTCTTGCCTTCTGCTGCCTTTGGTACAGTTGCAGTTACTTCACCAGTTTCTGGATTAATGGCTACATTCCAAGTATTACCCTTATCATCTGTAACTGTTGTCGTAGTTTCTCCATTTTCGAAACTATATGAAGCTGGTTTTCTGTTGTAGGTATCTTTTGTATTTACTTTTGGTGTTGATGATAGTTTATCACCTGTTTTACCTGCTCTGGCATCGAAGTCTGGAGGAAGGTTTGTCTTTTCTTTTAGGACAAATTCAGCATTTGTTGTTTCAGTTTCTGTTGTATTTTCGTATTTTACAGTTACTGGTACTGTTAGTTTTTCTCCACCATTATAAGTTCCATCTGGTGATGGAGTCGCTGTCACTTCACCAGTTGTTTCATTAATAGATACTGTCCAAGTATTTCCCTTATCATCTTTGTAGGTTGTATCTTCGATAGTATATTTATTTGGTTTATTCTTTTCCTCATCTTGTCCCACTGTAACAGGAGATGTCATTTGATTACTTGGATAGTCCACCTTTACATCATAGGATGGTAGGTTATTGTCAGTTTCTGGTATCTCAAAGTGGAACCAGTGGACATCAGTAGAGCCATTGGTATAGGTATAAGTTACAGGAACTGCAATCTTATCGCCAGGCATAGCTGTAGCTGGTGGGGTAACCTTAAATTTAGACTTATCTCCCTTGGTTAGCTCTATCTTCCAGCCATTTGCTTTGGCATCTTTTGTATTAATGACACCATTTGATAAACCATCAGCTTGAGCCTTGTTCATATCATCAGCATCTTTTCCATAAACACCAGACTTATCTCTAATGGCTACTTCTACTGATTGGTTAGGCTTAATAGGGTAGAATTCTTCGGTGTTTGACAGACTATTTCCCTTTTCATCCTTAAATACTTGATCGTAGTATTGGGTGTCGTCTAGGTTAATTACAAGATTACCCACACTATTGTAGTGGTCGTATCTAGCAATCCCTTGTTTAGAGATTGTGACGTCTTTATCGCCTTGTTTAATCGTTTCTTCTCCATACTTGCCGGCATCTTCCGGTGCATCTGATGATGGAGCAACATATGAGTAAACTGCATTTGGAGTAAGCTCTACAACCCCTTGAAACTCTTCAGCGGATCTAGGTCTAACGTAAAATCTTACATCTAGGGCCTTTAGTCCCTTATAGATGGCTTCCTTAAACATGGACCCATCTTCATAGTAACTTTTTGGCATACGATATAGGACATCGCCGACTTCAATATCAGAACCCTCTTCTCCTAGCTCTTTCTTTAGACCCTCTATATTAGAAGCACTTACTACCTCTGCCTTTAAATAGTCTTCGCTAATAACATTTCCCTCGGAGTCATAGGTTTGACTTACAAGTCTTTCAAGGGCGTTATCATCTAAATTATCGATGTGAGCCCCTGTTTTTATAAGTTGACCCTTGGCTGCAATTGGATCAGTGGCTTCTGATCCGTTAAGCTTGATTACCTTAAACTTATCGTTCTCATTTGGGTAAGGATTTATTACAAAACTTGTAGTTGGTGGGCTAAAAATTTGAGTGCTTTTTTGATCGTTATCTTTAGTATACTTTCCAACAAATCCAAGCTTGGTATTTTCGTGGGTATTGATATAGTTAATCAGCTTTTCTTCGGCTGCGAAGGTTAGCGTTTTAGGATTTCTACCAGATCGAGCAATAGAAACTGTACCATCTGTGTAATTAACTTCATAGCCTTGACTCTTTAAAAATTCCTCATCTTCTGTCGATAGGTCATATTCCCCTAATGTGACAGGAGCATTATTATTTGACCCCAAAATCAAAAGGTCCACAAAGGTTCTGTCTCTGTCAGGACCTACTTCAACATAAAAACCGAAGGATTTTTTATTATCACTTGAAATAGATGGTTCTATAATTTCGTATTTTAGACTTTCTGCTTCACCCGATTGTGCATCAGAACTGAACTGTCCCGTTTCTCCTAAGTCGTTACCTGTATATTTTTTTATATTAGCTTCATCTTCCTTGTAGTTAGGCGCATTTGACTCTTTTACTTCATAGGTTGTTATATTTTTTGGCGTATCTTGAGACTCAGTATCAGCTAGTTCTGCTCCTTGAGATACTTCTTCGCTTATATTTTGGTCTGAATTGCCATTACCGGATGTGTCATTTGAAAATGTAGTAATTTTCTTATTAGAGTCTAATGGTTCTTCTCTACTGGTAGATGGCGAATCATTTAAATGATTTGTACTATTAGGTGTGTTTTCAGTTGTATTATTACCTTGTATCGCTGTTTCGGATACGTCTTCTACTCCATCAATTATTTTTTCATTAGGGTTTGTGACTTTTCCTACAGACTCAGCTGATAATTGTTCTTTTCCATTAGAGCCGGCTTGATTGTTATCTGCTTTAGAAGTGATTTGTTTGTCATTTTCCAAATTGACATTTACACTTTCAGTAGATTCACTCAACGATTCATTGTCAATGTTTTCAATTATTCCCACCGGTTTATCCGCATATGTGGGATTTGGGTTTCCAATTAATCCTGCTCCTCCAACTATAATCGAAGCTCCAAAAATAATCTTCGCTAATGTTTCATTAGATAAAGGAATAAATGGTTTTTTGTTTTCATTCCCTTTGTTTTTCATATAATCCTCCTATTCTCTCTACTAAATTGTATGTCTAACAATTTAAATATACATTTGCCAGTCTTATCTATTTATTTGTTATATCATAACACATAAATTTCTCTTTTAATTTAATCCGCGACAATCTTGATACTATAATAATTTTCTTCTTATATATATACCCAATTATATATATACCCAAAATTTTGATGTCTATTCAATTTTATGGATTTTTAGTTATAATCTCGTAATTTATAATTAATTATACGTGTAATGATTGCAAATGTCAATAAATCCCTTTAAAAGTTGGACTGTATGTTAACCTTTTTAAGTCTTTGTTTCATCTCGTTTTATTATAATTAATTTTAGTGTTTTTTTGCTTTTAATTTGTTTTTTATAATACAAATAATAATTTGAGAAGTATGTCGTAAAATTTATGACAATATTTTTATTCATCGTTTCTTTGGTATAGAATAATTTCAAGCTATTATTAGAATATTATTGTTTTATTTTATCCCTAACTTAACTCACAACTTAAGAGCTACATTTATTGAATGCTTTGTTGTACTAGGTTATAATAAGTGTATAAATTAAGAGGAGTTTTTATGAGAAATTTTTATGGTGAAATATTTTCACGTTTACAAAAACATATCAATACGATAGAAAAGAAACAGGGTGCGTGGATGTTCACGCTGATTATTTCAGGAGTAATTAGCTTGTTATCATTTATGTTGTGGATGAGGCTAAGTCCTCCTAATTCGTCGCAGGATTTTCTGAGTCTATCGCTTCCATTGTCGTATTTTTCTAAGACTGTTATGACACCTTTTTCTTGTGTGTTGAGTTTTTGGATTGCGACAGGTCTTCTGAAAAAGGAAATGGTGGCTAAAGTTTCAAATTCAGAGTTTTTGGCGAAGGCGAGTGTGTACACTTTGATTACGATTGTTTTGTCTTCGGTGTTTAATACGAGAATGCCGATTGTCAGTGTGATTGTGAATGTGATTTCGGGTTTTGTGTACAGCGTTGTGATGTACGACAAGTTTAAGCCCGATTTTTTGAACAAGGCGACGATTACCGCTGCTATAGTGAAGATTGTGATGAGTGCTATCGGATTTTTGCTGGGTGCTACTTTGTTGTTCTTTATTGTTGTGAATTAGTCGTTGTGAATTAAAAGGAGTGTTTTATGAAAAAATTTGTAGCTTTGATGCTTGTGTGTATGTTGAGCTTTCCTGTGGTGAGTGTTGCAGATAATGATAAAACCACAGCCAAAGATGCGACGGAAAAGGTGGAAACAAGTGCAAATGATACCGCCAAAACATCTAATAATGATAATAAATCTGAGAAAAAACAAGACCAGATTACAGCAAATGAAGAAGGCGTGTTCAAGAATGTGATTCACCAAAGGTTCCAAGGTGAAAACAGAGCAAAGACCGCAGTGAATGTACAACGTCATTACTTTGCAAATACGAACAAGGTTATTCTTGTCAACGACAACGCATATCCCGATGCAATCAGTGCGACGAACGTGTCTATAGGCAAATACCCACTTTTGTACACTGGCAAAAATTCATTATCCGTTGAGACCAAATCAGCGCTTGACAAGATGTTCTTGGATGAGATTTATCTGATGGGTGGCGTGAATACTATCGGCAAAAAAGTTGAAAATAAGTTGAAAAAGAACTTCCCACACGCCAAAATCACTAGAATTATGGGAAATAATCGCTACGACACATCAGCAGAATCTGCAAAAACACGTGCAAATACTACGAATTTGATATTTGCCGCAGGGACAAATTATGCAGATGCATTGTATGCTACAAGCCTTGCAGCACACCAAAACGCCCCAATCTTGCTTGTAAGTAACGAAGGATTATCACAATCTACGAGAAAATTTATACAATCAATCGAAAATATCCACAACGTGACAATCGTCGGTGGAGAAATATCTGTAAATCAATCTGTGAAAAACCAAATAGAAAATCTCACTAAAAAACGCGTCACAAGACTTGCAGGTGTGGACAGATACGAATCCAGCGTTGAAGTCGCTAAGAGAGTGAACGCAAATCCAGCGGAAGTTATCACTACAAGCGGTGAAGTGTTCGCAGATGCACTCGTATCATCTACAGTTGCACAAAAAATCAAAGCGCCAATCTTGCTTGTCAAAAAAGACGTCCTACCACTAAAAGTTAGAGAATATATGAAAGACACCAACTCCATCTACAAATTGACTACAATCGGTGGATACAACACAGTTACCAAGAACAATTACTCCACACAAGTAATATTGATATCGGGACTGGACATCGACAAGCCACTTTTGGATAAACAAGGAAAAGGGCTCATCAAAGCATTCACAAAAGATTACAAGAAATACTACGTCCTTCCTAGCAACAAATACTACAACTCAATCAAAAAATACGACAAATTATTCGTCTATTTGAGAGATGCATTGGCTGAAGATTACAGACCATTGGAATAATGCAAAAATATATTAAGCTATAAAGAGGACATTTGATCTGAACCCCAAAATCCGGAATACGGATGGAGGGGTTTTTTCATGCAAAAAATAGACGATATGTCGCCTATTTAAAAGAACAAATAATTCAAAATAAACATCGTAACCACCGACAACAAGAATCCTAGCTCTGTGATTCTAAGTTTGGTTTTATTATAAAAATCAGATGAAATCACGAAAGTTGGGCCAATCGCAGTGTACATAATTATGGATTTAATCAACAATTCATTATTCGTCACAGCACTCACCACAACGTATGTAAACACAGGTATAATCAGCAAATTCACAGCCGCAAGCATGAGAGATGTCAAATCAAGTAGTTTTTTGAAATCAATCCTATTGATCGAAATCGCAAATGCTATAATGATTATAACTGAACTTGTCTGTTGAATGATTGCTAGAGGATTTAATATGTATGAGAATTTGTAAATCGAACAAATACAAAAAGCTACGGAAAAACCCATCGCCATCAAAAAGTCCGTCACATTGAAAACCCTCTTGTAAAGCATGTACACAAGATAAATCACGCAAGAAATTATAATCAGATTATTCAGAATATTCTTATCCATAACATTTTCTAAGAAAGGCTTCATCACAAGAATGTTCGAGAAAATAAACGCAGGCTCCAACGAATCCTTGTCTTTGGAGTTGATTTGGAAAATCATCGTCATAATTTTCGACAATATCCACAAATACACGAAAAACACCCCAAGTTTAATATTAAGCTTTTCATAAGTAATTTCATGCAAACTAATCGCAATATTCGCAGGAACAATCACAACGTAGATCAATTTCGAGAAAAACGCGACAATTTGCTTTTCATTTGATATCGTTCTGGCAAACAAAAATACAATTGCAAAAACCACCAGAACACTTATCCAGTAATTAAAATAACTCATAATATCCTCCAACTTTATTATACCATAGCAAATCAGTAAATTGGATTGTAGAGTGTCGTTCATTTATTGAAATAATTTATAAATATATGGAAGGTGTGACATTTATTCAAATATATATTATTATATATATAACCAGTATTTTAATGAGGTGTTCACATGATTATACAAAAAATAAATCACAAATACAAAAATTTTGAGTTAGACATCGAAAATCTAGAAATAGGAAACCATAAAATCATAGGACTAATTGGAGAAAACGGAGCTGGCAAGACAACTCTGATGGATATATTATCCAAAATGATAAAAGCAAACACAAGTTTTGATGTCCAAGATTATAACGAAAATGATATTTTATACATACCATCTCAAGTATCTCCATATTATTTTTTAACAGTTAGTGAATTTTGTAAAATTGTAAAAGAATACTCCCCTTCCAATAAAACGTCTGAAGATTTAATAGTTGAACTTGGACTGGAAGATAAGAAAGATACTTTAATTTCTGAATTATCTGAAGGAATGAAGAAAAAGTTAACTCTGATTAATAATTTAACGGGTGATTATTCACTTATAATTATGGATGAACCATTCAACAGTATCGATCTTAAATATTCTTATGAAATCAAAAAATTAATCCTTCAATTGAAGGAAAATTCTACAATTTTGATTTCTTCACATATTTTAGACAGCCTTATTGATATATGTGATGAGTTTGTGCTTTTGAAAAATGGTAATGTAAAAAAAGTTTTTGCCAATTCAAAAGATAAAAAGCAACTGGAGGACGAGATTTTTGAGAGAAATATTTAAATTGGATATGAAATTGCGTTTTAAAGAAATAAAAATCGACAGATTATCAGGTGCAATCCAATTCATTTTGATAATCTCAGCAATTTTTTTGTTTTTAAAATATTTGAGTTCTCTTCCATCAGACCATTATGTGATAAAAGCTTTATTTGCGTTTTTCTTAGCTTTTATGGGATTTTTCAAGATAAGAACTGATAGTATAACTCAAAGAGAAATGGATTTTATGACCTTTTTCCCAAGATTCAACAAAACACAAGTTAGAAAATACTTCATGTATAAGAAAGCTACGATAACATATATCTTCATAATTTATATGTTATTTCCAACTTCTGTAGATATTCTGGAAATCAAGTCTTTTTTTATGTTTGGCGTACTTATTTATTTGTACATGTTTTTGGATACATTGTTTTTTTATGTAACAGAAAACACAAGAAAATCAAATATATTGTACACAGCTCTTAGAATTTCATATTATGTTTTATTCTTTTCTAGTATGAATTTCCCAAATTTGGGAATTGATTTAGAAAAGTTACTACCAAAATTGCAATTATGGTACATGATTCCAACGTTTACAATCCTTTTTTGTGTTAATCCACTTCTGTTGAAATCACCAAATCAGAAAGGACAATAAATGACAAAACTAGTATTTCGCTATATTTTAAGGGATAAAATTAAATACGAAATTATCGTAATACTATTCATAAGTGTGTTTTCATCTATAAATTCACCACAGAGTTTATATGGATTAAATTTCTGCACTACGCTATTAGGTATACTTTTCATATTGTATTTTAGCGTTATGAATGCACACAAATCAAAGTTCTTGCTGTTATATCAGCCAAGAAATGTTAAACATCTTAGAAAAGATACCATAAAATCAATATGCTACTTGTCTAGTATATTCTTGGTCTTAGCTGTTATCTTAGATTTTTTCATAACGAAATCAATCTTTCTAACAGAATATTATTTTGTAAGTATGGTAATATTTTATATTTCTACAAGAATTGTCAAAGTAAACATAGAAAAAAACACCAAAATTGATGAACCCATAATAAAATTAAAGGAATGTTTCATAGTTTTACTGATAGCGTTAGGATTAATGGTTATTATTTTTGCTGCAAAAGTTCTAGTTTTCAGTAATTTGTTGCAATAAAATTGATATATCGTTGACATTTTGTAAACATTTTCCATTTTGCAAATCAATAAAAGGGGTATAATAAATTTAAGGAGGATAATATCATGAAGAGGAAATTATTATTAGTATTGTTGGCATTCGCTATGCTAAGTTCTTGTGGAGTGAAAAACGTTGGAAATACTGGCGTGAAAACTTCTGGAGAAGACGGCATACATATCAAAAATGGTGACTCAGAAGTAAGTATCGGAAAAGATGGAATCATCGCAAAAAACGGCGACTCAGAAGCAAATATTGGAAAAGATGGAATAGTCGCAAAAAACGGAGGCTCCGAAGCCAATATCAGCAAAGATGGAGTAAAAGTGCAAAACGCACTTGACCTTGAAGGAGAAGATGCAGCAACAAAAGAAAAAAGAAAGAATAATGTGTTCTTAGATGAAGACAAAATAATGGAAATGGAATTAAAAGAAAATTCCCTTGAAAAAGAAGACATTAAAGATTGGGAAATCAAATTGGACAAACAATCCCAAACATACACAATAAAATACAACGCACTACATCAAAGACACGAAAATGAAAGGGACGCCGTCACAGGTCAATTGTTAAAAGGAATGACATCAGCTGTTTCAAGATAGTGCGTAAAATAGTAAAACAGGAATCAACTGATTCCTGTTTTTTTAATTTAGATAATCAAGTGCAAATTGCACACAAATTGCAACAGTTTTGTACAATTCACCTTCATCAATATCAAATTTTGGGTGATGATTTGGGTAAGTTTTTCCGTTTTTATCCATTTTTAAGTTACTTAACATAAAGTATGCTCCTGGAACTTTTTCAAGATAATATGCCATATCATCTCCAGCCATAGTTTCAGATTCAATATCATGTATTATATCTTCCGAAAATATCTTTCTGGTTGATTTTTTTAATAATTCAATAATATTATCATTGTTAGCTAGATGCGGATACTTCCATGCATAATCATAACTTACACTACATCTATTACCTTGTGAATAATATTCAGAAATTTCCCCTATCCTCTTTCTTATATATTTTCTAACATCATCATTAAATGTTCTTACTGTTCCTTCAATTTCAGCTTCTGAAGGTATAATATTTTGATTAATTCCAGAATTTACTTTACATACAGAAATTACACATTTTTCAGAAGAACTAATTTCTCTTGATTTAATTCTGTTTATAGCCTGAACAATATCTACTAAACATACAATAGGGTCAACTGTATCTTCTGGCATAGATCCGTGTCCACCGCTTCCTTCAATTCGTATTACAAATTTATCCATAGAAGCCATAAGATTACCACTTTTAAAACCAATGCTTCCATGAGGTACACTCGCAAACAGTCCTCCAACATGATGACCTATTATGCAGTCTACTTTAGGATTATCTAATGCACCTTCTTTTATCATCAACTCAGCTCCACCCGGATACTCTTCTCCAGGTTGAAAAATAAATTTCACAACTCCTGAAAATTCTTGTTTAATAGAATTCAAAACTAATAATGTAGTAAGAACATCTGCCATGTGACAATCATGACCACATGCATGCATAAATCCATTGTGTGATTTGAAATCCAAATCCGTTTCTTCTTTTATTTCAAGTGCATCCATATCTGCTCTTATAGCTAGGCATTTCCCAGGCTTACCTGAATCAACCAACGCTATAATTCCTCTTGATCCAAGAACTTTTCTGTAGGGTATTTTGTGCTCAATTAATACTTTCTCCAGTTCTTCACAAGTTTGATAAGTATCTAATCCTATTTCTGGTATCTGATGAAGAATTCTTCTTTCTTTAATCAGAAAACTTTCATACTCTTTAACTTTTTCGATAATATTCATACTAATCTCTCATAAGGTATTCCAACAATACCTCAGCTGCTATTTTCATTTCATCAACCTCAAGATACTCATCAGTAGTATGAACTTTTTGCATTCCTACACCGATAATTATTGCATTGAAGCCTTGTTCAGCATAAAAATTCGCATCAGATCCTCCACCAATTACTTGTAACTCACTATCTACTCCTATTTTCTTGTAACAGTCTTGGAATAACTTTGCAAATTGTAAATCATCTGTTGATCTCAATAGTGGATAAGCTTGAATGTAGTCAAAGTCATAAGATGCGTCAAATTTTTCACACACCTCTTTGCAGATACTTTCGTATGAATTCAAAACGCTTTGTATTTTTTCATATGAGTGAGATCTTAGTTCACCTTTACAAATTGTTTTATCTGGAACGACGTTAGTTGGAAAATCTGAGTTAATGTAAGAAATATTTGCTGTAGTAAGCTCATCTATTCTCAAAATATCCATTTTGGAGATAATTTCAGAAATTACCTGTATAGAGCTTATTCCCTTTTCAGGCTCTATTCCTGCATGTGCTTTCTTGCCATGAACTGTTATTTCAAAGTTATTGCACGCTGGCGCTTGATAGGCAATATATTTGGATTTTCCTGCGTTATCTAGCACAATTGTATTCTTTGCAGGATTAATATGCTTATAAACTTCTTCCCAATCAATATTTCTCGCTCCTAACATTCCAGCTTCTTCTCCTGGAGTTATCATACAATAAATATCTTCATGCTCTATTTTATTTTTTACTAGATATTCTAATGCATAAAGTATGACAGCGACTCCCGCCTTGTCATCTCCACCTAATGTTGTGCTACCATCTGTTTTTATAATATTTCCCTCTTCTATTATCTTCACACTTTTGTTAGGTTCTACTACGTCAATATGAGCAGAAAGTGTCACAGCACCATTTTTGTTCCCTCTTAGTACAGAAAATATCGTAGGACAATTACCACCATACTTATGTTGTGATTCGTCAAGATAAATCTCACAATCTAAATTTTTTAAGTAATTTACAACATAATCGCATGCTTCCTTTTCATTTTTTGATGGAGAATATATGTTAACTAACTCCTTGAATATATTCTTTAGTTTTTCTAAATCTACCATAAATCACTCCTAACTGTTCTTCTTTATAGTTTCAAGTTGAGTTTTGGCGAATGCAATTGATGAAAATACTGTTGTCAACGTGATTACGAATGATAAGTTTTTCAAGTTTAAAAATGCCATTAAATTTGTCATAATAAATGAAACAACTAGAGCAAATATTCCTGTTTTATAGGATTTTACCGAAAATTGAGCAAATATTCCACCATATAAGGCAGGAATTATTAACGTCAAAACATTTTTAATTGAGTCTGGAATATTTGATATAACTCCTTGACCTAACGCTGTTGCTAATATAACGAAGAATACTGCTACATAAACTGAAACCGCTACTCCCATAGTTCCCATTAATTGACCTTCTTCTGTACCCGCTTTATATCCTGATGCTTCAATTGATGTTGCTGCAGCTGGAATTTTCATATTAACGCTGTTTCCAGACAATGTTGAAACGTATAAACCTGTAGAGCCAAGGATTGGATAATAGCTTATAGGCTCACTAATATAAAATGCCCCTGAAACCGAAATTTGACTTATTGTTCCAGCAATAATAGCCGTTGCAGGTGGTAAAATTTTAAAGTAAAAAGCCATAAACAAAGCTGGTAATAAAACCGCTATCATTCCTAGAATCATAGTCATTCTTCCAAACTTTTGTACATCTTTTGTGTATTTTTCATAAGTATTCATAATTTACCTCCTACATAAAAAAGCTTGCAACAATTGCACCACCAAACATAGCAAATGTTAGTGACCATTGTTTAACCCAGTTCGCTTTTTTGCCAATCAATTGACAAATCACCATAATTATAAACCCTGTTATTGTAGATATTGCTAGTTGAGGTTTAACTGAAATTTTCATTAGGTTATCAACATTAAAATATGCAAATGCTCCTAGCATTGCCCCAACACTTACTGCTGGTAGAAGAGCTTCTCTTCCTCCTGTAAGTAAATTATTTATTTTATCCATTCTGTGACCAAAAAAGAACATAATAATCAACCAACCCATTACGCCTAGAGCTGGAACCCATAAAGCGTTCGCAAAAACAACCGGATCCATTTTTGTAGATAGTTCTGAACCTAAGGCCTTTGCTCCAAAGTTAGCTGCCATAGTTTCGTAATTCGTTCCCCCAATTACACTCATTCTAAGAGCAGTCACTGGAGCACCCAAAGAAACAATTAAAGCTAAGATGCTTCCTACGATTCCCAATGCAGGACCTATACTAGATATTGCACTAGTTGTAATCCCCTTTCTTACTTTTTTACTGTCCATTCCTTTTTCCTTAGCACATTTTATAGTTTTTCTCAAAACTACTGTTGCTTGAAATAATACCAACAATATTCCCACTGAACATGCTATGTACATTAGTGGGTGATTCGCATAAAAAAATTGATTTTCCATAAAATACTTCCTTTCCTTAAATTATTTTTTGATCCTATGTCTTTTTTATGTCTTTAATTATATTATTATGTCTTTTTATGTTTTTGTCAAGTGTTTTTCCAATTTATTTTAATTTTTTTTCATTTTGATATAATATACATAAGATGAATTTCATTGAGGAGAAGGAAATGGTAAATTTAGCAATAATTGGCACACAAGACAGCGTTAATTTAATAAATGGAATTATTGATAAGAACTTTGGTGATATTACGTATTACAATTTAGTTTTGGACAAAGTAAAAAACATAAAAGACATAGTTGATAATATTACAGAAGATATAGACGGAATTTTTGTTACAGGAATGGGAGTATACTTCGAACTATTAAAATACGATCTTAACGTTCCTATTTCATTTGCTAAACATGATTCAATATCTTTAATCAAATGCTTGGAAAAGATGAAGTCAGATAATTGTCTTCATTCAAATGCAAGAATATCTTTTGATATTATTTCTGATACAACAATTGAAGATATTATCACTGATTTTAATTATTCAATTAGTAAATTCTATATAGAAGAATCTAAGCCCGAAAACAATGAAGATTACTATATAACAAAACATTTGAAACTTTTTTATGACAACAAAATAGATTACGTAGTTACATCTTTCGGATATATTTATTCTCTTTTTAAGAGCTTAGATCTTCCAGTCTATAGAATGTTTCCTTCAATAATAGATTTAAAAAACAGTATTGAAGACTTATTGCTTGAGATAAAAATATCTAAATTAGATAAATCAAAAATAATGGTTTATAGATTTCAGCCAGTCAATCAGATTAACGTTTTAGATTATAAAAAGCCTTTTATAAAATTCTCTAAATCAATAGATGCTTTTGTAGATTTTAACGAAGATAATAGTATTACTATAATCTCAACGAAAAACTATTACAATAACAGGTTTAATATGGCGCTAGTTTCGAATTTTTTAAAAGAATATGAATTAAATAATTTTATAGCTGGCATTGGGTCCGATATTTCAGTAAAAAAAGCTTTGAGAAATTCTCAGAAAGCATTAGATGACGAATCCAACAATATAACTTACTTTGACGGAATAGCATTCCATTATTATAACCAAAATGAAAAGTTGCATCCGATTAACTTAATAACGGATGATGAAATATTGGAAATATCAGAAGATACCGGAGTTATTCCCAAGAGAATTCATCAGTTATATGATGCTATGATAAGACTAAATAAGTATGAATTTTCTAGCTACGAAATTTCAGAAATACTTGAACTTAGTGTTAGGAGTGCAAACAGAATAATTAATAGTTTGGTAGAAAATGGTTATGGAGAATTTATTGATAAAAATACACAAAATAATATTGGAAGGCCAAAAAGATTTGTAAAAATTAATTTCTTTAATTAGCTTATTAATTTCTTATTGTCACCTTCTATCTCCCAACCCACTAAAAAAGACGTATCCCACGATACGTCTTTTCGTTTATCTGTTATTTTTTGCTTTTTATTGCTTTTAATATTTCTCCTGCTGCGAATGGCAATAATGCGCATGGCAAGATTACTTTGTAGTGTTCAAGGTGAAGTGGTATTGTTTCGAATACATCATTTACTCCAGGAATGTAGATTACTGCTAGCATTAATAATAATGAAAGTGATGTTCCCATTACTAATGCTTTGTTTGAGAATAATCCGATTTGGAATACTGATTTGTGTTCACTTCTTACTGAATAACTTCTTAGTAATTCTGATAATATCAATGTTGCAAATGCAACTGTTCTTGCAGATTCAATATGACCATCGAAGTGGTTCAATCCATAGTTATAAGCAAATAATGTTGCCACTGTGATTGCCAATGATTGAACGATGATGCTTAGTCTCATGTTCTTGTCGATGATTGGTTCTTTTGGTGAACGAGGAGCTCTGTTCATGATGTCAGCTTCTCCTTTTTCAACTCCAAGCGCCATTGCTGGGAATGAGTCTGTCACTAAGTTTAACCATAATAATTGAATTGGGATAAATGGCGTGTCCCATTTGAACATTATCGCCAAGAATACGATAAGAATTTCTGCGATGTTACAGCTTAGTAGGAATGATACGAATTTTTTGATGTTGGAGTAAATTATTCTTCCTTCTTCTACTGCGTTAACAATTGTTGCAAAGTTGTCGTCTGTAAGGATAACTTCTGATGTGTTCTTCGCAACGTCTGTTCCAGTGATTCCCATCGCAATTCCGATGTCTGCTTTTTTGATTGCAGGTGCATCGTTGACTCCGTCACCTGTCATGGCTGCGATGTGTCCGTTTTCTTTTAATGCTGTTACGATTTGTACTTTATTTTGTGGAGAAACTCTCGCATAAACTCTCTTTTCTTTGACGATTTCACGGATTTGTTCGTCTGACATATTGTTAAGTTCAGCTCCCATGATTGCTTGTGAATCGTCCGTACAAATTCCCAAATCTTTTGCGATTGCAACTGCTGTTTCCAAGTAGTCTCCAGTAATCATAACTGGTGTGATTCCCGCAGTTTTACATTCTTTGATTGCATCTTTTACTTCTAATCTTGGTGGATCTATCATTCCAGAAAGTCCTACGAATACCATGTCTTTTTCTATGTTTTCTGATGTGATTTCGCCTGGCATATCTTCGTGTTCACGAAGTGCATAAGCTAGTACACGAAGTGCTTGCTTAGCGTATTCGCTGTTTTTATTCAATAGTTTTTGTTTTAATTCTTCTGTTAGTGGTTTGATTTCGTTGTCGATTAAAATCTTGCTACATTTTTCGATAACTATATCTGGTGCACCTTTTGTGAAGGATACAACTTTGTCAGTTAAGAATTTGTCGTGGAATGTAGTCATCATTTTTCTTTCTGAATCGAATGGGATTTCTTCTATTCTTGGATATTGTTGGTTGGTTTCATCTTTTGTGATGTTTTGTTTTCCAGCTGCTGTGTGAAGTGCTCCTTCAGTAGGATCCCCAACGATTTTGTAAGTTCCGTCTTCTTCGATTAGTTTTGAATCATTAGTAAGGCTCATTATATGAAGCAAAGTGTTAAGAGATTTGATGTCATCTTCTTGCATTTTTCTGTCTTCAATCAAATAATCGCCTTCTGGTTTATATCCAGTTCCTGTGACATCGACATCTGTTCCATCGACGTAGATTTTCTTCACAGTCATTTCATTTTGAGTCAATGTACCAGTCTTATCGGAACAAATTACAGTTGTTGTTCCCAATGTTTCAACTGCCAAAAGTTTCTTGACGATGGCGTTTTTCTCAGCCATTCTTCCCATTCCCAAACTAAGCACGATTGTAACTATAGCTGGTAGTCCTTCTGGAATCGCCGCAACGGCAAGTGATACCGCAGTCATAAGCATATTCAATGCATCAAAATCATACACGAAATATCCAACTGCAAACACAATTGCGCACACAACTACAGTTACGATACCCAATTGCTTAGACAATTGTGCAAGCTTTCTTTGAAGAGGAGTTTCTTCGTCTTCTACTTGAGATAAACTTGTTGCGATTTTACCGATTTCTGTGTTTTGTGCGGTTTCCACAACGACACCCTTCGCTCTACCGTAACTTACGATAGAAGAGCTGTACGCCATGTTGGTTCTGTCGCCGATTCCTGCATCAGTTGTTATCTCATCCTTAGCGTTCTTTTCTACAGCAACCGATTCACCAGTCAACGATGATTCGTCGATTTTTAAGTTAGTAGATTCCAATAATTTCAAATCGGCAGGAATAATATCCCCTGTTTCCAATTCAACGATATCTCCTGGAACCAAATTTTGTGAATCAACTTCCATAATCTTGCCGTTTCTTATAACCTTGGCTTTAGGACTTGCCATTTTTTGCAAAGCTTCTATTGCTTGTTCAGCTTTACCTTCTTGATAAATCGAAAGCACCGCATTCACAATAACGATAGCGATGATAATAATACTATCTGTAATCTCTCCAATAGCCATGGATAAAATAGATGCCAATAGCAAAATAATTATCATTGGATCCAAAAATTGATCCTTTAATTTGGCTGCCATGGACTTTTTCTTCTTTTCTTTTAATACGTTCTTGCCGTATTTTTCTAACAAACTCGTTACCTTACTGTCGGATAGACCGTTGTTTTGATCAGTATCCAAACTTTTGATAACACTCTCATTAGATTCCTTGTACCAATCCAATCTCTTACCTCCTGTTAATTTTCATAATAAAAAAAACTTTCACCATTTCTGGCAAAAGTCTTGCTAACCAAAGTGGCTTTGTGCCGGGTTTCAACCGTAATGACGACACAATATTTTTAAGCTACTCCCTCTTGTATATTAATTTTACCAAAAATATTATATTAAATCAATTATTTTATTATAACTTGAAACGTATCGTGTTCCTTTTTCATATTCACAATCTTGCAGCTCTCGTAATCGTGAGTTTCGATGAATGTGTCCACGATTGTTGGATCTTTTGTAAAATGCATTGGGAACAAAACTTTTGGGTTGCATTTGTCGACAAATTCATTCACACCCAAATCGTATCTTTCCTTTAATCTAGGATCCACCGGGAAAAATCCTATGTCGATATTTCCAACCTTGTCGATTTCGTTGGAAAAATCATGTTGCATCTTTTCTTTTTCTTCTTCGGTGTCTTCTTCCCACACCCAATTGTTCAAATCTCCAGCGAAGAAAAATTTCAAATGATTTGCTTCAAAATACACGCTAATTCCCATATCAGTAGAACCAAGCGCTGTAAAATCTGCACCATACACAGAAGTCGATTCACCAACTTCAAGTTTTATAACTTTTTTACCGAAATGCTTCTTCAAATCTTCGATATTATCTTCTCCCAAAAACACAACATTGTCCTTCGTATCGTAATCAAAAATCTCTTCGTATACATCTTCTGAGACAATATATGTAATATCACTAGCATTTTCATAATCAAAAATACTCTCGTTGTAGTGATCTGCGTGTGAATGAGTCACCACGAAAATCACCTTCTTATCGTTCACATTTTTTGGCAAAGTTCCTTGAAAATAATCGAAAATAATTATCTTGTCTTCAAACTCCAAAGAAAATGAACTGTGGTATATATATCTAATGTTTAAACTTTGTTCCATTAAAATCCTCCTCGTATATATTTACCCATAAACAGACATTTTACGCAAGTAAATGTATCAAATATTTTATAAATCCACAAAATTTTCACTTGTAGTATAATATTAATAATGAAAGGATGAGTTTATGAAAAAAACTAACGCAATGAGAATGCTCGACAAAGAAAAAATTGGGTATAAATATATAGAATACTCTGTAGGAGACGATGTAAGCGGAGAAAATGTCGCAAACAAATTGAATGAGGACGAAGCTTACGTGTTCAAAACTCTTGTCACAGTTTCCAACACTAACGAAAATTTCGTGTTCGTTGTGGCTGTAAAAGACGAGCTTGACCTGAAAAAGTGTGCGAAAGCCTGTGGAGTGAAAAAGCTTGAAATGATTCACGTTAAGGATTTGTTGAAAACTACGGGCTACATAAGAGGCGGTTGCTCTCCTATCGGAATGAAAACAAAATTTAAAACTTTTATAGACGAAAGTTGTGAAAATAAAGAATATATTTACGTGTCTGGAGGCAAAATTGGAGCGCAAATCAAAATTGCTCCCAAAGATTTGATAAAAATTTGTGATATTACTGTAGCAGACATTAAAAAGGAGTAAAAATGGATTACGAAAAACAGCTTGAAGCTGTAATTAACTACATTAAAAGCGGAGAAAAATTAAAGGAAGAATTCACTGTCGGAATGGAGATGGAACATTTCATCATAGACAAAGATACGTTGAAGACCGTGTCGTATTTCGGCGAAAACGGAGTCGGCGAAACTCTCAGAGAACTTCACGAAGGAGGATGTGTTGCATATAAAGAAGGAGAATACATTCTTGGACTTGAAAATGATGATTTGGCAGTGTCGACAGAACCTGGAAGCCAATTCGAAGTTGCTTTGTCATCGAAGTGGAACATCGACGATTTGAAGGATATTTACATCAAAAATATGAGAAAACTTGTTGAAATTTTCGATAAGAAAAACCAAGCGATGGTGACTTTGGGATATCATCCTGTGACTAAAATCGACGAGATTAAAATCTTGCCTAAAAAAAGATACGATTTTATGTACAAATATTTCAACGAAAGAGGAGATATGGCTCACAATATGATGAAGGGCACTTGCTCTTTACAATGCAGCATCGACTATTCATCCGAAGAAGATTTCGTTAAGAAATACAAAATTGCAAACTGTTTGTCTCCAGTATTCTACACATTGTTCGACAACGCATACATTTTCGAAGGAAATCCTGCAAAAAGTCGTAACATGAGAGAAATTATTTGGGAAAACACAGACACTGACAGATCCGGAATGTATCCTTTTAGTTTCGATGATGATTTGAGCTACAAGAAATACGCCGAAAATATATTAAACACGCCGTTGATTTTCTCAATTGACGAAAACCACGAACAATACTATGTTGGAGGAAAAACTTTCAAGGAAGTATTCGAAGACGTTAGAGATACTGATTTGATTTTCCACGCATTATCCATAGTATTTCCCGATGTAAGAGCGAAACGATACATCGAAATCAGAATGATGGACGAAATCAAATATCCACTTAATTTCTCAGCAGTAGCCCTAATCAAAGGATTGTTCTACGATGATACTAACTTGGACAAATTATCTGAGCTATTCAAAAATATGACATATGAATCTTGCATGAAAGCAAAACTAGATGCACGTGAAAAAGGACTGGATGCTACATTTATGAATGTAAACATGTTAGAGTTTTGCAAAATGCTTGTGGATATGGCAAAGGCAGGACTTCCTGCAAATGAAATCGGCTATCTTATTCCACTAGAAGAAATGTTGGAAAAAGGAATGAATCCTAGGGATGTATTTGAACAAATTTACAAGGAAAAAGGACTTCGTGAAGCTGTGATTGAAAATGAAATTAAATTGGAGGATTTAGATGTTTAATGACGAATATTCATTAGAATTATATAAAATAGTACGAGAAGACGAAGATATGTATTATAGGGATTTCGTGGATTTTATCGCCAAAACAAAAGTTTCTAAGGCCATTTATCACGGAGAACCAATCCCTATGACCTACCAAGGACTTTTCTACAACAAAAAGAACCGCTCAGATTTTGTCTACATTTCAAATATTTTGATGAGCATTACTGATAAAATCACCAAAGAATTCGTGGAAAACCCTGAATATCGTAAAATATTCCAATTGGATCCAGCAATTGAAGAACTTGTACTTCACGATCCAGGATACGATGTTCCCGTTCCAATCTGTCGCTACGACGTGTTCTACGACGGAGTAAACTACATGCTTTGTGAACTTAACACAGACGGATCATCTGCGATGAACGAAGACAAAACACTAGGGCAACTTCTTCTTCAAACAAAAGCTATGCAAAAATTCATGGAAAAACACCCAGTTGAAAACGTGGATATGTTTACTCCATGGGTTTGGGAAACAGCTGATATTTACAAAAAATACGTATCCGATAAGAAACCAAACATAGCTATTGTGGATAATTTGGAAGTGGGAACTCCGAACGAATTTGATGAATTCAAAAGAGTATACGAAGAAAATGGATTCAACTGCGAAATCATCGACATCAGAGATTTGGAATACAAAAACGGCAAATTGTGCCACGGAGATTACGTAATAGATTTGGTTTACAGAAGAATAGTAACATTAGAATTGTTGAAAATAAAAGATCAAATCAAACCATTCTTGGATGCGTACATGGACAATGCGTTCTTCATGGTAGGATCATTCAGATCACAATTGATGCACTCAAAGCTTATCTTCGAAATCTTCAGAGACGAACAGACACAAGCTTTATTGAATAATGAAGAAAAGAAATTCATCGACGAACACGTTCCATTCACGAAAAAAATCGAAGAACGTGATGCTTACGAAATCATAATGAACAAAGATAAATACATCTTCAAACCAATCGACGGCTACGCATCACTTGGAATATACGTAGGAAGTGAAATGACAGCAGAAGATTTACAAGAAAAACTACCTGAATTCATACGCACAGGATACGTCTTCCAAGAATATTACGATATGAATAAGTGTGAGTTCTTGGAATTTGAAGAAAAACGACCAGTACTCAACAAATTCACACAAGTTGTGGGACTGTTCATCTACAACAAACACTTCGTAGCTCCTTACACAAGAATCGGAAAAGATAACGTCGTAAGCGGCGCCAGAAAATATTATACAGCACCTAACTTGTTCATAAATGAGTAATTAAAAGCCACATTGTGTGGCTTTTTTTGTGTGCAGATATGATTCTTTAATTTTTGCAAATAAAAAAGTTATTTGTAGAATTAAAGCTCGTACTACAAATAACTTTTTTCAACATTTATATATATTTTTCCTATGATCGACTTCTACAACGCAGATTATTAATTTATCGTCATCAATCTCGCAAATAATTCTGTAGTTCGACACTCTGTATCGCCAAAATCCTCTCAAATTGGCTGACAACGCCTTACCTCTTGCACGTGGCTCTTCTAATTGACCTACTTTCTCCATATAATGAATAATCATTTTTTGAATAGGCTTATCGAGTTTTTTCAAGGATTTTAGTGATTTTTCTGAATAAATAACCCTCATATACCCAACTCTTTTTTTACCTCATCATTACTGTAAAATTTCATTTGGTCTTTGTTTAGAAGATACTCATTAATTATTTTTTCATCATACTCTTGTTCGATTTTTTCCAATAATGATTCTCTTGCCCAGTCGGATAAAGTTTTGTTTTTTTCTTTTGAAACATTTGTGAAAAGTTCCTTATCCGATTCGCTCAATCTAATCGTTATAGTAGCCATGAAATCACTCCTTTTATTGTGTTACATCGTAACATAATTGTATTATAAATTCTTTACTTAGTCAAGCATACAACTTACGACACCATCATTTTTAGTTGTAACTTTTAGCTGCTTATTTGATTTTATTAATTCATCAATCATTTCGGATAAATTATCTCTAAAATTTTCTGCAGTTGTGATTTTCATTACCTCAACTCCTGATATTTTTATTATATCCTATATTATTCTAATACAATGCTGGACTTTTATGCGCATTATGCGTATCATTAAAACATAAGGAGGTTAGACGATGTTAAAATCATATCCTGCTATTTTTCATAAAGAAGAAGATTCTTATTGGGTAGAGTTTCCAGAGTTCGGCGGTGGAACTGAAGGAGATAATATCGAAGAAGCAATGGTGAATGCTCATCAAATGTTGGAAAGCGTGTTGGCTACTTTCATTGATGAAGATATTCCACTTCCTAAACCAAGTGATATTACAAAAATAAAAGTCGAAGACGGATTTACGTCTATGATTCAAGTTGATCCCACACCATTTACAAGAATTATTTAAAGAATTTTTATATGGTAAATTATAGAATTTTAATAGATGAAAATATTGATAAACTAAATCTACAAAACAGAACATATCATAATAAAATTGTACGCTAAGCAATTATAAATATTGAAATACTTATTAAAATTTGTAGATTTTTCAAATATAATAGATTAAAAACATTGGAGTATAAAATGAATAATAAAGAAAAATCAACAGATTTATGGGTCTACGACCTTCTGAAAGAAGCAAATATTTCCTTAGATCCACAAGGTTCTTCCATAAAAGAAATAAATGAAGCTTTGAAAACAGCATCAAAAAGAGGGACAGGAAGAGTAGGGTTCCCTGAATACGTAGGAGTTGTAAAAGATTTTATTATCGTTATCGAAGACAAATCCTCACTATCAATGCACGTAAAAAGAACCGAAAGAGATCTTTTATCGGAAGATATTGCTTCTATTTGTGACTACTCTGTAAATGGTGCATTGTTTTACGGCAAACACTTAATTAAAAATACTTCGTACACAAAAGTAATCGCAATTGGAGTTTCTGGAAATGAAAAGAAACACAAAATCAATCCTTTATTTATTAACGAAAGGCTAGAATACGATGAACTTCCAGAAATAGAAACTTTTATTTCATTTAGTGAAGATAATATTCACGAATATTATACAAAAGAGATTTTAAAAGAAAACACTAGTTTTGAAAAAGAAACATCAGAAATACTAAAAGATGCTGCATCATTGCATGAGGACTTAAGAAATTACGGCTCTATTCAAGATAAGGATAAGCCTTTAATTGTATCAGGGATACTACTTGCTTTAAGAGAAATTGAACATGGAAGCTTTTCAATAGACTCATTGACTGGCGACACAAATTATACCGATGGAGAAAAAATATATGATGCTATAAAGAAAAATCTAAAAAGAGCAAATGTATCTCCTGAAGTAAAAAGAGATAAGTTGTTAAATCAATTCTCTGTTATCAAAGATACAACTAAGATAAACCAAAAAGAAATTACTTTAGATAAAACTCCTAACAGACACTATACAGAATTCTTGTATCGAACTATATTTCAATCCATCAAATATCACCAAAGTGGAGAAGATTATTTAGGTCGTTTTTATGGTGAATTCATGTCATATTCAGGCGGAGATGGTCAAACACTTGGAATAATTTTGACTCCTAGACATATCACGGAACTTTTCTGCGATTTACTTGATTTAAAACCTACAGATAAAGTAATTGACCCATGTTGCGGAACTGCAGGATTTTTAATAGCTTCAATGCACAATATGCTTCAAAAAACTGATGATGATTTCGAAAAAAATAATATTAGAAAGAACCAACTATTCGGCATAGAAGATCAACCGTATATGTTCACTATTGCAACTACGAATATGATTCTAAGGGGAGACGGAAAAAGTAACCTTGAGAACAAAGATTTCTTAAAACAAAATCCGGCAAAACTCCAACTAAAAGGTTGTACTGTAGGAATGATGAATCCCCCATACTCTCAAGGATCAAAAGACAATCCTAACCTTTATGAAATATCCTTTACGGAACACTTATTAGAGTCAGTAGTCGAAGGCGCAAGAGTTGCCGTTATAGTTCCACAATCTACAATGACAGGCAAAACAAAATATGAAAAAGAAACAAAAGCCAATATTTTAAAACACCACACATTAGAAGGTGTCATAACTTTGAACAAGAATACATTTTATGGAGTTGGAACAAATCCTTGTATAGCAGTTTTTACAGCAGGAATACCTCATCATAAGGATAAATTATGTAAATTCATAAACTTTGAAGATGATGGATTTGAAGTTGCTAAACACATTGGCCTTATAGAAACTCCATCTGCAAAAGATAAAAAACAACATTTACTTGACGTGTGGTTTGATAGAATCGATTCTGAAACTAAATTCTGCGTAGAAACGACTATTGAAGCGGACGATGAATGGTTGCATTCTTTTTATTATTTTAATGATGAAATCCCAACAGATGAAGATTTCAGAAATACGATTGCTGATTATATTACATTCGAAGTCAATATGATTACTCATGGAAGAGGATATCTTTTTGGAATAGATGATGAAAAAGAAGATTACAGTGACGAAATAATGGTTGCAGATGAAGGTGAAGACTATGGAACAGAATAGATTGTCGCTTAATGATGTGGAGTGGGGAGAGTTCTTTGTTAAGGATATTTTTAAAATCGAAAAGTGTAAATGCTCCAAGGTCTCATCACTTTCGCCTGGAAATGTCCCATATATAGGAGCAACAAATCGTAATAACGGTGTTCTCTCATTTGTAAATAATAATTCTAAATTAATAACAAAAGGAAATTGCATAGCTTTTATTTGTGATGGAGAAGGTTCAATTGGATATTCTATATATAAATCAGAAGACTTTATTGGAAGTACAACTGTGAAAGTTGGACGAAATAATAAACTAAATAAGTATAATGCACAATTTATAACAACTATATCTGATAAGGTCAGAGATAAATATAATTTCGGATTCAAAAGAAATGAGAAACATTTGAAAAAGGAAATACTACAATTACCACTAGATAATTTAGGTAATCCAAACTGGCAATTTATGGAAGACTACATTAAACAAGAGCAAAAAATTATCGCACAAAAAGTTATCTCTTATTATGAGCAAAAAATGCTTGAAACTGCTTTTGATTTAGTTGGCCTTGAAGATGTTGAGTGGAATGAATTTAATTTTAATGATGTATTTAGAAAAATTCAAAGGGGAAAAAGATTAAAAAAAGATGACCACATAGAAGGAAATACTCCCTATATTTCCTCTACTTCACTAAATAACGGATTAGATCAATTTATTGGAAATAAGGAAAAAATAAGAAAATTTAAAAACAACATAACTCTTGCCAATAGTGGTAGTGTAGGTTCTTGCTTCTATCACGAATATGAGTATATAGCAAGTGACCATGTAACTTCACTAACACTAGATAAAGCTGATAAATATACTTACATGTTCATGTCTACTATCATCAAGAGATTAGAGAAAAAATACTCTTTTAATAGAGAAATAAATGATAAAAGAATAAGAAATGAAAAATTTATTCTTCCTGTTGACAAAAATGGCTCTCCCCATTGGAAATATATGAGCGAATTTATGAAAAAAATAGAATCAGAAAACCTTGAGAGAGTGCTTGAATATATATATATATATAAGTTAGCCATTTGTTGCGAGTCTAAGATTGTTTCACTTAATGAAAAAGAGTGGAAAGAATTTTGGCTTGAAGATACTGTGGATATAAAATCAGGTCAAGATATCTATCAAAGAGAACGAATAACAGGAAATATTCCGTATATAACAGCTACTGCACAAAACAATGGGATAGGTTATTTTGTAGATAATCATAATAAAACATTAGAAGAAAAAGCTATAAGTGTCAATCGTAACGGCTCTGTTGGCTATGCTTTTTATCATAATTATAGGGCTTTGTATGGAAATGATACAAGAAAGTTAATTCCTAAGTATAGAAATAAATATTTCTCCTTATTTTTAACATCTGTTATTACCGAACAAAAAGAAAAATACGGATATGGTTATAAGATGGGAACAGGTAGATTAAAAAGACAAAAAATATTATTACCAATCACTGATCTTGGCGATGTAGATTTTGATTATATAAAAAAATTTATGCAAATTGAAGAAATAAAGCACTATTATAATTTGATTCGCTATTATAAAAATTATTAATGACTATGAGTATTCAAGCTCATAGTCTTTTCTATTATTTATCATAAACTATTGAATTATCTTTTATAATTTTTATTTCTCTAAGCCACATTGTGTGGCTTTTTTTGGTGTGTTTTCATCGCTTTTCAGTTTTTCTTTTTTTGCTTTTATGATAATATTAAAGGTAAAGAAATTTTTAATGATGATGAGAGGTCAATATGAGAAAATCTTGGAATGAATATTTTATGGATTTGGCATTGAATGTTGCGACACGTAGCACTTGTGACAGGGCGTTTGTCGGATGTGTGTTGGTGAATTCTGACAACAGGATTGTATCGACAGGTTACAATGGTGCTATTAGTGGCAATCCTCACTGCGACGAGGTTGGTCACACTTTGCGTGACGGACATTGTATTGCTACGATTCACGCAGAGATGAATGCTTTGTTGTATTGTGCAAAAGAAGGAATTGCTGTGAAGGGTTGTATTTGTTATGTGACTCATTTTCCTTGTTTGAACTGCACGAAATCTTTAATTCAAGCTGGAATTAGCAAGATTTATTATCACGAAGCTTATCGTGTGGATGAGTATGCGATTGAATTGTTAGACCGAAATAATATTGAATATGTCCAAATTTAAAGAGGTGTAATATGGATAAAATAAAAAAACTTCTTGTGGCAAACCGTGGCGAGATTGCTATAAGAATTTTCAGAGCTTGTAGTGAACTTGGAATAAGAAGCGTTGCGATTTATAGCGAAGAGGACAAGACTTCCCTTTTCAGAACGAAGGCTGACGAATCGTATTTGATAAAAGATGCGGCATCACCTTTGTCGAGTTATTTAGATATCGAAAAAATCATTGCGATTGCAAAATCCAAACACTGCGATGCTATTCATTCAGGTTATGGATTTTTGAGTGAAAATGCAGAATTTGCGAGACGTTGCAGGGAAAACGGAATAATTTTCGTGGGTCCTGACGAATCCGTTCTACATAGTTTGGGTGACAAGGTCCAATCGAAATTAGTTGCCAAAAAAGCCGGCGTACAAACTATCGAGGGCGTGGAAACTCCTATCAGAAATAAAAATGAAGCATTGGAAATCGCAAACCAAATCGGCTATCCAGTTATGGTAAAAGCTTGTGCTGGTGGCGGCGGACGTGGAATGAGAATTGTCGAAAAAGAATCTGATTTGATGAGTTCTTTCGTAAGCGCACAAAACGAATCCAAGAAGGCTTTCGGCTCGGACGATATGTTTATCGAAAAATACATCCGCAACCCAAAACACATTGAGGTGCAAATCATAGCCGACAATCACGGAAATATTCTTCATTTATACGAGAGAGATTGTTCCATTCAAAGACGTCACCAAAAAGTTGTGGAATTTGCTCCTGCATTTTCGATTTCAGACAAAACGAAGGACGAACTTCACAACGATGCCATCAAAATCTGCAAAGAAGTTGGCTACACAAACGCCGGTACTGTAGAATTTTTGGTGGATGAAGATGAAAACCACTATTTCATCGAAGTAAACCCAAGAGTTCAAGTAGAACACACGGTTAGTGAGCTTATCACTGGAATAGATATCGTTCAAACTCAAATTCTGATAGCAGACGGAAAAAGTTTTGATTCTGATGAGATAGGAATTTATTCACAAGACGATATCCACACGAATGGTTACGCAATTCAATGTCGTATCACGACAGAAGATCCTGCGAATAATTTCATGCCTGACACAGGCAAGATTGATTTGTATCGTACAAGTTCCGGATTCGGCGTGAGACTTGACGGTGGAAATGGATTCACAGGCTCAGTAATCACACCATATTACGATTCGCTTTTGGTTAAAATCACTGCCTTCTCCAGAACTTTCAACGACACAATCAACAAAGCAATCCGTGCTTTAAGAGAAACGAAAATCAGCGGTGTGAAGACAAATATCGGCTTCATCATCAATGTCTTAAACACTGAAGAATTCCACAAAGGAGTGTGTGACACTGGATTTATTTCCAAAAACCCTGAACTTTTCGACATCAAACCGTCAACTGATAAAGAGCTTAAAGTGTTGAATTTCATCAGCGAACGCTCCATTAATAACGACAAAAAAGATTACAACATTCCACAAATTCCAGAATTTACCAAGACAAATTCTACAGGAACCAAAGATATTTTCGAAGAAAAAGGCGCCAAAGGACTTAGCGATTGGATTTTGAACCAAGACAAACTTCTAATCACAGACACAACACTAAGAGATGCGCACCAATCATTGATGGCGACACGAATGAGAACAAGAGATATGCTTCCTATCGCAGAAGCTACCAATGAATTGATGAAGGACTTGTTCAGTTTGGAAATGTGGGGCGGCGCAACATTTGATGTAAGCTACAGATTTTTGAAGGAAGATCCTTGGATTAGACTACAAGAACTTCGTAAAAGAATTCCGAACATTTTGTTCCAAATGCTACTTCGTGGAAACAACACAGTAGGATACAAAAATTATCCAGATAATGTCGTGGTAAAATTTGTACAAAAAGCCGCAGATAACGGAATCGACGTGTTCAGAGTATTCGATTCTCTAAACTACATCGACGGAATGAGACTTGCGTGTGACAGCGTACTTGAACAAGGAAAAATCTTGGAAGCAACACTTTGCTACACTGGTGACATTTTGGACGAATCAAGAGACAAATACTCACTAGAATATTACGTGAAAAAAGCAAAGGAACTAGAATCAATCGGCGCAAATATTATCGCCATCAAAGACATGAGTGCTTTGTTAAAACCATACGCCGCAACAAAGCTAATCTCAGCATTGAAAAACGAAGTCTCTGTTCCAGTTCATTTGCACACACACGACACCACAGGAAACGGAGTCGCTACAATAATCAACGCTTGTGAATCTGGAGTTGACATAGTGGACACTTGCTTTAACTCAATGAGTTCACTCACAAGTCAACCTGCACTCAACTCAGTCGTAGCAGCTCTAGAAAATACTCCACGTCAAACGGGAATCAGCCTTTCAAACTGTGACAAAATCAGCAACTACTACAAGGATGTTCGCTCATACTACTCACAATTTGAGAGCGATTTGAAAAGTGGTACAACAGAAATTTATCGCTACGAAATTCCTGGTGGACAATATTCCAACCTCAAACCACAAGTAGAATCATTCGGACTTGGAGAAAAATTCGACGAAGTAAAATTAATGTACAAAAAAGTCAACGACATGCTTGGTGACATCATCAAAGTTACACCATCATCCAAAATGGTCGGAGACATGGCTATATTCATGGTGGCAAATGGACTCACACCAGAAAACATCTACGAAAAAGGCAAAAATCTCGACTACCCAGACTCAGTAATATCATTTTTCAAAGGAATGATGGGACAACCTGAAGGTGGATTTAACGAAAAATTACAAAAAATCGTACTAAAAGATGAAAAGCCAATCACAAAAAGAGCGGGACTTTACATCGACCCATTTGATTTCGAAAAAGACAAAAAAGATTTAGAAGACAAATACAAAATGGAATTCGACGAAAAAGACATCGTATCACACGCACTTTATCCAAAAGTATTCGAAGAATACATCGACTACAGAAAAACAAAAGGCAACTTCACTTATATGGACACGCCGACATTCTTCGAAGGAATAAACGAAAAAGAAACAGTCGAAGTCCCAATAGAAGAAGGCAAAATCCTCATCATCAAACTTATCGAAAAAGGAAGATTGGAAAAAGACGGCTACAGAAACTTCACTTATGAAGTCAACGGAAACAGACGTGAAGTCAGAGTGTTCGATGAATCTGCGAAAATCACTGAACGTGAAGAAGACAACCTATCAGTATCAGATCCTAACAACGACAAAGAAATCGGAGCATCAATTCCAGGAAGAGTCGTAAAAGTTCTAGTCAAAGAAAACGACAAAGTATCAGTCAACGATCCATTGGTAGTAGTGGAAGCCATGAAAATGGAAACCAACATACTATCCAAATCAGAAGGAATTGTAAAATCAATCCTAATCAAAGAAAATGACACCATAGACACAGACCAACTTCTTATAGTTTTGGAATAAAAAAATGGATTGTAGAGTAAAATCTACAATCCATTTTTATTTTTTGAAATAGTAAATACTTTCTTTCAATGGTTTATATTTTAATGTAGCAACTTCCTCGTCACTAATATACTTGTACACATCATCATATTCTTTCTTACTAATGTTCAATGACATGTTATCTTTTTTCAAATTATATCCGTACTCATATCTGTAATTTTCCAAATCTTTTAACACAACCCAATAAACATAATCGTCCGTTTTTGTGGATCTGAAAGCCCTCACACTTTTGACATCACTTCTTGGGATTTTCTGCATATCCATGTACTTATACATCCTGTCAAAACCAATGTGCCTGTGTATAGGATATTTTATAATTAAATTAATACAAAATATAATTAGACCTGCCCATAAAACTAGTTTCAATATTTTTCTGAAGTTTGTTTTTGTTGTTTTTTGCATCTGTATATCTCCTTCGTGTTTGTATTATAATTATACTATATTTTTTTATGAAGGAATATCAAAGGACATTCAAAAATTTTTTAAAAAAGCATATACTATATATTAATAATTTAGCTTTTGGAGGGAATTATGAAAATCAAATTATATAGGTGTGAAGATTCTCATTTGTTGCAAATTCCAAGGTCGATTTTGGATGCTTTAAATTGGAAAGATAATCATATTTTAGATTTAAAAATTAAAGATAATAAACTAATAATCGAAAATTCATCTGATGATGAAATGAATATTGAAGATTTGTTTGAAGATTTTAATAGCAAATATTCAAAAGAAGATATTGATTGGGGAAAAATGATTGGAAAAGAAGTATGGTAGTAACCGTCCTCGTATATTATAGTTGTAGTAATAAATACTACATTTTGTTCTCAATCCCACTTTCTTATGGGATAATAATTGTATAGATAGAGGTCGTAGTTAACCTCCTTGAAGCTAGTCTTCCCAATTTAGGGTTACGCCTCTTCTTTACGTCTTTATCAGTATGAGCTGGATAGCACATTTCGTTGCTGTATGTCTAACGAGGTTTGATTGTCGTAAAGTTCTTGAGGGTCCTTTCTCTATCTAAATTTATATTAAAGCTAGGTGATTTTATGTTTTACATTGGTGTTGATATTGCAAAGAACAACCACGAAGCCTCAATAATTGATTCTGATGGGAAACTTGTTTCTGAGTCCTTTTCTTTTTCTAATTCTATTAGGGGTTTAGAGAAGTTTCAGAAATTTATTTCCTCTTTTTCGATTGATTCTAACAATTGTATTATTGGTATGGAAGCTACTGGCCATTATTGGCTTTCGCTTTATTCTTTCTTAATTGATTTAGGTTTTTCTTGTATTGTTATTAATCCTATTCAATCTGATGCTTTTAGAAAGATGTATATTAGACAGACTAAGAATGATTCTGTTGATTCTTTTGTTATTGCTCAAATTCTTAGGTTCGGTGAGTTTTCTGTTTCTCATTTTTCTGATGAGGATACTTTTGCTTTAAGAAATCTTTCTAGGTTCAGGTTTGCTCTTGTTGATGAAGCTTCTGATTGGAAGAGAAAGCTTGTTTGTATTTTAGATCAGGTTTTCCCTGAGTATTCTTCGCTTTTTTCTAATATTTATGGTGTGGCTTCTAAGGAGCTTTTGAGTAAGTATCCTTTGCCTGAGGATATGATTTCTATTCCTGCTGATGAGCTTGCTAAGATGTTGTCTAAGTGTAGTAAGGGTCGCTTTGGTATTGATAAGGCTAAAGAAATTCAAGAGAAGGCTTCTAATTCTTTTGGTGTTAAGTTTGCTTTAAAGTCTTTTTCTTTTCAAATTAAACAGATTATTGCTCAAATTTCTTTTCTTGAAGATCAGATAGCTGATATTGAAGATGAAATTTCTTCTATGATTAATTCTTTATGCCCTGTTATTACTTCTATCACCGGTATTGGTGATGTCTTAGGTGCTGCTATTTTCTCAGAAATTGGTGATATTTCTCGTTTTGAGAGAGCTAATCAGTTGGTTGCTTATGCTGGTTTAGATGTTGCTGTTAAGCAATCTGGCAATTTTAATGCTACTGATACTAAGATTTCTAAACGTGGTTCTCCTTATCTTAGACGTGCTATTTGGCTTGCTGCTAGTGTTGCTGCTTTTAAAGATCCTGCTTTGTCTGTTTATTATCAAAAGCTTAGACAAAGGGGTAAGGCGCATGGTACAGCTATTGGTGCAGTTGCTAGAAAACTTACTAACATAATTTTTGCTGTTTTAAGAGATAACAAAACTTACATACCGAATATTTAGTTGTTATTTAGTTTTTCTAAGCCTAATTTTTAGGCTTATTTGATGTGCCATAAATTACAAGATTAATTATTTTTTATTTTCTCTTGACATTTGATAGCTGGTCTAATAAATGCAACAAGCCATAACTAACGTTATGGCTTATCCTTATTTCTTATCAAAAAACTTTTGTAGTTCTTCTGATGTAGTCCCCACTTTGTCGTCGATGTTCATTCTATCGGTGATTTTTCCGTCTTTAACTCGAAACACTGCTGGGACTGTTTTGAGGTCGTTGTCGGTTCTGAATTTCTTCAAATCTTCCGGAGATTTTTTGATTCCAGCGACACTATCTATGTAGTAGATTTCATATTTGGATGCAAATGGTTTAAATACTTTTGAAAACTTCTGACAATCTGGGCAAGTTTTCCTTCCAAGATACACTGTGATTTCTTTGCCAGCGCTTACTTCATCAAGTTCTGCTACTTTGATTTCCTTAACGCCTTTGATGTTTTGTTCGTACTCTTCGATTTTCTTTTGTTTGTTTTCTTCTGTTGTTACGTTTTTGGATTCAACTCCTGTGGCTTTTTTTGTAGGCTCATCTTGTTTTTGATTGCAACTTGCAAATAATACCAACATAAAGCTCACGCAAACGATTAATTTGAATTTGTTTTTCATATATTCCCTCCTGTTTTTAATTTATTTTATAATATATACAGATAATATTCAATCTGTATGATTATAGACAGCAAAACCACCAACAATTGTTGGTGGCCGTTGTTTTAGTAATTCAATTTTGTTTGTTTTTTGCGTTGTTTTAAGATATTTCTAATGGTTATTATTACACTTACTGCCATTAATACCAACTGTAATATCCACCCGTACAAGCAGAATTTCACGAGCATTGTGTCATCTGCACCCATTCCATCGTGTAGCAAAGTTATTGTGAAGTTCATGCTCAGCATTGCAAATGATATTGCTATTTGAAATACACTTGTTACGATTCCTAGCAAATGATCGTCTTTGCGTTTTAATGATAAATAAATACCGATAACGCTGAGGATTAGAAATACCGCTGTGACTACAGCATAATTTCTAGTAATTTCGTAAATTTCTTGTTCTGACATGATATATGTTCCTTTCTTATTTGATAGTTACATTATATCATTATCATTATTATACAAGCAAATAAATTAAAATAAATTATCGTAGTTGTTCATTTGAACCATTGCTAATCTGTAGATTGTTTCATTAACTGGTGCTTCAAGTCCAAGTTTTTTCGCTTGTCTTACGATTGCTCCATTCAAGAATTCTGCTTCAGTTTTTCTGTGTTTTTGTGTGTCTTGTGCTGCAGATGGCAATATATCTCCGTATTCTTCGAATGCATCTGTGACGTATTTTCTGAAAAGCTTGTCGCCGTCGAAATTGTAGCCCAATTTGTCAGTAACGGCTATGAATTCGTCTGAGATAGCTTTTAAAATTGCTACGGAATTTTCGTCAGTTCTAGTGTATTTTGTGGACAAATGCATTACTGCGCAAGGTAGGTTGTAGATTGCGTTGATGTATAATTTTCTCCACATAATTCTATCTACATCTGGATTTAATTCTGTTTTGATGTCGTTCATGCTGAATGCTTTTTCGATTTCGTGGAACAATTTATCGTCGTGGTTTTCATTGATAGCGCCAAATATTACATTGATTTTATCGCTATCATATCCTGCGCTGATAACTCCTGGTTCTTCGATAGATGCAGATATGAACATGATTCCTTGTGCGATGTTTTCTTCTTTGATGTATTTTTCCAAAATGTCTACGTTGCCGATGCCATTTTGAAGTGTCATCACGACTGTGTGACCTCCAACGATGTTCATATTTTCCGTCAAAATCTTTTCTGTGTCGTATCCTTTTACAAGGATTACAACAACATCTTGAACTTCCAAATCTTGTGAAGATGTACTTGCAGATGTTACTTTTACTGTGCTTTCGCCGCCAGTTCTGTCGATAATTCTGATTCCATCTTTTCTAATTTTTTCCATGTGAGCTTCATATGGATCTACTAAATTGACTTCGTTACCAGGAGATTCGATTGCTTTTGCAAGCATACAACCCATTGCTCCTGCCCCTAAAATTGTAATTTTCAATTTATCTCTCCCTTTCAAATTAATTCTCTTGGATATATTTTAACACAGCTTGGTTAAGTTTTGGGATCATTTGTTTTTTTCTTGAAAGAAGTCCCTTTGCCAAGAATGAATTGTTGTCGATTTTAGTATCGAAGGCCCCTGCTAATTGTTCTTGGAACATTCCAGAAACCAAAACTTCGCTTTCTTCTCTGAAGATATCTGTAAGAATTAGTACAAATGTAGCTTCTTTCTTGTCGTTTCTGATTTTGTTCATTTCTTCAAGTAAACTGTCTTTGATTTTGCCAAGATTATCCAAATCCATTGAGAAGATTTGCGCTACTCTACAAGTGTATGATTCGATGTTGAATGTCTTCACATCAGTGTTTAACAAATCTGCTGGTGATTTTCCTTCTAAAGATGTTCCAGCTTTGAACATTTCCATCGCAAATTCTTCT
Source organism: Finegoldia magna (assembly GCA_032548025.1). Taxonomy (GTDB): domain Bacteria; phylum Bacillota; class Clostridia; order Tissierellales; family Peptoniphilaceae; genus Finegoldia; species Finegoldia magna_K. The sequence goes on along the minus strand of JAWGCW010000008.1, from coordinate 49,412 downwards.
GGGTTGATGTTGGCGATTTTTGCCATTCTATCCAAAATCATTCTATCTGTTTCAGTTGCAGTTGGTGATCTGAACAATAATGTGTCGGAAATTATCGCTGAACACAACAATCCCGCAGTTTGTCTTGTAGGAACAATTCCTTTTTCCAAGAACATTTTGGAAAGAATTGTACAAGTTGATCCAACAGGTTCATTTCTGAAATAAACTGGGTTTTGTGTAGCTACATTTGCAACTCTGTGGTGGTCGATGATTTCTGTGATGTCGCAGCATTCCATATCATCAACTGATTGGTTTCTTTCGTTGTGATCCACCAAGATTATCTTCTTCTTTTCTTCATTGATAACGTGATATCTGGAAATATTTCCCACAACTTTGTTTTGATTGTCAACTACTGGATATGATCTGTATCTTGTCTTGGACATTGTGTTTTTAACATCTTCAACAGTGTCAGTCAATGTGAAATTAACCACTTCATCTCTTGTCATTACGTAATTTACAGGCACAGATTGTGGAAGAAGACGTGCTGCCATGTATGTTTGAAATTCCGTAGAAATTACTATTATGTCTTTTTGTTTTGCTTTTTCTATCAATTCATCTGATAATTTGTTGCCACCAGTAAGTATAATCATGGACACATTCTTATCTATCGCATCTACTTGTGAGTCTTCTCTGTTACCTAAAATCACGATGTCATCTTCTTCCAAATACTTCGCCATTTGTTTCGGATCCATCGCTCCTACGACCATTTTTCCAGATAACGCTCTGTCTTCTGCTGGAATATTCAAAATATTTGCGCTCAAAACATCGATGATGTTTTCCACAGGAGTTTCTGAGTGGTGAAGGATTTGATCGTCCCACACATCCATGTAGCATTTTGTAATGTCTGACAAAGACACAACTCCAAGAAGTCTTTCTTCGATGTCGATTACGGGCAAACTAGCGACATTTTTTTCTTGCATAATATTAGTCGCTTTGTAAAGGCTCGCGTTTTGGGACACGCATGTTGCCACGTCGATGCTCAAATCTTTGACTTGTGGCTTCATTGAGTCCTTGAAAGTAGGTGCATCCACCCCAAAATAATCCAACACAAATTGAGTTTCCCTGTTGACATCGCCAAGTCTTATCGCTTCGACGTTTTCTTCTCCTGTTCTTTTCTTTAATTCTTGATAAGATAACGCCGCACAGATAGAATCTGTATCAGGGTTTTTGTGACCAGTTATATATATTTTATCCATATTTTCTCCTTCATAAAAATCAACCAAACATTATTTTTCTGCCGATTGATTATTTAATTTTATTTTCCTAACCTTTATGATTATATACCAATCTTTTGATAATTTAAACACTTATTGTAAAAAATTTTGTATTTGAGATATAATAATTTAAAGGAGTGACATAAATGGATAAACTTTTAATCGTAGTAGATTTTCAAAATGATTTCGTGGATGGAGCTTTGGGATTCGACAACGCAAACAAACTCGAAGACAAAATCTGTGACAGAATCAAAAAAGCAAGAGAAAACAATGAACAAATCATCTTCACATTCGATACTCACGAAGAAAATTATTTGAACACACAAGAAGGCAAATTCCTTCCAGTAGAACACTGCATCAAAGGAAGTAACGGACACAAACTGTACGGAAAAGTAGCTGAATTAGTAGAAAAAGAAGACATATTAATCGAAAAACCAACATTTGGTAGCATTGAACTTTGTGATTACTTAAAAGAACACCAATTCTCAGAAATAGAATTGTGTGGACTTGTATCCAACATCTGCATACTTTCCAACGCAATATTGGCTAAAACATTCAATCCAGAAGCAACTGTAATAGTCGACAAAAACTTGACTGATAGCTTCGATGAAAAACTAAACAAAGAAACATTCGACATACTCAAAGGAGTACAAGTCGTAGTAAAGTAAAATAGCAGCCATGAGCTGCTATTTTTGTTTTCTATTTTATATTGTCAATATCATACAATAACCTTTATTGGCATTTTTATCATACAAATATAATTTTTTTGTTCCATCTTTTTCAATATACTTATAAAGTATATGCTTCGAATTTTTTAATTTCTCAATATCTGCTTTTAATTCTTGTATTTGATTGTTTTTTTCTTGTTCAGATACCATCATAGTCTCAAAATGATTATCAAAAATCTGATCGAGTTCGTCATTCTTTTGCCTAAAATCTTTGAGATTATCCCGACTCTTTAATGAAAAAGAATAGATATCAAATCTATCATTTCCGAAACCCCTATCGCTTTCAAATCTTATTGTATAATCTTAAATTGATGAACTCATTTCAGATAAATCATTAATATTCTTATTCGATCTTGCAACATATACTATAGATAACACTACAGAGATAAAAGCAAGCATTAACATTAAAATTATTTTTCTTGTTTTCATAGTAGATTTTAATTATATACTTAACTGCTAATTGTCTATTTTACATTGTCATCTGAATAACCGATTGATATGTTTTCATTGAGGACGTATTCTTTGGCTGCTTTGTAGTCTTGGTTTTTGTTGAATTCCAATAGCTTATCTTCGTGTTGTTTGGTTACGTCTTTGCCATCTTGAGTCAATACCAAATGTTCTTCGTCCTTGGCAAACTTTTCTAATGTAGCTTTAATTAAAGTATCGTCTTCTTTTTACGGATTTTTCTTAACGTATCTTTCAATTATTCTATGAGTGTCAGCATCGTCAGCCTTTGTCATGTTAGTTAGAAAATACGCATTGCACACAAGTGATATTGCAAAAAGTATTGCCACAATTGTAAATTTCTTATCATTTTTCATGATACTCCTCCTTTTCGTGAAAACCTTTTTATTAATCCTACTCAACATTTATGTTGGTAACTTAATTATATCATTTTTTTTTTGAAAAATCAACAATAAAACCAAACTTTGACATTTTGTAACTATAAATCATTACCCGATGTACATCGTTATCATACACTTCTTCTTTTACAATTTATTGTATTCTTTTGTTAAGTTATCTCTCAACATTTCAATATTTTCCAAATATTCATACGTTGAATCGTACACTTGATTAATTTCTTTTCTGATTCTCCAATCTGTAAATGGGTTGTCGAACACAATGTCTAGCATAAAATCTTTCATTGAATACAAATCACCGAAGTCTTCCAATTCCACGTGAATGTCCGACAATTCTTTTTGCAATCTAAGTGAAAGTTGTTTGATTAGATGAAGTTTGCTTTGTGCTTTTTCCATTTTGCTTCTCTTGAAAAAACCAATCACACCATCGCCAAATATAAAATCTGCCATCGCCCAGTTTTTCGCCGATTTCAAATCGTTAAGTACATCTTCAAGTTCTATCACCAAATCATCGCACACATCAATCGCTTCTTTTATTTCTTGTTTTTGCATAGTCTACTCTCCTTCTTATACAATATTTACCACAAATATCGTCAATTTATTCACCATTTGACATATTGTAATAATTCAAGACTACTTGTCACGATAATGCGACCCACATTGAACTATTTTTATTACATCATTTTCGATTCTATATACTATTCTATTACAATCGTCGATTCTTCTACTCCAGTATTTTGATAAATCCCCAGTTAATGGTTCAGGTTTTCCGATTCCATCATATCCATTGCGGTCAATATCTTTTAGAAGTTTCAGTATTCTTTTCAAAGTTTTCTTGTCTTGCTTCATCCAGTATTCAAAATCTTCCCATGCTGCGTCACTCCATGCCTTAATCATCCAAATTTACCTCATGAATAGTCCCGCCTGTTTTTTCCATTTGTTCTATGGATTTTTTTAATCTTTCAATGTTTTCAGCGCTGTAAAATGGATCTTTTTCTGTAGATATTTCAAAAGGAATTTTTCTTTGTCTTACAACCGTTCTTGCGAAGATATTAAAAGCTGTGGACATACTCATTCCAACCTCTGAACAAAATGAATCAAATTGCTTTTTTAGATTTTCATCCATTCTTATATTAATATTTGTTTGTGCCATAATACCAGCTCCTTTCAATATTATTTTATCACAAACAACATACAAATAACATACATTTTAAATATTTTCAACCAAAAAATCCACCAGATTTTACAACCTAGTGGACTTGCTTATACCATTAATTTTTTATCTCCATTGTACACTTCATCTATTATCGCTGAGCCTATGCACACTTCGCCGTCGTAGAACACTGCTGCTTGTCCTGGTGTTACGGCTTTTGTGTCGTCATAAGTGACTTCCACATGCGTGTCGTCTATGAATTTGACGTGCGCTTTGATGTCTTTTTGTCTGTATCTGAATTTCGCTGTACAATCGAACTCGTTTCTGTCCAAATGATATAGCGATGTTTCAAATTGACTTGCGTATAATTTGTTTGAAAACAAAAGTGGGTTGTCTTCTCCTTGGCATACGATTAGTTCATTTGTTTCCAAATTTTTCCCACACACAAACCACGCTGCACCGTCTCCGCCAATTCCAAGTCCTCTTCGTTGACCGATTGTGTGATACATAAGCCCATTGTGTTTGCCCATTATATTTCCATCGACATCAACGATGTTTCCTTGTTTTGCTGGTAAATAATGTGACAAAAATTCATTGAAGTTTCTCTCTCCGATGAAACAAATTCCCGTAGAATCTTTCTTGTCAGCCGTAGCTAAGTTATATTTCTTCGCTATCTCACGCACTTCTTTTTTTTGAAGTTCTCCAACTGGAAACATGACGTTTTTGATTTGATCTTGCGTAAGTTGGCTTAGAAAATACGTCTGATCTTTGTTATTATCAAGCCCACGAAGTAGCTTCACTCCGTCATCACATCGTTCGATTCTAGCATAGTGACCCGTCGCCACATAATCTGCGCCTAATTTCATCGCAAAATTCAAGAACGCTTTGAATTTGATTTCCTTGTTGCACATTATGTCGGGATTGGGAGTTCTGCCCTTTTTGTATTCGTCCAAGAAATAGGTGAACACTCTGTCGTAGTATTCCTTCTCAAAATTAATCGAATAATAATCTATGCCGATTTCATTCGCAACAGCCACCGCGTCCTTGTAATCTTCTTCTGCCGTGCAGACGCCATCATCATCTGTCTCGTCCCAATTTTTCATGAAAATCCCCACGACATCATAGCCTTGTTGTTTCAACAAAAGTGCCGCCACTGACGAATCCACGCCCCCACTTATTCCTACTACTACTTTTATTTTCGAATTATCCATTGTATTTTCCTTTTTCGTACAAATCATTTAACACATTTACCGCTTTCAATATTTCTTCTTCTGTATTTTTAAACCCAAAGCTAAACCTCACTGAATGTTCTGCCCTTTGTCCGTCGTACATATTTTCAATCACATGAGAATTCGTAATACTACCAGCAGAACAAGCAGAACCTGCAGACACGCAAATTCCGTGCATATCCAAATAAGTCAACAAGAAATCATTCTTCTCAAATGGAATGTACAAGTTCAAAATGTGAGATGCAGAATTGTCCACGTTACCATTAATTTTGTAATCAAATTTGATGTTTTCAATGAAAATCTTCTTCAAATTTGCAATATAATCACGTTCTTTGACAGATTTCAGCAAAGATTTCTCCAAAGTAAATGCCCCCATCACAAAAGAAGTGCCACCTCTTCTGTAATTTTCTTGCTCACCTGCATAAATCAGATTATCCAAATCCTTCCTTATATACAACACCCCGAATCCGTTGAGTCCTCCTAGTTTGTGTCCTGAAAACGACAACGAATCGCAGTGCAAATCCTCAACATCGACATCCACATGACCCACCGATTGAGTCGCATCGATATGATACCAAATGTCCGTATCCTTCAAATATTCTCCAAGTTTTTTCACAGGTTGAATGGATCCCGTTTCATTGTTTACATGTTGAAGAATAATTAGCTTTGTATTAGGTGTGATATTTCGAATAATTTCATCGCAATCAACCACACCGTTTTGTTGTGCATCTATCAAAATTACATTAGATTTGTTATGATCTAGTGGATTCAAAATAGATGGATGCTCTATTCGTGATGTGATAATATCGTAATTTTCATCAGAAAAATTATTGATAATATAATTGTTGGATTCGCTCGCACCACTTGTGAACACAATCCTATCATCCGTAGTATTCAAAAACTTCGCAATCTCGTGACGGGAATTCTCCAAAGTCTTCTTCGCTAACCTTCCCATTTTGTGAATACTATCAGCATTCGCATCAAAATCCATCATATTATTCATAATATATTCAATAAGCTCCACCCTTTTTAAAGATGTCGCCGCATAATCCAAATAAATCATAATCTAACCTCACTTACATGCTATTATACTATAGTTTTTCAACAAAAAAATCAACACCAATTTCTCACACTAAAAAACCTCAATGCGAATTAACGCATCAAGGTTTGTCGATAATTTCAAATTTATTCTTTTAAATCTTCGTAATTCAAATGTCTGAGTTCTCGTTTCTTTTTAAAATCTTTCAAGAAAACAAACATCAAAACCATGCACACAAGCATTACAATTCCAAAAATCGAAGAAAAACTTTGCACCACAGCCTCATTCGAAGAAATAACCACGCTGAAAGTGTTGTTAATCATGTGAAGAAGAATGGATGCGTAGATGCTTTCTGTGTAATAATACACCGCACAAATCACAATCCCTCCGATTAGCGCATACGCTCCTTGGAACAAATTAAAATGGAACACTCCGAACACAATTCCATTCAGAATAATTGCCCATTTATAAGGAAGAAGGCGTTCGTTTTCTGTGAACAAAGTCCCACGCAACATCAACTCCTCTGAAATCGGAGCGAAAATCGTAATAGCTAGAACCGACAACATCATATTGCCCTTCATCAATTCTTCTGACGCCTTGTTGTAAACTTCAAGGCTGGACACAATTTGTGGGAAGAATTTGCCCAAATACATCATCAAAGCAACAGTAATATTGATAAGACCCATAAGACCAATTCCCACCACGAAAAGCTTCAAAACCTCTGAAAAAGTAATCTTTCTTTTCTTCAGGTAATCCCTGTTGTATTTCGTTTGAAAAATCTTCGTTCTAAATTTAATGATTAAAAGGAAAATAATAATCCTCAGGATTTGTCCACAAAGAAGAAAAGCCGCCCCGTTTTTCGCATAAAAATCTTGGAAATTACCATCAAATCCTATAAGCTTGGCAACAACTCCTCCAATCACTCCAACAATAAGCTCTGGAATTACGAACAAAAGCAAAAGGATAACTCCTTGTAAAATCGCAATCAAAAGATTAGAAAATTTTAGTTTTTTTGTATTCTCCATAAAAACCTCCAGTCAATTATATATACCCAAGTTATGTGCAATTAAAAATCAAGCACTAGGCTTGATTTAAAATTTATTCTACGATTTTGCAAAACTTACCATCTATCAATTCATATTCCACAAAATCTTGTTTTTTCAAATTATCAATCAAATATTTGTCGTGGCTGACAACTATGATAGTTTTTGATTTTCTTTTCAAAACTTCGATATATTCTATCAGCTTGTCCTTCATTCTAAGATTAAGGGTGTTCGAAGGCTCATCCATCAAAATAACTGCTGGATCATTCACCAAAGCTCTTGCAATTGTCACTTTTTGTCTTTCTCCTCCTGACAGAAACTTTACTTTTTTGTTCAAAATCTCCGTTATTTCAAATTCTTCGCCAATCTCTTGAATTCTTTGTTTCCTATCAGCTCTTTTGTATTTCGATGAGTAAATTAATGGTATGAGAATATTATCGTAGGTAGTCTCTGATTCTATCAAATTGTATTCCTGAAAAATAAACCCAAACACTTCATTCCTGTATTTAGACATATCTTTTTCGGTAAAATCACCAACTGATTTGGAATCCAGAATATAATCTCCTGAATATTTCCTATCCAACAAACCCACAATCTTCAAAAAAGTAGTCTTACCTGCTCCGTTTTCTCCTGAGATAATGATATTGTCCCCATCGTTTATATTCATTTCAGCATTATCCAATACAAGAAGTTCTTCACCATTTGTATTGAATTTTTTGGTCAAATTTTTTATTTCTATCATAATCAATCACCTATCAAATCAATCAGATCGCTTCTTTTCAAAATCAAATACATAACTATTTCTAATATCAATATACATAAAATCATGTAAATAAACGCCACTACCGAAAAAGTATTAATTGCAAATCCATTTAATACAAAAAGCAAACAGAATGTTGCAACATTTACTAAAACTACGAAAACGGAGTTTCGTGCCATAATATCCTTGGTTCTAGCTCCTGATAAAATGTGAATTTTGTATTCTTTTTGTAGGCTTTTTAGCATATATTTGAAGAAAATCACAAAACCCAATATTGTTATCACAGTCATAATCAGACAATACACTCCAATGTATTTGAGGATGAATGTATTTTCATCGTCTTCGTATTTTTTATTTGTGTTATTAATGACCATTAGCTTGTTCCCATCGAAAATCTTCTCAAATTCTCTGTCAACACCTTTATTTATCTCATCTTCTGAAAACTTTGCATTATCAATTAAACCAAGTACTTCTCCATCTCGAAACTTGTAGCCACTAATATTTTTATATTTATCAGATTTTATTTCCAATAATACTCTTTTATCGTAATCAATATAGCTTTTAATTTCTTGATTCATCATATCAAAATCCATCTCATCATGAGAAACCACTTCAAATTCCGCCTCATTCTTCAAGTCAGTCACATTTTTATTATCAACTAACCAAAAAACTCTGCTATTAGAATTTTTGTTGAATTTTCCAAACAACACAGTTATATCTGTACCACAATTTCTACAAAGTGATGAATTCGTGGTATAAGTGTGCCCGTTTATTGAAAATATATCATCCAGTTTTTTTCCATAAGTATTCGAATAATCGTATCCCTTATCATCAGTTGTCTCTAACACAACAGCGCTATATGAAGGCTGTTCACTTAATTGAAACTTCGCGAACTTATTTCTCAAATAAGAATCTGTTGCAGATTCCACAATTGTTCCCAATGAGAAAATTAAGAGTACCATCAAACAAAACACAACTTTATTTCTGAAAACATCTATTAGTCCTAGTTTAATATTATCTTTTATCATACAAGACCTCTTTTTCAAACTCATCGTAGCTGAGTTTAACTCTTAAAGCACTCAAAATCACAGTCAATATTATTAAAATAATCTGCAATTGCAATATAAGATAAATCGTGATTTTGTTTTCATTAATGATTGTAAGATATCCATACGTCAACGCTGTTGATATTGCACATATTATAAAACTATATCCAATGGCTTTTTCAATGAACATATTCATGATGTCTTTTAGTTTTGCACCAAAATTTGCGCTTATAATTACAAACTTCTTGTATTTGTTCAAAAACATCCACAATGAAATTGCATACATTGCCACAGCTATGACCGTGCTATTAGTAATAAACTGAGCATACACCTTGTATTCTGGATATGATCTTATTAAATCCCTCAAAGTAAGCTTGTCGTACATTTTAATTTCTTTTCTCTTATATCCGATTTTTTTAAGAGAATCTGCAATCGATTTCAACGACTTATCATCTCTAGAGTCTATGTAAAGTGTTGAAATATTTTCTGGTTTAATTGTGAACAGATTTCTCACTACATCGACTTTTCCATCATTAGCGATGTAAGATTGAACATCAAACATATTAATTATCTCAGTATGATACTTATCTTCTATTTCTTTTTTATCGTAACCCGCTATTTTCCCTTCTACATAATAAGTCACTGGATATATCAAAACAGACACGTTATTTTTCTTTTTGTAATCTTCTTTTGAAAAATACCTAAATATAGTTGGATCAATTATTTTTGTAGAACCTATATAGTATTTCATAACCGGGTCATATATCGCAACATCTTTGGAGTTTTTTATTTCAGCTACAACTGATATGTTTTCATTCATATTAAGAAAGTCAAGGCTATGATTATTATTGTTTGATTCAAAAGCTATAAATTTGTCACTCATAAAATAAGGAGAAGGTTTTCTGTTGTTCCCATATAAATAATTAAATCCAAATATCAGTATCGAACTAGTCAGAAATATCAATAGGATTATTATTTTATTGTCTTTAAGTCTCATATCCCCCTCCTTTGATTTTGCATATCGTTTTCTTAACCCAATTATATATCTTATTATTGTATTTGTAAATCATTTTATATATTATTTTAAAATTTTGGGTAATAATCTATTAACAGAAAAATAAATTGAGGAGATTATTATGAAACAAAAATACGAATACAAATACGTTGAAGTGAGAACTTGTGGATTAGCATCAGATGATTATAAAAAAATCATAGATGATCATGCCAAGGAAGGTTTTAGGTTTGTGACTACTATCAATAAAACTAAAATAGCTATTGGATACAATCCTAAAATTGATTTGGTGTTTGAAAGAGAATGTGAGCAATAAAAAAATCAAGCACAAGGCTTGATTTATTTAAGCTTTTGATACGGCTTGATTTGCCATTTTGATTTCTGAATTTGGAAGTTCTACTTCGAATTGTCCTATCAAAAATGATGATATTACAGTTGTCAAAAGTGAGAACATGATTCTGTCAACTGGAATGTATAAAAGTGACAGTGCCAACACTGTTATATCCGAGAACAAATACGCTAATGATATTTTGAGTCCCGTTTTTGTGGATATCGTCATTGCTAAGGCGTCGTCTCCACCTGCTGCTCCACCTTCACTTACTACAAGTCCGCATCCCAATCCGATGCAAATCCCTCCGACAATACTTGCTAACAATGGCACATCGTACATATTTGGTAACACTGGCCCTATAATATTGAAAAATTTCGCAAATACGGCAAATGATATTGTGGCTACGAAAGCTTTCTTCACAAAATCAAATCCCATTATCGAAAATCCAAGAACGTAGCAGCTCACATCCAATACTACTGATGTTATTGATTGGTCAAATCCGAAGATTTTATTCAAGAACAACATCATTCCAAGTACTCCGCCCTCAGTTACGCCTGATTGTTTATGTACGTTCACTACTGCGAACGCCATTATTGCACATCCTAAGATTATTTTTAATAATCCTTTTTTACTTAATCCGAAAAATTTTAGCATTCTACTAAGCATATTATCTTCCCCCGTTTAGAAATTAGGAAGTTAAATTTGACCACGAAAAAAAGACTGCGGTTCAAGTTTAACTTGCCTTTGCAATCTCTGGTTTTGATGCTTTTTTGTTTGCTGATTTTTTCTTGTAAAAACTCTGAACCTTATTGTTCTTTTTAGCCTATAAGAGTATCACATCAGATCCTTTCCAGGCTCTTTCTCGAGCAATAGTCATCAGATAAAAACTACCAAATAATCGTATTTGGTACCCATAGATAAATAATTACAATGAAATTATATACGACTTTTCGCCATTTGTCAATGTTTTAGGTAAAATGTTGGAAAATTGTATGTAAAATTTTGGTATGATATGTGTGCTGTTTACACTTTCGCTTTAATATTTGAAATTTAAAGCGAGAATGATTTTTCTGAAAAATAAAAAAACCCCAAAAGTTACAAAACTTTTGAGGCTTGATTGTCTTATTTTAATAAGTTTCTTTGAAGATTTCGAAGAATCCTTGTGGATGATCACATGCTGGACATTTCTTAGGTGCTGTTTTACCTTCGTGAATGTAGCCACAGTTGTTGCATTTCCATAAGTATACTTCTTCTCTTTCGAATACTTTTTCTTTTTCGATGTTTTCTAATAATTTTCTGTATCTTTTTTCGTGAGCTTCTTCAACTTCTCCGATTTCAGTGAATACACGTGCGATTTCCTTGAAGCCTTCTTCTTCAGCGATTTTGGAGAATTCTGGATACATTTCAGAATTTTCGAAGTGTTCTCCTTCTGCTGCTGATTTAAGGTTACTCTTAGTGTCTCCTAAGTGAACTGGGAATCCTGCTTCGATTTCTATTTCAGCGTCTTGTAAATCTTCACTCAAAAATTTCATGAATCTTTTTGCGTGAGCCATTTCGTTTCTTGCTGTTTCTTCAAAAATCATAGAAATTTGAACGTATCCTTCTTTTTTTGCTGTTTTAGCAAAATATGTATAACGCATATTTGCTTGACTTTCCCCTGCAAATGCTGCCATTAAATTAGTAGCTGTTTTTGTACCTTTTAAGCTTGCCATAATTTTTCCCCCTTGTAAATTTGAATGAATTTAACAATTCATTTCTAATATAACTATACCACAAACCAAGAATTTTATCACATTACATGTCAGATTTGTTCAAGTTCAAATCGTTAATAATTCCCTTTGTTCCAACTTTTATAACCGTTGGAGAGCCTTCTTCGATTATTTCTTCCTTTTTAATTGTCGGTTGTCCGTTGATATCTTCGTAGTACAATTTCTTAATAGTAGGTGTTCCCTTTTTTATTATGATTTCTTCACCTTGGCGCATATTATTATCGTAAATTTTCTTAGGTTTAGGATTTTCTTCTACAATTGCCACGTCTTCTCCGTATTTTTTCACACTAATCACCTCTTTTATTATTATACCTTAGATTTCATTTATTTATTCAGCTTATAAGTAGTGTGTTATTTATTAGATTTTACAATAAATGAACACTTAAAACTATGATAAAATATAGCTATAGTATTAATGAATGAAACGAAAATAATTAAACTATTCAAAGAAGGGATGATTTTTATGAGAAAATTCAAAATTTTGGCATTATTATTAATGGCAAGTTTGATGTTCGCAGGATGTTCTAAGGAAGATAATAAACAAACTTCTTCTACAGAACAAAAAACAGAAGAAAAAACTGAAGAAAAGAAAGAAGAAAAGACTGAGGAAAAAACAGAAGAAAAGAAGGAAGAAGCACAAGAACCTACAGCTGATAATCCTATGATTGTTGACGAAGCTAACAAACAAATCAAAGTTTATGCTGAAGTTAACGATAAGTTCAAAAACGAAAGCACAATGCATGCTATCGTTGCAAAATCAGGTAAAAATAACGAACAATCAATGTTTGTTTCTTATGCTAACCAAAATGATTTGTACGATGCATTAGAAAAAATCGGTGCAAAACCAGGTAACAATGTTAATATGGACAACATGGGAAAAGAAGCCGTTAAAGGTGATAAGATTGATCTTACATTCAAATTCCAAGGTTCAGATAATGAACAAGGAATTAATGATGTTATCAAAGATTCTTCAGGAAAAGAATTCGACATTAGATTTGGTGGTAACCAAAAACCAGCAAAAGATATGAATACAGGTTGTATGACATGTTTGCAAAGTTGTCCTTTGGGAATAACTTCAAATGCAAACCAATTAATCGGCGCTGACGAAAAAGACGGAGTAAAATACACTTTGGCTGATTCAGTTCCAGCTGATAAAACACCTGTAGTTATCACTTATAAATTAGCTAACTAACCATTTCATTTAAAATTCTCTATTTAAAAAGGTAGGCTTTTATTAGCTTACCTTTTTAATTTATGTATGTATTTGCATTCAAAAAACGCCCACAGTTGTGAGCGCTTGTGTTATAAGAAAACAATGTTTGTAGTTTCTATCCAATTTATCACTATGTTGTAAATGAAAAGTCTAACAAATCTCAATCCAATATACAAAGACATGAATGTGATGATGACGTAAGGTATTTTCTCAAATTTGAAGTTTTTGATGTTAAGTCCCAAGAAAAACAACAATATCACGATTGCTTCTGCAATAACAATGTAAACTCCTAGTGGATAAAGTGCCATTGACATTGCTGCTTGAAACATAACTAATAGCAATATGCTGTAGTTTTCGTCTTCTCGCCAATCATCTTTTACGAAAAACTTGTTAGCTACTCGATAAATTATTTTGAATTTAAGAATAGCAAACGCAAATATAAACACGCATCTTATCGCAAAATAAATGTAGCCTACAAGATAGTTTCTCCTAATAAATGCAATTGTGTCAAAGCTTGAATAATATTCCAAAATAGCTGTGATTATAAAAGCTAACAATCCCATTTTAAAAAGCCCGTGTTTTTTATTTTTGAATCGGTTTTTCGGAAGCTCTAGTGTTTCTCCCATAAACTCGAAAATCTCGTATATAGTATCGTAAAGCTCAGATTGTTTGCTATTCATTTGATTGATTTTATTTAATTTATTCATAAGCAAACCCTCCCTTTTTCGCTTATCATATATATTATACATCATTTCCAAGTAGAGTTTCAATCATTCCATCGATTATTTGTAATAACTACCTGCGAACTCGTATTTTTTATTCGTGTATATTGTTTTATCTTCTGTAAAATCGACGTCGACTTTTTTCGTCGACAAATACTCTCCATTTACTTTGTAATTATTTGCCTCAGAATTTTTAAGTATCAATATTCCATTTATTGTAATTTCAGGAGTTTTTGGGACTTTTTCATTTTCTACATAATACACGTTTCCCTTGTCGATGAACACTCCGTCTATCGTAACGTCGTTAAATATCGTGATATCATCAGAATCTATCACAATGTTTTTCTCTTTTGTTGAAAATTCTACTAATTTAGTCAGGAATTCATCATCTATTTCTATTTTTGTGTATTCGTCATTTTCTTCAGAGGCATTTTCCTTTTCAACTTCCGAAACTTCTTCGTTGTTTTGCTTTGATTTTTCGGCTACGAATTCGTTGTATTTTTCATCAGCTATCTTTTTGTCCACAAAATACGTTTCATCATTCAATGAAAATATTAAACAATCTTTTATTCCGATGCTTGGCTTTCCTTCAATGATTTCCGGCAACAATTCGTCGATTTTTTCTTCTGATATAATTCTTTTTTCAAAAGGATTTTTCCTATTATACACCATTCTAGTCGTTACTCTGGATCCATTATTGTCGGGATATTTGCTTGTAAATGAGAAGATTTTTGTTGCTCCATCTTTCTCTTCGTAATAATCTATCTTAGTTGGGTGATTGAATTCTGGAATATCTGTGCTTTGAATGTAAAATGTGCCACTTTTAGAATTTTCCTTCAACTTTTCTTCAAAAAGCTTTCTTTTATCTATAATTCTAGTTTTTGAATAAGCAATCGCCTTGGCTTGAATGTAGTCGTATTTGTAGGCGTTGACAGTTCTGATATTTTTCACTTGAACAAGCACAAACACAATTACAATCATCAGCACGAATATCATGTAGAGAGCGTAAATTGTTATGTAGGCTTTGGATTTTCGTTTCATTTTACCTTATCTCCGATGTAGATTACCAGTTTCTTTCCATTCTCTTTTAAATAAATGTAGTTGTCTTCCTGACTAAATGTGAAATCATCGGCGTTGTCCTTGAGTTTGTTCTGAGTTATCCTACCGTTGGGCCCGTGTTCTTTCAATTCATCAAAACTACTGGGATCTGTAAAAGCGTATCGTATGATTTTGCCATTTTCTTTTGTAAAATACACATAGTTTTGCTTTTTATCAATGTATTTTACTAGGACAAATCCCATTGATTGGTCGAAATGAGTCCAATTAGGCTTTTCTGTAATTACAGACCTTGACCTTTCGATTTCGTTTTTTATGTAATATGAGCAGTGGTCGACATCGTCCACGTTGTTTTTCAGATTAAAACTCGACTGCATAATTTTAAAATTAGTCTTAAACGATAGGAAAATCACACCCAACACTACGGAGAATATGAACAAACTCACCATAACTTCAAGCAACGTAAATCCCCTACTTTTCTTTGTAAAATGACACATCTTTCGCAATATCTCCATTAGTTACACTGACATTTACCTTAATCAAATCTCCTACATCATCTTTTGTTACGACAACTTTCGAATTCTCATCCACAATTGAATCATCCACATCATCGTGAGCTTTCAAATATTCCACAGAATTGTCCAAATCACGTAGCACAACATTTTCAGTGTAGGATTTATCCTGCATTTTAATCACATTTTTAAGCTGTGGATAGTACACTACGACACAAAGACTCACCAAAAACAATGCAAACAAAACCTCAATCAGTGTAAATCCATTATTTTTTCGTTTCATCCACATCCACTCTCCCTGTCGCTATGTAACAATTTATCCTGTATGTTTTGTTTTTGGTTTCGTAATAAATAGTCGGAAAATGCGTTGCCGCAGATGATTTGGATATATTTGCCCCGATATTTCCAAGGTATATAGTATTTTCTCCTTCTTTATTTAATCGAAATGTCCCATTTTTCAATTCTCTTTTTGCTATAAATTCACCTTTGTTAGAATCGTAAAAACCATAGTAATCTTTACCTAACCTAAACCCGATACTTCTTCCCGAATTCATGGCAACACTTCTGGCACTTTTCAAATCGCTAACAAGCGTATTAATCTCTTTTCTACTTGCAACATCAGTTTTGAAGTCGTATTTTAAAACGCAAGTCATAATCACAACGGAAATTATGAATAGACTCACCATCACCTCTATTAAACTGAACGCCTTGGATTTCATTTTTAATCTAGAAAACATTTCCCATCACCACATACAACAAAAAAGAAGACCAAATCACAGGAATGAATGCAATCTCCTCATTCTCTTCTTTTCTTAGAATATAAATCAAAGCTCTAATTCCGCTAATAATCCCAAGATAAAACAAGAAACTCACCAAATCTGTGAGGCTTTTGCTCATGCCAAGTCCTAGAATAATCAAACAATCTACATTACCCATAAACTTTTCCTTGGTGAAAAAATTAAGCATCAAAAGAATCAATAATACAAGAAAACTCGTCAGAAAAAAACTCGAAAACACAGAAACAATAATGCTACAAATGATGAAAAACAAAACATTAATCCAGTACACCTCATTAGTTTTGAAATCATCAACCATCATATCGCTACAGCCAAGTAATAAAGCAAAGTCGTAGATTGATGTAGTACTCGTAATTCGGAATATCGCATACAAAAATACCGAAATCAACACAAACACTCCAATGTTTTTGATGGACAATCTCTTCAAATATAAATCCATCAAACACTTAGCTATCAACATCAAAACTATTATGGTTTCCATATTTTCCTCCATAATAATATTATATTATATTTGTAGCTAAAATAAACATTTTTTTGTAAAGTATTCGTTAATTTCGACTGCTGTGTCTTAGTCAATTATTTTAAGTAAATATTCACGGTCTATCACAGTTATGTCCATCCCTTCAATGTAAATCGCCTTGTCTTCAGCAAATTTTTTCAATCAATAAATTTGAGTAGTTCAAGGCGGTATTTGCTTTGAACTTTTTCCATCGAAAATATTGCAAATTTGTTCAATTTATTGTATTATACAGTGTATTAAAAATTCAAAGGACGGAAAATGAACATAAATAAAAGATTTGAACACGAAAAACTAAAGAAATTTCAGATATTTAACGCTGCTCAGCTAAAATACATTGCGTTTACATCGATGCTGATAGATCATGTTAACAACTCGATTGTAACGCATTTTTTAAATGGAAAAGGAGCATTGTTGTATATATCTAACTTTTTATCTATTTTAGGAAGAATTGCATTTCCTATTTTTATATTTTTCATTGTTGAAGGATTCTTCAAGACACACAACAGGGCAAAATATCTCAGAAACTTGGTGATATTCGGGATAATTTCCGAAGTTCCATTCGATATTTTCACATCGAAGGTATTATTCGATCCGTATTGGAACAATATGATGTTCACGTTGGCATTGTGTCTTGTAACTGTGTGGATAATTGATTATATTAAAGATAAGTTTAAAAACAGGATACTTTGGTACGGTGCATCTGTAATAATCGTCGCTGTTTTCGGATTCTTGGCAATGTATTTGAGCTTGGACTACGATTATCATGCGATAATTCTCGCTTACTTGTTCTACATTTTCTACGACAAGCCAGTTATTTCTGCTGGACTTGGATATTTGTCGATTATCAAAGAAGTGTATTCTTTCTTGGGATTCGCCTTTACTGTGACATACAACGGAGAACGTGGAAAACAAAACAAATTGGTAAACTATCTATTCTATCCAGTTCATATATTGATACTTGGACTTATTAGAATGTATTTTAATTTTTAATTGAGAACTTGTGATTAGCAAGTTCTTTTTTTATTGCAAATCTCTTTTACAAATGCAATAAAAGGTGTATAATTAGTACCTTGGAGGCCAAAATGTTCGTAGCGAATACTTATGAAGAACTTATAAATATGGAAAATATAATATTTGTCGATGTTAGAAGCGAATACGAGTTTCAGAAAGAAACCATACCTGGATCTATTAATATTCCAATATTAAACAACGACGAAAGAGTGGAAATCTCAACTATTTACGATGCAGGAGATCACGAATACGCGAAGCAATTGGCTGTTCGTTATGCATCTGTAAAACTAGAAGACATTTACGTGAAGTTATTGGATTTGAGTGAAAATCGCAACGTCTGCTTGTTTTGTTACAGAGGATCAATGAGAAGTACGGTGCTTTTTAATATAATGAAATCCATGGGACTCAACATTTACAGGCTAAAAGGAGGATACAAAGCGTATCGTAAATATATTATTGAAAACTTAGATAAGCTTATTAATTCACACGAATACGTAAATATCAAAGGCTACACTGGTGTTGGCAAGACAGAAATTCTGAATATTTTAGAAAATTCTCACAAAAATGTCCTCAACTTGGAACAACTTGCAAACCACAGAGGCTCCATCCTTGGAAATGCCGGATTGAAAAATCAACCATCGCAAAAAATGTTTGAAAGTTTGTTGTTTGATAAGCTCAAAAGTTTCGACAACTCTCCTGTTTTTGTGGAATGTGAAAGTAGCAAAATAGGAAGAATTAATGTTCCCAAATCTTTGAGACAAAAATACAACGGTTCACATCATCAAGTTATGATAAATTCAAGCCTTCAAGATAGAATAGATAGAATAAAAACAGATTATTTGAAAAATCCTCATGCTTTGGAGGATATAAAAAAAGGGATAAATCATTTGTCCAAATACATTGGCAAGAATAACTCCTCCATTTTGATTGATAAACTAGAGAACGAAGACTACGATTATGTGATAGAAAGCTTAATTACAAAGTACTACGACATCAATTACGCAGTCAAAGCAAAAGATTTTGAACTGGAAATAAATAATGAAAATAGCGAAAAGTGTGCTGAAGAAATAATGAAATTTTATGCAAAATAATTCTGTATAAATATGTGTTTTGAATACAGCAAAAGCAGATGCCGTATAAGACATCTGCTTATTTTTATTTTTTGTAAGTTATATCGTTTCTCTTTGCAACTCTTTGTATGTTTTTTTGGTGAGTTTGTAATCTTTTAAGCCTTTTATCGTAAACTTTGTCGATTCTATCGTGGATTAGTTCGACTTTTTCAGCGCTTTCAACTCTTTCATCCAACAAAGTTTTTAGCTTTTCTTTGAGGTTGGTTTCTCTTTCAATTCTGTCTTCTAATATTTTGGCGCTGTTTTCTATGAAGGATTTCTTGATTTCCACTTGTTCTATCCTGTCACGAAGTGCACTTTTAAGTCCCGACAAATCAGCTTCAAGTGTTTGTGATCCTTCCAACGCTTTGAGCTTGACATCTTTTCTGATTTCGTTTAAGTATGCTTCCATTTTTTCTTGATATTCAATTATATATCTAAATCCATAAGCTTGTTTTACTGAAACCACAACATCTACGGAAAATATAGCGATTAGAATGTAAATCACGAAGTTGTAGTTGCTGTTTTTGATTTTTTCAGTAAGTTCAAGTATGTATTTATTGGAATAATTCATCATGAATATGGACATAACTCCGAAAAACAGTGATGATCTTAGGCATATCAGCCCTTTTATGTTCATGAATCTTTCCGTGTAATCCCAATATCTTACTTTGAATATTTTTTCAATTAAATATCCTGTTATAAACTCCAATGCCGTTGCAATTATTAGTCCCGAAAAAAATATTACGATGTAAGAATCGTTAAATCTCTCTATTGCGTGATCCACAAAAAGCGTGATGAACACTGCTCCAAACCCATATATCGGAAGTAATGGTCCGTACAAGAATCCCCTGTTTGTGAGTTTCTTTTGGTTAAAGCTCACCCATATTACTTCCCAAATATATCCAAATACCGCATAAAAAAAGAACATGTAGATAAAATTAATTACTTCCATTTTATCTCCTTAAAGACAAAGATAGGCTCTCACCTATCTTTGTGTTTTTGATTTATTTTTGTATATTACTGTATAAACTAGATGTATGATTATTGCAAACGCAAATGGCATATATATTCTGCTAAGCGAAAATTCTTTCAAATATTTGACTATTGCCATTATGGAAACCACTGCACTTGCAACCAAATACAATCTCAATTCCTTCAAAGATGATATGTCCTCATCTCTTCTGTCGAAAATCATTTTGGTCACTACCAATAATGATGCTACGAAAACTATTAGCATAATTCTTGTGAAGTTTTTCCCAGATATTGCTATTTCGACTAGAAACCCCGAAAACAACAAGAATACGAAATAAGTTATTAATGTGAATAGTCTGTTGTTTTTCACGTTATAATGCTTGAGCTGCTGTGATTAGAGCTAACTTGTATACGTCTTCTTCGTTGCAACCACGAGATAAATCGTTAACTGGTTTTGCCATTCCTTGAAGGATTGGTCCTATAGCTTCGAATTTGCCCAATCTTTGAGCGATTTTGTATCCGATGTTACCTGATTGTAAATCTGGGAATACGAACACATTTGCATGTCCTGCTATGTTTGAACCTGGAGCTTTTTGTTTTCCTACAGATTCAACTATACTAGCGTCAAATTGTAATTCTCCATCGATTGGAAGTTCTGGTGCCATTTCTTTGGCAAGTTTAGTAGCGTTGGCAACTTTTTCTGCAAATGGGTGTTTTGCAGAACCTTTTGTAGAGAATGAAAGGAATGCAACTTTTGGATCGATATCGTATAGTTTTGCAGTTTCAGCACTTACAACCCCAACTTCTGCTAATTGTTCTTCTGACAATTCGATGTTGATGGCGATGTCTGAGAATACGTATCTTTCGTCATTTGGTCCAATCATAACCATTGCTCCTGATACAAGTTTTGTACCTGGTTTTGTCTTGATGATTTGAAGTGCTGGTTTTACAGTGTCTCCAGTTGAGTGAACTGCTCCTGATACAAGTCCGTCTACTTCGTCACAATAAAGCATCATTGTTCCGTAGTAGTTTACATCTTTAATCATAGTTCTTGCTTGTTCTTCAGTGTTTTTGCCTTTACGTCTTTCAACAAATTTGTCTACTTTTTCATCGAAATCAGAAGCATTTAGTGGGTTGATGATTTTAACGCCTTCGATGTTCAAATTTTCTTGGTCTGCTAATTCTTTGATTTTGGATTCATTACCTAAAAGCACTGGAGTTATGATTTTTTCTTCGTTTAATCTCGCTACTGCTTTTAAAATTCTTAATTCTTCTCCTTCAGGAAATACTATTTTTAAGTTTTTGCCTGAGATTTTTGATTTTAATGATTCAAATATATCCATTTTCTTCTCCTTTATTACAATGTTCTATTTTAAAGCTTTCTTCAAAGCTTCATTTTCTTCTTCGCTTAGTTTTTCGCTACATTTAGCGTTTGTTATGATTTTGATATAATTTGTAGATTGCTCTCTTCCGAAAATCGAAGTTATGATGAGCCCATTGTCGTTCGCATCCAACAAGCATAGTGAATACGACAGTTTATTTGTCAAATATTCAAACGCATCATAGTTAACAAGTCCGATTTTTTGAAGTGATATTGCTTGTAAAGTTTCCACAGATTCCAATGTTTTGGACAATTCTTCGATTCTTTTTTGATTTGCCACGATATCTGTAGAATTTTGATTCAAAATATCTTCAATGTCACCATCTTGTGCTCTGAAAAGCGCATCGTATCTTCTTTTGACCCTGTTGACTTTTTTGTTGACGATGTTGATTTTGCGGAAATTTATCACGGAAACTAATACCACAAACACCATAAGAATTATCAATATTGTGTTCATAGCACTAGATAGCCCCATCTTTGTCTCCCCTGTTGATTTCCTTCAACGCCTCAATAGCCCTGTCCACTTCTTCTTCTGTGTTGAAATGTCCAAATGAGAACCTAACCGCACCAATATCTTGTGTATGAATTGTTTTGTGTGCAAGTGGCGCACAGTGAATTCCTGCTCTTGTGGCAATGTCGTATTTGTCATCAAGAATATAGGCTAATTGACTGGATCCTACTCCTTCAACATTTACAGCAACGACAGGACCTTGGTTTTCATCCAAACTTCCATAAAGTATTATACCCTTTTCGTCCTTCAAACCATCAATAAATCTGTTTTTGAGTTTGTTTTCGTGGTTTCTGATGTTTTCAAGTCCTTCTTGTTTGATAAAATCAACACCAGCTGACAACGCATAAATCGCAGGACCATTGATAGTTCCAGCTTCTAATCTGTCGGGATATTCGTCAGGTTGCTCTAAATCTTGTGAATGAGAGCCAGTTCCGCCTTGTTTCAAGCTTTTGACATAAATTCCTTCTTTTATATACATAGCGCCCGTTCCCATAGGTCCAAACAGTGATTTGTGTCCAGGAAAACACAACACGTCTATCGGCATATTTTTCATATCAAAATCCAAATATCCCATAGCTTGTGCAGCATCCACAATGTACAAAATGTCGTGAGCGTGCATAATTTCGCCAATCTTGCAGAAATCTAGGATAGTTCCTGTCAAGTTACTCATTGCAGTTGTCACGCAAACTCTGGTCTTGTCGGTGATGGCTTCTTCAATCTTTTTAACATCCAAAATCCCACGTTCATCTGCATACACAACCGTCAAATCGATAAAACCATCTTCTTGCATTTTGTGAAGCGGTCTAAGAACTGAGTTGTGTTCCAAAGATGTCGTGATAACGTGGTCTCCTTTTTTAACAAGCCCTTTGATTGCCATGTTCAAGCTATCTGTACAGTTCAATGTGAAAATCAAATTAAGAGGATTCGTTCCGCCTATAAATTCCGCGATGTTCATTCTAGAATTAAAAATCGCCCTATCCATTTTAAGTGACAATTTATGTCCACTTCTTCCCGGATTTGCGGCAAATTCTCTCATTGCTTCGTCTAGTTTTTCGTAAACTATCTCTGGTTTCGGAAAACTCGTCGCAGCATTATCGAAATAAGTCATTATACCTCACCTATTTTTTTGTATGAAACTTCTTCAATTTCCCTCAATAAAACTTCTGATTTGTCTTCTAACGCTGTGATTTCATCAGCTACTTTCTTGCTATCTCCAAGTTGTTTCATGTTGATTTTAGCGTTCAACATTACTGATTTCATACTAGAATGTAATAAATATGCACTTGCAAGAAGGTCAGTTATTGCATATTTATCGATATATTTTGCAATTTGTTTTACAAGTTCCATTGCTTCCATCATAATTCTAGCAGAAGACATTGGAGATTCTGTAGCGATGATGTATCCATCAGCTATCATTTTCTTTCTGTATGCTTTTTCTTCGTCAGTTTCCTTAGGTAATTTGTATGCTTGAAGAACAGAGTCAAAGCTTTTAGTATCTTCAACCATTTTTCCCTTCAATTCTTCGATGATTTCAGTAAGTCTGTCTACATGAGCTCTTATTTCTTGTTGAGTTTTCTCATCTAAGGCTTTGAAGACCTTTTTGTCTTCAGTTAGGTAAAAACTCATGTTTCCAATACCTACTCCTAAAAGCGCTGTCAATGCACTAATAGAACCTCCACCAGGTAGTTCCTTTGAGTTTACATTTTTGATAAATTCTTCTAAAGTTTGATCCATAAACATCATAGCTCTAATATCTCCATAATCCTTTCTAAATCTTCATTTGATAGATATTCTATCTCTATACTTCCGCCTTTTCTTTTTGGCTTAATTCTGACCTTTGTAGAGAATTTTTCCAAGAATCTGTTTTGTATATCTATTAAAAATGGGTCATTTTCTTTGGATACTTTCTCAATCTCTCTGACATTTGTCTTCTTGTTTAAAAGCTTATCCAACAGAGATTTTCTCTTTTTCATATCTTCAATAGCAAGTAAACTTCTCGCTTGTGACGATGTGATGTCCCCTTTTTTCAAGTGTTCCAAGGACATTTCATCCAAGTTCAACAGTCTCAAAGTATTTGCTATATATGATCTTGATTTGGATAATTTATCCGCCAATTCTTTTTGTGTCAAAGAATAGTTATCCATCAAGTTCTTGTAAGCTATGGCTTCTTCAACAGCGTTCAAATCCTCACGTTGAATGTTTTCAATCAAAGAAACTTCTGCGACTTCGTCATCTTGCATTTCCTTAATAATCACTGGAATCTCAGATAATCCAGCTTCTAAACTTGCCAAAAACCTTCTTTCTCCGGCGATAATCTCATAATTATCATCCTTTTTTCTGACGATAATTGGAGAAATAACCCCGTATTCCTTGATAGAATTAGCCAACTCTCTTATTTTGTCTTTTTCGAAATGAGTTCTTGGTTGATCTTCTCTTCTAATTATTTTAGATAACTCGATACTAGTAATCGAATCAGAACTTGTCGTTTCAATAATATTTTGTGGTATTAAAGCATCTAAGCCTCTTCCTAATCCCTTTTTTCTAACCATTATAAAAATTCCTCCGCTAGTCTCATATAAGCAATAGATCCTTTGGAATTTTTGTCGTAAGATAACGCACTCATTCCATAGCTTGGAGCTTCTGCTAACCTTATATTACGTGGTATCATAGTGGTAAACACCTTGTCTTTGAAGTATTTCTTGACCTCTTCCACCACTTCCAAACTAAGATTATTTCTACCATCAAACATACTCATAACAATACCTTCTATTTCAAGATTTTCGTTCAAAGAACTTTTAACCAAATTAATCGTATTCATAAGTTGACTCACGCCTTCAAGCGCATAAAACTCGCATTGAATAGGTATAAGAACAGAATTTGATGCTACAAGAGCGTTTATAGACAAAGTCCCCAAAGATGGAGGACAATCTATAAAACAAAAATCATATCCTTTTACATTAGAAAGTATGTTAGATAACACCTTCTCCTTGTTATCAGTGTTAATAAGTTCCACCTCAACACCCGACAAATCCGATATCGCTGGGATTATATCCACGTTTTTTTCTTCAGTATGAATAATAAAATCATCATCATAATCATCATGCACCATCAAATCGTACATGCTTTTTTGAAGCTCAAACTTATTAATCCCAAACCCAGAAGTAGTGTTACCTTGTGGATCCAAATCCACTACAAGCACTTTTTTTCCTTTCAAACCAAGAGCTGCCGACAAATTAACAACGGTAGTAGTTTTACCCACTCCACCTTTTTGATTAAATACACATATTGTTTTCAAATTTACAGCTCCTTTCATATTTATTATAGCACAAATAAAGTTCTAATTTGTTTTAAAATGTTTCACGTGAAACATTTTCCAAAATCATAAGTCTCAATTCTGCTAATGCACGATTTGAAACTCTATTTCTGATTTTGTTTCGTTCTCCGTGAAGCTGTAATTTTAGGGTTTTAATCTCATCTTTATATCCCAAGCCAACATAAACTAATCCTGCATTTTCTCCTGATGCGAAACCAGTCGTAGATATCGCACAGTCAACTCCAAATTTTTCAAACATTATTTCTACCATTTCGTGTGCAACATCCTCACTAACAACACCATGCTGATCGATAGTTTCTTTCTTAACACCAAGCAAATCTATCTTTGCTTCATTAGAATACACAACCAATGATCTTTTTAAATAATCGCTAACACCCGATACATTCACAAGTTTGGATGCAATCATGCCGCCAGTAATTGATTCTGAAGTCATAATGGATAAGTCATGTTTCTTTAATACCTTGTAGAGAGATTGTTCAATTGTTTCGTCATTTTCTCCAAATACATAAATACCAAGTCTTTCCTTCAGTTCTTTTTTCTTCTCATCAATCATCTGTAGAGCTTTTCGTCTGTCAGATGCTTTTGCTGTTATTCTCAATATCCTCTTATCCTTCTTAAAATAAGGTGCTACAGTGGGATTCGTTGATGATTCAATGATATCTTTGACCCTCTCATTCATGTCCCATTCGCCAAGTATAGAGATGTTCAAAGTTTCAGAAAGAATACAGTCTGTTGCGAATTGCTCCAATACTTGTTGCACTTGATTTTCATAAATAGGTTTCATCTCAGCTGGTGGTCCCGGTAAGAACAGAATTTTCTTGCCGTTATGTTCAATCATTGCACAATCTGCAGTTCCATTGAAGTTTTCAAAAACAATCGCATCTTCTGGAAACATACATTGTTTAATATTGCCTTGGATCGCTTTTTCGTCTTCGCTAAAATACTTCCTTAATTTAGAATAGCTTTTTTCATTAAGCACCATTTCCTTGCCAAGACAATCACAGCAGCATTTTTTTGTAATGTCATCTTCAGTCGGTCCCAAACCACCTGTCGTTATAATCAAATCATTTTGTTTCAATCCTTCTTCGATTTCCTTGAACAATCTATCATAATTATCGCCAACCACAACTCGCTTGTACACATCAAAGCCTAACTCCTTCATTTTGATAGAAAGGTAGTTAGAATTCGTATCCAAAGTGTCACCTAGTAGTAATTCCGTCCCAACGGCTATTATTTGAACTTTCATCTATCCTCCATAGTTTATTACCTGTATTTTATTTTCGTCTGTTAAAACGCCTCTCAGAGCGTTGTTTTTCTTTCAATTACAATTAAATTATATCACTAATGGAATTTTCTTTAAAATGTTTCACGTGAAACATTTTTAGGTGAAAAATAGAAAAACATCTTTTTCCCTCCCCTAGCAATCAAAATTCCATAAATACGACTATTTTTAAACCCTTATCATTCAAAAACGCCCGCAAACAAAAAAGCAGATTACCGCGATTGACGGTAAATATCATCTGGAGAAAATAACCTCAAATTCAAGCGAAGTGAATCGTTAAGAAATTGCACTGTCTGAGCGTTAGCGAGTTTGCAATTTCAGATTCACAAGCTTAGAATTTGTTTGTTTTCGTAAGCTAGATATTTGAGTCAATTCGGTTTTCTGCTTATTATTGTGAAATACTTCACTCGCTCGCAGAATGAAAATCCTTCGAGCAATATATTTCCTTTTTTTCGTAAATCTAGCGAAACAAAAAAGTAGAATGCATTTTTACTAAGAATATCATACGAAGAAAATAAGCATAAATCCAAGTGAAATAAGCCGTCAAAAATCGCACTGTTTGAGCGATAGCGAGTTTGCGATTTTAGGCTTATGAGCTTTGGATTTATTTATTTTCGTAGTCTAGATATTCGTGCAAAAATGTTCTTCTACTTTTAGCAATTACTATAATATTGTCCCTCTTAATTGTCAATCCTGTTTTCTGCTTTTCTTTGTGAAGTATTCTTCCCTCTCCATTAGCAATCAAAATCCCATATATACGGCTATCTTTTTGTTTTTCTTTGTAAATCTAACGAAACTAAAAAGTAGAATACATTATTGCTAAGAGTATCATACGTAATAAATTTCTGTGATTTTATATCGAAGAACCACGTCAAAAATCCAACTGTTTGAGAGCTTCGCTCGAGTTTTGGATTTTAGTGGTTCGAGATTTATAAATCACCAATTTATGGAGTCTAGATATTCGTGCAAAAATGTTCTTCTACTTTTAGCAATTACAGTAAACTTGTCCCTCTTAATAGTCAATTATCTATAGTGGATTCTTCTTAGGTTTGCCACCACCTCGTGGGTATTTCTTAGGAGTTTCTTTGATTTTCTTGATTACAACCAAACTTCTATCCTCGTCATCTATTTTGTAGTCAATAGTTTGTTCTATTTTACCACCGAGGATTTTGATTGCGTTCTCTCCTACGTCTGTTTCGTCGGATTTGCCCTTCATGGCTATCATGTATCCTCCGACTTTTACAAATGGCAAACAGAACTCAGCTAACGTGTCAAGCTTTGACACTGCACGTGATATGCAATAATCGTATTGTTCTCTGTATTCGGCAGTTCTTGTGCATTCTTCAGCTCTTTCGTGGACTGCTTTGATGTCAGTAAGTTGTAGTTCATCTATAACATCCTTTAAAAAATCAACCCTCTTTCTCAAACTGTCGAGCAATGTAAATTTCAAATCATTTCTCGATATTTTTATTGGAATTGCAGGAAATCCTGCACCAGTTCCCACGTCAATTATCGTTTTATTTTCTTCAAAATCGAACAAATTCAATACATACAAGGAATCCACAAAATGTTTCACGTGAAACATTTCTTCTTCAGTGATTGCAGTCAAATTCATTACTTTGTTCTTTTCCAACACCAAATCCATGTATTTTAACAGCAAATCTATTTGATTGTCATCCAATTGTATTTCGTAATCGTTCAATGTTTCTTTTAGTGACATTATTTCTTCCTCGTTTCCATATAAATCAATAAAACGTTGATGTCAGAAGGACTTACACCGCTGATTCGACTCGCTTGACCCAACGATTCTGGTTTGATGTCATTAAGTTTTTGTACAGCTTCATTGGAAAGTCCCATAACTTCCTTGTAATCTTCAATCATATCTAGTTTTCTGTTTTCAAGCTTTTTAAATTGCTTGATTTGGCTCATTTGTTTTGCAATGTAGCCTTCGTATTTGATGTGAGTTTCCACTTGTAGTCTCAAATATCTAGGCAGTTCTGGTCTATTAACGTCAAATTCTTCTGTTTTATCGTAAGTTAATTCTGGTCTTTTGATTAAATCCAACAAAGTTATGCCTGTTTTAAGTTCAGATGACCCAAGTTTTCTCAATTTTTCGTTGGTTTCTTCTGTTGGAGTCACCATGATTGACTTCAATCTTTCGATTTCCTCGTCAATCGTCTTCTTCTTGTGAAGCATTTTCTCGTATCTTTCATCTGTCGCAAGTCCAATCTCGTGAGCCCTTTCAGTAAGTCTCAAATCAGCGTTGTCTTGTCTCAAAGTCAAACGATACTCACATCTGCTTGTCATCATTCTGTAAGGTTCGTTAGTTCCTTTGGTTACCAAATCATCTATCAATACGCCAATGTATGCGTCTGACCTATCCAATACGAATGGCTCTTTGCCAAGCAAATTCATAGCCGCATTGATTCCTGCGATAATTCCTTGACCGGCAGCTTCCTCGTATCCACTGGATCCATTGATTTGTCCTGCAAAAAACAAATTATTGATTTCCAAATGTTCCAAAGTTCTCTTTAATATAGTAGGATCGATGCAATCATATTCGATTCCGTACGCACTTCTCATAAATCTCACGTTTTCGAAACCAATTATTGTCTTGTACATTTCTTTTTGCACCTCTTCTGGAAGAGTCGATGACACACCTTGAATGTACATTTCCTTCGTGCTCAAACCTTCAGGTTCCACAAATACTTGATGCTCATCACGGTCTGGAAATCTCACGATTTTGTCTTCAATCGAAGGACAATAACGTGGCCCCACACCCTTTACAATACCTGCATACATCGGAGATCTCTCCAAATTATCCTTAATAATTTGTTTTGTTTTAAGTGTAGTGTAGGTCAAATAGCAGTTTTCTTGCTTCTTTGAAATATCCTTACCATCATTCAAAAATGAAAAAGGAATAACATCGTCATCACCAGGTTGCACAGTCATCACTTCGTAGTTCAAACTGTCCTTGTGAACTCTCGCAGGAGTTCCAGTCTTAAATCTTCTAAGCTCAATACCCAAATTTTTCAAAGAATCTGACAATTTCTTAGATGATTTCATACCGTGAGGACCAGATTCATAAGTGTATTCCCCCATCATCACAAGTCCTTTGAGGTATGTCCCAGTCGCAAGAATCACAGCTCTTGTTGGGAAAATCGCTCCCTGTGCAGTTGTAATCGACTTTATTTTGTTGTCTTCAACACCAATATCCACGACTTCTGCTTCAATCAAATCCAAGTTTTCTGTATTTTCCAACACGCTTTTCATCTCATCGTGGTATTTTCTCTTGTCCGCTTGAACCCTCAATGAGTGAACTGCAGGACCCTTGGAAGTATTCAACATTCTCGATTGAATGTAAGTCTTGTCAATGATAAGACCCATCTCCCCTCCTAATGCGTCAACTTCCTTCACCAAGTGACCCTTTCCAGTGCCACCAATGTTCGGATTACATGGCAAATCAGCCACAGAATCCAAACTTATACTCATAATCGCTGTTTTTAATCCCAACCTCGCTGTAGCCAACGCAGCCTCACAACCAGCGTGACCTGCACCTACAACCACAACATCGTAGGGATTTTCATAATATAATCTATCCATTTTATTTACCTATACAAAAATCGCTAAAAATCTTATTCAATACATCGTCATCCACAGTTTCTCCAGTGATTTCGCCTAGAATTTCCCAAGCATTTCTCAAATCAACCTCGAAACAATCGATAGGAACGCCAGCTTCCATATCGTGTAGAGAACTCTCCAAAGATTTAATAGCTTTGTTAATAATATCTCTATGTCTAATATTCGTAATAATATTGTCGTTATTAGCTTCAATATATCCGTCGTTAAACATCTCTATAATCTTGTTTTCTAAATCCTCGATACCCTCGTTATTTTTGATTGAAGTGTGAATAACCTCGATTCCTTCCAAGTTTTCATCGAAATCAAATCCCCCATCCAAATCAATCTTGTTTAACAAAACAATCGACTTTTTATCTCGAATAAGATCCAAAATCTTCCTATCCTCATCGTCAAACTCTCTCGAAGAATCAAAAATCGCAATAATCAAATCCGAATCTGAAATAAAAGACACAGATTTTTCAACACCGATTTTCTCCACGATATCCTCAGTATCCCTGATACCAGCAGTATCGTTAATCTTCAGACTTATCCCGTCCAAATCGATGTATTCTTCGATGACATCACGAGTAGTTCCTGGAATATCCGTAACAATAGCCCTGTTTTCCTTCAACAAAGCATTCAACAAAGAAGATTTGCCTACATTTGGCTTACCAATTATCGTAGTATTGATACCATCTCTGATAATTCTACCTCTGTTTGCACTCTCAGAAAGCTTTTTGAGTTTATCCAAAACTTCCTTGCCCTCATTCAAAACAGGAGTATTGTCCAATTCGTCCTGCATATCTTCAGTAAAATTAATAGAATACTCCACATGAGATAGCATATCCAACAATTGGTCTCTCAACTGTTTGATATTTCTGTTAACACTACCCTCCAACTGTTTCATACTCACAGAATACGCCTTGTCAGTCTTCGCCTTAATCATATCGATAATCGCCTCAGCTTGAGACAAATCAATCCTACCGTTTAAGAAAGCCCTCTTAGTGAACTCACCAGCCTCAGCAAGCCTTGCACCGTTGTTTAACAGAACTTCCAACACCTTTCTCACAGCGACAACCCCACCGTGAGTGTAAATCTCCACGACATCCTCACGAGTGTATGTGTGAGGAGCCTTCATATAACAAACCAAGACCTCATCGACGATCTCATTATCGTCAACAATGTGGCCATAAGTCATTTTTCTATTTATAAAATCAGCATCATCATTTGCTCTTTTGAACACAGAATCAAGCACATCCACACAACCCTCTCCAGTCATTCGAACAATGCCAATTCCCGCTTCACCAGTAGCAGAGCTAATAGCTGCAATACAATCGTCCATATTTAGTCTATCCTTTCATTCTTTATAGCAATATTATATTATATCATACAAAATGATTACAACTAATCATTTAAACCTATAGTCTCCCATAAAAAAACTACATATCACAATGATATGTAGTTTAATACTTTATTTTCTTTTAATAATAACTCTTCTATTAGGCTCATTGCCTTGAGAGAATGTATTCACTTTTTCGTCGTTTTGAAGATAAGTGTGAATGATTCTTCTTTCGTATGGATTCATAGGTTCAAGCTTGATATCTCTTCCTGTTTGAACAGCCTTGTCAGCTAATCTTCTAGCTAATTTTTGAAGAGATCTTTCTCTTTTTGATCTGTATTGGTTGCAATCCAAAATAACTCTTATATAAGTGTCTGCATTTCTGTTAGTAACCAAGTTTACGATATATTGAAGAGAATCTAATGTTTCTCCCCTTTTTCCTATGATAATTCCGATATCAGATTCTTCTGAACATATAATATTGAACTTAATCATATTTCCTTCAGTTCTAGATTCGATATCGCAATCAATTCCCATATCTTCAATCATTTGTTTCAAGAAATTCTTGCTTGTGATGAAAAGTTCGTCGTTTCTATCAATAGTAACATCATGTTCAGTATCTTGTTTTTCTTCAATTTCTTCAGATTTTACAGATTCTTCAGCTTCTACAATTTCTTCAGATTTTGTAACTTCTTCAGATTCTACTGGTTTTGATGTTTCTACTGATTTTTCTACGATTTCTTCCTTATCATCTTCTGTAGATTTAGTTTCTTCAACTTCTTCTACAATTTTCTTATCTTCTATAACTTTAGTATCTTCTTTTTGTTCTGTTTCAACTGAGTTAGAATCAGAGTTTAGGATATTCTTCACAAAATCGTCTGTTCCCTTTTCTTTAACATCGTCTTTTAGTGACACCCTAACGACAGCATCCTTTGCTCCAAACAAACCCAAAAAACCTTGTTTAGCTTCATTTATAACTTCGATGTTAACTTCGTTTCGATTAGCTTGAAGCTTATCCAAAGCTTTATTGACACATTCTTCAAAAGTCTTCGCACTAATTACTGTGCTTCTCATCTAACTTCCTCCGCAACATCTTTTTTGTCTTTATTTTTAATTATTAACCTTATTAAAACTTCTATAACGTTTGAAAATCCCCAATAAAGAATCAAACCTGAAGCGTATTTGCTTGAAATGAAGAACATAAATATAGGCATGAAATAAATCATTGATTTGTTCATCATTTCCATTTGATCAGGTTCGTTTGACTTCTTATCCTTGTTATTAGTAGGCATACTGATCTTTGCTACTAAAAATTGAGTGAAAGCATTTATTAAAGGCAATCCAAACAATACTGGATCTGGTTTAGTCAAATCAGGTATCCAGAAGAAATTACGAGCGATCTCATTAATCTTAGACACATTATCAAACATGTACTTTCCTGGTTCTCTCATTACTCTAAATAATGCCAAAACCAAAACCATTTGTAAGATAATTGGCAAACAACCACTTAAAGGATTAAAATTATACTTCTTGTATAATTCTTGCATCTTTAATTGTTGAGTTTGTGGGTCGTTCTTGTATTTTCTTTGAATTTCCTTAATTTCCGGTTGCATCAAAGCATTTTGTTCTTGAGTTTTTTGCGTATGAATAGTTACCGGAAGAGTTATAAGCTTATAAATAAGTGTTAATAAAAGAATTGATATCGCAAAATACGATATACTTTTAGGTTCAGCCATCACATGTGAGATGTTTTCATATATGAACCTAAGAATAGTTCCAAATACATTTGCAATTATTTGCAATTCTACAACTCCTTTTTATTTTAGTGGGTCATATCCGCCTTTTGAAAATGGATTACATCTTAAAATTCGCCAAATAGTAAGCCCTAACGCCTTGAAAAACGGCTTTTTTCTGAAAGCCTCCAACGCATATTGTGAACAAGTTGGATAGTATTTACACTTCCCATGCCCCAAATACGGCGATATAGCTTTTTGGTAGAATTTGATTAAAAATATCATCACTTTCGACATTTTTTATTCGATGCCTTTCTACAAACGTGCAATAATGCAGATTCTAGCTGTTTGTAAGTTAAGTCTTCAGTGTTTTTCTTCGGGATAATAACCATATCCAAGCCCTTGTCAAACTCAGAGAAATTAAGCCTTACAATCTCTCTAAGTTTCCTCTTGATTCTGTTTCTTTCAACGGCATTGCCGTACTTTTTAGTAACAGAGAATCCGATTCGAGTTCCTTTTTTTGAATTGTACACTACCAAAGAGAAGTTTCTATTATAATAAGTCTTTCCCCTCTTGTAGACAACATTGTATTCCCTGTTATCTCTTAACCTTACACTTTTATCCATAATAAATTAAAGGCCACAATGAATGTGACCTAAGCTGATAATACTTTTCTACCTTTTCTTCTTCTAGCCTTTAAAACAGCTCTTCCACCTCTAGTAGCCATTCTATTTCTAAATCCGTGGTCTTTTTTTCTTTTTCTGTTATTTGGTTGATAAGTTCTTTTCATCAATCGCACCTCCTAGTATAAAATATAAGGACTTTTGCCTATAAAAACACTACTCCAATTATACTTATGACAATAACAATTGTCAAGCTTTTTTGTTGACAAATACCAATTAATCGCCAAAAATAATTTAATTATTACATATCAAAAATATTTGATGTATTGCGTAAAAAATGATATAATTAATATATCAAAAATATTTGATATGAGGTAATAAAATGAACAACAAACAAATAGCAGATAAATTCAAAGCATTGAGCGATGAAAAAAGAATAGATATTTTACAATTGTTAAAAAATGGAGAACAATGCGCATGTGTACTTTTAGAAAAACTGAACTTAACACAATCAGGATTGTCTTATCACATGAAGATACTTACAAATTCAAAAATAATAGAATCTAGACAAGAAGGAAAATGGACATACTATAAAATTTCAGAAAAACAATGTCACAATCTAGCAAATCTATTAATAGACATCACGAAGTTATAAGATTTTAAAGAAAGGATAAATAAATGAACAAACAATACACAGACGAAGAAATAAGACAACAAGTAACAAATTTCTACGATAACATAGCAGTAGGTAAGACGAGCACAGAAGTAAATTCAATAGACTTATACAAATCCTTAGGTTACGATCCTAAATTACTAGAAAAAATCCCTGAAGAAGTGTCATCAGGACTATCTTGTGGAAATCCACTTGATAACCTAGTATTAAAAGACACCGACACACTACTAAATTTGGGGTGTGGAATGGGATTAGATGTCTTCATGGCAAGAATAACTTATCCAAACTCCAACACGATTTATGGAATGGATAGGCTAGAGTCTATGATACAAAAAGCTAGTAAAGTAAGAGATAAAAAAGGATTCAAAAATATTGAATTTGTTCAAGGAGAACTCATAGACATGCCATTTGAAGATAACTCCATCGACAAAATCATCAGTAACTGTGTAATCAACCTTGAGCCTAACAAACAAAAAGTCTACCAAGAAATCCATCGAATCCTCAAACCAAATGGAATGTTTATAATCAGTGACATAACACTGAAAAAACAATTAAACGATGACATACTATCATTGGATAATATTTACGGATCCTGAGTTGGAGGAGCTCTTCTGGAAGAAGATGTAAAAGAAATCATTAAAAAAGCAGGATTTACAAATTTCTTTGCAAAAAGTGAGGAAGTCACAGACCCGTATGCCAAAAAATGGGGATATGGACTGAAAATAAAAGAATTTATCCAAGAAACTATGTTCATAGGAAATAAATAAATAACGAACACCAACATTTTCAAATAAGAATGTTGGTGTTTTTTTATAAAATTTCCACAAAAAAGTAAAAATTGTGGATAACTTTTATCCACAATTCATTCTAAATTTAAAATATTAAACTACTTTTGAGGATAAGTTATTGTAAACACAAAACCATTTATCAAAATTTTCAATAAATTTGTAATAAAAGATATGATTTGCTATAATTAAAGTATCAAAAAGTATGAAAAGTACGCATTTATTAACAAATTGTGGATAAGTTGTGGATAATATGTGAATTCTTGTTTTAAAACTTCACGAATTTGCTGTATATTCTAATTTAATATCCACAATTATTTTTCTATAAATTGATGTGGATAAGTTGTGCAAATGTGAATAAATTATATATTTTTTTTGTTTAAATTGGAAAATAGCTATTTATTTAATGTGGATAACTTATCATTTTGTGGATAAATATGTTGATAAGTAGAAAAACGAGGTGAAAAATGACCGACAAAGATGAACTCTGGTTAAAAATATCTAACACATTTAAGCAGGAAATGTCTGATTTGAACTTCAACACATGGATAGCTCCTTTAAAACCTCTTTATTTAACAAATACTGAATTTATTTTGCTTTCTCCAAATAGATTTACCAAAAAAACAATCTATAACAAGTATTACGATGATATCCAAAAATACTTGGATTTCATCAGTAATATCAAGAGAAAAGTAGTCATCATAGACCGATATGAAATGGATAATTACAAAGATGAAAATATAATTCAAAACCAAAACATTGATGGTCAACGATCCATTTTAATAAATGAAGATGTATCAAAAGAAGAAAAATACACCGTAGAAGACAAAAAACCTGTAATTGAACAACCAGAAGAAAAAACTGATTTAAGCCCTTACGGCAAGAATTTAATCAGCAAATACAAATTCGATACCTTTGTAAAAGGTAAAAACAACGAACTAGCATTAGCTGCAGCTCTTGCAGTCGCACAAAACCCAGCCACAGCGTACAATCCATTGTTTATTCATGGAAAAGCAGGATTGGGTAAGACTCACTTGATGCATGCCATTGCTCATGAAATACTTAAAAATAACCCAAAAGCTAGGGTTATTTACACTACTAGTGAATCATTTACAAACGAACTTATCTCTTCAATAGGAGATAAATCTACGAAAAAAAATTCACAATTTAGAGAAAAATACCGAAATATAGACGTACTATTAATTGACGATATTCAATTTATCGCGGGAAAACAAGGTACACAAGAGGAGTTTTTCCACACATTCAACGAATTGTATAACCACAACAAGCAAATCATACTTTCCAGTGATAGACCTCCAAAAGAGATAAAAACATTGGAAGAGAGGTTAGTGTCACGTTTTGAGTGGGGTTTAATGGCTGATATTCAACCACCAGATTACGAAACACGTGTGGCCATTATAAACGAGTATTTGGATAGAAATAATACATCACTTAACCCCGAAATAATCGATTATATTGCTATGAATGTCAAAAGCAATATACGTGAGTTGGAAGGGTCAGTAATGAATGTAGTAGGTCAAAAAACTCTGATAGGAGATGGCAACATTACATTGGATTTGGCAAAAAATGTTCTAAAACAACTTATCGCAGACACTCAATTAAGACCTGTAACTATAGATTTAATCATTGAGAGTGTATGTGATAGATACAATGTAAGTCAAGATGATATGCTTTCAAAAAAGAGATCCAAACAAATAGCATATCCAAGGCAAATAGCAATGTATGTATCCAGGAAATTGTTGGATATTTCTTTGGTTAGTATTGCTTCGAGTTTTGGCAAAGATCACTCAACAGTAATGCATGGAATCAAGAAAATTGAGAATGATATCAAAAAAAATGCAGAATTTGATGAAGAAATTGATAACCTAATCAGCTACATTCAAAATTCTTAATTTATTAAACTTTATGATTGTGGATAAGTTTATATTAGAATTTCCTATCCACAATTTAATATTAATAACCATGTGGATAAGTTGTTGATAACTTTAAAGTGATAAACTAAAATTTTAAAAAGTTGATAATGTTGATAATCGCACATTTTGTGCCAATGATATACACATCGTTATCAATATATAAAACACCACAAATTACAAACAAACTAGAGTTATCCACAATACAAACAGCCCTACTACTACTATTACTAACTATTATTATTATTTGTATAAACGAAAGGTAAAATATGAAATTAAAAATATTGCAAAAAGAATTAATTAAACATATTAATATTGCGCAAAAAGCGGTGTCATCTAGAACGACTATTCAGATATTAGAAGGAATTTTATTCATCGCTGAAGAAAACTGTCTTAGACTTGTTGCTACAGATTTGGAGCTTATTGTGGATACTAGAGCAAATTGTGAAATCTACGAAAAAGGCCAAATTGTAATCAACTCATCAATGATAGGAAATATCATTAGGAAACTTCCTGACGATGATATTTACATTGAAGTGGATGATAATAACATCAACATTAAATGTTTGTCTTCTGAATTCAACATTCAAGGTCAAGATTCAAACGAATTTCCATCTCTTCCTTATATAGATAAGGATGTTAAATTGACTTTGGAACAATCTGAACTTAGAGATTCCATCAGAAAAACATCATTTGCTACAAGTATGGACCAAACAAGACCAGATTTGACTGGTGTTTTGTTCAATATTATGAATGATAGAATTGAGTTTGTGGCATTAGATGGTTACAGAGTTTCACTTGATTGTATGAGTAATGTGAGTGAGTTTGAAATGAAGGCTATTGTTCCAGCGAGAGCTTTGAATGAGGTCTACAAGATTTTGGAAGAAGGGGAAATAACTCTTAACATAATTACTGGAAATATTATTTTCAAATTGGAAAACACTGATGTTTATTCTAGACTTATAGATGGTCAATATATCGACTACAATCAAGTTATGAAACAAGATTTTTCGACTGTCGTTACTATAGAAAAGAGAGCTTTGCAAATGGCGTTGGAAAGAGCGTCTTTGATGGCAAAGGAAGACAAGGCAAACTTGGTTAAGCTAGATTTTTCTGGAAATGAGCTTCATATTTCATCTAATACTGATATTGGTAAGGTTGATGAGTATGTGAAGTGCGAAATCGGTGGAGAAGATTTGAAGATTGCTTTTAATGCTAAGTATTTGTTGGATGGTTTGAAGGTTATTGATGATGACGATATTACTTTGAATATGAGTGGAAGTCTAAGACCGATGGTGTTTAAGCCATTGAACGATACAAATTACACTTATCTTGTCCTTCCGGTAAAACTTGCAGGAGGTAATAATGATTAGTGTTAAAATTGAGTCTGAATTTATAAAATTGGAACAGTTTCTAAAATTCGCATCCATCGCACAAACTGGTGGCATGGCGAAAGAACTTATTAAAGAATCCATGGTTAAGGTAAATGACGAGGTTGAAACAAGACGCGGCAAGAAGCTTTATCCAGGAGATGTAGTGGAATTTGAAGGAGAGAAATACGTAGTCGAATAATGATCGTTCAAAAATTAAAATTATATAATTACAGGAATTTCTGTGAAATAGAATTGGATTTTTGTGATGGTCTGAATCTGATTGTAGGCAGAAATGCCTCGGGTAAGACTAATATTTTGGAAGCTATTAATGTAGCTTTGAAGGGAAAAAGTTTCAAAACCAACACCAATTCTCACTTGATTAAATTCGGTGAAGATGAGGCTCGTATAATAATGGATGTGTACGATGATGGTTTTGAGGATAAGATAGATATTACTATTAAAAGTAACGAAAAGATACTCAATGTGAATGAAGCTTTTGTGAATACTATTAAAGAATACAATGAGTATTTTGAGTGTATTGTTTTTAAGCCAGATGATTTGAAGATAGTAAAAGAATCGAAATCGTTGAGAAGAAAATTCTTGGATGAGTCCATAAGTGGTGTGGATAACTATTACAGGACTGTTTTGAAACAGTACAATCAAGTGTTGGATGAGAGAAACAAGCTCATCAAAAACCACAGGTACAATTCGTATTTTAATGAGCAGTTGAAGGCTTTGAATATTCAATTGTCGGATTTTGGTTCATATATTATGCACAAGAGAAAAAGCTACGTCGAAAGGCTTCAGCTTATCGCAAAAAATGTGTGCAAGAATTTGAGCGATGATAATGACAAGCTGGACATGGAAAATAATTTTTCTATTAGATATGTAGAGGATATGACTGATCAAAAGAACACTTATTACAAGAGTTTGAGAGATATTTTGGACAAGGATTTGGAAAATAAGCAAACTAATTTAGGTATCCATCGTGATGATTTGGATATTTTAATCAACGACAAATCGGCTAAGTTTTTTGCATCTCAAGCTCAGGTGAGAACTGCTATTTTATCGATGAAGCTTGCACAATTGGATTTGAGTAGATTTTATAATGATAGATTGCCAATTATTTTATTAGATGATGTGTTCAGTGAACTTGACGATTACAGAATCAACTACATCATCAGATATATCAAGGATTTTCAAGCTTTTCTGACGACTTCAGAAAGAGCTCCGGAAGGGTTGTACACGATAAAAATAGGTGAATGATATGTATTTGGATATTGGCAACAACACATTAATTGATGAAAATGAGATTATAGCAGTGGTTAATGTCTCGGACAAATTCTTCAAAGATTTTGATAAAAATGATTTGGATTATACGAAAAACGTAGAATTTGTGAATGAAGATGAGGACATTACTATAAGGTCTATAGTCATAACTAATAGAGGAGTTTACAAGTCAAATATCAGTGGGAATTATTTGATGAATAACTTTATGAAAGGAATATAATGAAGAAAAATAGAGAATATACTGCAGATCAGATTACAGTATTAGAAGGATTGGAACCGGTTCGTGTAAGACCAGGGATGTACATCGGTTCTACTGATGAAAAAGGTCTACACCATTTGGTGTATGAAGTAGTCGACAACTCAATTGATGAGGCGTTGGCTGGCGTGTGTGATTTGATTAAGGTTACTATAAAAAAAGACAATTCAGTTATTGTAGAAGATGATGGTTCTGGTATTCCGGTTGAAACACACCCAAAAACAGGCAAATCAACGCTTGAAACTGTACTTACAGTGCTTCATGCGGGTGGTAAATTTTCAAACGACGCTTATCAATACTCAGGTGGTCTTCACGGTGTTGGTGTAAGTTGTGTTAATGCTTTAAGTACATATCTTATTGCCAGAGTCAAAAGAGACGGCAAAATGTACGAACAAAGATTTGAAAAAGGAAAAACCGTTACAGAACTTACTGTTATAAAAGAAAATGTCAGAGGAACTGGAACAACAATTGAATTTATGCCGGACAATACGATTTTTGAAACTTTGAATTTCGACAAAAATGTTCTTGCAAAAAGATTCAGAGAAATGGCGTTTTTGAATAAGGGCGTGAAGATAGAATTTGCTGATGAAAGAGAAGGCTACAAGGAATTGTTCCACTACGAAGGTGGTATCAAATCATTTGTAGAATACATCAACAAATCCAAAAAGCCTTTGGATCACGAAGTAATGTATATCGAAGGAGAGAAAGAAACTACTAAAGTGGAAATAGCTATGCAATACACTGAAAGCTATAACGAAACTATAGTTTCATTTACCAATAACATTAAAACAGTTGACGGTGGAACACATGTTGTAGGATTTAAATCTGCACTTACTCGTGCTCTTAACGATTATGCAAGAAATAAAAACATATTAAAAGAAAAAGACGATAATTTGTCGGGTGATGATGTCAGAGAAGGTATCACTGCTGTTGTTTCAGTAAAACTTAACAACCCACAATTTGAAGGACAAACAAAAGGAAAATTGGGTAACTCAGAAGCTAGAACTGTTGTGGACAGTGTAGTGTACGAACATTTGAGCTTTTATTTTGAAGAAAATCCAAAAATCGTCAAGACAATTATACAAAAAGCATTGGCATCACAAAAAGCAAGACTTGCCGCAAGACGTGCAAGGGATTTGGTTCGTAAGAAATCGGTGCTTGACAATACTACACTTCCAGGAAAACTTGCTGACTGCCAAAGCTCAGACATCGAACACAACGAAATCTTCCTTGTCGAAGGGGATTCTGCCGGTGGTTCTGCAAAAGGTGGCAGGGACAATAAATTCCAAGCTATTTTGCCATTGAGAGGTAAAATCTTGAATGTAGAAAAGGCTCACCTTGAAAGAGTTTTAAATTCAAACGAAATCAAAGCTATGATTACTGCATTTGGAACTGGAATTGGCAAGAATTTTGACATCAGCAAACTTCGCTACGGCAAAATCGTAATAATGACCGATGCCGATGTCGATGGAGCGCACATCAGAACACTTTTACTTACATTTTTGTACAGATTTATGAAGCCATTGGTGGAAAAAGGTCACGTGTACATCGCACAACCACCACTTTACGGAATCATCAAAGGTGTTAAGGTAATGGAATATTGCTACACAGAAAAAGAATTAGAAGAAGCTTTGGAAAAATACGGCGAAAGAAGTAACATCAAAGTTCAAAGATACAAAGGTCTTGGTGAAATGAACGCAGAACAATTGTGGGATACTACAATGAATCCTGAACACAGAATCCTAATCAAAGTCGAAATCGACGGAGAAGATGAAAACGAACTTGACAACACATTCGATGTTTTGATGGGAGACAATGTAGAGCCAAGAAGAGAATTTATAGAACAAAATGCTGTTTATGCACAAAACATTGACGCTTAGGAGAATAATATGACAGAAAGAAAACTCAATATAAAACCAGCTGATTTGAAAAAAGAAATGGAAAGTGCATATTTGGATTATTCTATGAGTGTAATTGTATCACGTGCACTTCCAGATGTAAGAGACGGATTAAAACCTGTTCACAGACGTATAATTTACGGAATGCAACAACAAGGGTTGTTCCCAGATAGAAAATACTCCAAGTCCGCAAGACTTGTAGGGGAAGTAATGGGTAAGTATCACCCTCATGGTGACAGCGCAATCTACGATGCAGTTGTAAGACTTGCACAAGATTTCAACATGAGATATCCACTTGTAGATGGTCAAGGTAACTTCGGTTCAATCGACGGTGACGGAGCTGCCGCACCTCGTTATACGGAGTTACGTATGGCAAAACTATCACTTGAAATGTTGCGTGACATCAACAAAGATACAGTTGATTTCCAAGACAACTACGACGGTGAAGAACAAGAACCAGTTGTACTTCCATCTAGATTTCCTAACTTAATCGTAAATGGATCCAGTGGTATCGCTGTTGGTATGGCGACAAATATGGCTCCACACAACTTGGGTGAAACTATAGATGCATTAATAGCATCAATCGACAATCCAAATATTACAATAGAAGAATTGATGAAACACATCAAGGCTCCTGATTTTCCAACAGGTGGAAACATCATGGGACTTGAAGAAGTCAAAAATGCATACACTACAGGACGTGGAAAAGTTAGACTCAGAGCAGAGGCTAGGATTGAGGAATCAAAGAACAGATACAAGATTATCGTCACAGAAATTCCTTACCAAGTTAACAAATCCAATTTAATCAAAAAAATTGCAGACCTTGTAAAACAAAAGAAATTAGAAGGTATCAGCGATTTGAGAGATGAATCGGATAGAAAAGGTATGAGAATTGTCATCGAAACAAAAAGAGATGCCAATCCAAATATCGTGCTTAATAACTTGTACAAATACACTCAAATGCAAACTACATTCGGGATAATTAACCTTGCACTTGTAAATGGTGTTCCAAAAGTTTTGAATTTGAAACAACTAATCGACCATTATCTTGTTCACCAAGAAATAGTCGTTAGAAGAAGAACGCAATTTGATTTGAATAAGGCGAAGGCAAGAATTCACATAGTTGAAGGATTGTTGAAAGCAATCGACAATATCGATGAAATTATTCACATTATCAGAACAAGTTATGATGATGCGCTTGAAAAATTGATGCAAAGATTTGGTTTTTCAGAAATTCAAGCCCAAGCAATCTTGGATATGAGACTTAAAAGACTACAAGGTTTGGAAAAAGAAAAACTACAAAATGAATTTGACGAATTGAGCGCATTGATTGAACAATTGACAGAAATTTTGAATAACAGACACATGTTATTAGGAATCATCAAAGACGAATTGACAGAAATTAAAACAAAATATTCAGACGACAGAAGA
Organism: Finegoldia magna; assembly: GCA_032548025.1. Lineage (GTDB taxonomy): Bacteria > Bacillota > Clostridia > Tissierellales > Peptoniphilaceae > Finegoldia > Finegoldia magna_K. Next base: position 5,813 of record JAWGCW010000008.1, on the reverse strand, counting down.
ACTAAAATTCTAAGAGATGACGGTGATTTTGAAGATATGGAACTTCTAGAAGAAGAAGACATGTTTATTACTATCACTAACAAAGGCTACATCAAACGAATTTCAACCGATGCATACAAAGTTCAACACAGAGGTGGACGTGGTGTTAATGCAATGGGAATGAAAGATGGAGATTTCATCAAAGATATGTTCGCAACTACAACTCATCAAGATTTGTTGTTCTTCACTAATAAAGGAAAAGTTTATTCACTAAAAGCTTACGAAGTGCCAGAAGCAAGCCGTACTGCTAGAGGATCCAACATCATTAACCTAATCCAAATCGATGCGGATGAAAGTGTTACACAAGTATTGGCGTTGGATAAGGACAAAGAAGACGATCAATTTATAATATTTATCACTAAAAATGGTAAAGTGAAGAAGACTTCGTTGGATTTGTACGAAAATATCAGAAAAACTGGTATCATAGCTATCAAATTTGACGAAGGTGACGAACTTATCGATGTTAAACTTGTCGAAAAAAATGAAAATGTAATTATCGTCACTAAAAAAGGTATGAGTTTGCAATTTAATGTGGATCAATTGAGAGATTTATCCAGAAATGCTATCGGAGTAAAGGCTATAACGCTTAACAAAGACGATGAAGTTATTTCATTTGATTTGGTAAAAGACAATGAATTCTTGGCAGTTATCAGTGAAAATGGTTACGGTAAGAAGACTGAATTATCCAACTACACTACACAAAACAGAGGTGGAAAGGGAATCAGAACTTACAAAATCGCCAAGAAAACAGGAGATGTAGCGTGTGCTAAGGCATTGAAAAACGAAGATGAGATACTTTTGATTAGCAAAAAAGCTGAGGTTATCAGAATTAAGGCCGAAGGAATATCTACACTTTCAAGATCAACATCTGGTGTATTATTGAAAAATACAGATAAGGGCGAAGATGCGATAGTAGCTGTAGCTAAGTATTTTGAAGAATAAGGAGAAAATTATGCAATTAAACTACGATATAGTCACAAAAGACGAAATAATTGTAAGAATCCAAGGTGATTTGGACATCAACACTTGCGACGAATTCAGAGATGATTTATTGGAAGAATACAAGAAAAATCCAAATGACATCAGAATTGATGCGACAGATCTTTCATTTATAGATTCAACAGGACTTGGTGCTTTGATAAAAGTGTACAACGAAATAAGAGACAATAACCACAAAATCTACATTGACAATATCAAAAAACACGTAAATAAAGTGTTCACGATAACCGAAATGGACAAGATTTTCGTAATAAAGGAGATATAATGGAAGAATTCAGATTAAGTTTTCAAAATGAAAAAGAAAATGTATCTCTTATAAGACTTTCAGCATCTTTCATTGCGATGAAGTGTGGATTTTCAGTGGACGATATTGAAGATATCAAATTGTGCGCGAGTGAGTGCTTGAATTTACAAAGAAACAGATCCGAAATCATCGACTGTACGATGACTATTGACGATGAATCTTTGACACTAATTTTCAAATTAGACGGATTTAATCCACGTGAAAACAACGAAAAGGATAAAATATCTGAAATGATTATCCAATCTTTAATGGATGAATACGAAATCAATGGAAGTGAGATAAAAGTAATCAAGAATAGGAAATAATATTATGGCGAATAAATCAATCAAAAAAGAAGAACAGGAGAATATTAAAGAATTATTCTTGAAATTCCAAGAAACACGAGATAAGAAAACAAGAGATACTCTCGTTGAAAAAAACCTGTATATCGCTGAAATATTGGCTAAAAAATACACAGGAAGGGGAATCGAATACGATGATTTGTACCAAGTTGCATGTATCGGACTAATCCTTGCGATTGACCGTTTCGATCCATCAAAAGGCTACGAATTCTCCTCCTATGCAACTCCTACAATAGTCGGAGAAATCAAGAAATATTTCAGAGACAAAGGCTGGGTCATCAGAGTTCCACGCAGAATTCAAGAGCTCAACAAAAAAGTTGCGACAGCCAAGGTTCATTTGTCACAAACCATGCAAAAATCTCCAACAGTTGAAGACATCGCAGATTACTTGTCGATATCCAACGAAGAAGTGTTGGAAGTGTTGGAAGGTGCGAAGGTGTACGCTCCACAATCATTGGATCAATCAATCGATCAGTCAAGTGATGACAGGGACACTAATCTTAGCGATTTGATTGGAGAAGAAGACAGAGACATGTTGAAGTTTGAAAACAGAGATTTGATCAACAGATGCATGGAGGATTTGAACGAAGTTGAGAAAAAAATTCTTCTTGGAAGATATTTTGATAAGAAAACACAAATCGTGATTGCAGAGGAATTGGATATTTCGCAAATGACTGTCAGCAGAATGGAGAAGAAAATTCTCAAAAAATTTAAGGCGTCACTCAAAGAGCAACTGGAATTTTAAATGGAAATTTTGAGATTTGAAAATGTTAAATTCATCAAAGAGTACGATGATTTTTCTATAGATAAAAACGAAGTAGTTTTCGTTGTGGGTAAGAGTGGAAGCGGCAAATCCACTCTTCTCAAACTTATCAACAACACATTACAACTGAAATCGGGCAGAATTTTCTACAAAGATACGAATATTTTGAATATCAATCCTGTTGATTTGAGAAGAAACATCATAATGACTTCTCAGGAAAATTTCTTGTTTGATATGACTATAAGAGAGAATTTCCATGAGTTTTACAAATTACGTGATTTGAAAGAATTAACAGATGATGAGATTGAGATATTTCTCAGAATTACAAACTTTGATGTCGATGTGAACCTCAATGTTGAAAAACTTTCCGGCGGAGAAAAGCAAAGGGTTTTCTTGGCTATTGCACTTAGCTTAGATCCTGAGGTTTTGTTATTGGATGAGCCGACAAGTGCGTTGGATAATAAGACTGCATTTGATATGATGAAAAATATCGTGGATTATTGCAAACACAACGACATCACACTTGTAGTTGTAACTCACGCTAGACAATTAGTCGACGAATTTGCAGATAAAATAATCGATTTGGGAGAATAAAATGGGAATAATTAAAATACCATGGACTAGGTTCGTTCTGATTTATTTGCTTTTGTTAGTTGTGTTATTCGTAATGAAGAAATGTCGTATCAACAAAACAAAAATGCTAGTTGTAGCAAGTGTTCGTATGACTGTACAACTTATTATAGCAGGTTTCATCCTAACTTATGTGATAAATGCGAACAACAATTTATTTGTAATAATTTACATATTGGTAATGGCGACATTCAGCAGTTTGAAGGTGTTCAAGGGAAATCATTTATCTGACAAATTCAAAGCGATTATAGGATTTAGCGTATTATTTTCAGGATTACTGGTAGAATGTTTCTACGTGGGATTTGTAATCAGAAAGCCGATTTTGGATGCACAATATGCGATTCCAATTTCTGGAATGCTTTTCGGAAATACAATGACGGCTGTGAATTTGGGAGTAAATTACTTAAACGAAAATCTGAAACTAAACAAAAACAAAATCACAACGTTAATTAACTTGGGAGTAAGTGCAGACACAGCGCTTATTCCGATTGTGAATAAATCAGTAGAAATGGCGATACTACCTAATTTGAATAGTATGATTGCGATGGGAATTATAAGTCTTCCTGGAATGATGACAGGACAAATCCTATCCGGGGTTAGTCCAAACACTGCGATAATTTATCAGATTTCTGTGATGATAGCCATCTGCGCTAGTGTCAACATTGCAAGTTTTTTGTCGCTTTATTTGGGATACAAAAGTTTGATTAATAATAGAGAACAAATAAATTTTGAATTATAATTGGAGGAAAAAAATGAGAATTGAAAAGGATTCTATCGGTGAAATCGAAGTAAGTGACGATGTTTTGTGGGGAGCACAAACTCAAAGAAGTTTCAACAATTTTAAAATCGGAACAGAAAAAATGCCACTTGAAGTCATCAAAGCGCTAACAAGATTAAAAAAAGCGTGTGCGATTTCTAATAACAAATTGGGAAAACTTACAGACGAAAAAAAGGATTTGATTGTGGGTGCATGTGATGAAATCTTGGATCACAAACATGACAGCGAATTTCCACTAGCTGTGTGGCAAACTGGATCTGGAACGCAATCCAACATGAATGTGAACGAAGTTATCGCACACATCGCAAACCAAAAGATTGGTGACAACATCATTCATCCGAACGATGATGTAAACAAATCCCAAAGTTCTAACGATACATTCCCATCTGCAATCCACATTGCACTTAAACACATGATTGATTCAGAACTAATCGAAGAATTAGAAAACACTGAAAAAGTCTTGGAAAAATTGATGGAAGAAAACAAAGATATCATCAAAATCGGACGTACACATTTGCAAGATGCAGTGCCTCTAAGATTGTCACAAGAAATATCGGGATGGCTTTTCATGATTAGAAAAGGCAAACAACACATTATTGAAGCAAGCAAAGCGTTAAACGAACTTGCAATTGGAGCTACAGCTGTTGGAACAGGACTCAACGCAGTTAAAGGATTCGACCAAATGGTAGTAGATGAAATAAATGCCCAAACAAAAGGAGAATTCGTCACTGCAGAAAACAAATTCCACGCGCTTACATCAAAAGATGCAATAAGCTATACACATGGAGCAATCACAGCCCTTGCTAATAATTTGATGAAAATTGCAAATGATGTGAGATTTTTGGCGAGTGGTCCAAGATGTGGAATCGGCGAATTGTCAATTCCTGCAAATGAACCGGGCTCATCAATCATGCCTGGCAAAGTAAATCCAACACAAGCAGAAGCATTGACTATGGTTTGTGTACAAATAATGGGCAACAACACGACAATTCAAGTCGCAGCAAGCCAAGGAAATTACGAACTAAATGTGTATATGCCTGTGATTATATATAACGCGTTGCAATCAGTACGACTAATCAAAGATGCTACAAAATCTTTTACAGATAATTGTCTAAGAGGACTCAAAGCAAACAGAGAAGTCATCGATTATTATTTGAACAATTCGTTAATGCTAGTCACAGCCCTTAACACCAAAATTGGCTACGACAAAGCTAGTACAATCGCAAAATATGCACACAAAAACAACACAACACTTAAACAAGCTTCCCTTGATTTGGAAATTCTAACAGAAGAAGAATTTGACGAATACGTCGACCCTACAAAAATGTGCTAGTTAAAAAAATATTTTATATTGAAAAATAATAATATAAAATATATAATAAGTGTGAGGGTAATGGGGGGAGAATATGAAAAAGAAATTAACGATATATGTGGTAGCAGTGATGACGTTTCTGATGCATATTGGATATGACATAAGCTACGGTCAAAATGAAAGTAACATAATGAAAATGTTAGCTAGTACACAAACTTTGCCAAAAGCAGGCATAGACAACGAGCATATTTTAATAAGCATCGCTTGTTTAATAATCATTACTGGTGCATTTTTTGTGTTTTTTAAAAAAAGAGAAAAGAAGTAAGTTATTGATTTACTTAGATAGGAAAACTCATGCAGTTAAGCATATCGCAAATATGCTTAGCTGTTTTTTTGTTGCTTAGGTAGGTGAATAATTGCATTGCTAACATAGGTAAGTTTACGCAGATTAAGCATATTGCACGAATATCTAGACTACGAAAATTTGTTATTTCTAAATCTCGAAACCCTAAAATTTGAAGCTCACTTCGTTCGGCGGTCAAATTTTAGCCGGGTTTCTTCGATTTGAAACAACTTGAATTTTCTCCGTATGATATTCTTAGCAATAAGGCTTAACTGCTTTTTTGATGCTTATTAAAATACTTTAT
>JAWGCW010000007.1:0-87695 GCA_032548025.1 Finegoldia magna | reverse complement strand
TGATAAGTATTCTAGTACTAATTTTATTTTAAATTCTTTTGTGTACTTTGGCATACAAAAACCCCTCCATCCGTATTCCGGATTTTGGGGTTCAGGTCAAGATTTTTTAGTCTATTTCTTTTCTTTCTTTTTCTTCTTGTTCTAATGTTTTTTCTGGAATAATAATATTCAAGAAAAATACTATCAAAGTTGCAACGACTACAGGTGATGCTGTGAACACCATTCTGAACCATTGTGGAAAATATCTTACAGCGTTTGGCCCAACTTGTGTGATTCCCATTCCAAGCGCAACTCCCAATCCAACTATAGTTGTATTTCTTACGCTCATTTCACTTGAAGTTATAAGTTTCATACCACTCATAGCTATTTGTGCGAAAACAGAAATAGTTGCCCCACCGATTACAGCTTGTGGTACTGAAAGCATCAATGCACCAAATTTTGGAATCAATCCACAGATAAATACCATACTAGCAGTAATCAACAAAACTTTTCTGGCAATAACTTTTGTCATTGAAACAATGCCTACGTTTTGTGAATAAGTTGCAGTTGGAAGTGCTCCTATGAATGCACCAATAACACTTACAAGACCATTTGCTTTTATGCCTCCAGATAATTCTACATCAGTAGGTTCACGATCCATTCCTCCAACAGTTGTACTAGTTAAATCTCCAACTGCTTGAACAGAGTTTACGATGTACATAATTGACATAGTCAAAATAGCATCAAAATGGAACTGGAATTTGAATGGATAAATTTGTGGAAGCATAAACCAAGAAGCACTAACTACATTGTCAAATTGAACCATGCCTAAAAATAATGAAATTATATATCCTACAATAATTCCTACTAAAATTGCCGCTAATTTTATGTAACCTTTCATAAACATATTACAAAACAAAACAACGCACAAAGTTATAATCGCAACAACCCAGTTTCTGATTTCGCCTTGCATAGGTCCATTCCCACCTGACATATAATTTACAGCCACTGAATACAAACTAAGACCAATAGTTAATACAACTGTTCCTGACACAATCGGTGGGAAAAATTTCCTAATTTTTCCAATGAATACTCCCGTGAATATCGCCACAATACCACCAACCAACTGTGATGCATACACAGCACCTATTCCATATTGCTTTCCAATTGATAATAAAACCGGAATATAAGCAAAACTAACGCCCATAATAACTGGTAATTTTGCACCAAATTTTAAAACTGGATACAATTGTAATAATGTCGCTATTGCAGCAATAAACATTCCTGCTTGAATCAGATAAATTGCTTGGGCATCCGTAATTGCATGTTCACTTGATTTCAAAGCACTCGCCAAGACTATTGATGGCAACGCATTACCCACAATCATTGCCAACAAGTGTTGCATAGCAATCGGAAATGATTTAAGCATGGAAGGTTTGCCATAATAATCAAATAATGAATTCGAATTACTTTCCATATACACCCTCCTTTTAATTTCATCAAAGTATATTCTATATTAAATTCAAAATAATTTAAAGAGCATTAAAAAAATACTCCCAAAAACAACAAATCAATTTCTTGTTTTGGAAGTACTATTATTATTTTACAAATCTAGTTCCTGTTAACCCATTGATTCCTTCTTTTGCTTTTTCCAAAGAAGTTATCAAAGCAGTTTTACCTTCACCTGATTGGATAAAACTCAAGCAAGCCTTAACCTTAGGTAGCATAGATCCTTCTGCGAATTGTTTTTCTTCTATTAACTTTTGTGCTCTTGATAAGTTTAACTCATCCAAGCCTTCTTCATTTTCTGTCCCGTAATTAATACATACTTTTTCTACTGCAGTTAAAATGATTAACAAATCTGCATCAGAAATTTCCGCTAATTTTTCTGAAGTGAAATCCTTATCTATAACAGCTCCTATACCTTCTAATTGTCCATCATTTTCTACGACAGGAATTCCTCCTCCACCTCCAGCAATAACGATGAAATCTTCTTTAATCAAAGTATTGATTTCTTCTTTTTCAATAATATCAATTGGTTTTGGAGATGGAACAACTCTTCTGTATCCTCTGTTTGCATCTTCTTTAAAAGTATATCCACTTTCAGCAGCAAGTTTTTCAGATTCTTCTTTTGAATAAAATAATCCCACAGGTTTTGTTGGATTAGCAAAAGCTTCATCATTCTTATCCACTTTAACTTGTGTAATTATAGTAGACACTGCGTTTTTCATGTTTCTTTTTGATAATTCGTTTTTGATAGCTTTTTGTAAATGATACCCTATGTATCCTTGACTCATAGCAACACATTCTGCAAATGGCATGTCAGAAATTTGCGGATTAGAATTATGAGCAGTTTCCATAGCCAAATTAATCATACCAACTTGTGGACCATTTCCATGGCAAACGATAACTTCGTTACCATCTTCAACTAAATCAACTATAGATACAGATGTTTTTCTAACAGCTTTGATTTGTTCTTCAGGTGAATTTCCGAGAGCGTTTCCACCTAATGCTAAAACTATTTTCTTCATTTTAACTCCTTTTATAAATTAAAAATAGTATCCAAATATAAAATCCCAATGCTAAACATTGAGATTTTAATTATTAAGACACTTCGATAAATATATATTACACTGATTTTATAAAAAATACAAGCTTTTTAGGAATTTTTTGTAATTTTTTCTGTTAAATTGTTGCTAGTTCTGGTAAAATTTGACATACCTTTTTCATATTCTCTGATTAATCTTTCACCAACTTCTGTTAATGTCGATCCTCCGCCATTGGCTCCTCCAATTTCGGTATCCACAAACTTCTCTCCATAAATTTTTTCGCTATTTTTTATAATATTAAAAGCTTTGCTGTAACTCATTTTGAGATTTTTTGAAGCCTTGTTAAGAGATTTTGTCTTGTCAATTTCTTTTAGCAGAAGATAATTTCCTTTACCGAAAAACTTCTTACCATTGTCATCTTCAAACCAAAACTTACAATTTACCTTCATCACTAAGCTCCCTTATCCTTCCTTCAGTTTCCTTAATCCACACAGGAATTATACAATCAAAATCATTGTAAATTCTTAATATTCTATCGAATTCTCCTGTCAAGTCAACATCATTTTCTCCATTTAATTTTGGTTCCAGAATGTCCAAAATAGTGTATATAGCAAGAATTCTATAAAATAATCTGGGAATTTTCCCATTAAAATAAGATTTTAATAAAGAATAGTAGAAAATCCTATTTTTCTCATCAGCTTCATTTATTTTTCTAAATTCAAAGAAAGAATCCGCCATATAACTTACATTTTTTGATACAAAATTCAAATTATTTTCGTCTGCATAGATAGATTCTAAATTATCAAACAGATAAATATTACTCAACTTTCTCGATTCAATTAAATATCTATTATTTTCAATGTAGTCAAAAACAATATAATCCTTATCTCCTCTGAAGTTTGTCATTGAGTAGTTGTATATAAGATTATTGATTTTATAATTAAAAATCTTCGACCAAGTAGTATCATCGTTAATTTGGCTATTTTCGTGAAGTTTTCTGAGAATTTTGCCTATTTCACTTCCAAGTTGTATTTGCTTTTCAACAGAGATTTGATCTGTAAGATTTTGAATGAATTTTTTAATCACAAAAGTATAACCATTTTCAAATCCACTATCTTCAATTTTTGCAAATTTGTCATTTAACTCATACAACAAATAATTATTATGTTGGTTGTATTTCAAAAAAGACTCCAAATCCCCTTCGTATATTTCAACGATATATTTACCAGAATCTGTATTTACAATGTACTTATCATCTTGTAAATCACAATCGTAAATATTTTTATCTTTAAAAAATTGTAAATCTTTGATTTCCATATAATCACCAATACAATTTTATCATTAATAATCAGAATTTTAAAACAAAATATTTATTCAGAAATTTTCCTCTCAATTTCTGAAGTTTTTTTCAATTTTAAAATTTCATCTGCGTAAATTTTTGCTTCTTCAAATGAATTGTTAGCGATAACATCCTTTATTTTCGGAATTGAAGCTGCTGGCGCAGAAAATTCATCCAATCCCATACCCAAAAGAAGTTTCGTTGCTTTAGTATCTCCGGCAAATCCTCCACACATTCCAGTCCATTTTCCGTGTTCATGGCTAACATCAATAACCTTTTTGATAGCTCTAAGAACTGCTGGATTGTATGTGTTATAAAGACTTGAAATTTTATCATTTCCTCTATCACTTGCTAAGACATATTGCGTCAAGTCATTAGTTCCAATACTAAAGAAATCAACGTATTCTATTAAATCTTCGGAGACAATAACACTTGCTGGCGTTTCAATCATAATACCAACTTCTATATTTTCATCGAAATCAATATTTTTATCTCTCAATTCATCTTTATTATTTTCAATTATTTCAAGTGCTTTTTCTATTTCTTCTACTGAAATTACCATAGGAAGCATAATCCTTATTTTTCCAAATGCAGAAGTTCTCAATATTGCTTTGATTTGAGCATCAAAAACATCCTTCATATCAAAACAAAATCTCAATGCTCTCCAACCCAAAAATGGATTATCTTCTTTAGGAAACTTGTAGTAAGGAAGTTCTTTGTCTCCACCAATATCTAAGGTTCTGATAATTACTGATTTCCCGTCTAAAATTTCCACGACTTTTTTATAAGATTTAAATTGTTCATCTTCTGTCGGGAAATTGTCATTATACATATACAAAAATTCAGTTCTAAATAAACCAACGCCTTCAGCACCAGATTCTAAGCCTTTTTCTAAATCTTCAATATTTCCGATATTTGTCATTACATCAATGTCTCTTCCATCTTTAGTAATTGCTTTGTTATACCTGTTTTTTTCAAGCCTTGACTTTTCATCATCCAATTCAGACTTTTTATTTTTGTATTCTAAAAGAGTTTCTTCATCAGGTTCAATTATACAGATTCCCTTAAATGAATCTATGATAACTGTTTGCGAATCCTTAACATTTTCTGTTATATCTTTCATGCCAACAAGACAAGCAATGCCTAAGGTTTGCGCAATAATTGAAGTGTGTGCAGTTTTTCCTCCCAAGTCCATTAAAAATCCCACAACATTATCTTTATCAATTATTGATGTTTCATAAGGAGTCAGCTCTTTTGAAACCAAAATAGTATTAGGTTCTAATGAATCTAGTTTCTGATTTTCAATTCCTTTAATTTTGTACAGTAATTGTTGACCGATATCTTTATAGTCGGACGCTCTTTCTCTCATATACTCATTGTCTAGCGACTGCATCATTATAACCATTTCATCAATCGTATCATTTAAAGCTTTGTCGCTTGCAAAATTTTCATTAATTTTTGAAATCACACTTTCTGATAGAAAAGGATCGTCCAACATACTCAAATGGGCTTCTATAACTTGTTTTTGTGTATCATTGTCAACTTTTGTTTCTAATAATATTCTTTTGTAATCATTCAAAGCTTTATTAAATTTATCAACATGAAGTTTAATTTCATCATCAGAAATTTTTTTCCTACTTATCTTAACTTCTTGTTTTTTCATAAGTTTAATTTTGCCAATAGCTAAATTTTCACTTGCAATAATACCTTTTTTAATTAAACTCATAATACCTCCTGATAAACTAAAGCCGCCACAAAAGTGACGGCTATGAATTCTTGCTTTAATTAGTCTTCTAAATTTTCTATAAATTCAACTAGTTTTTTTAAGTTTTCTTCTTCGTTTTCACCATCTATTCTAACAGTGACTTCAGTATCTTGAGAAATACCTAAAGCCATAACGTTGAAAATAGATTTTGCGTTAGCTGTTTTACCATCTTTAATAAGTTCAACTTTACCATCAAAATTTTTAACAAATTGTACTAAAGATGCAGCTGGACGAGCATGCAAACCAGTTTCGTTTTTTACTATAACATTTTGTTCTACCATAATAATAATCCTCCTATGACTACTTTATTTATATCCTATTAATTGATTTTTTAAACAGGAAAATATTTTAATTGATATCTTTTACAGATTCTCTCTTCATTATTTGAGAACCTAATATTGCCTTTTCGTTGATAACTTTATTTTCTTTCAAAACCTTTACTAAAGTTCTCATAGATACAGCACCTATGTCATAATAAGGTTCTTGAACTGTAGTAAGGGTAGGTCTGTAAATACTTGTCATTGGTATATCGCCAAATCCAGATACGGAAATATCTTCTGGAACTTTCTTGTTATTATCATAGCAATAATTTATAAACCCAATTGCTTGTGCATCTTCACTAAAACTTACACAAGTTATGTCTTTCGAATCTTTCATTTCGAAAATCTTATCTCCTGCTTCGTAACCATCTTTAACTGAAACTCCTTCTGATGAGATTTCGAATTTTTCTAATTTCAGATCATCACAAGCTTGTCTGTATCCTTTAAGTTTTTCTTGACCTATTTCAGTATCTTGATTTTCTTTTACGAATAAAATTTTCTTGTGACCTAAATCATAAATATGATTAATCATATTTATCATGGCTTCCTTGTAGTCGATTTGTACTGTGTGCACGTCTTTTATATTCCAGAATTTATCCAATTGAATATAAGGAACAGTTTGATCTTTCAACTTGAATATAACCTCTGGTTCAATGTCTTCTGAAATCAAAATTATTCCTTCTACTTGCTTTGTAAACATGAAGTCTATAATCTTCTTTTCTTGTTCCAAATCGCCGTATGTAGAAGACAATAGTATATCGTATTTGTACATTCTTCCAATTTCTTCAGCACCTCTTACAATTTGTGCCATATATGGAATGCCAATATCCTTAACTACTACTCCTATTAAATTGGATCTTTTCATTACCAAAGATCGTGCCAATTCATTTGGTTTGAAATCAAGTTTTTCAATTGCATCTAAAACTTTTCTACGTGCTTCTGGACTAACTGGCTTGGAATCATTCATAACTCTAGATACCGTAGAAATTGAAACTCCAGCAAGTTTTGCTACGTCTTTAATTGTTGGTGATGACATTTAATCGCTCCTTACTAAAATATTTATTGGTTTATTATTAATCTCAACTTTCACTGGTAAATTTCCACCATATTCTCCATCCACATCTCCTGGAACTGTTTGATCAGATTCAATGGTTAAAGTATCAGTTTGAAAATATAATACATCTTCAGAATAAATATGCTTTGAACTAAAAGCATCTATTAAAATCTGAGCAACTTCTTTAAGACGGGAATGCTTAATAATTAAAACATCTAACATTTGATCGTCAATTTTGGCTTGCGGGCAAATATTTTCAAAACCACCTACAGTATTTGAATTCGAAATAATCATAATAGGAGATTTTACTTCTAGATAGTCATCCTTTGTTTTAATCTTCAATTCCATAGGTTGATTTAATGTGTTAGGAAGCTCTTTCAATCCCTCTACAATATACGCCAGTCTACCAAACATCGCTTTTTGAGCTTTATCAGTAACATAACTAACAGAAGCAATATTTCCAACTGCAAAAACGTTGATGAAATATCTGTGTGAGTCTTCATTGCTAACTTTTCCGACATCACTTTTAATTATTTTCCCAGTTTTAATCATTCTATATAATTTGTAAGGTGTTGAGGGCAACTTTAAGTAAGTTGCGAAATCGTTTACTGTACCTGTGGAGTAAATCGTAACAGGAATATCGCTTTCGCTGTCGCAAATTCCATGAACAACTTCATTAACCGTTCCATCTCCGCCTGAAACAACTATCAAATCCCATTCATCAGAAGATGTGTTTAACGCCTCATTGTATGCATCATTCTTGCCTTTAGTTTTAAAAAGCTGAACTACGAAATTATCCTCAATTAAATAATTAATCAGTTTTGTTAAATCTCTTGCGTGTGTTTGACTTCCAGATGAAGGATTTGAGATAATTTTTATTCTTTTCATTCTATCCCATCTTTCCTTAATAGCATACCAAAAAATTAATTGTTTTTCAATAGGATTTTAACAATTTCTACAATTGTTTTCATAAATTATAAAAAATTTTTTAAGATTTACAATAAGCCAATCAGAAATTTTCCGATTGGCTTATAAAATCTTATTTAATTATCTTTTAGCTAAACTTTTTACAAAATTAATAATATCTCTTGCAGAACCCACATAGTCTGTCGAGTTTAAAAATCCGTATTTAATATTAGTTGCAGTATCAGTTACAGATTCAGCAACATAATCTACAGTATTTGATACGTTACTTGAAACTGATTCAACATGTGATAAAGTGTTACTTACATTATTTGTAATATTTCTTACATCTGGAGAAACATCGCCTATTAATCTATCGGCTTTGTTAGTTATACCAGTTACATTATCTAATATTTGTGGTACTTCACCAATAGACCTATCGATATCCTTTTTGTTATCTGCTAGAACAGCTTTTACGCTCTTTATTAAGTCAGTAAGTTTGAAGAAAAATACGATTAAAGCAATTAAAAATCCAGATAAACAAATATATAATATTATTTTAAATATATATAAAGCATCTACCATTTCTTACCTACTTTTTGACATCTTTTTTAACTTCTTTTGCTTCTTCTTTTGCAGTGTCAGCAGTTTTCTTTGCTTGTTTTTTTCCTTCTTCAACAGTTTTTTCTGCACCGTCTTTTGCTTCTTCTGCTACTTTTTTAGCTGAATCTCCAACTTTATCTGCAGAATCTTTTACTTGATCTTTAGTATCTTTAACATCTTCTTTGATGACTTTTCCGTCTTTTTTTACTACATCTTTAAGATCTTCACCAAGTACTCCCAAATCAGTTTTAACTTCATCGAATTGATCAGAAACTCTATTTAATTCAGTCATTCCTCTATCTTGGAAATCTTGATATTTGTCTTTAACACTGTCTGTTACATTGTCAGCAGTTAATTTTACAGTATCTACTGCATCGTTAAAGTTATTTACTGCAGTTTTCTTAGTTTCTTCAGCAAATTTTTTGATGTCTTGTCTAGTTTCTTCACCTGATTTAGGTGCCAATAACAATCCTGCTGCTAAACCTAATGAAGCACCAATAACTGTGCCTAAAGTAATTTTAGCTTCGTCTTCATATTTACGTTTAGCAATTTCCCATTTTATTTGTCTTTCCTTTTCTCTTCTTTTATGTTCTAAATAATCCATTAAACTCATAATAACATCTCCTTAAATAAATTTTCTTATGATTATTTTATACCCTCTAATATCATATTTCAAACAATATTAGTAAATTGTTAATAAAGTTTTAATCTTTTAAATATAATCTAACCCAGGTTTCCCAGCCAACAGTTTGTTTTGGCGATTTTAATAAACCATTTTTCCCTTTGGCAACCATTCTCACAAAATCTTGATCTTCCGTTAAATTCTTTCTGCCTTTCTCATTAAATTTATCTGTAGTAAGTCCAGTGTTTTTGTCATTTACAAATACAAGGCAATCATCATCTATTGTTTTTCTGATTTCATAATTTTTCTCTCCACTTGATACATCAAAATCAGGTAATGTTTTATTTATGTCTACAATATCCCAATTAATCGCATTATTTTTTGAGAAGAAAGATAAATCATAATTTTGTCTCAATGTTAAATCATTAGATTCTATTAATAAAATTTTCTTTCCTGGAAATGCGTATTGTGAAGCATTTTCTATACTCAACTTTGCGTTTTCTGGATTTTCTATTGTCAACTTTATAGGATCAATCAAAATTTTATATCCGTCATTTTCTTTTACCATCTTTAATGGGTTAGGACTTTTATAAGATTTATCTGATTTTAGATTTGCTTCATCATCTTCTAGCCATTTCAAAATAGCTGTTTGATGCTCAGGGTCAGAATTTATTTCGTTAATAAATTCTTCAGCATCTTTATTTCTAAACGGCACATCTTGATTTGATGATTTTACAATACTTATCATTTGTTCTGAGGATTTTGCTTGTACTGCTTGAATAAATTTAGCTTTTACAGTTTCAGCTGTAATAGTTTTTCCAGCAAGATTTTCTTGGAACATAGGTTTTATGTATTTAAGCCCAAATACAAGCCCAATTAATAGAGCAACACCAATAATTGAAAATATAATTTTCTTAAATATCGATGATTTTTCATCATCTTCATCATAATAATCGTAGTAATCATCATAATCTGTATTTGTTTCTTGGAATGCTTTTTCTCTTTCTTCTTTCAATGATTCAGATTCAATATCCACTACATTTAATCTGTCAGTTGTATCTTGATTAGAGTCATTATCTATCTTAGAATAATTTTTCTCATTATCTGTTGAACTATCTTCTTCTTTTTTTATAAAACTAAGATTGTGATTTTGAGTTTCGTTTCTAAATTTAGATGCTTCTAGCAAAAAATCTTCAAATGTTTTTCCTTCAGAAGAAAAATCATCATCTTTTGAAAAATCATGACCACAAACTCTACAAAATCTATCTTCAACGCCAACAAATGAATTACAATTTGGGCATTTCTTTAAATTAGAATCTTTCATAATATCACTCACCTTATCTATCATATATTATACATTCTCATACTACTTTAGTGAATAGATAATCTCAAATTAAACACATAAGAAAAAAGCATGAGATTTTGTCCCATGCTAAGAAGCGAAATCGCTTTTATTTTCAAAATATCCTCAGAAGACCCTAATCAATTAATGACCTTCAGTATGTGAAGGTGGGTTGACTGTCTCAAACATCTGACATCCCTTCAAAGAGGGCTCGTCATCAATTATTGAACGTCCGTCATCCCTTATAGTGTGTGTCGGTTTAATTTTTCAGGATTCCTCTTCTGAGGTTAATTTAATTATACTACAACATAAAAGTGTTTTCAAGTAAGATTAATTATTCAAAAATTTATTAAATCTTTTTGGAATTCCTGTCGTAATAATATGCTTATTTCTTTTCATATCAACAAATTCTATTTCATTTGCATGTAGCATTTGAGAAAATCCTTCTATTTTTTCTCCATACAAACTATCTGCGACTATTGGACAATTAATATGTTCCATGCTTACTCTTATTTGATGAGTTCTACCTGTCACAAGCTTTAAACTAACCAATGAATAATCCCCATAATTTTTCAGATTTTGTAAAATGGTTACACTATTTTTCCCGTTTTCATCGATTTCTGTTTTAATTCCGTCACGTTTTAAGTTTAATTGTATTTTTTGGTTTTTGGGATTTCCTTTTACGATTGCCAAGTATTTTTTCTTAAACGAGTTTTTTTGATAATAGGCTTGAGTTATTTTATTTTTAGCAACCATTACAACACCCGATGTATCTTGGTCCAATCTGCTAATAAATCTAACTTTCTGATTAATATTTCGTTGTTTAAATAAATAAGACACAAAATTCGCTAAGCTTTCTTCCCCGTCTGTATTCATTGTAAGTTTGTCAGGTTTATTTAATACAAAAATATCATCATCTTCATACAAAACCTCAATGTATAAATTTATTGGTTTGTAATTATTCTCTTCATCTCTAAGATTGATGGTTACTTTGTCACCTGGTTTTAATTTAGAATTTCTCTTTGCATGTTTCCCATTTATAAAAATATCATCTTTGTAAATACTGAGAAATAAATTTTTGGAAATGTGATTTGATTTCAAAAACTCATCTAATCTTATTTTTTTATCTACATCAAAACTAATTTGTTTCATTGTTTAAATCTCCAGTTATTTGGTATAATAAAATTATATCAAATATTAGGAGCTTTTAGTATAAATGAACAAAAACAGCAAAATTATAAATATATATGTAAACGATAACCAAAAATCACTTGAAACAGCTTTAATTGTAAAGGAAAAATTAGAACAAAAAGGATTCAAACCTACATTCGATTTTGATGAGAATGCGCTGATTAATCTTTGTATCGGTGGAGATGGAGCATTCTTAAGAGCAGTTCACAAATACGAATTTTCAACTATTCCTTTCGTTGGAATAAACACCGGTCACTTAGGCTTTTATCAAGAAATTCTTATTCCAAATATCGACAAATTCATTTCAGATTTAATTAACGAAAATTATGGAATTGAAAAAATTTCCCTACTCGAATCAAAAACTGCAATCAGAAATAGTAGCAAAACTTATACGCACAAAGCACTGAACGAATTTGTGGTAAAAAGTGATGACTCATCCATTGTTTATTTGGATGTATACATCGATGATAATCACCTAGAATCCTTTGCTGGAGATGGAATAATAGTATCCACCCCTTCTGGATCGACTGCGTATAACTTCTCAGCAGGTGGATCTGTGTTGTATCACGGGCTTGATGGTTTTCAAGTAACGCCTCTCGCCCCAATTAATTCAAAAGCATACCGTTCTCTTTTAAATTCCCTTGTTGTTCCATCAAAAAGTAACGTTACATTGTATTTTAGAGATCACAATTTCGACAGAAAAAGCTCCATCGTTTTAGCTGATGGATTGAATAGAAGTTATGACAATGTAGATTATGTAAACTTTACTTATTCAGATCAGTATATCAATAAATTAGTTTTCTTAAAAGACTGGTATTGGTTAAATATCAAAGACAAATTCTTATAAACATTAAAAAACATGGATTGCAATGAATCATCAAAGCTATCCATGTTTTGTTTTATTTTTCTAATCCTAATTCATTAATCGCTGCGTTGAGCATTTTTGAAGCTATAGGCCCTGCAGTTTTTACACCATAAGAGTTATCATCTTCCAAAATAACTGCTATGGCAAATTTTGGTTTCTTTGCCGGTGCAGCAGCGACAAACCAAGCGTGGGTACTTGTTTTATCTTTAATTTCTGCCGTACCTGATTTTGCGATTACAGATGTACTAACATTAAGTGTATCGTAATTTTCTGCAGTAGATCTCAAATAATCTTTCAATGTTTCCATATTTTGTTTATTGCCAACTTCAGATAATAATTCAGGCTTAGTTTCTTTAATTACTTTGCCTTCTGAGTCTATTATTTGACTAACCAAATAAGGTTTTAACATTTGCCCATCATTTGCTACAGCGCTCATTGCCATCGCCATATTCAATGGAGTCACCAAAGTTTCTCCTTGACCAAAACTTGTTGTTGCAATATCTGCATTACTCTTTGTTTTAGAATATCCATTAACGCTTACTGCTACTGGTAAATCAAAAGGAATTTTCTTGCCAATCATAAATTTTGAAGCATTATCTTCTAAAAATTTGTTGCCTAATTTTACACCCTGCGATGCAAAATAAACATTCGATGATTTTTCAAGAGCTTTTCTCAAATCCGTCTCTCCAAAAACAGCGCCATTATTATTGGAAATAGTGTACTTGTTAAACTCAATTGTACCAGTATTATCTTCTACAACTTTGTCAACTTTGTCTTTATTTTCTAATATTGCATTACCAGTAATTATTTTAAAAACCGATCCCGGAGTATACATTCCCTGTGTTGCACGATTTAATAGTGGAGATGTCTCCCTATTTAAAAGTTCTTGCCATTGTGATGAAACTTCGTTTGGATTATATGAAGGAAAAGTTGCCATTACATAAACTTCACCAGTTGTCGGATTCATCATTACGATTGAACCTTTTTTGCCGTCTAATAAATTGTATGCAAGTTTTTGTAATGTAGAATTTGTGGTCAAAACAAGATCGTTACCTTTATTGCTTGAGCCTACGATATTTCTCAATTGTGATAAAGGCGTGTCCTTGTTAATGTTTAATAGTTCTTTCATGTATGATTTTTCAAGACCGGCTGTACCGTAGGTTTTTGAATTGTATCCAGTTATATTTCCATAAATATCGGCATAATCAAAAAATCTATAATTTTTCCCAGATGAATCTTTCTTAGTTTCTACCAAAACATTTTTATCTCTATCGTAGATTGTTCCACGTTCAACCTTATCTTCATCTACCCACAATCTTTTGTTGTATTCATTGTTTGCAATTTTATCAGCTTTTACTATCTGGAAATAAGTCAAATACAAAACCAACAACACAAACAAAGTCATCAAGAAAGATAAAACCACAATAATTCTTTTGTTCATTTTATTTTGCATAAATATCTTCCTCTCCTTGATCAGTTGAACAGAATTGTAAAATCGCAAGGCAAATAAATGACATCGCCATTGAAGTACCACCGTAACTTACGAATGGTATAGTAATTCCTGTTAAAGGAACCAACTTCATAACACCGCCAAACATAACAAGACCTTGAATTGCAAAAATAACAGAAATTCCAAGCGCCACAATCTTGTAAAATTTATTTGATTGATACAAAGAAATTTTCATTCCTCTATAAATCAAAATCAAAAACAACATTATTACACCCATTCCTGTGAAAGTCCCCATTTCTTCACATATCGCTGCGAAAATAAAATCACTTGTGACTACAGGAACTACATCAGGTCTTCCTAATCCAAGTCCTGTTCCAAAAAATCCCCCACTTGCAATCGCAAACAAAGCTTGTGTAATTTGATATCCGATTCCATCAATATTCTTCCATGGATCTAGCCATGTAGACACTCTTATTCGTATATGGGAAAAAAGCATATATGCAGCTACCGCTCCGGCAATAGCTATGAGTAAATTTAAAAAAATTAATTTGATGTCTTCTTGATTTACAATTTGATAAACTAAAAATAAACCGTAAAAAATCATTGCAGTTCCCAAATCTTTTTGCAAGAAAAACATCCCAATAAACAGATACACAACAATCATTAAGAAATATCTTTTGATTATAGGTAGATATTTTTTGTATTTTTGCGCTGACTTTATATTTATCTTATCTAACAAATCAGTGTTATAGTCATAACTAGCTAAGAAAAATACATACAAAATTTTTGTAATTTCAGATGGTTGGAATCCAACTCCAAATATGCTAATCCAGTTTCTAGCTCCGTATTTATCTTCAGCAAGAAGTAATGTCAATAGAAACATCATAACACAACCTATCAAATAAAGTGCTGTGAATTTGTACCATTTTTTGTAGCTTTTTAAAATAAAAAATGTTCCAAAAAACAATAATATCCCTATGGTAAACCACATTATCTGCTTCAATCCTTCATAAGGGTTAAGCCTATAAATCACGATTATACCAATACTAAATAGCATACAAGCGATTTGTAATATATATCCATCACCTTTAGTGATTCTCGTTACGTATTTATTTGCCAAAAACATTAAAATTGTAGCAAACAAAAAATAAGCTAAAGCTTTCGGATCTAATCCTTTTTCGTTTGAACCCAAAGCTAGAAAAAAACCAAATATATTAAACAGTAATATCAAATAAACCGGCTTTATCATTTTACTATTTACACGCATTGGTTTTAAATTATCGATAAATTCTTTAAATCTGCTATTTTTCGTACGTTTAGTTTGCATCTTTGTCACCATTTACAAACATAAATTCAATTTGTCCGATATCTATCAAATCTTTGTCGTTCAATCTTGCAGAATTTATCAATTTATGTCCATTCAAAAAAGTTCCATTAGCAGAATTCAAATCCTCGATATAATAATTATTTTTTTCTTTATAAATACGTGCATGTCTCTTCGATATAAACCTATCCTTTAATGCAACTTGATTGCTGTCGTCTCTTCCTATAGTAGCAGTTCTTCCTATAAAATAATGCTCTTGTATTTTAAAAGGCAAATTTTCTTTTCTATTAATTAGTTTTAAATAAGTATTTGAACTGTAATTCATATTGTTTGTTCCTTTTATGTCCAAATAAATCATCTTGATTATGTTGAAAATAAAATAGTAAATTATTATTACAAACAAATATTTAAAAAACATAGAAATTAAATTATATAATTTTAAATTTGGAGTAATTTGTATAGAAAAGAATGCGTCCAATATGTCAATAATGTATTTCATAGGCTCCCATCCTTTCACATTTTATCCTAATCTAATATATCATATTTTGGACTTAAAAAATGAATAATAAAGTTACAATTTGTCAAAATTAATCCTCAAATATAACAGAATCGTCGGTTAATCCTTTAATTCTCGCCAATGATTCTATAGTGTAACCTTGTTGTCTTAAATTGTCTCCACCTTTTTGAAAAACTTTTTCTATCAAGATTCCAATTCCTTCAACAGTTGCATTCGCTTGTGAACAAATATCAATCAAACCTTCCAATGCTTTACCATTTGCAAGGAAATCATCAATTAATAAAACATGATCATTTTCATCTAAGTACTCTTTTGAAACCATTACTTCGTAGCTTCTATTTTTAGTAAAACTAAACACTTCTGTTCTGTAACAATTATCTCCCAAAGTTTTTGAACTTGTTTTCTTTGCAAAAACAACAGGACAATTAAATCTAATCCCACATGCATACGCAATTGCAATTCCGCTAACTTCAATCGTAAGTATTTTGTTTATTTTTTTATCTTTATACTTTTCATAAAATTCATTTGCCAAATCTTCAAAAAGAACAGGATCGATCATGTGATTAATGAACCTGTCTACTTTAAGTATATTTCCTGGTAATACTTGACCATCTTTCATTATTCTTTCTTCAAGTTTTCTCATTTTTTTCTCCTAGAATTTAATATAGTATATTATACATACAATATCAAAAAATCTCAATATTTGCCAATTAAAAAATATCACTTACCCAAGCATGAAAGGGCAAGTGATATTTTAAATTATTTAACATTCATCATTTTTTCTTTTGCTATTTTTTCAATATCCAAAACTTTTTGTTCAGCTTTTTCTTTTGAATCTGCAACAGAATAAATATATAGTTTGATTTTTGGTTCAGTTCCAGAGGGTCTTAAAGCATACCATGATCCATCGTCGTAGTAATATTTCAAAACATTTGATCTTGGAGTTCCATAATCTTTGTAATTTACATCGTAGTCTTTTGTTTCAACTAATTTTGTAGAACCTATTTCATTAATTGGATTATGTCTGAATTCTTCCATAATTCTTGCGATTTTTTCTTGACCATCCAATCCTTCCAATACAACTGAAGTTAGTGAGTTTTCATGATATCCAAATTCTTCGTACAAATCATTCAAAACATCAATCAAAGTTTTTCCTTGTTTCTTATAAAAAGCTAACATTTCTGAAATCATCATTGAAGAACTTACAGCATCCTTATCTCTTACAAATGTTCCATAAGAATAACCAATACTTTCTTCATAACCGAATACCCAAGATTTTTCTCCAGTTTTTTCGTATTCATTTGCTTTTCCACAAACATTTTTGAATCCAGTTAATGTTTCAATCATTTCAACGCCGTATTTTTTTGCAATTTTAGTAGACAAATCTCCAGTTACAATTGATTTAACAACTGCTGGATTTCCTGGCAAATTGTCTTTTTCGTATCTTTGACTTAAAATATAATTAGTCAATAATGCTCCAATTTTATTACCATCTAAGAAGATATATTCACCATCACTTAAAACTTCGGCAGCGGTTCTGTCTGCGTCTGGGTCTGTTGCCAATAACAAATCAGCTCCAACTTCTTTTCCCAAATTAATAGCATATTCAAATGCTCCTGGGTTTTCAGGATTCGGATAAGGGACAGTCGTAAAATCGCTATCTGGATTTTCTTGTTCTTTTACAACATAAACATTTTTGAATTCTCTAACATCTAGGATATGTCTTACAAATCTATTTCCAGTTCCGTTTAAAGGAGTGTATACGATTTTAACATTCTTATCAATATTATCGTCATTAATTGTAAGGCTTAGAACATCATCAAAGTAATCTTTGTCCAAATTTTCTCCAAAATATTCTATTTTTCCATCAGCTATTAATTTTTCAAAATCTCCTATTTTCACTTCTGTAAAACTTTCTATTTTGTCCAAATTATTCAAAATTTCATTAGCCTTATCTTCAAGAATTTGACTACCTTCTTCCCAATAAGCCTTGTACCCATTGTATTCTTTTGGATTGTGAGATGCTGTAATCATAATTCCTGAAATACAATTGAATTTTCTTATGGAATAAGACAACATTGGTGTTGGTCTAATATCGTCAGACAAATATACTTTTATTCCATTAGAAGCTAATACGTTTGCTGATATTTCTGCAAATTCTTTGGAGAATTTTCTAACATCGTAGCTAATGCTTACGCCTCTTTTCAAAGCTTCATCGCCGTAATTTTTTATAGTATCTGCAAGTGCTTGTGTTGTTTTCATTATGTTGTACTTGTTCATTCTATTAGTACCTGCCCCGATTTTTCCTCTCAAACCTGCAGTACCAAATTCTAATGATTTATAAAATCTATCTTTTATTTCTTCATCATCATCTTTTATTGACATCAATTCGTCTCTGGTTTGTTGATCATAACACTCATCATTTAACCATTCATTATATTTTTTTAAATAATCCATAAAATCCTCCTATTGATAATAAATTAAACCTTTGTACAAAGACTTTTCCTTAAACCATTTTTCTAAATCATACACTCTCTTTGTTCCCCAGTTTGAGCATTCAATTTTCCAACTATCATCATAATAAATCGCAGTTATCGTAACCCAATGAAATTTAACATCAGGATTTTTATGATTTAACGTCAACATCAAAACTGGATAGCCATTTGCTATTGCGCCAATAATATATGTCACTATATTTCTGATATTCCAAGTAAAATTGTAGTTTTGTACAACAAGAATCACTCCGTTTTTCTTGGCGTACTTTCGAATAGCACTGTTCATTGGAAATAAAAATGGAACGCCATATAGTTTAGGTTTAACAAATGTAGATAACTTGTCAGCAAATTTTATATAATCAGTCTTATTTATCGGACTGCCGATAAAATTTTCTGGAACTAACTTAACATATTCTTTTTTTGTATTTGCAATGTAGATAAGGAAATTTGTGATGGCAATTACTGAACAACCTTTTTTAGTAAGATAGTTTGAATGCAAAACATCTTCAAACCATTGTTGATCTCCACCAAAGAAGCCTTCTATACTCAAAATTTTATCTACATCTTTAAGTTCATATCTAGTATCCATTATTTCTCCATACTTATTGAATATACCCCGCTTTTTCTATCTCCAATCAAAATTACATTTCCGCTTACTTCTGTTTCAATTATTTTTTCATCAAATATCTTCGTGCATTTTACAAAATGTTTAAAATAATTGCTCAAATCAAATTCGAATTGTTCCCCTGAATTTATAAAAACAAGCAAAAATCCTTTATCATTTTTAATGCTAAAACAAATACAAAAATCATTTAAATCGTAAAATTTGATTTTGTTTCTAATCTCATTTTCATCTTTTAGATTAAATTCTGAATGTCTTTTTCTAAATTCAATTAACGATTTTACATATTGGTATATTTCATTGTTATCATATTTCAACTTCCAATTCACTGCATTAATATCAAGTGATTGATTATAAGTATTTTTAAACATCAATTTGCTTCTCAAAAACTCATTTCCACAATGGAAAAATGGTATCCCTTGACTTAGCATTATCAAATCAAAACAAAGTTTTGTAGATGTTACAATATCTGCATTTGTTTTAAGTAATTTATCTTGAAGTATTAAATTATCGTGTGAATTAAAATAGTTAATAGTTTCATTAGAATTTTTGCAAAACCCACGTCTTTCTTCATCATAGTAAATCGATCCACAAATTCCTACTTCCAAACTAATTTTATCTACATTTTTTTGAACAAAACCTGTAGAAATATCATCGTTATCACCTTTAATGGCATTTCTAAAAAAAGGATTGAATAACGCATAATCTTTTCCTTTTTGACTACCAAAAGTGGTTCTTCTGTTTTTTGGCAGTGGGGATTCATCCGCCATCCATGGCTCTCCGTATATAATTACATTATCATCTTCTTTTCGAAGTTCACTTAAGATTTTATCAGTTGTTTCTGAATCTATCAGAGCCATCAAATCAAATCTGAAACCATCAACGTGAAATTCTTTTTGAAAATATAATAAGCTATGAATAATAAAATCTCTCACAAATTCATCTTCTGTGTTTAATTCATTACCAACACCAGATCCATTTGTAAAATCTCCATTATTATCACGTCTATAAAATTGTGGATAAATCAAATTAAATGGATGATCTTTATTTCTAAAAGTGTGATTATAAACCACATCCATAATCACACCGATATTATTAGCGTGTAAAGTTTGAATCATTTTTTTGAATTCAAAAATTCGATTCTTTGGATTTTCTGATTCTGTAGCAAAGCTACCTTCAATACAGTTATAATTTTCAGGATTGTAACCCCAATTGTAATTATCTTCAGAAAATTTTTCTGAATTTCTCTCATCAACGCCTACAAAATCAAATACAGGCATTAAATGAACATGTGTTATGCCCAATTTTTTTAAATGATTTATTCCTGAAACATCATTTTCTTCTACCAATCCCAAAAATTTCCCGCGATATTTTTCATCAACTTTGCTAGAAATATCTGAAGAATAATCTTTTATCGACAATTCATAAATTATAGCTTCATTCCTATTTGCTATTTTGTATTGTTCATCGATGAACCCTGCTGGATTTGTGGAATTCAAATCTATGACACATGACTTTAAGCTATTGATTGAAGAAGCTTTGCAAAATGGATCTACAATTTCAAACTTTTCATCAAGCTGATATTTGTAATAAATTCCATCCAAATCCCCCTCAACCTTGACTTCAAAGTATCCATAACTTTTTTTCATATCTATGGAGTTGTATCTTATATCATCGTAATTTTCATACAATAATAACTTGACACTAGTAATTTCTGGAGCATAAATCTTAAAAACTGTATATTCTTTGTTATAATTAAACCCTAAATCATACATTTATAACTCCTATACATCCTTTAAATAGTTAATTCCGAATTTTTTGGATATTTCTATATTTTTAATCATTAAATCATTCCATAAATTTGCATTCAAATACCATTTTTGAATTTTTTCATTAACTTCCACAAAATTATCAAAAGAATTTATCACATTAAAACTATCGTTGTATTTAAGAATCAAATTATAAATCTCATAAAATTCATCTATGAATTTTTTGTTTTCTAATAATTCGATATTTTTTAATATAAATTCCATACATCTGTATTCTTTATTTTTTTGGCTTCCTTCATCAAACTTGAACACTCCAATATTTTCCTCTAATTTGCTAGTATTTTCATAAACATTGGAATTACTTGTCAAAATAATTGAACCGTTATTCATAAATGCGTAAGGATATGTGTTTGAAATATCGAAGTTTTCGTATGGTAAATAATTGAAAATATCACAAGCTTTGTCGAAGTCTGGTATTTGATCTATCATAATATTTTCGACAAACACTAATTTTATTTTTTCTTGAATTAGCTTATCCGAATTAATTATCTTAGATAAACCAATACACAGACTAATTATTTTTTTGCAAAAAAAATAATCAAACGAACTCATCCCTCCAATAAAAAACGTCGTAGGAGTAATTATCGTATTCACATTATCTTTTAGTTTTAAGTACAAATATAAAATATAAAAAACATTTAGAGCTTGTCTCTTACCCTCGTGAAAATCTGATAATTGCATATTAAAAATACTCTTATCATTTATATTTTCTAAACTGTACTTTTCTACAAGTTTTTTCTTATATTTTAGTTTGCTATAATACAAACTATCACTTTCGATTTTATTTCTGAATAAATCGTCATTAAATCCATAAGTTCCCGTCCCAATTTTATCTTCAATCTTTTTGTCAATATTCACATATTCACTTTTCAATAGATATTTTTTTTGATAATCAGACCCAACCATTATAGAATGTGTTATGAAAGCAATAAGATTAAAGCAATCTAGAAAATTGTCTTTAATAATTTGTGCGTACCCATTTTTCTGAGCATTTTCATTAAGCAAATGGATAATATTTTTAATATAATCAAACTGATACAAAAATCTCAAATCCATTAATTCAAATGACTCTCTGTGCAGATTAACATTATAATACTTGAAAATTTTATTAGATTTTTCCAAAGCTTTTTCAAAATCATATCCAAAATCCAATAATTTTTGCAAGAACGCGATTATTACTAGAGCAGCATTTGTTTCAACGATATTAATTTGAATATGGTCTTCGATATTATCTGGATTTTTGAAAAATTTGATTTCGTCATTAAATATGTCTTCCACTATTGAATCTGCAAGAAATTTTTGTTGCAAGAATTTAATATACTTTCCAAATTCGTCAATCTGAGGTGTGTAAACAAATTGGCAAATTGAGTCTATTTTGTTTCCCTCAGAATAAATCTCCTCAATTTTTCCACGAATAAAATTTTCGTAATTAAGATTGGTATTAGCTTTTGGTGCAAATAACCTGATAAAATTTGTATTCCAATTTATATAAGGAATATCGTATATTTGTGATTTAATTTTATTATTATCTAATTCTAAGGCGTATTCATTAGATCTTTTAAAAACGACGCTTGCTTTTGGATTATTAAATACTGTCTCAATCTGATTTTCATCGACTATTTGTTGTTTAAACTGTGAATTTTTGTAAAAAATAGAATACACTTTACAAAACTTTCCTTGTTTTGAAAGTTTCTCAAACAAATCTACTGAGAATCTTCCTATATAACTTTGTCCTAAGTGCAGATCATTGTCCATATTTACAACATCGTTGTATTTTTCTTGTAATATTTTGTGTAATGGAGATTTTAAATTGAGCTTTTCAATATAATCTTCAAACAAATTTTCTACCACTAGTTCAAACGACACAATATATGTTCTAGAAGATTTGATAGTAGTTATATTTGTGTATTGTTCAGAAATAATTTCTTTAATAACTTCATTTAATGCTATTCTAATTTCATAGACATCCGCATCTTGAAGATCGACTAATGAGTTATACGATAATTTTATCTGCAATAGCTTTCTTAATCGATCTTCGGAAATATCAATCATTTAATAATCTCCTCGTAAAGTTGGATGTATTCTTTTGCAGATTTTTCCCAATCATTTTTTGACTTCATAGCATTTTCTTGAATTATTTTGAAATCATCATTGTAATAAAATGATATTGCACGTCTCAATGTGTACAAGAAGTCATGCGCGTTGATATTTGTAAATGAGAAGCCATTTCCTTCTTTGCTAAATTCGTTAAATGATTGAACAGTATCCCTCAATCCTCCAGTTTCACGCACTACTGGTATTGTTCCATACCTCATAGCAATTAATTGAGATATTCCGCAAGGTTCAAAT
Source organism: Finegoldia magna (assembly GCA_032548025.1). GTDB lineage: Bacteria > Bacillota > Clostridia > Tissierellales > Peptoniphilaceae > Finegoldia > Finegoldia magna_K. The sequence continues at coordinate 64,577 of JAWGCW010000007.1, read as the reverse complement.
ATTGATGGCATCATCAAGAAATCTGCTCCTGCATAAATCTTGTGTGATTCTTCATTATTATAATAAATATTTGCTTTTAATTTATCTGGGAATTTCCACTCATAATATTTAAACATTTCTTCATACGAATAATCGCCTGTTCCCAAAATTATCACTTGTACATCTTCTGTCGTCAAAAACTCATCCATAATGTATCTTACAAGTTCTAGTCCCTTGTTTTCAACTAATCTAGTAACCATGGCGAATATAGGCACATTTTTTTCTTCCAAACCGTACATTCTTTGTAATGCTTTTTTGTTCACAGATTTATCTTTGATATTTTTCAGTGAGTAATTTTTAAATAAATATTTGTCTTTTTCTGGGTTCCAAATAGTTGTATCAATTCCATTTGTAATTCCAGATATTTTGTAGTGATATTGTCTGATAACACCATCCAAACCCTCTCCAAAAAATGAGTATTTAATCTCATCGGCATAAGTTTTAGAAACAGTTGTAACTTTATCGCTAAAAACTATCGCACCTTTCATAAAGTTAATTGCATCGTAAAATTTCAATGCATCTTCAGAAAAATACATAGGTGATAAATCTGTTTGTCTAAGTGAATTTGAACTGAATACACCTTGATATTTTAGGTTGTGAATTGTAAAAACAGTTTTGATTGACTCATAGAACGGATCCCCTTTAGCAAAATCTCTAGCATAAACATTTACCATTGCTGTGTGCCAATCATTGGAATGGATAATGTCACAATCAAAATCGATATATCTTAACAATTGAACACAGGCTTTAGAGAAAAATACGAATCTTTCACAATCGTCATTTTCTCCATACACATTATCTCTCTTAAAATAATCCTCATTATCTAAAAAATAAAATTCCACGCCTCTATGAATGTATTTGAACACACCAACATAATGATGTTTAAAATCTAAATCTACATAAAAGCTTCCTTCAAATTCAAATTTTTTTCTGTATTCTTCATTTATCAATTTGTACAAAGGGATGACCACTTTTACATCATGACCTTGCTTTTTCATTTCAAGTGGAAGTGTCCCTGCTACATCTGCAAGTCCACCAGTTTTTATAAACGGATCAGCCTCTGCTGCACAATATAATATCTTCATTTACTTTCCCCTATTTGTCTTCTAATATTGCATTCTTTTTTAATTCGTACGGATAATTTGGATTACCAACCGCAGTTACATTTTCTTTTATCAAAACTCCTTTATCAGTAATCGTATTTACAACTACTGCATTTTTTTCTATAACAGTTCTCTCGAAAATAACGGAATTTTTGATAACAGAACCCTCTTGAATTTCTACGCCTCTAAAAATAATTGAGTTTTCTACTTTACCATCTATTTTGACTCCATTTGCTATCAATGAATTTTTCACACAAGCAGAATCACCATACAATGCTGACGGCTCGTCTTTTGATTTTGTTAACAACAATCCATTTTTGAAAAATACATTATTGTAAATATCGGCATTCAATAATTTCAAATTCGCATCGTAAAATTGAGTCAAATTTCTAATTACCTCAACATATCCGTCAATCATGTACACACCGATTTTTAATTTATCCAAATTAGAAATAATAACATCAATTAATTCATTAGAATTAGAATTTTTAGCTGAATCGTGAATCAAATTCAAAAAGACTTCTTTTTTCATGTAACCAATGTTAGTCATCAAATTAAATTCATCATCGACTCCTTGATTTGTTCCTATGCTGATTAGATTGCCTTCATCATCCAAGTTTAATCTAGTCTCACCGATGAATAATCCCGTTGCATTTTCCATCTTTTTGCAGAATAATAATATGTCCAAATCTTCTTTTATAAATCTATCATGAGAAACCGAAAAATCTTCTCTAAAAATAACCATTGGATCGTAGAAGTACAGCTCATCTTCTTTAGATCTAAAATAAAAATCTTTAGTTTCATTATAAGCTACAATTTCCTTACCTGCATTTTCAAAAGTTGGAGGAAATATAACAAGTCCATTTCGTCTTCTGTTCAATTCGTAACTTTCACCATTTCCCAAGTGATCAAGAGTAGACCTCATAATTTTGCCACCATACAAAACAACATTTGAAAATTCATTGTTTGCAAAGTTACTCAATGCAATATCTATAATTCTATATCTTGCTCCATAAGGAAGCATATATTCTGGTCTAGAATCTGTTAAATAACCAAAATCTTGTCTACTTTTTCCGCCGTATATAATTCCAATACAATTTTGCATAAATTCCTCCTAACACTCTTCAATTCCATCTTCGCTAACCAAGAAGATTTTGTCGGAGTTTTCTTCACCAATTACTTGATTTTCTTCAATAGTCATGGACTCTGCGACTACACAGTTGTAAAGTTTTGCACCTTTTTTGATAACGGTATCGCTTAAAATAACAGAATCATGAACTTCTGCATTCTTTTCTACAGTTATGGAAGAAAACAAAACGGAATTGTTCACATTTCCGTAAATCAAACAATTTTCATTAATTAAAGATTTTTTGACCTCTGCAACTTCATCAACATAATGAGGAGGAAGATTTCTGTTTTTTGTGTAAATTCTCCAATTAGTATCGTATAAGTCAAGTCTATTATCAGGATTTAATAAATCCAAATTTGCCTGCCAATAGCTTCTTACAGTTCCCACATCTTTCCAGTAGCCATCAAATTTCCATGCAAAAACATTTAGTCCATCATTTATAATCTTAGGAATTATATTCATTCCAAAATCGTGCTTAGAATTCTTATCTTCATTGTCTTCGATCAAATAATTTTTTAAAGTATGCCAATTGAAAATATATATTCCCATAGAAGCCAAATTACTTTTTGGATTTTTGGGTTTTTCTTCAAATTCAACAATTTTCCCATCTTCATCGGTATTCATAATACCGAATCTACTAGCTTCGCTCCAATCTACTTCCATTACTGCTATTGTAAGTTCGCTATTCTTATCCTTATGATATTTTAAAATTTTATTGTAATCCATTTTGTAAATATGATCACCAGATAAAATAACAACATATTCTGCATCCAATTCATCCAAGTAATTCATATTTTCGTAAATAGAATTGGCTGTACCTTCATACCAATTACCACCACTTTCTGTGGCAAATGGAGATAAAATTCTTAAACCGCCAGAATTTCTGGATAAGTCCCAACTAGATCCATTTCCTAAATGTGAATTTAATTTGAATGGTTTGTATTGTGTTAATATTCCTACATCTCTTATATCTGAATTTGCAGCATTACTTAAGGCAAAATCAATTATTCGATATTTTCCACCAAATGAAACTGCTGGTTTTGCAACATTTTTTGTCAATGCTTTTAGTCTTGAACCTTGTCCTCCCGCTAAAAGCATAGCGACAACTCTATTTCGCGCCTTCATACGCCCTCCTATTTTATATTGATATTTCTAAGTTTATTTAATTTTATAAACATCGCAGAAAATGGTTCTATATCAACTTTGATTGAAAATTTTCTGTCGTTGTGTCCATTATTTTTGGAATAATAAGGTTTATTCCTTAGCAAATTACCACCATATTTTTTCATTGAAGAATTAAGTACAACTGAATAAAGCGCATAACAATCGACACCTACAGGATATTTCTCTCTTTTTACAGGTGTGAAATTAAAAATACAAATAATTTTTTCGTTTTTAGAATTTATTCTCTCGAAAATAATCAAAGATTCATTTGCGTTGTTCACATCTTCCCATTGAAAACCTGAATAGCTAGTATCCAAATCATAAAACTCGTTATTATCTCTGTAAAATTTATTCAAATCTTGCATGAAATGTTTTAATTGTTGATGTTTCTCGTATTCCAAAACTTCCCACGTGATGTCTTTGTATTCATTCCACTCATCAAATTGTCCTATGTCATTACCCATAAATAAAAGTTTCTTACCTGGATGAGCAAACATAAACGAATACAAAAGTCTTATTTGATCGAATTTTTCATCGTAAGTTCCAGGCATTTTACCAATCATTGAGTTTTTCATATGAACTACTTCGTCGTGACTAAATGGTAGAATGTAATTTTCATTAAAGGCGTACATTATCGAAAAAGTTAATAAATTATGATGGTCTTTCCTGAAGATTGGATCCATCTTCATGTATTTGATTATGTCATTCATCCAACCCATATTCCACTTAAAATCAAACCCAAGTCCATTTTCTTCTACAGACTTCGTAACATTTGGCCATGAAGTTGATTCTTCTGCAATGACAAAAGCACTTGGAAATTCTTGTTTGATTGTTTGATTTAATTTTTTAATAAATTCGATAGCTTCCTTGTTCTCATAGCCGCCATCTTCGTTTTTGATATCTTTTCCTGCAAAGTTCAAATAAATCATATAAGCAACTGCATCAACCCTTATTCCATCCAAATGATAGTATTTGAGCCAAAATAATGCAGAAGATATAAGAAAATTTACCACTTCTTTTTTTGAAAAGTCAAAGTTCAACGTTCCCCATTGATCATTATCAGCTAAGTATTGGTCAGATTTTTCGAATAAATTACTTCCGTCAAATTTCCTAAGTCCAAAATCATCTCTACAAAAATGAGCAGGCACCCAATCCATGATAACTCCAATATCATTCTGGTGTAATTTGTCAATCAAATACATCAAATCTTTTGGACAACCAAATCTAGATGTCGCTGCAAAAAAACCCGTAAGTTGATATCCCCATGATCCATCAAATGGATGTTCCATTAAGGGCATAAATTCAACATGTGTGTAATTCATTTCTTTGAGATAAGATACAAGTTCATCTGCTAACTGAACGTAGGAAAGGTAATTTTCATCACGTTTTCGCCATGAAGAAAGATTTATTTCGTAGATACTCAAAGGACTGTGAAATATATCAGTTTCTTCTCTTTTTGTGAGCCATTTTTTATCATTCCATTTATAACCATCAATGTCATAAACCTTGCTTGCTGTTTTAGGTTTTAATTCGCTATGAAATGCAAACGGATCCGCTTTATATAAGACCTCTGAATCTTGTGTTACTATTCTGTACTTATATGAATCAAAGATTTTAACGTCTCTAATATAAATCTCCCAGATTTGTTCGTCGTGTAATTTTTGAAGCGGAAGTGAATAATCGTCCCAATCATTGAAATCTCCAACTAAATTTACGTGCTTAGCATTAGGAGCCCACACCAAAAATCTGGTGTAGGTTCCAAATCCATCTGAGTAAATATGAGATCCTAAAAATTTGTACAAATTATTATTGTTTCCTTCATGAAACAAATATACATCCGTTTCATTATTTCCCTGATAAAAATATTTTTCCATATTTTCTCCCAGCTATTTAATTAGCCTTTTATACAGACTTATTCTCCAGTTATCATGTTTATTGTCATGATTTTATTCTTCAAATCTAAAATTTGATTGTTAAGTTGATTGTATTCTTCAGAATCCATATTTTTATGGTCGAATAATTCTTTATTTTCATACAATCGATCGATTTTTTTCTTTATCTTTTCTAATTCGTCATACAAATCATTATTTTCTCGGTTTGTAGATATTTCTTGTTCTATATTGTAATTTCCCGCTTCAAATTCTTCTGTTGAATAAATTTCTGGGATAACAGTCTCAACATTATACTTTTCTTCTAACAAATTAGATAAAGTTTCTGCTCCTTCATTTTCACCATGAGTTATGAAGATTTTCTTAGGCTTTACTTTCATATTGTCTACAAAATCCATAAGATTGTTTTGATCGGCATGACCTGAAAATCCACCCAAACTATATATTTCAGCGTTGACTTTTATTGTTTCTCCAAAAAGTTTAACTTCATCTATACCATCTAATAAAATCCTTCCAAGTGATCCTTGCGCTTGATATCCGACAAAAACAACTGCGTTTTTTTCATCCCACAAGTTGTGTTTCAAATGATGACGAACACGTCCAGCTGTAGCCATCCCGCTAGAAGAAATAATTACCCTAGGGAATTTTACGCTATTAAGCATTTTTGATTCGTCTACATTTTTAACATAATGCAAGTTTTCGAATTCGAATACATTATCTCCACTTGAAATATAATCCTTTGCTTTTTGATTAAACAAATCGGTGTTTTTCATAAATGCTTTTGTCGCTTCTAGAGCCATCGGACTATCTACGTATACTGGGACTTTTTTCTCATAATGATTTTTTATTTGATAATCGTAATAACTGTTTAGTTCATAAATGATTTCTTGAGTTCTTCCAACTGCAAAACTAGGAATAATTACAGTTCCACCTCTTGATGACACTTTTTCAATTATCTCTATTAAAGAATGTACGCTTTCTTTATAAGGTTCGTGAATTCTATTACCATAAGTGGATTCCATAACTAAACAATCGCAACCAGATAAAACATATGGATTGTTTAAAATAGGATTATTTGAAGTCCCTATATCTCCTGAGAAAATAATTTTTGTAGTCTTGCCATTTTCAGTGATAAATATTTCAAGACTTGACGAACCAAGCATGTGACCTGCATCTCTGAAAACAACTCTTATGTCTTCATTTATTTTAACTACCTCATTATAGTAACGCCCTTGAAATAATGAAATACAACTCATTGCATCTATCGTCGTATAAAGTGGACTTAAAAGTTTTTTTCCTGATCTTTGTCTTTTTCTATTTTCCCATTCAACATCACTCTCTTGAATCTTGGCACTATCCATTAGCATTATTTCTGCCAAATCTTTTGTAGCTTTTGTGCAATAGATTGGCTTTCTAAATCCATTTTTATATAAAAATGGAATTCTTCCTGTATGGTCGATATGCGCATGAGTCAAAATCATAAACTCCGCTTCACTAAAATCTATTTCATCATGATTTTTTTGTTCTAACTCCTTATTTCCTTGGAACAATCCGCAGTCAACCATAAATGTATGTTTTTCAGTCTCCACAAGATAACAAGATCCTGTTACTTCTTGTGCGGCTCCTAAAAATTTAATTTTCATTAAATCACCCCTTATTTACTATATACCCAAAAAGTTATCTCTAATATTTTTTTATAGTAAAAAATCCGCAAACTTTAATTCGCGGATAAAAATTTATTTTTGTTTTCTTTTTCTTTTTTCTTCCAAATTTCTTGCTATTAAGGTATCTAGTACAAGTTCATAACCTTTAGCACCGTTTTGCAATGATCTGTTAACTCTACTAATTGTCGCTGTAGATGCACCAGTATCTTTTTCAATTTCGCTATACGTTTTTCTTATTTTGAGTAACTTTGCTACTTCTAATCTTTGGGAAATTGAATGTAGCTCTCTCATCGTGCAAACGTCTTCAAAAAAACGTTGTAACTCCTCTTTTCCTTTTAACATCATAATTGCATCGAAAAATTCATTTAATGTTTTATCTTTGATATTAATTTCAGCCATAATCTTACTCCTTATATATTTTTGGGTAACCTTTACCCAGCACTAAAAAATAATAAATGCCTTTGATAATTTTAGTATACACGCTTTTTCTAACTAAAGCAAATGTTTTTTAGATTAAATTTCTATTATTAATATTTTAACCTTATTCAATAGAAATATTATGATACTTCCTATTTTTATACACATTATATACCCAAAAACAATAGTATTTATTCTTTCTAGATTGATTTTATTGTTAATTTAAAATTATTTATTATATTTTTTTGATTTGTATCTCAATTGATTATCCAAAATTTTCTTTCTCAATCTCAAATGATGTGGAGTAATTTCAATCAACTCATCTTCTTCAACAAATTCCATCATTTCTTCTAAACTCATAATTTTTGGAGGAGAAAGTTTTAATGATTCATCTGCTGCAGATGATCTAATATTTGTTTGTGCTTTTTTCTTACATATATTTACTTCAATATCTAATCCTTTTGCATTAGATCCTACAACCATTCCTTCATATACTTCATCTTGTGGTTGAACGAATAAAACACCTCTGTCTTGTGCTGCATTTAATCCATAAGATGTAGCAACTCCTGTATCAAATGAAATCAATGAACCTAATTGTCGTTTAGGAATTTCGCCTTTATATGGCTCATATCCTTTAAGTTCTGTGTTTATAACTCCATTCCCTTTTGTATCGCTCAAAAACTCTTGACGGTATCCAATAAGACCTCTAGAAGGAATTTCAAAAGTAAGCCTTGTATATCCACTAGAAGTATTTGAAATATCTTGCAACTCACCTTTTCTTGTTCCCAATTTTTCGATTACAGTACCGACAAATCCTTCTTCGACATCAATTGTAACTATTTCAATTGGTTCAAGAACTTTTCCATTTTCGTCTTTTTTGAATAAAACTTCTGGTTTTGAAACTTGGAATTCAAATCCTTCACGTCTCATATTTTCTATTAAAACAGATAAGTGAAGTTCTCCCCTACCACTCACTCTAAAAGTATCTGTAGAATCAGTATCTTCAACTTTTAAACTTACATCCGTTTCTAATTCTTTGTACAGTCTAGCACGAACTTGTCTACTTGTTACAAACTTTCCATCTCTGCCAGCGAATGGAGAATTGTTAACTGAGAAATTCATTGCTAACGTAGGACTTGAGATGCTTACAAATTCAATAGGTTCACAATCTTCTTCATTTGCTAATGTGTCTCCAATTTCTATTCCCTCTACACCAGTCAAGGCTACGATAGAACCGAACTTTGATTCATTAACTTCGACTCTGTTTAATCCATCGAATTCGTAAATCTTAGTTACTTTAATTTTCTTTTTCTTATCTGGATTATTGTAATTTACAATAAAACAGCTATCATTAACTTTTATTTTACCTTGCTCAATCTTACCAATTCCAATTCTACCAACGTAATCGCTAAAATCAGTTGTAGAAATCAAAAGCTTAAATGGTGCATCTTCTTCTCCTTCTGGAGCAGGAATGTAGTCTATGATTTTGTCCAATAAGGCAGTCATATCTTCTGGTCTTTCTTCCAAATCGTCAGTTGCAAATCCTTCCCTAGCAGAAGCAAATACAAATGGAGAATCCAAATAAGATTCATCTGCATCTAATTGAATAAATAAATCCAAAATTTCATCTACTACTTCATCTACCCTAGCTTCTTTTCTGTCAATTTTATTGATACAAATAATTGTAGGTAAATTTAATTCAAAAGCTTTTTTCAATACAAATTTTGTTTGTGGCATAGGACCTTCAAACGCATCTACTACCAACACAACTCCACTTGTCATTTTCAATACACGTTCTACTTCTCCTCCGAAATCAGCGTGACCTGGAGTATCTATAATATTAATTTTATGATTTTTGTAGTCAATTGCAGTGTTTTTAGAAAGAATGGTAATTCCTCTTTCACGTTCTAGATCATTACTATCCATAACACGTTCTTGAACTTCTTGGTTTTCTCTAAAAATACCACTTGTCTTTAATAACCCATCTACCAAAGTTGTTTTACCATGGTCAACATGGGCAATAATCGCTACGTTTCTTACATCTTCTCTTTTCAAAATTCCACTTCCCTCTAATTTGTGACACTTCATTATATCATAAATTGAAAAAAATAAAAGAAAAATTTGTGTAAAATCACATTTAGTAATTTTTGCAATAAAACAAGCTATTAGATCACTAATTAATTAGGTCTTACCAATAGCTTTGCTTCAACACAATTCTCTTTAATTTTCAATTCGTCAGCTAATTTACTTACTAAAAATAATCCTCTACCTCTGACATAAATATCATTATTAAAATAACTGTTTGAACAATAATCAATTCCTGTACCTTCGTCCTGTACACATATTTTTATCGAATCATCGCTTAATTTTATTCTGAAAGTTATTTTCTTATTTATATCAAATTGATTACCATGTTCTAGTCCATTAAAAATCAATTCATTAGTTATTAATCGTATATCATAAAGTAATTCTTCGTCTGCTACAACTTTTCTTAATAGTCTAAGTATAGTATGAATATTTTTAGTAGCAATTGTCCTATCGCTGACAAATTGCCTCTTAAACATATACATATTATCACCCAATATTTATATACCCATATGTTCACTAAATTTAACAATTTAAAATTAAAAAATTGAATTTTAAATAAAATTCAAAAAATGATTAGAAATTTTTACAGTGGGTATATATAATTTGTACCTGATAACAGGTAATTATCTTAAAGGGGGAAATTAAACATGAAAAAATATGTATGTGACGTATGCGGATATATCTACGATCCAGCTGAAGGAGATCCAGATGCAGGTGTTCAACCACAAACAGCTTTTGAAGATTTAGCTGAAGATTGGGTTTGTCCAATTTGTGGCGCTGGAAAAGACGACTTCTCTGTTGTTGAATAATCCAACAAAATTATATGATCGGCAATAATAATTCATACATGACATAAAATTATTGTCACACACAAAATATTAAAAACAAAACCCCAAGTAATTGGGGTTTAGTTACTTTTATTCTTCAATTCCACTACCATATTTTAGAATCATTTCAAGCTGTTCCATAACAGCTTTTTTATTTGTCTTGGAAGTTGAACTGTATTCATAGATGAGGTTATCATCATCTATGTCTAGTTCTTTTTTTATTATATTCAAATTCTTCTTAATCATGGTTTTACCAATTTTATCTAATTTTGTAGCAATTACAAACCCACAAAATCCACTTTCTATAATCCAATTATACATTTCCTTGTCTTGGACAGTTGGCTTGTGTCTAATATCCACAATTAAAAATACTTCGTACAAATTTCTTCTATTATTTAAATAAGTTTCTATAACTTGTGCCCATTTTTTCTTTTCGGATTTTGATGTTTGGGCATACCCATATCCGGGCAAATCCACTAATCTAAACTCATTATTTGCATTGTAAAAGTTTACTGTGCGGGTTTTCCCTGGTTTAGAAGAAGTCCTAGCTAAGTTTTTTCTGTCTAGAATTGAATTGATAAAAGATGACTTACCTACGTTACTTCTTCCACAAAAAGCAATTTCTGGCAAAGATTCATCTGGATATTGTTCTTTTAAAAACGCGATTTTCTCTAAATCAGAATTAATTATTCTCATATTCACCTCCATATAGTGTATAATTGATTATATCAAAACTTTAAAAATTTTCATAAATCCTTATATAACGGTATAAATTTATTATTTTATAATGCTTTGAGATTAAAAGTAAATATTGCTCCTTTGGGCTTATTGTCTTCAACTTTTATTGACCCGCCATGTGCTTCTACTATGATCTTACATAGATATAACCCTAAACCTATACTTCTTTTATTGTCAGATATTTTATCATTGGATGTATAAAATTTTCGAAAAATTTTTTCCTTGTCATTATCTCTTATACCATTTCCATCATCACAAATTTGTATTATTGTATTTTCGTCCTTTTTAAAAGCTTTAATCAGAATATTTGATCCTTCATCTGTATATTTTATAGCATTATCTACCAAGTTTATGATTACTTGAATAATTAGCCATACGTCCATGTTGGCCATCAAATATTCATCTTCAATATCAACATTTATATTGTGTTTTCTTTTATCTCTATTTATATGCTTTATAGCTTCATCAATTACTTCTTCAACAATTTGTGGTTCAATTTTTAGCTTCATCTTTCCTTCTTCTACTCTAGTAATAGATAGTATGTTTTCTATCAGATTTAACAGCCATTGAGAATCATCATAAATATCTTGAAATAGTTCTAATTTCATTGATTCAGTCAAGTTTTTATAATTATTTAGCAATATATCCGAATCCCCACAAATAGTGGTTAAAGGTGTTCTCAAATCATGTGATATAGATCGTAATAGATTGGTCTTAAATTGCTCATCTTTTATTTTCAAGTTTGCTTTATTCTTATCCTCAATCACTTTTTCCTTCTCAAGTGCTAGTGACATATCTCCTAGAATAGCTAATAAGATTTTGTTTTCAACTGAATCCAATCTATCCTTATATAAATATATACCAATTATTCCATAAACATTTGTATTATTTCTTATAGTATAATACAGATATTTAGCCTCTGGTAAATATCTGGTAGTAGCCCCAGCATTACTATTGTGTAAATAAGCCCATTCTACTATTTCCTTTTCTTCTTCCGGATCCGAAATTTCATTATCCTTTACAGAATTATAACAAAATTTTAATGGCTTTTGAATTTCATTATCTAATATATCATAATATTTAATATTTCTTTTTAATAGATTTGATAACTGATTACATCCTGTTTCAATTATTTCAGATTTCGTTATTTTAGATTGTAGCATCTGATTTGTCTCTAATAATAACTTAGTAATGTATATCATATTAGATGAATTTTCTGCACTTTTTTTTATACGACTAGCTAATTTACTCGTCAAAAATGAGACTATCAATAAAACTAAAAATGTTATTATATAATTTTTATTATAAAAAGAAAAACTCAAAGTTGGCTCAGTAAAACAAAAATTAAAAGCTAAAACACAAATTATCGATGCCGTCATACTTAAAATTTCATTATACGTTATAAGCGCTATAAAAAACACTCCTAATATATATATCATTATAATATTTGATTCACCAAATTTATAAAAATAAAATACATAACCAGCTAATGTGCATAAAATCAATATAAATAAACTAATAAATACATCTCGAATGATGTTTTTATTAGTTTCAAATCGTTTAATTGAAAAATCCTCGTAAAAAGGAACGATATGAATGTCTATATCCTCAATCTTTTCAATCACTTCATCACAGATGCTTTTATTTAATATAAAAAAATTCCTCTGGTTGTTGTTTCTCCCCAGAACAATTTTTTTTACTCTGTATAACTTTGCAAAATTAACTATTTGAGCCGCAATATCATCATCATAAATTATTTCAATCATGGCTCCGATACTTTCAGCTAAATCTAAGTTTTGTTGTAAAAATCCTTTTTCTTGTTTTTTTTGGTAATCATTTCTATCGCAAACATATAATGCAATAAGCCTTGCATTTTCTTTACTAGCTATTTCGTTGGCTTTCTTTATTACCAAGCTATTTGACTTTGCATCAGATATACAAACTAATATTGAATCTTTGGCTTTTTCAATCATATTTTTTCTCCGAATCTGACTTATTAACCCTTATCATTTTATATCCTACGCCTATATGAGTTTGAATATACTTCTCACAAGATACTTTTTCTATTTTTTTCCTAAGAGAAGTCATATAAACTCTTAATGAAGATAAATCAGAATCTAAATAATTCACCCAAATAGTTTTTAAAATATATTGATGAGTAAGAACTTTACCTATATTTTTGGATAGTAAACATAATAAACTGTATTCAATTGGCATTAAATGGATTTCTTCTCCTTTAACAAACACACTTCTTGAAGGATAATCAATTTTTATATCACCATTCTCAAATGTTACATTATTATCTATTCTATTATTTTCAGAATAATTTAAACGCCTTATCGTAGATCGAACTCTAGCCAATAATTCCTCAACATTAAATGGTTTAGTTAAAAAATCATCAGCTCCTGCATCTAATGCTTCTATTTTATCTTCGTCGTTACTCCTCGCACTTATTACAATAATCGGAGTAGTTGAAAACTCTCTGAATTTTTTAATAAGATCAATTCCGTCAATATCAGGTAACCCTAAATCTACAAAAACTATATCGTATTTGTTCGTAGTAAATAACAATAGTGCTTCACTACCATTTACAGCTAAATCATAATTAAATCTATTTATTTTTAAAGTATTAGAAATTAGATTTCTAACTGCTCTGTCATCTTCTATTATTAATATTCTTGTGTTGTCATTCATTTTTCACCCCTCTATATTATACAATATCTATTTAAAATAGAATTAAAAAAACTAGGTCTCTGACAAAATTTTCTATATGTGGGACCTAGTTTTATATCATATACCTATAATTATTTTTTCAACTCTTTAATCAAGTCAATATTTAGTTCAAGTACATTAACAGTGTTTTCTCCAAAAATACCAAATAGTTTATATTTAGTATTCTTTTTAATTAATTCTTCAATAACTTTTTTAGATAATCCAGTGTTTTTTTCTATTCTGTCAACTTGAATATTTGCAGCTTTTATAGATATATGTGGATCTAGACCAGATGCTGATTGTGTTATTATATCTTCTGGAATATCAGATTTTTTTATTGATGGATTTTCAAGTAATAATTTATTAGTATCTTGGCTAATTCTTTGCTTTAATTCTGGGTTACTTACAGCTAAATTTTCACTACCAGAAGATATTGCTTCATGTTTATTTCCTGTAAATACATTATAATTAACTGCAGATGGTCTGCAATGAAATAACCTAGGATCTGTAAATTCTTGACCTATTAACTTTGAGCCTACAACTTTATTATTGTAACTTACTAAACTTCCATTAGCTTGTTTGGAAAAAATGAGTTGACTTATTCCTGTAAGAAAGAAAGGATAAATAACTCCACACAAAACAAACATAAATAACGATACAATAAAAGCTTTTTTAATTTTTTTCAAAAACTTCATTAATTTCTCCTTTTAAACTCCAAGTAAAGTTAACAATGGGCTAACCAAAATATCTATTATTTTTATTCCAATGAACGGACAAATTATTCCTCCTAAACCATATATAAGCATATTCTTACCTAACATTTTTGATGCTGACATAGGTTCATATTTTACCCCTCTCATGGCTAAAGGTATTAAACAAGGAATAATTATGGCATTAAATATCAATGCTGATATAATTGCACTTGATGGTGTACTCAATGACATAATATTTAATACTTTCATTTTTGGAATTGCTACTGTAAAAATCGCTGGTATTATTGCAAAATATTTGGCTATATCATTTGAAATAGAAAATGTCGTTAATGATCCTCTAGTTATCAGTAATTGCTTTCCTATTTCTATAACTTCCAAAATTTTTGTTGGATTTGAATCCAAATCTACCATATTAGCAGCTTCTTTTGCAGAAGTTGTTCCACTATTCATTGCTATCCCAACATCTGCTTGAGCCAATGCTGGAGCATCATTTGTGCCATCTCCCGTCATTGCTACAATCTTACCTAGCGATTGTTCTTTTTTTATAGCTTCTATCTTATCTTCAGGTTTACATTCTGCAATATACCCATCGACGCCAGCTTCTGCCGCTATTGTCGCAGCTGTTAATGGATTGTCTCCAGTACACATTATAGTTTTAATACCTATTTTTCTTAATCGTTCAAATCTTTCCCTTAAACCTGGTTTTACAGTGTCTTTTAAATAGATAATGCCGTAGATTACATTATCAACACAAACAACCAATGGGGTTCCACCCAATTTAGATATGCCACTAATTTTTGTTTCTAAATCTCCTGGAATTTCTCCCCCTTTATCTCTTATTAATTTAATTATGGCATCTCCTGAACCTTTTCGAATTGAAGTTCCATTTTTTAGATCTACACCACTCATCTTACTTGACGCTGTAAATTCCACAAATGATGCATCATTGTAGTCATCAAAAATAACTTTTGATCCTAATTTTCTTGCCAATTCTACTGTTGATTTACCTTCAGGTGTATCATCTTTTAGAGATGCAATACAAGAGTAATCAATAAGATCTGACTTATGGATGCCATCTAAATTTATAAAATCACTAGCCAGCCTATTTCCAAAAGTTATAGTTCCTGTTTTATCCAAAATCATTGTGTCAACATCTCCGCATGATTCAACAGCTTTTCCTGACATTGCTATTACATTGAATCTAGTTACGCGATCCATTCCAGCAATTCCTATAGCGCTCAATAGTGCCCCTATAGTTGTAGGTATTAAGCACACTAATAAAGCAATTAAAGTTGATACTGATACTTTAACATTAGCATAAACAGCTATTGGATATAGAGTTATTATTACAATAATAAAAATTATAGTTAGAGAAACTAGCAGAGTATTAAGTGCTATTTCATTAGGAGTTTTTTGTCTTGATGCTCCTTCTACAAGAGATATCATCTTATCCAAGAAAGACTCTCCCGGTTCAGAAGTAATTTTCACTTTTATCCAGTCAGAAACTACCAGAGTTCCACCTGTAACTGAACAGAAATCTCCCCCACTTTCCTTTGTAACAGGAGCAGATTCACCAGTAATAGCAGATTCGTCTATGCTTGCAATTCCTTCTATTATTTCGCCGTCATTAGGAATTATTTCGCCTGACTTTACTAAAACAATATCTCCTTTTTTTAACTCATTACTTGATTTTTCTATTTCTTCGCCATTTTCCAATATACATCTTGCCTTCGTATCTTTTTTTGTTTTCTTAAGGCTTTCTGCTTGAGCTTTACCTCTACCTTCTGCAACAGATTCTGCAAAATTAGCAAAAACTAATGTTATAAATAAAATAACAGACACTAAGCCATTATAAATGTTAGAATTTCTACTTCCATCATCAAATAGTCCCGGAAAGAAAGCAAGTAATAAACATATGAAAAATCCTATTTCAACGACGAACATTACCGGATTTTTTACCATATATTTTGGATTTAGTTTTAAAAAAGCTCCTTTTATGGATGATTTTAATATATCGTTTGTCACAAATTTTGTTTTTTTATTTTTACTCATAACTCCTCCTATAAGGTCAACCACTCTGCTATTGGTCCTAATGCAAGAACCGGCAAGAAAGTTAATGCAGAAAATATATAAACAACAATGACTATAATTATTGAGAAAGTAAGATTATCAGTTTTTAATGTTCCTATAGTTTCGTTAACATTAACTTTTTTAGATAAACTACCAGCTATAGCTAGCTGAATTATTATGGATAAATATCTCCCCAAAAACATTACTAATCCGCAAGTTATGTTCCAAAAAAGATTATTATCTGATAAGCCTTCAAACCCTGAACCATTATTTGCCGCTGAGGAAGAAAATTCATAAAGCACTTGGCTCAACCCATGAAATCCAGGATTAGTTATTCCTTGTACTCCTCCATTAACACTAACAGCTAAAGCTGAAAACCCTAAAATTAATAAAGGATGTATTATTATTGATAAGGCAGCTAATTTCATCTCGTTTCCTTCTATTTTTTTACCCAAGTATTCCGGAGTTTTTCCTATCATTAGTCCACAAATGAAAACCGCCAAAATGGCATATATTAACATATTCATTAGTCCGACTCCAGCACCTCCGAATACTACATTCATCATCATATTAATAAGAGGAACCATTCCCCCTAGAGGTGTAAGTGTATCATGCATATTATTTACTGTACCTGTTGTAAAAGAAGTTGTTACGGTGGTAAATAAAGTAGATTGAGAGATACCAAAACGCATTTCTTTTCCTTCCATATTTCCAAGATTTTGTGAAATTCCTGAAAGTGTGGCTCCATTAATTCCGTGACTTTCAGTGAAATAACAAATTCCCAATCCTATTAAAAACAATATCGACATCGCTACAAATACAGTTCTTCCTTCTGTACCAATTAATATATGCTTTCTATTAATTGATTTTATACTTTTGTGATCATCATTGTTTGTGGCTTTTTCTTTTGAATTATCATAAGCCATTTTACCAAAAATAAAGATACACGATGCTGGCAATATCATCATAGATAGTAATTCGATTATATTTGAAATGATATTTGGATTTTCAAAAGGTGTTGAAGAGTTCGCTCCAAAAAAACCTCCTCCGTTTGTCCCCAAATGTTTAATTGATTCCAATGCCGCCACTGGTCCAGATGCAATTTGT
The DNA here is from genome assembly GCA_032548025.1 of Finegoldia magna. Lineage (GTDB taxonomy): Bacteria > Bacillota > Clostridia > Tissierellales > Peptoniphilaceae > Finegoldia > Finegoldia magna_K. The sequence continues at coordinate 46,917 of JAWGCW010000007.1, read as the reverse complement.
TGGTTTTTCCCTTCAATTGTACTTACTATCATATTACTATTTAAATTTTGAGGAACTCCTTGTGATACTAATATTATTCCTACTATAATCGAGGCTGGTAATAAAAATCTAGTTATTATTTTAATAAAGTCAACATAAAAATTACCCATTTTTTTACCTAAAATACCTCTTATCATTGCAACACATGCAGCATATCCTGTAGCTGCTGAAGTAAACATCATCATTGTAATTACAAACATTTGAGAAAAATAGGATAAACCAGATTCCCCAGAATAATGTTGTAAATTAGTATTAGTCATAAAAGATATAATAGTATTAAAACTTAATGATTCTTCCATTGCCTGTATTTTATTTGGATTAAATAAATTAAATGATTGAACTCTTAGTACTAGGTATCCAACAAATACCAAACATGCATTAACTAACAATAAAGTTTTTGCATATTGTTTCCAATCCATATCATTTTTATTTATTTTTAATACTTTAAAAATTAATGAATCAAATCTGTCAAAGATAGAATCCAAACAAGTTTGTTTATTAACAGTTATCTTATACAAATAATTTCCAATCGGAAATATAATAATTAAAAATATCAGTAATGTTATCAATATTTGAAACATAATTTCTCCTTCTTAAATTAAAAATCTTATGAAAACACATATAATTTTCTCGATCCATTTGAACCCATATTGTCTAAATTAATACTAGCAGGTGTGTAACTAGGATCTAGAGCCCAAGCAGCTCTTAAGTGTTTCATTGCTAAAAGATGATTGCCTTTAATCTCCATCAATATTCCCAATAAATTATGTGGTACTGGATCATGAGGAAACTCAGCCATTTTTTTATAAATTAACTCTAAGCATTCATCGTATTTTCCTAAATCAACTTTGTGTTTTATTATTAAACTAAAATCATACATACAATCTTTTTCATTTTTTATTCCTTCCATAATTTACCTCCAATTTAAAACCCTAAAATTTTTCAGGATTAATTAAAGCATAAAAAAGATAACAAATAATTCCTAATATTAATATTGATATAAATATCATAAAATCCTCCCTATTTTATTTCTTATTTATAATACGATCTATCATATATACAAAATATTTCAACATCAAAAATGATAAAAGTAAAATTACTATCATAATGATATCTTTCATATATAGCGCCTCCTATTTATTAAACTGTAAAATGAGTATATCATCATAGACCTTAAAATGGTTTTAAAAAAAGCCACTGCAATATTAAAATCGCATTAAAATTTAAGCTAAAGCAAAAATTCGATTGTATTTATAGTAAACTATATCTGATAGAGTTTTCTAGGAGATGATTTTATGGATAAAAAAGGAAAATTAACCATATTCTTTGGCTATTGTGCTGGCGTAGGAAAAACTTACAGTATGCTAAAATATGCACATGAAAAAGACTTGGATGGGGCAGATGTTGTAATTGGATATATCGAACCTCACGACAGAAAAGATACGCTTGATTTAATAAATGGTTTGCAGAGAGTAGAAAACAAAAAAATCACATACAAAAATCATGTTTTTTATGAATTAGATTTAGATTCTATTATTAAAAGAAAGCCTCAAATTGTATTGGTTGATGAATTAGCACACACTAATGCTCCAACTTCTAGGCATAAAAAAAGATACCAAGATATAGAAGAGTTGCTGAAAGCAGGCATCGACGTATATACTACATTAAATGTTCAGCATTTAGAAAGTCTTCATGATATCATCGAATCAATAACGAGAATAAAGATAAATGAACGTATTCCCGATTATATTTTTGATAACGCTGATAATATAAAAATTATCGATATTGAAGTTGAACAGTTGCTCCAACGATTAAAAAGCGGGAAAATATACAATACGATGCAATCACAAAAAGCACTTGCTAACTTTTTTACAAAGGGTAACCTGGTTTCGTTGAGAGAAATAACTCTGAGAAGATGTGCTGATCGTATAAATTTATACACTGATGAAAAAAATAGACCTTTTTTAAAAGAACACATTTTGGTCTGCATTAGCCCTTCACCCACAAATCAAAAAGTAATTAGGACTGCTTATAGAATGGCTAAGTCTTTTCATGCAGAATTTAGTGCATTATTTGTTGAAACATCAAATTCGAAGTTTTTGACTCAAAAAGAAAAATACGATTTACAAGCTAACATAAATCTTGCAAAACATTTAAAAGCAAATCTAGTTTCAACATATGGAGATGACGTAGCTTTTCAGATAAGTCAATACGCAAAAGTCAGCGGTATTTCAAAATTAGTTTTAGGAAGATCCCTTCAAAAAGTATCTTTATTGAGAAAATCAACAATCATTGATTCAATTACAAAAACAAATCCAACACTTGATATATTTATAATCCCAGATGCAAATCAAGAACCTAAGAAAGTAAAGCTAAACCTTGAAAATCCGTTTCAATTTGATATAGAAGACTTTTTGACTACTTTTTCTATTATTCTAGTATCAACACTGTTGTCTTTTTTCTTCTTTGAACTTGATTTTAGTACAACAAATATTGTATTGGTTTACATTTTATCAACATGTATTGTTGGATTTACAACGAAACATCCAATTTATAATGTAATTTCGTCAATAATTAATATCCTGATAATTGATTATTTCTTTTTAGATCCTTATCTTTCCTTTATAATTAACTCTAAAGAATATTTTATGATATTTTTAATTATGAGCATTGTGTCATTTATAATATGCTTAATGCAAAACAAATTAAAAAAAGAAAATTTATTAGCTATTGAACAGTCTCATAACTTTGAGATTTTATTTAAAATTAGTCAAAGTTTACAGTCAGCAAATAATTACGATAAAATAATGTATCAAACTTGTTATCATCTTTATAAATTATTGAATAGAGTTATAGTTTTTTATCCTATAAAGAATAATGAACTTAAAGCTCCCAAAATTTATAATCCCGAAAATAATGAAAGTGCAAAGAACACATATGTTTCAGAAGAAGAAAAAACTGTGGCTCAGTGGGTTTATTTGAACAACGAAAGTGCAGGAGCTACTACAAATACGCTCTCTAGTGCTAAGGGGCTGTACTTTGCTATTAGAAAAGGAAATTACGTATATGGTGTAGTCGGAATCGACATGTCATATGGTAAAAAAAATATTTCTTTAAGAGATAAATCTCTTCTTTTAGCTATGTTAAACGAAGTTGCATTAGCAATGGACTCCATAGAACATTGAGCAGTAATACAATAGAAATATTTGATTCAATAAAAAACAAAGTCCCCATAAGTTAAAAAATATTAACCTACGGGGACTTTTATACTAATTTGCTAGAATTATTGTCTTTGTGCCATTTCATGATCTAAAATTGCAAGACCAGCATTGCTGTTTTCTGTTCTTTCAAGTTTAGTTATGATAGTTTCGAAAGTATCTTCTTCTTCGATTTGTTCATCAATAAATCTTTGAAGAAGTGTATATACTTCGTAGAATTTTATTTCATGAGCTGCATCATATAAGTCTCTAATTCTTTTTGTAACTTCTTTTTCGTGTTCTAAAGCAGCTTTGAAAATGCTTAATACATCTTTGTCGTAGTCAGCTTTTGGAGCTTCGATTGTTTTGTATTCAATCTTATGTCCAACTTGTTGTAACCATTTTCTGAAGTATTCAGCGTGTTCATATTCTTCATGGGCTTGCATTTCCATAAAGTGTTCAAATCCATCCCAATCCATATCATTGAATTCAGAAGCCATCTGTTTGTATTCATAGCCTGATTGTAATTCAAAAACTAGTTGTTCGTCAATTTTTTTTAGTAATTCTTCTCTGTTCATTTTATCATACTCCTTATAATTTAATTTATGTGACTGTTAGTTAATCATTTTACCATAAATTTAAGAATACAAATCATAAACACCGTAAACTTTCAAATTATTTTCCACCAATAGCTTCATGATCTCAGGAATCAATTTTGCTTTTTGTTTGGTAGTAAATCCATTGTAATTTAGTTCGGTGTTATTTAAATCCATGTAATCTGACGAGTCAATAACTTTAATTATTTTGTCGTGAACTTCTTGTAAATGCATGTCTGCAATTACAAAAGTAATGTTGCAAATTCTATCGTCATCAATTGTAGGAATTATTCTATTTATCAGTAAAACATTATTCATAACTAACCTCTTTTTCTCTTTCTATATTTATATACCCAGTTTCTATTATTTTATTCAATTGACCCTTTCTTTTTTTTATATTATACTGATTAAAAAGAGGTGAGAAATGAAAACATCACATAATAGAGCGAATAAACAAAGAAAAAGAAATAAAATTGCGAATAAAATATTTTTATTGGTTTTATTACTTATCTTTGCCTTTTTCGGTTACAAATACATAAATTCTAGGCCAGCTGAGTACAGTCAAATGATTCCAAAAAAATACATACTCAGAGATTTTGATGAATTATGTAATCAAATTGAAAATTCATATATGAATTTACCACAAACAAAAAAATACAAAGATATCGACTTTTTATCTTTAAAACCCAACTTTAAGTCTAAAATAAAATTGGAATCAGGCAAGAAGAAAGACGAAATGTCGACACAAGAAGTAGTTGATTTGTACAATGATATTTTGAAAAAGCTCTATGATTCAAATGTTAGAATAGCGGATAAACACACTTTTAGTGAAATTCTACAACAAGATAATCACAATCAAATATTAAATAATTTATCAATGAAGAGATATTCTAATTTGACTGAAGAAATTCCTGAAAAAACTTTCAGAGCATATTCTATCGACAATTACAAAGATGCATTGTATGTAAAAGTATCAGACTTTGATTCTGTAAACATTCAACAAGATGCCCAAATTTTCAGCAGTATCTTGAAAACTAATAAAAAGAAAAATAAAATCATAATAGATTTGAGAGATAATGATTCCGATAATTTAGATTATGCGATTAATGTGATAATCAAACCTCTACTAAAATCAGACATAAATGTTGAGTTTAATGTCGCAAATAAAACTCAACCTATTATCGCAAAAAACATTCTAGATAGAAATGGTATCAGCTTTAAAACTACAGAAAATGTGGCGAACATCAAAATAAACGATAATCAAAAAAATATAAAATACATTACTAATTTTAAACTAGCAATAAAAAAATCAGAAGAACAAAAATGCGATGTGTATATATTACAAAACAAAAATACCAGAAACAGTGCTGATTTCGTGTGTCAAATAGCCAACAGAACGAAGTTTGCAACTACTGTAGGAGAAACAACTTCTGGAAATGGTCTGAATATAGTTCACACTTACAAGTCACTTCCTAACACAGGATTAATCGTGGAGTATCCACTTGGACAAGGTCTTAATGAAGATGGCACAACTAATGAAGAAGTTGGAACTATACCAGCTATAAAATTAGATGACAACAGCGAAATCGTAAAATTATTATTATCTAGAATAAATTAAGAAAAACGACTAATATTAGTCGTTTTTCTTTTAAACATCTGTAATATCTATATCTGGAATCATAAGTATTTTGTAATCAGGATACTTTTGTTGCACTTCATCAGTTATAATTTCAACTGCATCTTTAAAATCTTTTTCAAAACTTACAATTACATCAAATCTCATGTTTTTTTGTTCAATATCAATATAAAATCCATGTAACTGCAATGCCCAGTCATGTGATAATACAAGCTTTTGAACGTCATTTCTAATTCTAGAAGCTTCATCGTCTTTTGTGTTGTAGGAATATACCCCTACTCCAATTAAAATAATTTCCATTTTTTTGTAAACTTTCAATTGAAGTCTTCTTGTTAATTGATCTACTTCAGCTACAGACATTGTGTCAGGAAGTTCTAAATGAACTGTAGCGTAGTATTTATCGGGACCATAATTAAAAAGTATCAAATCATAAGTTCCTATTACCTGTTTTTCTTCATTAATTAGATCTTTTATTTTATTTGAAATCTCTTTATCTTGTCTTTGACCAATTATATGATTGATAGTTTCCATCATCATTTCAATACCGGCTTTTATGATAAATCCAGAAAGTAGTACCCCAACATATGCTTCAAGCGAAATACTCCAAATCATATAAATTATTGCCGAGATGAATACGGATAATGATAGAATTGAATCGAAAATCGAATCTGCACCTGAAGCAATTAATGCTCCAGAGTCAACTTTTTCACCTTGTCTCTTAACGTATTTCCCGAGTATAAATTTCACTACTACGGCTACTGCGATGATAACAATTGAAATAATACTGTATTCAGCTTCTTGTGGATGAATTATTTTCTTTATTGATTCAACCAATGAAGTAATACCAGCATATAAAACAATTGCTGCCACAATCATTGAACTCAAATATTCAATCCTTCCATAGCCCATAGGATGCTTCTTATCTGGTGCTTTAGAAGCTAACTTTGCTCCAGCAATAGTAACAACAGATGATAACGCATCTGAAATGTTGTTGATAGCATCCAAAATTACAGCAATAGAATTTGTAATGTAACCAATTATAGCCTTGAAAATTGCTAGAAATACATTGGTAATAATTCCTAAAATACTTGTTTTAATAATAATCTTTTCTCGTCTAGAATTGTTTGCTGTTAAATTTTGGTTTTCGTACATAATCAAACTCCTAAAGGACACTTTGAACTTTTTGTTTTACTATATCCATATCTACAGTAGGTTCGAATCTTTCTATAACATTTCCTTGTCTATCGATTAAAAATTTTGTAAAATTCCATTTTATATAAGCTTTATCTCCAAATTTATTATTGTTTAACTTAGCAAATTTATCAAGGGCAAGGTTTTTTATTCCTTTGCCAAACCCTTTAAACGGTTTTTCTGTAGCTAAATAAGAAAATAATGGATCGGCATTTTCTCCATTTACATCGATCTTATCGAATTGAGGAAATTCTGTTCCGAATTTCATTGTGCAGAATTTTTGAATGTCTTCATTACTTTCAGGAGCTTGATTTGCAAATTGATTACAAGGAAAATCCAAAATTTCAAAACCTTTATTCTTAAATACTTTATACATTTCTTCCAAAGGTTCGTAATGAGGCGTAAATCCACAACCAGTAGCAGTATTAACTATCAGTAATACTTTACCTTTGTATTTTTCTAAGCTTACATCGTTTCCATCCATATCTTTGACATTAAAATCATATACATTTTTCATAGTTTTCTCCTATTTCTTCTTGTTATAATTGCTATTCAAAAAATCTTGTAGTAAATCATATAATTGAACTTTTTTCTCATCAGGTAATTTCAAGCAACCATTCATTAATTTTGGAATATCTTTTACTTTTTCTTGTAATTTTTTCCCTTCATCTGTTAGATAAATTATTACAACTCGATCGTCTTTCGAGCTACGTACTCTTTCAAGATACCCTTGTGATTGCATCTTTTTGATAACAGGCGTGATAGTACCGTTATCCAAATATAACTTTTCACACAACTTTCCTACAGTAATTCCATCTTTTTCCCATAGAACTAATAACACAATGTACTGAGTGTATGTCAACCCTAAAGGTTTCAAAAATTGTGTGTAAGTACTTGTTATCATTCTAGAAGCAGCATAAAGTGGAAAACAAAGTTGATTTTCCAACTTCATATAGGTTTTGTAGTCTTGATCCATAAACTCCTCCGATTTCAAAGATACGTCATTTTAAAATTGTAAATTACTTTTCTTTCATAAGTTTTTCCGATATTTCGCAAAACAGATTGTTTTTTGAAAACATTATCTCATCAATTTGTTTAACAAATCTCATTTCCATTAAAGAATTCGTGACAAAGCAACAATCCATATCTTGCAAATTGTTTAGCTTAATTGACTTTTCAAGTATATTATAACCATTTATTTTCAAAAATTCTATAAGTTTTTTGCGAAAAATTCCTGGCAACATACCATCGGTTACAGGTGGCGTGATCATTGCGTTTTCATGAATAAAAAACAAATTTGTGTACGTTCCTTCTGTTACATTTCCGTCTTGATTTAGAAAAACCCCCTCATCAAATCCTTCTTTCAATAACTCTTTGTGTAAATAATCATTCAGTAAGTAATTATTGGTTTTGTGATAAACAAGAGGATTGTTTTTGTCTCTTAACTGATTGAGAACTTTTAATTTCAATCCTTTTGTGTACTTTAAATCGGAATAATCTGTGTTTCTAGTGTTAATGTATAAATCATAATCGCCATTATTATCCAACACCATTATCCTCAAACAATCTGCATTCAAATCAATATTTTGTATTTTTTCGTAGATATTGTCTCTTAAATCATCCGTATTTATTCCCAGAAAATTCATTGAATTTTCAAGTCTTTCAATATGATCTTCCAAATAAATTGGCTTGGAATCAACTACTTTTATCGTTTCAAAAAGTCCTTTACCGTATTTTATTCCATCGTTCATATCAAAGCCTCATACACTTTTTTTGATTTTTGAATTGTTTCATAATATTCGCTATTCATTTCAGAATCCCAAGTTATAGCACCACCACCTGAAAAATAACAACGATCTTTTATTTTTAAAATCGTTCTGATTAAAATATTGAAATCGCAATTCTGGTTAAACGAAATATATCCTATCGATCCTGTGTAAATATTTCTGTTGTATTTTTCAACCTTGTCAATAGCTTCTATCGATGCAAGCTTTGGAGCTCCAGTTATTGAGCCGCCTGGAAAAATATCTTTAACTAAGTTAAACACATCTTCATCTTCTCTCAATTTACCAACAATTGTAGCTACTAAATGATGAACATTTTCATAAGTTTCCAACGAATAATTGCTAATAGCTTTTATACTTTCAGCATCACAACTCATTCCCAAATCATTTCTCATCAAGTCCACTATCATCAATAATTCTGAAATATCTTTGTCACTATTTAGTAATTCTTTTTTCAATTTTTCATCTTCATCTTTATCATCGGATCTTCGAATGGTTCCCTTAATAGGTCTAGCTTGAACAAATCCATTTTGACATTCAAAAAATCTCTCTGGAGAAGAAGATAAAACGCAGTATTCCCCAAAGTCAATATAAGCCATAAAGTCTGCCTTGTTAACTTCACGAAGTTTCTTGTAAATGTCGAACTTATCTTTAGTTGTATCTACAATGAATTGTTGTGTTAAGTTAACTTCGTACACATCACCATTTTCAATCATAGTCTTTATGTCATTAAAGCTTTTCGCATATTCTTCTTTTGTTACGGTTCTTATAAGCTCAGATGTTTTATATTCCTTTTCTGTATAATTAGGCTTTACAAATACATCTTCAACATCTGTAATATCTGTATCATCCAAGAAATAAATCGTGTATTCTTGTGTATTATTGTCAAACTCTATTATTTTGAAGTAAATTCCAAAATAAGCATCGTATACTTCGGTGTTTTTTTCAGAATTTAAAACTACGTTGCAATTAGAGCTTGTAAAATCATAAGATAAAAGTCCAACCGCTCCACCAATAAATTGATTATCATCTTCTTCAAAATAATCATCCATCAATATTTTGAGTTGATTAAGCGGATTATCACTAACTTTTTTGTTTACAATACCACTGATTTCAACGTTGTTATTCTTTGATTTTAAAACAATTTCCGGATCAAAACCGATATAAGATTTGTTACCTTGATTGTAACTTCCTTTTGCACTATCTAATAAAAAAGGTAAACTCTTGTCTTTAATATTATATAAAATATCTAGAACGGTTAAATCTGATTTGATTTTTTTAGAATGAATCATTTCTTACCTCCTTTAAGAAGTTCTCAATCATTTTCAATCCAAAATCAGTTCCCACGCTTTCAGGATGAAATTGAACAGTTTCAATTTTATTTTTAGAATCTCTAAATCCCATAATTATTCCATCAGAAGTCTTTGATGTTATAACCATATCCTCATACATTCTATTTTCAAATTTGCTATCATCAACGATTAACGAATGATAACGCATAACCTTTACAGGATTTGGAATATCAGTAAATATTCCTTTGCCGTCATGTTTAATCTCAGTCATTTTCCCATGCATTGGACGTGGCCCTTTTATAATGTCAAGCCCCATTGAGTAAGCCAATGCTTGATGGCCCAAACAAATTCCAAGAATTGGATATTCTCCTTTTAATTTTTCAAATATCTCAAGAGAAATTTTGGATTCTTTTGGAGTTTTAGGTCCTGGAGAAATCACTACAATTTCCGGATTTAATTGTTTGATTTCTCTCAAATTTATCTCATCATTCTTTTTCACAATAACTTCTTCTTTCAAAATTCTCAAATAAGAAACAATGTTATATGTGAATGAATCGTAATTATCTATCATTAATATCATTTAATCACCCAATAAAAATATATAGGATTTTATGCTAAAAATCAAATAAAAAATGAGCTTATTGATTAATAAACTCATTTTCTAATCTTAAATAATATCTATTACATTTTTGTTTGCCGCTGTATTTGCCGGAGAATAAGTGAACACAATTCCTATTCCCAAAGATATTCCTAAAGATATCAAAACCGGCATCAGTTCTAGTTTGATTGGAAATGGTAAGAATTTCGATGCAATAAATGCAGCTATCATTCCAATGATGTATCCAATTATTCCACCAATAACAGTTACAATAATTCCTTCAAACATAAATTGATACAAAATTTCTTTTTTCTTTGCTCCAATTGCCCTTCTAATTCCTATTTCTTTGATTCTTTCAGCTACTGAAATGTACATCATATTCATCATTCCAATTCCTGCAATTAGAAGAGAAATAGCAGCTATTAAAGATATAAATATAGTGACCGAACCTAACACATTACTAATACCTTCAATTTGTTGCGCAATATCGACGAAGTTATATGATCCTGCGGCTTTCATTGGACCATTTTTTTCAAGATATTCTTGGATTTCTTTTGCTTTGTCTTGAACGTTTGTCCCATTTTTCAGAATAACATTAATCATGGATATTGAATTATTGTTTTTAGGTTGACGCGATTCCAATGTCCCTTTCGGTAAATCTACATCATTTCCAAAACTAATAAAATTATTCGTAGCATTATTTTCTTTTACTCCAACGATAACATAATAATCATTTTTCACAATAACTGTTTTGTCGAGCGGATCTTCATCTTCAAATATTTCATCAGCTAATTTTTGAGTTATAACGGCGACTTTCTGGTTTGTATCTCCGTCCAGTTTCGTAATAGCTCTTCCCTTTACGATTTTTCTTTCAGTTTCTTCAACAGGTTTCGCAAATGCGCTTTCAATTTTACCGTCATTTTTTCTAATCGAAACATTTAAAATATTATTTTGAAAGTCATCCGGATCAGATTCAACTTTTACGACATCTGTAATCTGTGAAATATCTCGAATATTTTTCTCTGTGAAGACGGATGTATTGCTTCCCACTGAATTTGTTGGATTTTCAGGCTGGAAGAAAAACGCGACGCTAAGTTCCTTGCCTTCTCCACCCATTAAACTGTCAACAACGTAATCTTGGAAACCTCTACCAATTGCGATAATAGTTATTACTGCTGCAATCCCTATAATAATTCCAAGCATAGTCAGTAAAGATCTTTTTTTGTTCTTGATGATATCTTTGAAGGCAGTATTTAATAAAACATTAAACTTCATAACTATCCCTCTCTTTTAAAACACCATCTAACATAAAATATTTTCGGTTGCAATTATGTGTAATATTTTTATCGTGAGTAACCATTATTATCGTGATTTTGAGTTTTTGATTCAATTCATTAAAAAGCGCCATTATTTCCTTACTAGTTTCTGAATCAAGCGCACCTGTTGGCTCATCTGCTATAATAAATTTCGGATTGTGAACAATGGCACGTGCTATAGCTGCTCTTTGTTGTTGTCCACCTGAAAGCTGTTTAGGTCTTTTGTCTGCTTGATTTTTAATTCCTACCAAATCCAAAGCTTCCAATGCTTTTTCTCTTGCGTATTTATATGATTTACCTTGATACAATAAAGGTAGTTCTACATTTTCAGCTATGGTGTAATTTTGAATAAGTTGAAATTGTTGGAAGATAAAACCCACAGATTTGTTGCGAAGATCGGACAATTTATTATCTGTAAATTTGCCTACCTCAACATTTTCAAACTTATATAATCCTGTAAATTTTTTATCCAAAAATCCAAGGATATTTATCAACGTAGACTTTCCAGAACCAGACTCACCCATTATTGCGACAAAATCACCACTATTAATGTTCAAGCTAACATTTTTTAGAACGTGAAGTTTGTTTTCACCTGAATTGTAAAACTTATTGATTTTAATTAAATCTATCATGACTAATCTTCAACCTTTATTTCTTGATTATCTTTCAAATCTTTTACTTTAGAAATAATTTTGTCACCAGATTTCAATCCAGAAATCACAGTATAAGAATTAGTATTTTTTTCTAGCTGAACTTCTTTTTTCACAGCTTTTGAATCCTTGTATTCAAACACATAGTATTTAGAATCTTCTTCTTTTACCATGTCTTTTGCAAGTTCAATCTTGTCTGATTTCTTTCTTACTTGAACGTTGAATCCAATGTGTATAGGTTTTTGTGTTTTTATTTTAAATACAAAATTTGAAGAATTACTGCCAGATTGTTCTGTCATGTTTTGCATTTGATTAGCTTCAAATGATCCAGCTTGACTTTCTGGAGTATTGGAAATCTCTACTACAGTTCCTTTTGTTTTTTCATCCCCATTAATAGGAATTACTTCAACCTCATCATTTTCTTTTAATTTGTTGTAGTCGTATTCAGAAATATTTCCTTCAATAATATTTTCATCGCTAGTTACTTCAATCAATGTTCCTTGACTCATCGGATTATCGATGTTTTTGTCATTAACTTTACAAACTCCAGAGATAGTTGCATTAATTGTTTTTCTGGAACTTTCTTTTAAATCATTAAGCTGTTTCTTTTGCAACTCTACTTGGTCAAGTGCTTGTTTGTAAGCTCTATTTGATTGGTTAAGTGTCGGCTCCATTTGATCAATTTGCATTTCCAATTCTGGAGAAAAAGTTTCGTTATATTTTTCTACTAATTTATTGTAGGATTTGTATGCGTTATTTCTATCTTCTAATGCATAATTTGCTTGACTTTTTGCTTGTTCTAATTGCAATTGCATCTGATCAATTTGTTTTTCAACTTCCTTGTTCACAAAAGTAATCAGTGAATCTCCTTTTTTAACAGATTGACCAGTTTTCACATGAACTTTTTCAACCTCACCATAAGCTTGATTGTTGTAAACTTGTTGTGCATCGCCAGTTTTTGATATTGCACTGAACACCAAATCACTTCCTGCAGATACCGTATACAAGCTATACTTGGTTTCGTTTTTTTGATTAGCTTTTACTAATTTAAAAACTAAAACTCCTACACAAACCAAAGCAATTAATCCTATTATAATTGCTAATTTTTTATTATCTTTCATACAACCTCCTAATTGTGTTTCTGTAATATCATTATAATACAGTAACACTAATCAGTCAACATATCAAGAATTTCTGAGTAAAATTTTATAAATCTCTCTAAAGATATAACATTCAATCTTTCTTTTGTAGTGTGTACATCGTACATTGTAGGTCCAATTGAAATGCAGTCAATTTTTTTATATTTTTCTGCAAACACTCCACATTCAAGTCCAGCGTGGATTACTTTAACATCTACTTCTTTGTCGTTTACTTTGGAGAAAGCTTTCTTTGCAACTTCCATCAACTCTGATTTTTCATTGAATTCCCAAGTAGGATAATAATTGTAATCGAAGGCAGTTGCATTGTGTTTATTTGCCTTTGATATTATATCTTTTCTTAAATCTACTAATTTATCTTGATTTGAAGAACGTGTCGATAAAATAATTTCAAACTTATTCTCTAATGAATTGACAATAGCCAAGTTACAAGATGTTTCGACTGTTTCATCAAGTCCTTCAATGTAAGAAATCACACCAGAGTTTAATTCTCCAATTAAATTAGATAAATTTTCTGTTGTATTTTTATCTAAGCACTTTTTGGGACTAACATCTTCAATTAAAAGCCTCAAATCCTTATCAAAATCTTCAAGTTCAATCTTAGATATAAATTCTTCTGATTTTTGGTTCAGTGAATTAATAGATTCATCTGTAGATATGATTATTTCTGCATTTGTAGGAATAGCATTGTCTTTCGTACCAGCTTTAAAATCACAAATAAAAAACTCATCTAAAGATTTTAAATATTCTAAAACAATCTTGATAGCATTTTGATGATTTTTGTCGATTTCCATTCCTGAGTGACCGCCCTTTAACCCTTTAACAGAAATCTTATAAAAATTAGACAAACAATCTGAGTTGTATTGCTTGTCAAGTTCGACATTCACATTTTCTCCGCCACTACTTCCAACGATCAATTCATTTTCATCTTCTGAGTCTATATTGATAAAATATTTACCGGACAAATCAAAATCAAAATTCATTGCTCCACTCATGTCAACTTCTTCACTTGTAGTAATAACAGCTTCTACTTGAGGAAGTTTATTATTTGATGTCAAAGTAGCCATGGCAATTGCCATTCCTATCCCATTATCTGCTCCAAGACTTGTTTTGTCCGCTGATAAAAACTCACCATCTTCGATAATTTTAATTCCATTATCAAAATCATATTCTTCCTCAGAAACACACACCATATCCATGTGTGCCTGCAAAATTATTCCCGGTTTATCTAACAAATCTTGATGAGCGTTTCTTTTGATGTAAATATTATTAAACTTATCTCTTTGACATTCCAAATTGTTGTCTGCAGCAAATTTTTCCAAATAATCCGCGATTCTTGCTTCGTTTTTTGAACATCTATTTATCTTAGAAAAATCCTTAAAGTAATTTAAAACAATATTTTTATCCACTACGCACCTATAATCTCTTCAACTACTTTATTAACAGTCTTACCGTCAGTGAATTTTCCGTATTCTCCCATGACGTATTTCATTATTTGTCCTCTCGACTTATTTGATTTTTCAAGTGAGTTTTCTTCCATGAATTTTTCTATGATTTCTTTTAATTTATCTTCAGATAACTGTTCTGGAAGATATGATTTAATAATTTCTATTTTTTGTTTTGTTTCTTCAATCGCTTCAACTCTATCTTGTGGAGTTTGTTCCAATGTATCCATTGTTTGCTTCAATTCTTTTTTAACAAAGGCTAATTGTTCTTCGTCTGTCAAATCTCTTTTCTTTTCTTTTTGTTCCAATAAAATGTTGCTCATAATCAAAGAAATAACTCCTGATTTAACTTTATCCTTGTTCTTCATAGCTAACATTTTGTCTTTTCTTAATTTATCTATTGTACTCATAATTTCACTCCTAACCAAAAATAAATGTAAAATAATAATTCATTCTAAACATATATATAGACCAATATGCACATATTAATCCTATAAAACTACCAATTATAACATCTGTAAACCAATGTACTCCCAAAATAATTCTGGAAATGGCAATCATAAACGCAAACACAATGGCAATTAACATCGTCACAAAGAAAAATTTATATCCATAACTTAGCACATAAGCAATCGTCAAATAAAAGCTCATACTAACACATGAATGTCCACTTGGAAAAGAATATCCCATATAATTGATTCCATTTGTAACTTTCGGTCTTTTTCTTCTAAATATAAATTTTAAAGTGTGAACCGCTATAACACTTAGCATAACGCTCATAATTATAGCTGATGCTGATACATAGTTATGCTGACTTACAGTGAAAAAAACTATTGGAATGCTTATAATCATAAGTGTTTCAACATTTCCAAACTTCGTAATTTTTGCCATCATCGCAATAAGGGAATTGTGTCCCATTTTAGTAAAATGTTCCTTTAATCTTCTATCCAAATTTGTTTCATTGTCTTTTAATACAACAAATCCAAGAAAAAAAGTAATCGATAACAGAACAATGCTACTTATTATTACAAACCAATCGTATTTATTCATTTTTAATCCTTCCTTTAATACTTCATATTAAATTTTATACCAACCAAGTTCAAATGTATAGTAGGAAACTTCCAATAAAAAATGAACCATAAAAATAAATTTATAGTTCATCAAGATTTTTATTTGATTTTATTATATATTTTTCTGCCACAAAAATCGTAGATAGATAACACACATATCCCACTAACATTCCAAAAAACACATCTGTTGGCCAATGCACTCCCACAACCAACCTACTAAAAGCAATTACAAATGGAATTATTCTCAAATAAATGAATTTGTAATTTTTCAAACTGCATAACAAATAACTCAAAGTAAAATAAAAGCTTGTACTTACCAGACTATGACCGCTAACATAACTGTAACCACCTTGTTCAATTTTGAAAAAATCTAACGGCCTTACTCTCACAAAACTATACTTGTACACATTCATAACTACAAGGCCAATTAAACAAGACATTAATGTTATTGAAAAAAATGAATTCTTGCCAATACGTTTTGAATAATATAAGCTAATAGCTAATATCAAAAAATACGTGCTGAAATTTCCAAGTATTGTGAATGATTTAAAAATATAAAAAGTAAAATTATCTGTAAGATTTTGTGCAAAATTCATTATTTTCGGTTCAAATGAAAGACCCGATTGCTTTCTAATGAAAATCCCAAAAATCAACGAAGCTACAAGAATTGCTGCCGATAAATATATTTTTTTCTTGTTTATTACCTTTCCTATCATAACCCTTTACCAAATTCACAATTTGGGAAGTGACACTCTGAACATTGCATACAAAATCCACCATAACCCAAACTATTAATCATATCTTTTGTAACTTTAATATTTGCAAAAATATAAGGCAAAATAATGTCGAAAACTGTAGATTTATTGAACATTACACAACCTGGAAGTCCCATAATTGCAGTATCGTTTTTATAAGCCAACATAAACATCGCTCCTGGTAGTACAGGAGAACCATAAGTTATCACTTCTGCCTTGGAATCTTTTATAGCTTTTGGTGTCATATCATCTGGATCGACGCTCATTCCACCTGAAACCAAAATTATATCGGATTTGTTTTCTAGTGCCTTATTAATTTCTCGTGTAATATTTTCACTATTATCGTCGACTATGACGTGATTTATTACTTCACAATTGTAATCCTTCATTTTTTGTTTTAACACAGGTCCAAATTGATCTTTGATTAGACCTTTGTACACTTCAGATCCTGTCGTAATGATTGAACATTTTTTTGTCTTATCAAATGGAATGATTTCCAAAATAGGAACACCATTCATTATTTTCTTAGCTTCATCCATTATTTTTTCTTTT
The DNA here is from genome assembly GCA_032548025.1 of Finegoldia magna. Lineage (GTDB taxonomy): Bacteria > Bacillota > Clostridia > Tissierellales > Peptoniphilaceae > Finegoldia > Finegoldia magna_K. Next base: position 29,639 of record JAWGCW010000007.1, on the reverse strand, counting down.
GTGAAAAGCGGGATAATTCTCATTCCAGCAATTTTTTGTCCTTTTCTTACTGGTTGATTGCCAAGAACAGTTGCAATGGATATGTCATCAATTGAATTTAACTTGAATAACCTATCTCTGTCGACTTTCAAAAATCCATCCACATCAGAAACTATTTCTATCTTGCCTTCTTTTATATCAGATGAATGCATATGTTCATTAATACAAATATCTTTCAAAATAATTGCACAATCATTTTCGTGCAAATCATCATCTTCCAATTCCATAACATAAATATGTTCCTTGCCCATACTTAATAGAACAGGAATATCTTCTTCTGTAATAACGTGACCTTTTTTAAAAGCTCTTTCCTTGACCACGTCTTTTACAATTCTAGTCATATCGTGCGGTAAAATGTGACCTACCGCATCCTCAGTTCTAACTACTTTCATTTAAAAACCCCTCTTAATTGATATTCCTATTTTATCACGAAATCATTATTTTTTAAAACACACAACGAAAAAACTGGAGTTTCCTCCAGTTTATTCTTCTTCGCTTACCAAATCATAGTAGACGTTACTTGTTATTTTAAATATTATGAAATACACTGCAATTATTATAGCTACTGATATTGCAAATGGAATCGCAAATTCAGATATACTTCTTACCCCGAACAATCCCGATAATTGATACAACATTTTTGATGCAACAGCAGAGTGAATAACTGCCACAAAAAGCGGTAGGAAGAACATCCAATAAATTTGTTGTGATGATGTCTTTTTTATCATTTTGTTTGACAGTCCAACTTTTTTCATAGTTTGAATGTTTTTTCTATCTTCAATTCCTTCTGACAAATGCTTGTAATACGCAATTATAGAAGTTCCAATTAATAAAACAAAACTTATGATGAAACCAATGTACAAGAATGCTCCAAACATAGTGTACACAGCGGACTTTGTTTCTTGTCTAGATACAAATTGAAGAGAATTGTCTTTTGAGATAAATTCTTTTCCATCTAGTTTTTTGTCCGAATCTAAAAAGTAAGATACCGCTACTTCTAATGGTTTATATCCTGCATCATTTTTCATTGGCATTTTGAAATCATTGCAAAATCTTACCAAATCCTCATCAGTTTTCACTACGACGTAAAACATATCCACAGCAATATTTCTTCCTTCAAGCTCATCGATTTTTTTGAATTTATAATCAGCACTTCCTAAAGTTATCTTATCTGATGTTATATATTTCATATAATTTGAATTTAATAAAATTTCTCCGTCGTTCAAAGAATAATTCTTGGAAAATTCATTGTTAAATGAATCCAAAGTTTGAATCATAATATAGACAGGCTTGGTATTATTCTTTCCCATTTTAGAAAATTTATTGCCATCAAGGTTTGCAAACATCATTGTACTAACTTGATAATAATCATTTTTAGGATTTGTTTTTTCTGTGACTAAACTTTTTAATCTAGTTTTTTCTTTTTCGATATTTTTAGAAAAATTCTTATCTGGTGTGATCGTTCCAGTTAATTTGTAATCTCTGTTTGTTGTTGAGTTTACAACTTTTTCTGCACTGTTGTAAATCGCCATTGTAGTCGACAACGATACTACAACTCCTGTACATAAAATTGCAATACTGGCTAAACCAACAGCATTTGATTTCATTCTGTAAAGCATTCCAGAAACTGTAATAAAATTTTTCGATTTGTAGAAGAAATTCTTGTTTTTCTTCATCATTTTTAGTACAAAAATAGTTACTGCAACAAAACCAAAATACGTTCCAAACAATACAAGTAGACTTGCCACGAAAAACATCAACAAGCTTTCCAAGCTTCCTTCGATTGTCAACGCAATGTAGTAACCAATTGCGGTTAGAATTATAGCTAAAACGAAAAATACTCCTTTGACTTTTGGCTCAGATTCAGATTTTTGTCCTTTTGCAAATAAATCTCTAGTTGTAGCAGATTTTATATTTACGATATCAAAAATATAAGTCAACACACTCATACCGAAGTTAAATATCAACGTTAATATAACCGCTAGTATCGAAACTCCAAACTGCATTATGCTGAAATTTTCTTGCATCAATTTTCCAACTGCCAAGAACAATACTTTTCCCAATATAATCCCAAAAACAATTGTTAAGATTGAAATAATCACAAAAAATATCGACTTTTCTTTTAGCAAAATTCTATTGATGTGTTTGTTCTCCAATCCAAAAACACGATACAATCCAAATTCTTGAAATCTTCTTTTTATCAAAAACCTATTCGCATACATAATAATAGCAAATGTAAATATCGATATTATAATCGATCCGAATACTATTATCGTTCCAAATTGGTCTTTTTGCATAACGTATTTATTATCTAATAGAGATATCATAATAAATAAAATCGCCACCATAATACTTGTTGACAAGATATATGGAATATTTACGATTTTGTTTGCTTTTAAGTTTTTGAGAGCAAATTTTGTAGATAATTTAGAATTCATTATCTACACCTCTATTATTTATCACAGATAATGACTCATTAATTCTTTGCATAAATTCATTGTTGTCGCTATTTCCCTTGTAAATTTCATGGAACACAACACCATCTTTTATGAAAATTACTCTGTTAGAAAACGAAGCTGCCTTCACAGAATGAGTTACCATCAATATAGTTTGTCCTAATTTATTGATTTTTGTGAATAAATCAAGTATCATATCTGATGATTTTGAATCCAATGCCCCTGTAGGTTCATCTGCCAATATCAAATCCGGTTTTGTAATCAAAGCTCTTGCAATCGCAATTCTTTGTCTTTGTCCACCACTAATCTCATAAGGATATTTGTTGACAAATGATTCAATTCCCAATAATCCTTGGATTTCAGACAATCTTTGCTCCATTTCTTTTGGCTTATAATCTGAAAGTACCATTGGCAAAAATATATTGTCTTTATTTGAGAAAATATCCAATAAATTAAAATCTTGAAATACAAATCCAAGCTTTTCCCTTCTGAACTTTGCAACTTCCGATTCTTTTAAAGTGGATATATCTTTGCCATTTAAAACAACCTTGCCATTAGTTTGCTTATCTAATGTTGATATTACATTCAGTAAAGTTGTTTTACCTGAACCTGATTCTCCCATTATTGCTATAAATTCATTCTTTTCTACAGAAAAATTCACGTCTTTTAATGCTACTGTTTCAACATTTTTCGTTTTGTATACTTTTCTTACGTTGTTTAATTCTAAAATATTCATAACACCCTCCATAACTATATGTTAAATGAATTTAGAAAAAGTAGCATTTATCTAAACTAACAAAAATCATCCAATCTTACAAATTTGTAAGATTAGTTATTCACAATTATATAAAATTTACTACCTTGACCTACGACAGAGTCGACTTTCAAAGTTATTTCCAGTTTATCTGCGATTGATTTTGCCAAATACAATCCCAAACCACTTGATTTTTGTTTTAATCTTCCATTAAATCCAGAATATCCTTTATCAAAAATTCTATTGATATCTTCTTCTGGAATCCCTATTCCGTGATCTTCTATTAAAATCACGACAGCATTATCTTTTTTGAATGAATCTAAGATAATCTGTGAATTTTCAGAATATTTAATCGCATTAGAGAGGATTTGCTCCAATAATACACTTAACCATTTGCTATCAGTGATGCATTTTAAGCCATTTTTTCTAAAATCCAAACTAATATGTGAGTTGATGAACAAAAGTGAGTATTTTTTGACTAAAATATTCAGCAAATTATCCACATCAACAACGCTTATATCCATGTCTTTTTCGTGCAAATTTAGCTTCAAATAATTTATAGCCATATTCGTGTAATTGTCGATTGATTTAAGTTGCATTTTCATTTCTGTATTATCTTCTGTCAAAATTTCCAAGCAGGTTATCGGAGTTTTAATCTGGTGTACCCACATAGAAAAATATTCTTGGATATCTTTTTGCCATGAAATATACTGATTTCTATTATTTTCAATTTGCATTTCTAAATCTTCTATTTTCTCATCATTTGATAATTCTTTTTGAAAATCTAAGTATTTAATTACCAAATAAATTAAAAATACTATCAAACATATTTCAAAACCTTGTCCAAACACTTTTATATCCACATTGTTCAAATAACAGACCATAAAATAAATAGCATTTATTGATACAAAAAATAAAATAGACTTGAGGTTTTTCTTCAAAAAGCACATTAATTTATTCATTTTGATTACTTCCGCCATTTAAATAGTATCCAGAATATTTTTTTGTCAACAAGAAATCTTCCAAGCCAAGTTTGTTTAATTTTTTTCTTATTCGATTGATATTCACAGCTAAAGTATTATCATCTATGAAAAAATCATTTTGCCAACATTTATCCATCAATTTTTCCCTAGTGACTATTTCACCTTTAGCTTCAAATAGCAATTTTAAAATTAGCATTTCTGTTTTTGTGAGATTAATTTCATTGTCATCGAATTCTAATCTGAATTCATTCACAAAAAGCATTACATCATTAAACTCCAAAACGCTTTTGATGATGTTGTTTCCGTAATATCTTTTCATTACGGCGTTGATTTTAACCATTAATACATCAAAATTAAATGGCTTAGTAATATAATCGTCAGCTCCCATCTGCATTCCCATTATTATATCCAAATCCTCTGATTTTGAAGATATGAAAATTATTGGAATATCAGTTGTCTTTCGTATTTTTTCGCACCAAAAATATCCATTAAAGCTAGGAAGAATAATATCCATCAATATTATATCTGGCTTTATATTTTTGACATCCTCCATAATATCTATTCCAGAATTTTTGAACACCTCGTATTCCCAATTTTCTAAATATTCTTTAAGCGAATTTAAAATTATTTTATCGTCTTCTATAATTAAAACCTTCATACTAAAATTATACATAAACTTGCGAAAAAATGATACGAAAGCTATTTTTCAATAAAAAAATTAGTGAACTAATAAAAGTCCACTAATTATACTTACTAATCGTTCATTATTCCCAATCTATCAAATACATAGAATAATAAGCTCAATACTACTGCAACAACTGATGCTAGAACCATTCCTGATAATGATACTCCCAAGAAGTTTATTTTCAATCCTGAAAGTCCAGTTACAAATATTACAGAAGTTAATATTAAGTTTTTGGATTGTGAGTAATCTACTTTTTGGTCTACTAATAATCTGATACCACTTGTTCCAATCATACCGTAAAGTAAGAATGTTACTCCACCTATTACATTTCCTGGTATTGATGAAATAAGTGCTGATAATGGTCCAATAAATGCCATTAAAATTGATATACAAGCTGCTCCCGCAATTACATAAACTGAATAAACTTTAGTAATTGCCATTACGCCGATATTTTCACCGTAAGTTGTTGTTGGAACTCCGCCTATAAATCCAGATATTGCAGTTGAAAAGTTGTCTGCAAAAATCGATCTATGAAGGCCAGGTTCTTTTAATAAATCTCTTCCTATGATATTACTTGTAACTACTTGGTGTGAAATGTGTTCACTTGTTATTACCAAAATTACAGGCAACATTGTGATTATAGATTTTAGGTCAAATATTGGAAGTTGAAATTTAGGCAATGTAAATAATGATGCTTGCATTACCGGTGTAAAATCGACCATTTTTAATGCTACACTTACAATATAACCTGTTATAATTGCGATTAATATCGGTATTGTAGCTAAGAATTTTTTGAATAAAACAGAACCTAAGATTGCTACTGACAATGTGACCAAGAAAACTATAAGATCGTTTGTAGTTCTTGTATCTGTCATAATATTTGCACCGATCTTACCACCAGAAACAGTTGCTTGTGCGAGTTCAAATCCTATCAAACTTACAACACTTCCCATAGCAGCAGGTGGCAAAACAACATCAATCCAATCCGTTCCAAATTTATAAATTATGTATGCTAAAATACATCCAATAAGTCCTATCGCAACGAAAGCTCCCTGTGCATAACGAAATCCAGATTGTCCAATTATTATGGTTGCAGGTCCTAAGAAGGCAAAACTACTTCCCAAATACGCCGGTGCTTTTCTTTTTGTTATCAAAATAAATAACAGTGTACCTATACCGTTCATCAATAAAACAATACTAGGATTAATCCCCAAAACTATAGGCACCAATACACTCGCTCCAAACATAGCGAAAGTATGTTGAATACTTAGAGGTATTAGCATCTTTGGAGATACTTTTTCGTCTACTCCAATAATTCTTTTCATAAAACACTCCTTTGATTTTTTATCCTATATATTCTACATTGAAGTCAAATATATTTCAAGTGGTTTGACTTGTATATCTTCTAGCTGATATAATAAAAAGCGTTATTTGAAAGGAAATTATTATGAAAAACAACGGAAATTATTTAAGAACAAAATTACTAGACAATGGTATTAAACCTACATATCAAAGAATTGTAATTTTAGATTATTTAGAAAATCATCATATTCATCCAACTGTAGATGATATTTACAGAAATTTGGCTCCTAAATTGACTACATTATCTAGAACAACTATCTATAATACAGTTAAAGTCTTCGTGAAAGCTGGTATTGTATCTGAACTTAACATCGATAACTCAGAGCTAAGATACGACATAACGACTGAAACTCATGGACATTTTAGATGTGATAAATGTGGTAAGATTTACAATTTTAATACGGAAAATACAGTTGAAAGTTCCGATTTGAAAGGATTCAAAATCTATTCTACAAATATTTTGATTAACGGAATATGCAAGGATTGCTTGGAAAAAGAAAATGAATAGTGAATTTTACAAGATTGAGCCTAGAGATGATTTGTACATCAAGTTATTATTTATTTCTAAAACAGAACTTAAAATGAATGAAGAAGTGAAAAGAGGAATACTTCCTTTTTATCAAATGTACTATTGTCTTAAAGGAAATGGAACTTTTATTGTAAATGACAAAAAGATAGAAATTCTTCCTTTTGATGTATTAATAGTAAATCAAGGTTCCAGAATTACAGAAATTTCTAAATCAGAAAGTTTTGAGTTCTATACACTAGCTATTTCTGAAGTATCTTTCGATACAGAACAAAAAGATAAAGCAGTGCTTAGTATCAAACACAATCACATCAATGACCGTGATATGGTAATTTTGTACTATATCAACAAAATATTGGAAGAAGCCAAGTACAAGAGATTTAGATATCAAAGAGTGTGTTCTTGTTTGATTAGTATTTTGATTACAGAAATTCAAAGACGTGGCGATTTAAAATTCACAATGGATGATCCTGCACAAGATTCATTTACTAAACATGTCGAAGATTATATTTATGAAAATTTCAATCAAGAAATCACACTAGATTCTATTTCAGAAAAATTTATGGTCTCTAAGTCACATTTAATCCACGAATTCAAAAATCATTACGGTAAAACCCCAATGCAATTTTTGCTAAACAGAAGAATGGAATCTGCGATGTTGTTATTAAAAACATCAAACAAGCCAATCAACGATATAGCAAAACTCTGTGGATTCAATTCCCAATCTTATTTCGATCAGGCATTTCGTAGAGTAGTAAAAGTTACACCAAATGATTATAGAAATAAATACAAAACGAAAATCAAAAAAATCAAAAAATAGACTTTGTTTAACATTAACATGTTACAAACAAAGTCTATTTTTAGTTAAACTGACGCTTTTGTTTTCACGAAAACAAGCTTATTTATATCACTGTAACCTTCAGAATAATTATATCCATCACAAGAAAATTTCTTCAATTGTTCAATATCATCAACATTATTTCTTGCCATATAATTTACCATTCTACTTTTTGAGTTCTTCAACGGATTTTTCTTTTATTATAGAAACTAGCTTATTTTTCTTGTTTTCATATAGACAACTAGAACTCTTGTTTTTTAATTTTCTAATTTTAAATGTTTTTGCGGGTGAAATTATAATCTTCATACTGTCCTCTACATATTTTTCATTCTACTAATTATATTACCATAAAAAAAGACTGAGTAATCTAATTCCAAGATTATTTTACCCAGTCCTATTTTTATGCTTCGTTTTCTTGCTTTGCGATAATATCTTTGACTTTCATAAGTCTTGTAATATTAGCACGTTCGTTTTCATCAAGCTTTGCTCTGATATATTTAATTGTTTCTTCCAAATCAGGAATTGTTCTATATTCCAAAGCGTTTACTCTTCTTCTAGTTTGCTCAATTTCATCCGCCATTAATTGTGTGGCTTTTTCGATTTGAGCTAATTCCAACATATCATCCATAACTGAATTCAATGAGTCAATTGCCAAGTCCAAATCTTGTGATGTTTGAGCATATCCATAAGGATATATTTCACTAGAATCAGCTTCACCTTCACGAGAGAATTTCATTTGTGGAATAATTACACTCATTACGTTTTTAGTTTCAATATCTACATTTACCTTTGTTTTAGGAAATGATACTGCTTCATCTAAAAACTCTGGACTCATTATTGCACTTGCCATTAGAAAATCACTGAATGAGTTTTGAAGTTTCGCTTCAACTTTTTCTCTTAGAGCTTTGTTTTCTTTAATCATTTCAATGAATTGTCTCATAAGTTCGTCTTGTTTGTCTTTTAATAACTTATGACCTCTGGAAGATGTTTTGAGTCTAGCTTTCAGCTCCGATAGAGCCATTCTTGTAGGATTGACGTTGAGTCTTGCCATTACTCATCAGTCCCTTCACCATTTCCAATATATTTATCTATCAATTCGTCTTTAATTCTCTTCAATTCTGTACGTGGTATTTCTTTTAATAAATCCCAGCCGATATTAAGAGTTTCTTCGATCGACCTATCAGTATAATAACCTTGATCTACATATTCTCTTTCGAATCTTTCAGCGAATTTTGCAAATGCTTTGTCAGCATCACTCAACGCAGATTCACCGAGGATTGCAGATAATTGTTTTGCATCAAGTCCAGACGCATATCCTGCGTAGATTTGGTTCATTGTATCTGCGTGGTCTTCTCTTGTTTTGCCTTTACCAATACCTTTATCTTTAAGTCTTGATAATGATGGAATAGCATTAATAGGAGGTTCATATCCTTTCTTGTATAATTCACGCGAAAGTATGATTTGACCTTCTGTAATGTATCCTGTCAAGTCTGGTATTGGGTGAGTAATATCATCTTCTGGCATTGTCAAGATAGGAATTTGTGTAATAGATCCTTCTCTTCCAACGATTCTTCCAGCTCTTTCATATAAAGTTGCAAGGTCAGTGTACAAATATCCTGGATATCCTCTACGACCTGGAACTTCTTTTCTGGCAGCAGATACTTCACGAAGTGCTTCTGCGTAGTTTGTCATGTCTGTCATGATTACTAATACGTGCATTCCCTTTTCAAAAGCCAAGAATTCTGCACAAGTAAGCGCCATTTTTGGTGTTGAAAGACGTTCAATTGCTGGGTCATCAGCTAAGTTCATGAACAATACTGCTCTGTCGATAGCGCCTGTTTTATTGAAGTCTCCGATGAAATATTGAGCTTCTTCAAATGTTATTCCCATCGCAGCGAATACTACGGCGAATTTATCATCTTTACCCAAAACTTTTGCTTGTCTTGCTATTTGAGCTGCCAATTTGTTGTGAGGAAGACCTGATCCTGAGAATATAGGAAGTTTTTGTCCTCTAACAAGAGTGTTCAAACCATCTATTGTAGATACGCCTGTTTCGATAAATTCTGATGGATAGTCTCTAGATACTGGATTGATAGACGAACCATTGATGTCCACTTTATCTTCTGGAATAATTTTAGGACCATTATCTATTGGTCTACCTAAACCATCGAATACTCTACCGATCATATCTTCGGATACTCCAAGTTCCAAAGGTCTTCCCAAAAATCTTACTGTAGTTTCTTGTAAGTTAATTCCTGATGTACCTTCGAATACTTGAACCATCGCTACATCGTGGTCAATTTCTACAACACGACCACGTCTTTTTTCTCCATCTTGTAATTCTATTTCAACAAGTTCGTCGAATTTTACGCCTTCTACACCTTCTACCGCCATTAATGGTCCGACTACTTCTGTTACTGAATTATAATCTTTAATCATTAACGTTCACCTCCATTAACTAAATCGGTAATTTGTGATTTAATTTCTTGTTTAATTTCTTCAAATCTTTGTAATTCATCTTCTGGAATATTTTTAGCACGTGTGATTTTTTCTCTTACAGCAAGTTTTGAAATTTCAGATACATAAGCTCCTTCTTCCAAAGCTTTCAAAGATTCCTTGTGGAATGTTAAGATTAAATCCAACATTTTTGCTTGTTTGTCCAATGAACAGAATGTATCTGTTTCATGGAATGCGTTTTGTTGTAAGAAATCTTCTCTTAATGATTTTGAAGTTTCAAGTTTGATTTGGTCTTCATCACTTAATGAATCACGTCCAACCAATCTTACGATTTCTAGTAAAGATGATTCTTCTTGTAATAATTTCATAGCTTGTTTTCTGTAATCTGAGAAATTACTATCTACGTTACCATCCAAATATTCGTCGATTTTATCTTGATACAATGAATAAGAGTTAATCCAGTTTATAGCTGGGAAGTGTCTCATATAACTTAATGCATAATCCAATCCCCAGAATACTTTTACAATTCTAAGTGTAGATTGTGTAACTGGTTCTGAAATATCACCACCTGGAGGAGATACCGCACCGATAACTGTCAATGATCCGTCTCTTCCATCACTACCCAAACACTTTACTTTACCAGCACGTTCGTAGAAATCAGCAATTCTTGATGCCAAATATGCAGGATAACCTTCATCACCAGGCATTTCTTCAAGTCTACCACTCATTTCACGAAGAGCTTCTGCCCATCTTGATGTTGAGTCGGCCATCATCGCCACTGAATAACCCATATCTCTGTAGTATTCAGCGATTGTAATTCCAGTGTAGATACTTGCTTCTCTGGCTGCTACTGGCATGTTTGAAGTATTCGCTATCAAAACAGTTCTCTTCATCAATGATTGTCCAGTCTTAGGGTCAATCAATTCAGGGAATTCATTAAGAACGTCAGTCATTTCATTACCACGTTCTCCACAACCTACGTACACAACTATTTCAGCATCTGCCCATTTAGCTAATTGGTGTTGAACTACTGTTTTACCACTACCGAAAGGTCCTGGAATTGCTGCAGTACCACCTTTTGCAACTGGGAAGAATGTATCGATAACTCTTTGACCAGTGATCAATGGTCTGATTGGATCTTCCTTTTCTTTGTAAGGTCTACCATTTCTTACAGGCCATCTTTGAATCATATTTATTTCAATATCTTTAGAATCTTGTTCTACAACGCAAACTGTTTGATCAACAGTGAATTCTCCAGATTCAATTGATTTGATTTTACCAGATACATTAGCTGGAACCATTATCTTGTGAACAATTACTTCAGTTTCTTGAACTTCACCTATAATATCTCCTGCTTCTACTTCATCACCAACAGATTTAACAGGTTTGAATTCCCATTTCTTTTCTCTGTTTAATGATGGAGCGCTAACTCCTCTTAACAAGAAGTCTCCAGCTTTTTCTTGCAATGATTTTAATGGTCTTTGAATACCATCAAACATTTGCTCTAATATACCAGGTCCCAATTCAATTGAAAGTGGGTGTCCTGTAGATACGACTTTATCTCCAGGGCCGATTCCTGTTGTTTCTTCATATACTTGAATTGAGGCTTTATCGCCTCTCATTTCAATAATCTCTCCAATGAGCTTATCGTCTGAAACCTCAACAACGTCATATACGCTTGCGTTTTCCATTCCTTCAGCAACTACTAAAGGTCCGGATACTTTTAATACTTTACCTTCTTTCAATATAAGCTCTCCTTTACAAAATGTTCGCTCCAACAGCTTTTTCGACATTGGTATTGATTCTGTTCATTCCAATGTTCAAGCTACCTTGATTAGAAGGTATCAAGATAATAGCTGGTGAAACTTTATCATTATATCTATCTATTGTTTCTTTGATTTTTTCTGCTATTTGTTCAGTAATAAAAATCACTCCGTAGTCTTCTTTTGCTAATCTATCAACTGTTTTTCTAGCATCAGTGCTTTCAATAGATTCAAAAACATCTACTCCCAAAGCTTTGAAGACCAACACAGAATCTCTATCACCTACTACAGCTACTTTTTTACGCATAACTTAACCTCAACTTACTCCTGATATAATCAGGTTTCAATGAGTTAATCTTTCCTACAAAAATAATCCTCAAATTCTTAATTTCAGTTTCTTTTGCAAATAAATATCCAAATAAAACCTCAGGTCCATAAGTAACCTTTTTGATTTCTTTGATTTTTTCCATCAAATAATCATCCATTGCCTTTTCAAAGACAGATAAACTATTTGATTTCTTATACTCGCTGATAGCTTCCTTTACATAGTAGTAAATTCTAGCTTGTTTGAATAATGGACTATCTTCAGTAATTTCAGAATGCAATTCACTTTCAAACTTTTCAGATTCAATACTTCCATTAGGAATAATGACTTTTTTCAAAAATTCTAAGCTTTTCTTTTGATTTTGAACTCTAAGTAAAGTTTTAATATTAGTAAAATCTATCAAATCTTCAACGTATTCATTTATCAAATCTGAGTCAATTTGTTTTGCAATTTCTGAAGTTTCCACAAAATATTCTCTGTCAGCATAAATATCTACCATTTGAGGATCTTTGTTCTCTTCATAGTCAGCGATTGATTCTTTAATAACTTTATCAAAATGTTCCATTTCAATTTCAGTATTTTCTCTAATTGAATCTCTCATGCTCTTGAATTCAATTCTAGTTATATCGCTTAACATTGAAGAAAAATCTTCATTTTTTAGATATTCTTTAATCAAAACTTTTAAATTATGATAATCGTATTTTAATGCCATTAAATCGACAGGAAATTGGAAACTACTCATATCATACATGTATTTATAAGTCTTTTTTAACTCATTTTTCAAAGCAACATCGTAATTCTTATAATTATCAAGCTTTGCAAATTCTGATTGATACACTGAATCCGAAAGTAATCTTACAGTTTCTTCTAAATTACTTGCATCTATCAGTCTTTCATAATCATTCTTACTCAACAATTCCTTTTCTTTGACACGAGTTATAGCAGATTGATGTATGAAATCTTCTTTTTTCATATTATCACCTACTTCTTAAAAAGAGTTTTTGCAATTTCTACTTCCAATTCATCTTTCATTGAATCGACCAGTGAAGAAAAATTATTATTGATTAATACATTACCTCTTTTAATACAAAATCCGCTTTCAACTGTTTCATCTGATACTTTTACATTAAAGTTTTCATTCTTCAAACTGTCGTACTTATCAGATTGTAATACTAACAAATCATCACTATTCAAATCCATTTTTGATAAACTGTTTGTTAAGTATTTTTTATAATCTTCAAGTGACATATTCTTTAATTTATCTTTAATTTTTTGTAAAACACTATCGATTACTTCTTGCTTTGCAAAAAGTGCATTATCTCTTGACTTTAAAACAACTTGAGATAAATGTCTATCATATACGCCTTTTGCCTCAGATTCTGCTTTTTTTAATATTGTATCTTTTTCTTGATTAGCCTGGTCTATTTTAGTTTCAATGATTTTTTCTTTTTCTTGGTTTGCATTATTCAGAATTTGTTCAGATTCTTTTTTTGCATCTTCAAGAATTTCATTAATTATATTATCTAAATTAGACATCTAAATCACCATTAAGCTTGGATTTGGTTCATTAATAAGAATGAAATAGCGAATGCTAAGATGGCATATAACTCAACCATTACGGCATAGATAATACCTTTTGCTTGTTGAGGTTCATTCTTTGCTAAGATATTGATACCACTAACTGCTACTTTACTTTGAGCAATTGCTGAGAAATATCCTACAACACCTACTGGTAATGCTGCTGCAATGTAAACATATCCTTGTGCTAGAGAAATATTTCCACCTACAAGTTTGAATAGAATTAAGATACCAATTACGAAACCGTACAAACCTTGTGTACCTGGTAATAATTGAAGTACTAATGATTTACCAAATTTTTCTGGTTCTTCAATAACTACTCCAGCTGCAGCTTCCCCTGCTCTACCTACACCTTTAGCAGATCCCATACCTGAGAACAAAACTGCTATTACTACTGATAATACTCCTAAAACTAATCCACCGTTTTCTAAAAAGAATTTTTCCATAATATCCTCCTATTTGTTTGTTATATTAAAATATTCTGATTCTGTTATAAGTTTCTTGAATGGTACTCCGCCACCTTCGTAGAATTTGTTAAACATTTCTACGAAAATCAATCTTGCAGAGTGAACGTATGCTGACAAGTAAGATAAGAATGCGTTGAATGCTTGGAATACCACGAATACGATAAGTCCAAATATAAATCCTATGATACTTGATTCAGCCATCATTTTTACAATCATATTAATTGCTACTGCAATATATGCTCCTGATAAGCCCAATGCCATAAGTCTCATATAAGATACGAAATCTCCAATCCAGCCAGATATTCCGTACAATGAATACAATCCTGAACCAAGCTTACCACCGATGCTTTTTGCATCTCTTCCTGCTGTAAGAATAATTCCAACAGCTGATGCTATAGCAATCCATTTTGCAATTGTCAATGCCACAGCTGGCAATGCTAAAGTCTTACCAATTAGTAAAACTAATATACTAATAATAATTAAATACCATAGTCCAACATCATAAAATGCATCTAAAGGCTTGTGATCTCTAATCAACATGTAAGCCTTGATTCCCAATGCAAAGAATAAATGTATAAAACCAAAGATTAAGCATAAAACTATTAAAGTCATTGCGTTTTTGCTTGTGTCAATTATAGGTGTCATCGGTATTATTCCACCAAAGAATGATCCATAAATGTATCCCCAGAACATTGAGGCAATTGATATGAACATAAAGAATTTCAAGAATTGCTTTTTCTTTTCATCAAGATTAAAAACCTTGAGAGCTACTATTATTGCTAAAAATACAATCAATCCGTATCCCAAATCACCAATCATCATTCCTGAGAAGAAACAATAGAAAGGTGCCAATAATGGTGTTGGATCAACTTCGTTGTATTTTGGCAATGAATACATTCCCGTTATACTTTCAAAAGCTTTTGCAAATCCTCTGTTTTTCAAAATAATCGGTACATTTGGATCATTCTTGTCTGCTGGATTCATTTCCAAATAATACTTATTATTCAATGAGTTTTGTAGTACATTTTCAAAATCTTTTTCTTTGTCGGTAGGAACATATCCTTCGATTATATCAATCTTATCTGTCCTCTTAATTTTGCTTGTAGCTTCTTCTTTTAAGCTGTTGTTTTCAAGATAATCATGATAAATCTTAAATTGTTCAGTCAAATCTGTTTTTGATTTAATTTGATCTTCTATTTCTTTGTATTGCTTTTTATTTGCAATGATTTGTTCGTCAATATTTCTGATTTCATCTTTTACAAGTCCATGTGATTTAATATTAATATTGACAAATCCATTGTCTCTTAGGATATCTTGTGCTTTTTCATAATCCTTACAGATAACAAGCAAGTAAACAAAGCCTGAATTACGAGAAATTTCTTCGATATAAATATCTTCAATGTCTTTTGTGTTTAATTTCAACTGATCGATGAATTTATCACTTACAGTTCCTGTAACTATCTTAACCTTTTTAAAATCATCAATCTTTGAAATATCCAAATCCAAATTCTCCCATGGAGTTAATTCAGATTTTTTTTGGTTCAAAGTTTGATTATTCTGATCAAGTTCAGTTAGTTGTTTATCCAAAGATGAAAGTTCTTTGTAGTGTTCATCAAAGTCAAAATCAAGCGCTTTTTTAGTAAGCTCATCTAGTCTAAATGTTTTCTTACCTTGTTTTAATTCGTCTATTTTATTGTGCTTTTCTGAATACTTTTCAAGCAAATCTATAGCCCATTTTACTTTGGTAAGCTTTTCACTAGTGCTAACAATTTGTTCAGAATTATCTAAATTCCTAACACCTTGATTTTCGTCTTCCACTTTCTTTTCATCAATATGAACATAATTAAACTTTTGAAGATCTTCGAGTAATTTTTCTCTATCATAATCAAATGAATACAAATCAAATTTGCTCATTTTTACAATAGCCATTAACTCACTATCCTTTCAACGATTTTGTCTACAAGTCCTTCAACTGTATCAGTGTCGATGTTTTTAATATCTTCATTATTCATTTTAGCTTTTTGTTCCAAATCTTTTGATTCTTCGATAGCTTTATTCTTTGAAGATTCAAGTTTTTCATTTCGAACTTTTTGTGCTTCGTTGATAATGTCGTTGTATTTTTGTTCAGCTTCTGATTTTGCATCCACTAAAATGCTTTTTCTTTTTTCATTAGCTTCATCGACAATAATCTTAGCCTTCTCTTCAGCTTCTTTAATTTTTGATATAGCAGTATCTGACATTGTTTCACCTCCTAATTAGAGATGGTTTTAGAATATGAAAAATACTCTAAAACCATAAGTATATAACTAAAAGCTTAAAGCTATTTAGTACCAAATAATCTGTCTCCTGCATCACCTAAACCTGGCACTATATAACCGTGTTCGTTTAATTTTTCATCAAGACCTGCCACGTATATATCTACATCTGGATGCTTTTCTTGAACCATCTTGATTCCTTCTGGAGCTGCTATGATATTAACCAATTTGATGCTTTTACATCCATGTTCTTTTAAAAAAGTAATCGCTGCTTCTGCAGAACCACCTGTTGCAAGCATTGGATCCACAACGATAATATCTCTTTCTTCAACATCTTTTGGCAATTTACAATAATATTCAACAGGTTTTAATGTTTCCGGATCTCTGTACAATCCGATGTGTCCAACCTTTGCTGCTGGTAGTACACTCAAAAATCCTTCAACCATTCCCAAACCTGCTCTTAAAATCGGAACTACTCCCAACTTTTTACCACTAAGAGTTTGGCCGGTAGTTGTTCCTATCGGAGTTTCTACTTCGCAATCTTCTAATTTAAAGTCTCTAGTAACTTCATAGCACATTAAAGTTGCTATTTCTGAAACTAACTGTCTAAATTGATTGCTTCCTGTGTTTTTATCACGTAAAATTGTTAATTTGTGTTTAATCAACGGATGATCAAATACAGTTACTTTACTCATAATTCCTCCTATAAAATAAACTTTATAATCTTTATTATAACATACTAAATTAGTTCTATGTTATTGGCACAAGATTTTTTAAGCCTGTTCATTATACTTATACCCATTTTTTGTTCATTTACCCCTTCACAAATTAATAATTTATAATTTAATTTATCTAACTCCCTGAGGTAAGAAAAGATATTGTGTGCAAAATTCAAATAATCATTTCTTTTTGAAATTATTTTTACATTTTCGAAATTTACATTCGTTGCAGTTTCTTCACACAGTATAAATCCAATTTCGTCGGTATTTATTCCCAAGCTATTAACATAACTTTGTATGTTATCCATGTTTCCTTTGATTACTATGAGTTTGGTTTTAGGTGCGTAGTGCTTGTATTTTTGTCCTGGAGATTTCGGAATAGTGTTATAATCGATTAATGATTTATCATACACAACCTCATCCAAATACTCTTCCAAATCTTCTTTTGTGTAAAAACCAGGTCTAAGTATGGTGTACGGTTTATCCGTCAAATCGACAACAGTGGATTCAATTCCAATGTTACAACTCCCTCCATCCAAAATCATTTCAATCTCACCTTGCATATCACTATACACATCTTGTGCATTAGTTGGTGATGGCCTTCCCGATTTATTCGCAGATGGAGCTGCTATTGGACAATTTGATTTATCTATCAAAAACCTTGCGATTTCATCCGATGGATTTCTAATTGCAACTGTATTTCCTCCACAACTTACAACGTCATTAACTTTGTCACTTTTTTTGAAAATTATAGTCAATGGACCTGGCCACAAATTATCCATCAATTTTTTTTGATCTTCAGTGATTTCTGACGATAAATTTCTGACCATTTCATCGTTAGTTACGTGCAAGATTAGTGGATTGTCTCTTTTTCTTCTCTTGACATCGAATATTTTTTTGCAAGCTTCTTCATCTAATCCATTTGTTCCTAATCCGTATACTGTTTCTGTTGGAAATGCAACTACACTTCCATTTTTTATTAAATCTGCAGCTTTTTCAAGTGCATGTATTTTGTTTTGTCCGTCTAATTTTTCAATAATCGTATTCATACTAATATCTTTCTAATATAGTTTTCATCAATTTATTCGAATCATGCACAATATAATCATAGCTAATATCACATATATCAGCTTCTATGATTTCTATGCCTAATTTTTCCATATTTTCGCGATCTTCATCTGTAATATAAATCGGCGTAGAGTTTTCAATTGATTTGTATCTGTATTTCGCATATTTGTCTACTTCCTTGGAATTAACGACGATTTTGTCGATAATATTTGAATTTGCGTGATCGATAATGGCAGCTACATGATCTGTAACGCTGTAGCCATTAGTTTCTCCAGGTTGAGTCATAATATTTAATATGTACACAACTTCAGCCTTTGTTTCTTTTAGTGCTTTTGATATATCTGTTACTAAAAGATTGGGAATTATTGATGTGTACAACGAACCTGGTCCTAATAGAACAATATCAGCATCCATTATACTATCTATGGATTCTTTCAATGGCAAAAGCAGTTTAGGTGATGTGAATACTCGTTTGATTTTACCTCCGTTTTTTCTATTCAAAAACGTGATGTTCGATTCACCTTCAATAGTAGATCCATCTTCTAATTCAGCAAATAATTTGACATTATCCAAAGTCATTGGCAGTACTTTTCCGGTAATCGCAAGTACGTTACTTATCTCTTTTATTGCCTCATTGAAATCGCCACATATATCATTCATCGCAGCTATCAATAAATTCCCTAAGCTCTGACCTTTTAATTGACCATTTGAAAACCTATAATTTATTAATTTTTCCATTATAGGTTCAGTATTAGCAAGTGCCACAAGACAGTTTCTAATATCACCGGGAGGTAACATTCCCAAATCTTCTCTTAGAACTCCACTTCCTCCACCATCATCAGCCACAGTTACAATTGTGGTTATGTTTGATGTGAAATTTTTGACGCCTCTTAGCAATATAGAATTGCCTGTTCCTCCGCCGATAGTTACTATTTTTTTACCAAAATTTTTGGTCTCTGTGGGATACATAAACTTTTTCTCCATTTCCCTCAAGCCTTGTTGTCAAAGCTTGTGCTATTGCAACGGACCTGTGCTTTCCGCCGGTGCATCCTATTCCTATAACCAAGTTTGTTTTTCCTTCTTTTGAATATTTAGGAATCAAAAATTCCATCATATCCACTAATTTATCCAAGAATTCATTTGTTTCTTCAAATCCAAATACATACTCTTTTATATCTGTATTTAGTCCAGAAGATTTTTTTAATTTTTCGATATAGTAGGGATTCGGAAGAAATCTGACATCAAATACCAAATCTGCATCCAGCAAAATTCCATGTTTAAATCCAAATGATACTACAGATATTGCTAGTTTTGTGTCTACATCTTTAAGTGAAAATTCAGATAATATTTTTCTTCTCAATTCTCCCAGTGTCAAATTAGAAGTGTTGATGATAGAATCTGCTGAATTTCTGACTTCACTTAGAAGTTCTCTTTCATTAGCTATACCTTCTGAAATATTTCCATTGACTGCCAACGGATGTGGCCTTCTATGTTCTTTGTATCTTCTGATTAGAATTTCATCTGATGCATCTAAATACAAAATTTTAACATCAATACTTTGATTTTTCAAAAGTGTTATGGACTTCATCAAATCAGCGAAGAATTCTCCACCTCTAATATCTACTACGCAAGCTATTTTGTTGATTTTTTTCTTGCTTTTTGTAGTCAAATCTATAAAACTTAATAAAAGAGATGGCGGCATATTATCTAATGTATAATAACCTAAATCTTCGAAAATATCGCTACTGGCACTTTTGCCAGCTCCACTCAATCCTGTAATAATTACAACTTCCATGAAATCTCCTAATCGACGTTTATAATTCTACTAATATCCAACCCTGATTCAATTACTCTTTTGATGCTGTCATTCACATTTGCAATATTTTTTCTGTGATGAGCATCACTTCCTAAACTAAATTTAACATTATAATGTGAAGAAATTTTGATTTCTTCTACAGATAAGTGCGGATGATGGTTGTTAATCTCCATAACTGTGTTTGTTTTTTCGCATGTTTGTGCGATCTTTTCGATATCAATATCTATTTTATCACCTGGATGAGTTATTATAAAGATATCGTTGTTCTCCAATGCTTTTAGCATTGTATTTGTATTCAAATCAATCATTTTTTCCCTGACCGATTGTCCCATCCAGCTCATTCTTTTTAAAACATGATAATTATAAAATGATTTTTTGTCTACAAATCTAACTCCATCATGAAATCCAAGATTGATAAAATCAAAATACTTTTTTTCTTCTTCTCTAATATCTATCTCTCCGTTGTAGCCAATTACGTTGGCTTCAACTCCCATCAGAATTTCAATATCGTCGTACTTTTCTTTGAGTCTATTAATTTCTTCACGTTGTACAGGAATTAATTTTCTTTTTATTCCATACATTAAGTGTCCCGGACCGTGATCAGTTATGCTTATAGTCTTTAATTTTTTTGCTCTCGCTTCTTGTACAATTTCTTCGATTGTACTTTTACCGTGATTGTTACGACTGTAAACTGAATGCACGTGATATTCTCTGGTTAATTTTATTTTATCTTTCACCGATAATTCTCACTTCTGGTTCTAACTTCACATTGAACTTATCAAGCACAACTTCTTGCACATGTTCTATAACGGCTACAACATCAGAGCATTTTGCATCTCCAACATTGACTATGAAACCGCAGTGTTTTTCACTAATCATTGCATCATTGTATCTGTAGCCTCTAAGTCCTGCTTGATCAATCAATTGTCCAGCAAAATGTCCTTCTGGCCTTTTGAATACGGAGCCACATGAAGGAAGTTCCAATGGTTGCTTTGATGTTCTTCTTTCTGTGTAATCGTGAAAATTATCTAGGATTTCTTGTTTATTGCCTTTTTTTAGCAAAAATTCAACTTCCAAAACGACTAATTTTTCATCTTGAACTTTAGAATGTCTGTAGGAAAAATCCATATCCTCACAGCTATAATATTTTACATTCAAATCTGTATCAATAACCATAACTCTGTGAACAATATCTTTCATTTCTGTTCCATAGGCACCTGCATTCATTGTAATAGCACCTCCAATGTCTCCAGGAATTCCGCTAACAGCTTCAAAACCAGCATAAGAGTTATTAATAGCTAATTTGCTAACAGCGCTCAATAACGCCCCTGATTTTGCAGTTAAAATATCACCTTCAATTTTCATGTCGTTGAAATTATCGTGTAATTTAATTACAACTTCTCTCAACCCACCATCACTAACTAATAAATTCGATCCATTACCTATAATTCTGTAAGCAAAGTCATTTTGTTTTATTAATTGAATGGCATTTATTATTTGTTCTTCATTTTTAGGAAATATCATAACATCACAACTACCTCCAATTTTGAAAGTAGTGTGATTTTTCATTGGCTCATCGTATAAAATTTCTCCGATATTTTTACCATCAAAAACTTTTTTATAAATGTTCATAAGCTTGCTCCGCACTGTACAACGTTCCAAAAATTATAATTACATCGTCTTTGAAATGTTCAATTGCATAATCCACAGCGTCATTTACGTTTGATTTTGCGACAACATTATCGCTGTAGGCTTCGATTTGCTTTTTCAAATCTTCTGCTTTTAATGCTCTTGGTGAATCTGGCGTAAATGTCACAAATGCTTTGGCATTTTCATGGATTAGTTTGATTTCATCGTTATAGTCCTTGTCTTTCAATACACCGTAAACAAATACGATTTTCTTATCACCAAACACAGATTCTATTGATGATTTCAAAGCTTTAACCCCATCGGCATTGTGTCCGCCATCGTATATTACTGTTGGGTTGTGTCTAATCACATCAAATCTTGCAGGAATATATGCGTTTTTGAAACCATTGATGATATCTTCATCAGACAAATCGAGTTCATTTCTTAATACATCAATAGCACTCAATGCTAATTGTGCGTTAAACAATTGATATCTTCCAACCAATCTAGTTTCAATATGCAAATTTTTCCAATCAAACGAATTATGTGTAGCGTTGATTTCAATATTTTTCGCCTCATCAAAATCGCAAATGTATAGTTTGTTATCTCTTTCTTCAGCAACTTCTCTGAACACATCCAATACACTTTCTTGTTGATTATAAACCACACATCTTCCGCTTTGTTTCATTATGCAGGCTTTTTCATAGGCGATCTCTTCCAAAGTATTTCCCAAATATTCTTGATGATCCAATCCAATTTTTGTAATTACAGATAACAAAGTTTCATCTGTAGCGTTGGTAGCATCCAATCTTCCGCCCATTCCAACTTCAAGAACCACATATTCGCATTTTTGTTCTGCAAAATAATAAATCGCACACAAAGTTATAAATTCAAATGTAGACACCTTTATATCATTTTCTTCAATAGTGTCCTTGATAATTTCGAAAATTCTCATGAAATCTTCTTCTGAAATTTCTTTGTCGATTTTTATTCTATCGTAAAAATTAATAATGTGAGGTGATGTAAAAAGTCCAGTTTTATAACCATGTTCTTTTAGTGTTTGATATATAAAAGTTGATGTAGAACCCTTACCATTAGTTCCTGCAACGTGGATTATTTTAAAACTTTTTTCGGGATTACCTAGAATTTTCAAAGTTTTTTGCATTCTATCAAGTCCCAACTTGTAACCATCTCTTCCAATTTTATCCAAATATTCATAAATTAATTCACTATTCATTTTTATCTCCTAAATTTAAATATATATCTAATTATATCATTACTTGCAATAATATAAAAAACTCGAGAATTTAATCTCGAGTTAATTCTTAATTCATCATTTTTAATTTTTCAGCTTGATCGTAACTTGTCAAATCATCGATCATTTCTTCAATATCTCCATCTAAGAAGTTTTGTAATTGGAATATTGTTTTGTTGATTCTGTGATCAGTTATTCTTCCTTGTGGGAAGTTGTAAGTTCTAATTCTTTCAGAACGATCCCCTGTACCAACTTGAGATTTACGAGCATCTGCTCTATCTTTGTTCTTTTCTTCTTCCATCAAATCATATAATCTAGATTTCAAAACTTTCATAGCTTTGTCTTTGTTTTTTATTTGAGATTTTTCGTCTTGACAAGTCACTACAAGGCCTGTTGGAATGTGCGTTATTCTAACAGCAGAGTCAGTAGTGTTTACACATTGACCACCGTTACCACTTGCTCTGAACACGTCAATTCTCAAATCTTTTTGTTCGATTTTAATATCTACATCTTCAGCTTCCGGTAACACAGCAACAGTTGCCGTAGATGTGTGAATTCTTCCTGAACTTTCAGTTTGAGGAACTCTTTGAACTCTGTGAACTCCTGATTCGTATTTTAATCTAGAATAAGCGCCTTTTCCTTTAACCATCATTACAGCTTCTTTAACACCGCCAACACCTTGTTGTTGAATATCCATAACCTCAGTTGTCCAGCGTTTTTTATCAGAATACATTTGGTACATTCTCAAAAGTTCACCAGCAAATAAACCTGCTTCATCTCCGCCAGCACCTGCTCTTATTTCAATAAATACATTTTTTTCGTCGTTAGGATCTTTTGGTAACAACAAAATCTTCAATTCTTCTTGATCGTTTTCAATTTGTTCTTCCAATGTTGATATTTCATCTTTCAATAGTTCTTCCATTTCACTATCTCCAGTAGTTCCCAACATCTCTTTATCTTCTTCTAAATTTTTTAAATTATCTTTGTATGCCAAATATTTATTAACAACTGGTTCTAAATCAGCGTGTTCTTTCATTAATTTCGTCCAATTTTCCATGTCAGCGATAACTTCAGGATCTGCGACTTTTACTTCTAAGTCTTTGAATTTATCTACAACACTATCCAAATTTTCAAACATAATTACCTCCTCGCAATTATTACTCTATCAAAACCGTTAAAATCTTTAATGCAGTAGTGATTTTCAAATCCGTTTTCATCTAAAATCTCAAATATGCTCTCTCTTTGATTATAACCTATTTCAAAAGCGAGCATACCATCTTCATTTAAATAATCACTAGCTTGATTTATTATCTTTCTATAAAAATACAGTCCATCATCTCCACCAAAAAGTGCAGATCGTGGTTCTTTTAAAATTTTTGTTTCAAGTGAATTGAAATCTTTTTTGTCTATATAAGGCGGATTGGAAACTATCAAATCATACTTAGAATTCACATTCTCATACAAATCAGAATAAATAAACTCAGCATCAGTAGCATTTAAACTTTCTGCATTTTTCTTAGAAAGTTCAATAGCTTTTTCGTTTATATCTACTCCCAAAACTTTTGAATTCAATTCCAAATTCAAAGTGATTGATATTATCCCCGATCCAATTCCGATTTCAAGTATATTGTCAAGCTTACGATTAGTTTTGATTATTTCATCCACCAAAATTTCAGTATCAAATCTTGGAATTAAAACATTAGGATCCGTATAAAACTTTCTATTGTAAAAGTATTTGAATCCAAGTATATATTCAATTGGAATATCCTCATCGTAAAGTCTTTTGTATTCTAAAATTATTTTCTCATCATTCTCATTAATCTCATCATTAGAATGAATAATAGAATCAGAGAAACTATAGTTGTACAATTTTTCCAAAATCATCAGACAATCGGATTTGTCGAACAAATTATAAATATCCTTGATTACCATAAATCTTCATCTTCTTTTTCTGGAATAACACTTTTAAGTGCCAATATAGCAACTTCTATCATCTTGTCGTCAGGCTCTCTTACTGTAAAATACTTTTGAACCCATAATCCTGGTTTCACAAGTAGTGCCGTTATTGTATTATCGTATTTTCCGATTAATCTGTTAATTTCATACGAAATCGACACAATCACTGGAAGTAATATTATACGATACAACATTCTCATAAGTGGATTTGGCCATCCAACTAAACCCAACACCAAAATAGAAATTATCATAACCGTAAACAAAAAACTTGTACCACATCTTGGATGAAGTCTACTTTGTTTTCTAACATTTCCAACAGTCAAATCCAGTCCTTGCTCATAGCAATATATACTCTTGTGTTCAGCACCATGATATTCAAAAACTCTTTTCATATCTTTTGAATGAGAAACTATAAAAAGATATGTGAAAAATATTATAATTCGTATCAATCCTTCGATTAAATTGAAACTGAAAGATGAATGATTTAGCTTAACAAATGATGTAAGAAAAGTTGGAATGAAAAAGAAAAACAGTAATGCCAATGTCACTGATGCAATTATAGAAAACACATTTTCTACTTTTCTGGCATTGTTTTTAAAATGCTTATCGAAGAAGTTTTCGCCATCATCTTCGTAAAAACTTGCTGAATACATCAAAGCATCCATTCCCAACTTCATAGAATCAAACAAACTAACAACTCCTCTTATAAAAGGAATCTTCATCAAATTTATTTTATTGTTTTCTAAGTCTTTTACAACCAAATCAATTTCTTGATCAGGCTTTCTGACCGCTATGGAGTACTTTGAAGGGCCTCTCATCAGAATTCCTTCGATTAAAGCTTGTCCTCCAATTGTCGTTTTCTTCATGTCAATTTACCTTTTCATTATTCATTATCTATTTTTTAACACAAAAATACCAGCACCTAAAAGGTACTGGCAAAAATGCTAATCCATGTTGTATTTTTTCTTGAATTTTTCTACTCTACCACCATGTTCTACAAATCTTTGACGTCCTGTATAAAATGGGTGACATTGACTACAAACTTCGACGTTTATGTTTTCTTTAGTAGATCCTACTTTAAAAGTATTGCCACAAGAAGCGCAAGTTACTGTAGCTTCGTGGTATTCTGGATGTAAATCTTTTTTCATATTATCACCTCGTTTTTCTCAAAATTATTTTCGACTTACCTATTATAACACATGAGTATGAACTTGTCTACAAAATTTGAATATTTCACTATAAAATTCTTTACAAACTTTGCAAATTATTTATTGATTTTACAAATTGTTGGTTTGATTTTGTATTTTTAATCATTTTTATAATTTGGTCTGCAATATCTTTGTTTTCTTGTGAATTCAATTGTTTTCTTATTTTATTAATTGCTGATAATTCCTCTTTTGTAAGAAGTAATTCATCTTTCCTAGTTCCGGATTTGTTCAAATCAATTGCAGGGAACACTCTCTGTTCCGACAGGTTCCTATCCAATTTGATTTCCATATTTCCAGTTCCCTTGAATTCTTCGAAAATAACATCATCCATTCTTGATCCTGTTTCAATCAAAGCTGTCGCCAATATAGTCAATGAACCGCCTTCTTCTATATTTCTTGCCGCACCGAAAAATCTTTTAGGACCATTCAATGCTAAAGGATCAAGCCCTCCTGACAAAGTCTTACCTGAATAAGGACTAGTAATATTATATGCACGAGATAATCTAGTAATTGAATCGACCAATATTACGACATCTTTTTTGTGTTCTACAATCCTCTTGGCCCTCTCTATTACGATTTCAGCAACCCTAATATGATTTTGAGGCATTTCATCAAAAGTAGATGCTACAACATCTGCTCCCAAAACAGAACGCTTCATATCTGTAACTTCTTCCGGTCTTTCGTCAATTAACAAAACAATAACATGAATTTCCGGATAATTTTTTCTTATAGAGTTTGCTATGTTTTTTAGCAAAGTCGTCTTACCTGTTTTAGGTGACGCCACAATCAAGCCTCTTTGACCTTTTCCAACAGGACTTATCAAATCCATAATTCTCATTGAAACATTCTTTGAATCTCTTTCTAAAGTCAATCTTTCTCTTGGATAAATAGGAGTCAAATTCTCAAAATCAGGTCTATTTCTAAGATTTTCAACAGTATCTCCATTTACACGATTCACATAAATCAAAGCATTGAATTTCTCTTTATCTTTCTTCTCGCGAGATAAACCCTCTACAAAATCCCCAGTCTTTAATTTAAACCTTCTAACTTGAACAGGAGGTACGTAAATATCATCATCTCCTGAATCATATCCTTCCGATCTCAAAAATCCATATCCATTTTCGTGTAAATCCAATATTCCTTCCACTTTCAAAGGATCTTTCAAATCTTTTTCATCATTAGAAGAAGAATCTTCGTAATCTTCCTCAGAGTTATTTCTCTCATTAATATTAACTTGACTAATAATCTCTTTTATCAAATCTTGCTTATTATATTTACTAATACCTGCAACACCTACAGCTTTAGCAATAATCTTTAAATCTTGTAATTTTTTAGATTCTAATACATCTTTTTCCAATAAATTTCCTCCTAAATACCTTGGTACAAGAAATATAATCCAAATAACATCAATACTGCACCAAGAACTATTTCTATAATTTTAGAAACCTTAGTATATGAATCATTTTGAATAATCTCTTCGACTTTACCCATCAACAAAGCAGACATAAATACCAAAAAGCAATTCCCAATACCATAAAATACGAACAAAATAATAGAAAATAAAATATTTCTAGTATTAGCCGCTATAGCCATCAATGAAACTAAAACAGGTGTTGAACATGGAGATGCAAACACCGCTTGAATAACGCCAGCTAGAAAAGCTCCCAAAAGTCCAGTTTTTGTAATTTTGCTAGACTTATTTAAGCTAATAATCTTAATAACATGCCAATTTTGAAACGCCATAAGAATTAAAAGTATTCCAATAACAATATAAAAAACTCTACTAAATTGATTTAAAATTTTTCCTACTAAGGCAGCCGTCAATCCGAAAATTGTAAAAACTAAAATACTACCTAAACTAAAAACAAAAGCCACCCTGAACGATTTTTTCTTATCGTAATTATTCCCTGACAAATACCCAATTATAATTGGAATCATCGGCAATGAGCAGGGAAGAAAACTAGTCAAAATCCCCGCAACCAAAGAAATAATAGGAGCCAAATAAACATAATCCTTGACTAATTTTGACAAAAATTCTAATAAACTATCCATTGATCATATCCGAAATCAATATTTCTAATTCATTTTCCTTCAACAAACCTTCGTGAATATATCCCTTTTTACCATTAACAGTAACCTCTTGGAAATACTCATCCATCACGCTTTGACCTTTTTCAGAAAATTTAAAATCTTCTTTTAAAGGAATAAAAATTTGTGTAGGAGTAACTCTAATACCAGCTTGTGATGCAAAATCATTGTTTACATTAACTTCAACATCCTTAACAACAGCTTTCCCCTTGAACTTATTGAAAGTATTGTCTATATATGGAGCCATTTCCTTACAAGGAGCACATTCAATCCAAGTAAAGTTTACAAAAACAGGCTTATCATATGAAAAAAACTTCTCAAAACCAGCATCCTTTCCAGCAAATAAAACATCTTCCTTGTCTACTTCCTTGTAAGCTTCCTTGAAATTATTCAAATCTGATGAACTTTTATTCTCACTACTAGAACTACTATCTTCTTTAACATTTCCATCAGTCTCAGTTTGCTTAGCACTATTATCATTATTAATTGGCATAACTGGTTTATTCTTTATAAAAAACATAATCAAAACAGCTACCGCAATAAATGCAATAACTAAAATAGATTTTGATTTATTAGTCTTCATAATCATTTCCTTTCTTTACTTTTGACCTATTAGATATTCAAATTACTATTGTTTTACTATATTATTATATCAAACTTGTACTTTTATTTACACCTTAGTAATCACACTTGCAATTTTATCCATAAATATCAAATATTGGCAATAGATATTTATTGTTAATTTGATCTTTCCGTATCTTACCCCTTGTATAAAAAATCCCTGGAAGATTTTTATCCTTGTTTTGCATTCCCCAATCTAGCGAAACTTTAAAGCAAACAATCGAAGCTAAGAATATCACCATATAAAATTTAATGCTTCTTATGAGCGACGCTTCGAACGAGGAAATCTTCAGCTAAATTTTCTTAAAAGAAGATTTCTGAAGTGAGGCTGAGCGAGTGAGAACATTAAATTTTAACTAAGATATTCGTGCGAGATGTTTGCTCTGATTTTTGACCTCTGTGTGTCTTGCAACTGTAAATCTTGCGAAACCTTAAAGCAAACGATCGAAGCTAAGAATATCATACGGAGAAAATAAGCATAAATTCAAGCGAAGAGAATCGTTAAAAAATCGTACTGTTTGAGCGTTAGCGAGTTTGCGATTTTAGGTTCACAAGCTTAGAATTTATTTGTTTTCGTAGTCTAGATATTCGTGCAAGATGTTTGCTGCTATCTTAACCTATGTATATCCTGCATTTGCTGTCTATTGATATCTAAGCACAAAAAAGATCTAACGGATTAAATCACGTTAGACCTTAATTGTTTGGCGACTACCTACTCTCCCACGACGTTTCCATCGTAGTACCATCGGCGTTAAGAGGCTTAACTTCTGTGTTCGGCATGGGTACAGGTG
>JAWGCW010000006.1:0-95198 GCA_032548025.1 Finegoldia magna | reverse complement strand
ACCATTCTTCTCAGGATACAGACCACAATTCTACTTCAGAACAACAGATGTAACAGGAAACATCGCATTAGAAGAAGGCGTAGAAATGGTAATGCCAGGAGATAACGCAAAATTCATAATCGAATTAATCACTCCAATCGCAATCGAAGAAGGATTAAGATTTGCCATCAGAGAAGGCGGAAGAACAGTAGGAGCAGGCGTTGTTTCTAAAATTATGGAATAATAACCTTGATTAAGGTAGATAAATTAGACAAGCTGAGCATCCGTTTTTAATGGATGCTCTAATTTTTTAAAGGAGGATTTTATGAACGATTTAACAAAAATATTATTTGACTATTTTAAGGATAACGATATAGACCCAAACAAAGTTGCAAATTTAATTGAAGATGCAAAGATTAATGTGCTTGATGAAATGTTCGGTGAAGAAGGAGAATGGGTGCTTAAAAAACTTGGCAGCGTTGAAAGCTTTGATAAGGAAAAAATCTTCCATTCAATAGCTCAAACATCCGATTCTGCAGAAGCAAAGATGAACTCTTCTGATGTGAACATTATCGTTGAAGATGTGTTGAAGAAAATGAAATCTATCAAGAGAAATGTATATCCAACAAAAGAAATCAGAAAATATGTTGAAGAAGCATTGAGAGAAGAAGGATACAAAAAAGTATTAGAAGCATACAAGAACAACTAATTTGAGGTAAAAATGAACACGAAATTATTGAAAAAAGTCTTGGCATCGACACTTGCACTTTCCATGGTTCTTCCAATTGGCGTTGTAAATGCTGACAAACAAAACACACAACAAGAAAAATCTCAACAAGTTACAAGAATATCCGGCAAGGATAGAATCACAACATCTGTAGAAATATCCAAAACAGCATACACTACATCAGAAAATGTCGTACTTGCAAGTGGATTCAACTTCGCAGATGCATTATCAGCAGGTCAACTTGCATCAGCGCTTAACGCACCACTTTTATTATCATCACAAAACAAACTTGATGGACAAACAAAAAACGAAATCGAACGTTTGAAAGCGAAGAAAGTTTACGTTGTAGGTGGGAACAATGCAATCAGTAAAAGTGGCGTTGACACAACATTAAAATCAAAAAACATAGACGTAACAAGACTTGAAGGACAAGACAGATATTCTACATCTCAAAAAGTCATGGAAAAAACAAAAGAAATCATTAACCCAGAATATTTGTTAATAGCAAGTGGCAAAAACTTCCCAGATGCACTAGCAGCGACATCTTTCTTTGTCAATCACAAATCAGTAATGGTTTTAAGTGACGGAGTAACTTATCCACAATCCAACTTAAAAGAAATCTCAATCGGTGGGAAAAACCAACTACCACTAAATGGCTTCACAGGAAAAAGAGTTTCTGGAAAAGACAGATACGAAACAGCACTAGAAATCGCAAAGCTTTCATTTGACAAGAATAACAACGCAATCCTTGCAAGTGGTCAAGTATTCGCAGATAGCTTGTCAGCAGTAAGCTTAACTAAAAAACACAACGCACCAATTATATTGACACAATCAAATAGCTTGACAGAAAATGCCAAGAAATATTTGAATGGCAAAAATGTGTTTATAGTTGGTGGGGAAAAGACTGTTGTGAATGATATAATGACTAGAAAAAAACCTGTTGTTAAAAAAGAAGATAAGAACTTGCACACAAAAACTGGTGAATATTGTTCAACACTAATACAGCAAAAGCTATCAAAATCAAAATCGAGAGAGTATAACCAAGCTTACGATGTTAAAATTAAGGGTGATTATCTTATAGTGTCTGGAAACATGAAATACTTTAAAGAAATCAATTCTTTTTCAGGCGATAAACCTATAGGTGACAACGCAAGTCATTTTTTCAAAATAACTAATAAAACAAAATTTAAAGTGCACAGTGGAATGGCTCCTACAGCCTATAAAAAGCCAAATGAATTTATTAATTACTACCACAAAGTTAGTAATGTAGGATTGGGACTATCGATTACTGTTGAAAATGGCGTGGCAACTGAGGTTCTGATAGCTTCGTAAATATTAAACACAAGGGTGTAGATTGTTCTACACTCTTTTTTGATGAAATAATATATCAAATAATTCTCAAATAGGATATAATGATATTAAATATAGGAGGAGTTTATGAATAAAACAAAAAACAAAAGCCTGCGGACACTTATCATTGGTGTTGTGTGTCTTGTAATTGCTTTTATATTGAAGGATTTTGAGTTTGGTTTTTTGGGAAATTTGAGACCCATAGGTTTTGTGACGATATATATTTGTCCAATTTTGGGAATAATAGGAATTGTGCTAGCTTTGATAGAAAAAAGCGTTGCGAAAGCTTTGTTGAATTTTTTGTTAGTATTAGCTTTTCCAATAATAATGCTTGCGGGGCATTTATTTATTAAGTAATAAAAATCTAAAATAATTAGTTAAAAAATTTAATATATTATGGTATCATAATAACATATTAAATTATCGGAGGAGAAAATGTTTATTAAAAATTTGAAAAAATTGACGATAGCCGCATTGGCTGTTGCGTGTATGATTCCAGCTGGTGTGTCTAGCGCAAATGTTGAAAATGTTACGAGGATTGCAGGAGAAGACAGGATTGCTACTTCCATTGAAATTTCAAAAGCGATGTTCAATGAATCGGACAATGTTGTACTTGCTAGTGGGTATAACTTTGCTGATGCTTTGTCAGCGGGTCAACTTGCTGCGGCGTTAAATGCGCCACTTATTCTGTCAAGTGATCAATTGGACAGTAGAACTAGCGATGAAATTGCTAAGCTAAAACCAAAAAATATCTACATTGTTGGTGGCGAAACGGCGTTGAGTTCAAATATTGAAGAATCCGTAAAATCTGTTGTAAATGATATTAACATTGAAAGACTTAAAGGAAACGACAGATACGAAACTTCAGTGAAGGTTATGGAAAAAACCAAAGAGTTTGTCGATGCAGAATACTTATTGATAGCAAGCGGAAAAAACTTCCCTGACGCTCTTAGTGCTACTAGTTTCATGGCAGATCACAAGGCGTTGATGGTTCTTAGTGATGGTAATTCTTATCCAAAATCCGATTTACAAGAAATCGCAATTGGTGGGGTTAACCAACTTCCTTTGAACGGTTTTACCGGTGAAAGAATTGCAGGAAATGACAGATATCAAACAGCATTGGCTATAGCAAGACGTTCATTTGAAAATAATGAAAATGCTATATTGGCAAATTCAAAAGTTTTTGCAGATAGTTTGTCAGCGGTAAGCGTTGCGAAAAATTACAAGGCGCCTATTATTTTGACTGACAATGAAAATTTGACACAATCAACTAAGAGTTATCTAGAAAATATGAATTCTGTAACTATTATTGGTGGGGAAAAGTCTGTATCGAGCAATATATTTTCTAATCCTACTGCTGAAGAAGTAAATGAAATGAAAAGAATTGAAAATGAAAGAAAAGCCAGGGAAGAACAAGCTAGAAAGCAAAGGGAATTAGAACTTAAAAAGCAAGAACAAGCCAAAAAAGAAGCTTCCAAGCCAACAAAACCTAACTACATCTACCAAGATGGATATGGTCCTGTTGGAGAAGGAAGAATTAAAGGAAATATGAATTCTATGATTTATCATCTTCCTGGACAAAGAGACTACAACAAGATTAAACCAAGTCATATAAGATATTTTAGAACAGAAAAAGAAGCTCGTGCTGCAGGTTTCAGAAGAGCTTTGAGATAACATTGAGTGCTTCGTTATTAACGGAGCATTTTTTAATTGCAATAACAAATCTCATTTGGGTATATATATGTGAGGAAGTGATTAAATGAGAATTTTGTATGCGATTAAAAATATGGAGATTTGTATCAACAGTGTTGGTGCGAGGATCGAACATTTTAAAATAGACGATGTAAATATGATTGATGATTTGAAAATCTGTATTCCAAATTACGGTGTGGACAAGACCTTTCGTTATCCAGAAGACGGGCTTTTCGTAGATGAAGAATACGATGTTGTGAGCAAGTCTGAGGATATGTGCGTTCTAAGATGTGTCAGTGAGGGGATTGAAAGTTTTGTTGTGTATCAATTTACAAATGACAGTGTTGGCGTGAATGTGAATGTGATTAACAATTCCGACCACAAAATTAAAATGAATCCAGCAGTTGTGATTGATTGGAAAAATAATTTGGAAAGTCAAAATATTGTAAGTGAGATTTCTGGATACAAATTAGAATCTGCAAGTGATTTTGTGGACGGAAATTGTTCTTATTATGTGTCTAATTTGAACAGGGATTCAGTTGGTTCAAAGTTTGATTTGAAAAGCGGTGAGAAATGTTCTATTTCTGCTAAGATTAGGATAGTTTCGTGATTTATCGCCACCGTGGGATATAAATTTCTGTGTTATTTTATGATATAATAATATGATAATGGAGGTGGGATTATTAATACGATTGATTATAAATCTTTAATGAAAATTTCATTAAAAGCTCTGATGATTTATGTTGTGAGCTTATTTTTATTTCCATTTGGATTTATTGTGTTGCCTTCTTATTTTATTAAGTTAGGATTGGAAAAAGATAACAGATTGGCTTTGATATCTTTCGGGATATTTTTTGTGTTGAGTTTGGTTGTGTCAAGTCCTATGATTGCTATTCCTGTCGGATTATACATAATTTTGGTGTTTTATTCGATTTTGAATTTGCTAAGTTCGGGATTTTCTGACACACAGGCTATAACGATTAGTTTCGTTGGAATTTGTGTTTTTGTTTTGTTGACGAATTTGCTTTTGAAACTAAACGCAGATATGTCGATTGCAGATGTGATTAACGTAAAGATGAATGATTTCATGAAGGTTTTGAGTTCTGTGAAGATGGACGAGGAAATGATGAAGTCTGTGAAAATTATGTTTGAACAATCATCTAAGCTTATTGTGAGGGCGGTTTATGCGATTTTGGGAATTATCGCTTTCTACACAAGTGTGTTGAATGTGTATATTCCACAAAAATCTAAGGGACATCAGTTTCATGATTTCAGAATAGACATGAAATTCACAAGCATTATTGTTGGCTTGGTGTTGATTTCGGGAATTGTTTATTTTGTGAATAAGGATTTGGGAAATTATTTATTGTATAATTTGTCGATTTTCGGAATTAGTTCGTACTTATTGGGAGGAATTGCTTTGATGTTTTCATATTTGAAATCATTATCGACTCCTTTTAAGGTGTTGACTGTGTTGGTTTCTGTTGCAATTCAACCGTTTATTTATATTTTGGCATTTTTGGGTGCTTTGAATAGCTTTAAAGATTTGAGAAAGAAGGAAAACAATGAAAGAGCTTAAATATTCGCTGAAACATTTGATTTTACAAGCAGTTTTGTTGGTGATACTTTCTGCGATTTTGTTTTATTTTCAAAACATCATAGGAACTTTGGCCTTTATTGCTTCGGCTTTTATGATTGTGGATCAATACACATACATCAATAATAAGAATAAAAAGGTTGAGGAGAAGATTATTAATCTTAATAATGAGTTTACAGATATTACAAAAAATGCTGTATTCAAGGTTCCTTTTCCACTTTTGATTCTCAACGATAAGAATAAAATTAGCTGGTTTAACAGTTATTTTAAGGATTTGGCTGATGATGAGATTGAGATTTTCAACAATGAAGTCGAAAAAATTCTGGATTTGAAGACTGTAAAAGACGACGAAGATAACTTGGATTATTATGAAACCCAAGTTGACGGCAAATACTACAGATTTTATCCTGTTACTATAAAAGATAGTGAAGACAAGGATTTGACTTTGCTTTATGGTATCGACAACACTGCTTTCATGGATGTTGTGACGCTTTTGGATGAAAAAAGACTGGGAATTGTCGATATTATCATAGATAATTACGACGAAGCACGTAACAGCATTAAGGAAGAAGAAAGAACAAGAGTGTTCTCGGATGTTGAAAATATTTTGCAAGATTTTGCGAGAGAACACAATGCGTATATCAGAAAATACGAATCGGATAAGTTCTCAATGATTGTCGAAAAACACGAGCTTGAAAATATTATGCAACAAAAATTCTCTGTGTTAGATATGATTAAGGAAATTCAAAACACTAATAATGTTCCTGTTACTTTGAGTATTGGAGCATCAATTATTGGAGATAATCCTTATGAAATTCACGAGAAATCCAGATCTTGTTTGGATGTTGCATTGGGCCGTGGTGGTGACCAAGCAGTGGTTGACACAGGTGAACTAAAATATTTCGGTGGCAAGAACAAGGCCGTTGAAAAACGTAACAAGGTTAAGGCAAGAGTTGTGTCACATGCGTTGAAGCAACTTATTGTACAAAGCTCAAACGTGTTTATTATGGGACACAGAAATCCAGATATGGACTCTATTGGCTCGTCTCTTGGAATGTTGGAAGCGTGTAGGATTAACAACAAGGAATGCTACATTATTTTGAATGAGGTTGGCCCTCAAATCGAAAATATTTATAATGCAGTTCTTGAAGAAAAACCGGATTACAAGAAATATTTTGTGAAGAATGCATTTGCTAAGGAAAATTGCAACAGCAATAGTTTGGTGATTATTTGCGATAATCACAGAAGAAACTCTGTTGAATGCCAAGAAATTATGGATATTGCGAAAAATATCGTGGTCATCGATCACCACAGAAGAAGTTCCGATTATATTAAAGAAACGTCGTTGACTTATTTGGAACCTTACGCATCTAGTGCATCTGAAATGGTGACAGAAGTGTTATTTTATATGACAGAAAAACTAGAGATTCCAAAAATCGTTGCAGAAGCATTACTTGCAGGAATAACTGTGGATACGAAGAATTTCTTCTATCAAACAGGTGTTAGAACTTTTGAAGCGGCGTCTATCTTGAAAAGACAAGGTGCAGATAGTGTCAGGGTTAAGAAACTTTTCAAGGATGATGAGAGAACTATCAAACTAAAATCTGACGTAATCGCTTCATCGAAAATGTACAAAGATAATATCGCCATAGGAAGATTGGAAGAAGAAGTGGACGAATCCATTTTAGTTGCGGCACAATCAGCAGATGATTTGCTCAACATTTTGGGAGTGGAAGCTTCGTTTGTGTTGGCGAAAATAAAGGATAAAATTCATGTTAGTGCGAGAAGTTTGGGCAAAATCTCCGTACAATTGATTTTGGAAAAAGTCGGGGGCGGAGGTCACCTTACAAGTGCGGGAGCGCAACTAGAATGTAGCATGAATGAAGCAGAAGAAAAGATAAAACACGCAATTGATGAATATACCAAGGAGGATATAGATGAAAGTTATATTGACTAGTGATGTAGAAAAGCTTGGAAAAGCTGGAGAAATGGTTAATGCAAAGACTGGTTTTGCGAGAAATTTTCTACTACCAAATAAATTAGCAGTACAAGCAACAAAAGAAAACATAAAGATTTGGGAAGAAAAACAAGCAGAATTAAGAGCGATTGAAAGAGAAAACATCAAAAACTCTAATGAATTAAAAGAAAAAATCGAAAACACAAAAGTTAAGATTATCGCCAAAACAGGTGAAGGCGACAGACTTTTTGGCTCAATCACTTCAATGGATATCGAAAAGGCATTGAAGGATCAACACGGTTTGGATGTTGATAAGAAAAAAATTGAAATGAAAGACAACATCAAATCTTTGGGAACATTTAACGTTATAGTTAAAGTATATCCAGATATTAACGCTAATTTGGAAGTAATTGTAGACAAAGAATAATTTTAAAATACACGACAGAAAGGCGGTGAGGTAATGGAAAATCAACAAAATATTATGCCGTGCGATTTGGAAGCTGAGAGAAGTGTAATCGGTGCGATGATAATCGACGAGAGAGCTGTCGATGATGCGGCAGAAATCGTGGAGCCGGTGGATTTTTATTCTACGAAATACCAAGAAATCTACAAGGCGATTTTGCAAGTAATCGACGAGAAAAAGCCTGTGGATTATATTACATTGGAAGACAAATTAAAATCCAATAATATGTACGAAATTATCGGCGGGATTGATGAACTTATAAGCATTTCAGAAGCTGTAGGAAGTGCTGTGAATGTAAAATACTATGCAGATATTATCAAAAGCAAGGCGATTATCAGAAATTTGATGCGCGTGTCACAAGATGTGATTGATATGTCCATTGCCAACAATTCCGTTGGCGAAGTTTTAGAGTACGCCGAAAGCAATATTTTCAAAATCAGTCAGAACAGAAACCACCAAGATTTGGTTAAAATTCAAGAAATGTTGGAGCCAACACTTCAAAGAATCGGTGAAATGAGTGTGAACCAAGGACAATTAACTGGTGTTACAACTGGTTTGATTGATTTGGATAGACAACTTTCTGGACTACAAAACTCAGATTTGATTTTACTTGCAGCGCGTCCTGCAATGGGTAAAACATCACTTGCACTTAACATTGCATACAAGGCTAGTGTCAAACATCAAGTCGCGGTTTTTTCTCTTGAAATGAGTAAGATGCAATTGACTCAGAGATTATTGTCCGCGCTTAGTAACATTAATCTGTCAGAACTTGTGTCTGGTAAAATTACTGAGTGGACAAATCTCGGACAAGCAGCACAATTATTAGCAGAAACAAATATGTATGTCGATGATACTTCGTCGATTTCATTGAATGAGCTTCGTTCCAAATGCAGAAAATTAAAAGCGCGTGGTGAATTGGATTTGGTGATTATAGATTATTTGCAACTTATGACGATAAACTCCAGAAGTGAGAATAGACAACAAGAAATCTCCACGATTTCAAGGGGACTCAAAGGATTGGCAAAGGAATTAAATTGTCCAATTCTAGCACTTAGTCAGTTGTCACGTGCGCCTGACCAAAGACCGAACCACAGACCTGTAATGAGTGACCTTCGTGAATCTGGGGCGATCGAACAAGACGCGGATGTTGTGTTGATGTTGTATCGTGATGATTATTACGATCCCGAAACTGACAAGCCAAACATCGCAGAAATTATCGTCGCAAAACACAGAAATGGTCCAACGGGAACTGTGGATACTTTATTCGACAAGGAACACACGAAGTTTATGGATTTGGACAAACAAATGCCCGATGTAGGAGCGTTTGACAAATGATAACTACTGAGAGGTTAACGTTAGAAGATTTTACGTTGGACGATGCGTTTGAAATCAAACAATGGGGAAAACACACAGACGAACGACTTATTGATTATAACTTGTCCGATTTTGATGATTTTGAAATAAAAATGTGGTATTACCAAAAGAGAGAAATGAAAACGCAAAAGTATTTTGCGATTAGGGATAAATCCCGAAAATTGGTGGGATATGTGGGGCTGAAACAATACGACAAGTTCACCAAAACGGCGTTTTTGGGTATTGTTTTGGATCCAAATGAAATGGACAAATCATACGGCGAAGAATCCATAAAGGCTTTGATTAACATGGGATTTACAGTTTACGGGCTGGACAGGATTTTTTTGAATGTGAATAATTTCAACATAAGAGCGATAAAATGTTACGAGAAATGTGGATTCAGGAAGTTTTGTAGTTACGAAGAAGTGTTCGAAAATCAAAGATTGGACACGCACGATGAAGAATTCGATGAGTTTTTCATAGTAAAAGACGGGACAATTTTTTCGAAGAACACTACGATGGCGATTGATAATAAGAGGTGATTTTATGAAATATAGTGTAGAAAAATTTAAAATAGATTTGGGCGAAACACCTATTGAAAATATATTTTTGAATCAATATCTTCAAGTGGCCACAGGAAATCAACTAAAAGTGTATTTGTATGCCTACAAGCTTGCCAAGGATACCTCGGCGAATGTGGATATTTCAGACGAAAAAATCGCAAAGGCGTTGGATTTGACTGAAAGCGAAGTATCTGAGTGTTGGAATTATTGGTTGGATGAGGGAATTATCAAACGATACACTGACGCCGAAACGCAAACTAACCACACGGTTTTTTTGAGTTTGAGACAATTGTATCTTGGAATTACAAATCCTGAACCAGATGAAAGTCAGAAGACTTACATTCCACAAAACAGTCAAGAAATCAAAGAAATGTTCAGAGACATCGAAGACATCAGAGATATGGAGTTGTCCAAATCAGAAATGGAAAGAATTTTGGAACACATTTCCACATATCACCAAACACCAGAGTTGGTGGTGACGGCTTTTCATTATTGCACAACTAATCCGAATACGAAAAACAACACGAATTACGTGTTGCAAGTTCTCAGAAATTGGAAGCTTGACGGTATCATGACGTTGGAACAATGGCAAGAAGAAAACAACAAAAAGCAACAAAGAAAAACGAAGAAGAGAACTTATTACAGACCAAAGACTAACGATATTGAAAACAAGGCTACAAATATTAACTCAAAATTTTTGAACGATTTTATCAAGAAATCAAAAGAACAAAAGGATAAATAATAATGAGCTACGCAAAAGAAGCCAACAGAATATTGGAAGATTACAGAAATCAATCCAAAAAAGAATTGGACATGAGATTTGAGGAAGTTTTTCGAAATGTTCCTGAATACCAGGATTTGCTCCAACATAGAAACGAGCTTGGATACGAATATTTGAAAAAAAGCATCGGTGGTGACAAGGAAGAATTAAAAAACTTGGAAGATGAAATCAAATCCATTGAAGAAAAAATGCACAAAATGCTCATACTAAGTGGATATCCAAGTGATTATTTGGAATTGAAGCATCACTGCGACAAGTGCGAGGATACTGGAGTTTACAACGGCAAAATGTGTTCTTGCAAGAAGACTATTATGGTCAACATCGCACGTGAGAAAAGCTCCCTTAACGAGCAAATGAAACAACAAAACTTCGAAAGATTTGATATAAATGTGTTTGACACGAAAAAAGACAGCTCACAAGGAATGTCCCAACGTGAAAACATGGAAGCAATCAGCGAGAATTTGAAATACTATTCCAAAAATTACAATAAAAATGCGAAGTCGCTATTGTTGTACGGACAAGTTGGAACTGGTAAAACATATTTGTTATCCTGCATGGCGAAAGAAATCATTGAAAACGGATATTCTGTGATTTATTTGTCCGCGATGCAATTGTTGAAGCAACTTTTTTCGATAAGATATCAGAATTTCAACGAAAAACCACAACCAGAAGTTGAGGATATTATCTACAACTGCGATGTGCTTATGATTGACGATTTGGGAACAGAA
Source organism: Finegoldia magna (assembly GCA_032548025.1). Taxonomy (GTDB): domain Bacteria; phylum Bacillota; class Clostridia; order Tissierellales; family Peptoniphilaceae; genus Finegoldia; species Finegoldia magna_K. The sequence continues at coordinate 84,008 of JAWGCW010000006.1, read as the reverse complement.
AATTCCACAGAAACCAACATTAGTTTATTGTTTGATCTGTTAAATTACAGAATTCAAAACCAAAAAACTACGATAATTTCGACAAATATCGACCTTGATGATTTGACAACGCAATACGATCAGAGAATTTCATCCAGAATCAAGGGCGAATTTATACCGATACAATTTTTCGGCAGGGATATAAGAGAAGATAGGTTCAAAAACGGACTATGATTTATGTAACAGCTGAACAAATGAGACAAATCGACCACTACACGATAAATGAAATCGGAATTCCATCGATTGTGTTGATGGAAAACGCCAAGGCACAAATTTCCAAACATATTTTGGACAAAAAGTTTGCCAAAGCGTATGTGTTCGCATCCGTTGGAAACAACGGTGGAGATGGATTGGCAGTTGCAAGAGACATTTACAACGCAGAAAGATTTGTGAAAGTGTATGTGATTGGGAAACTAGAAAAAGCGTCGACGGATTTTAAAATCAATTACGATATTTTGGAAAAATTGGACGTGGAGTTAGAATTTGTAGACGAAAACATGAAATTCGACATAACAGAAAATGATTTGATAGTCGACAGCATTTTTGGAACAGGACTCAAAAGAGATATCGAAGGGATTTACAAAGATGTAATCGATATGATTAACGACACACAAGCATTTGTTGTGAGCGTGGATATGCCATCGGGAATGGATTCTGATGAAAATATAATACACAACGTGGCAGTGAAGGCTGACCTTCTAGTGACATTGCAATTACCGAAAAAGTCGTTACAAGACTATGAGGGAGAATATGTCGTGGAACCAATAGGCATACCGGAAAAATCAATTAAACATGTATTAAATAACGCTTCGTAAGAGGCGTTTTTATTTTATGGCAAACTCTTGCCGTCGAATATCTGTCTACAAAAACAAAGAAATTCAAAACTTGTGAACCTAAAATCTCAAGCGCAAGCTTCGCTTTGGCGCGAGTGAGATTTTTTAACGGTTCCCTTCGTTGGAATTTCTGGTTGTTTTTTCCGAATGATATTCTCAGGCAAAGATGTTTGCCTAGGATACCAACAACGCCTCACGAAGCTTTACGTAGTACATGTTTAATAGATAGAGAAAAAAGAGTGGAGAAAAGAAGAAAATAAAAGTTGCAAAACGCTTAATCGACTACGAAAATTGGTAAATTCTAATCTTGAAATCCTAAAATTTGAAGCACGCTTCGCTTACGCGGTCAAATTTTAGCCGGATTTCTTCGATTGAATTTACTCCAATTTTCTCCGTATGATACGCTTATTTGCAAGCTTTTATTTGCTCACAAGTGAAAACGCCTTACGAAGCTTTACGCACTACATGTTTAATTCATAGAAAAAAAGAGGGAGAGGATGAGGTTGAAAGCCATCGGCTTTCTCTTTTTTTATGTTTAAGGGCAAACTCTTGCCGTCGAATATCTGTTAGCAATAAAAAGTAGATTTTCGATTTGGAGTATGTGTATATTAATAACCAAAAACGTCGTAATAGAGCGAATCATTCGGAAAAAATTGTTCTAAATTCAAGCGAAATGAAACGTGAAAATCGCGCTGTCTGAGCGATAGCGAGTTCGCGATTTTAGTTTCATAAGCGTTGAATTTATCAATTTTTGTAGTCAGATGAGCGATTTACGAGTTTTTGCGTTTTATTATATCTCACAATACCACAAATCGGTTTCTGCTTTTTAGCGAATTCCACTAATTTGCATTGAGTTTAATTATTTGATAAAATTACTGTTGCCTAGTTAAAGCTGAAATTTATTTCAGGACTTGTTTGAGAGCTCCAAGTATAAAAAAAACAAGGCGTTATTTTTTGAGTTCTCCTATATTTTATTAGGAGGTTTTTTTATTGAGAAAAACGAATACGAAATTGTTAACTACTATAGCGATTTGCATTGCAATCAACTGCCTTGGTGCTTTTATCGCTGTTAGTACGAAGGTTCCTTTGTTGTTGGATCACATTGGTTCCCTATTGGTATGTATGTTATTTGGATGGAAATACGGTGTTGTGACTGCACTTTTATCGTCAGTTTTGAACCAAATTTTGTTCGATCCATTTGCGCTTCCATTTGCACCTACTGGTATGCTTATGGTGTTTATGGTTGGGATTTTATATGAAAAGGGATATTTCAAGAAGTTGCACACTATTCCTGCACTTTTATTGGCTGTGCTTCCAGGCGCTATTTTAGGTGCTATTATTCAAGGTTATATTTTTGGCGGGGTCACAAGCTCAGGAAGTGATGTTATCGTAAGATTTATGATTAACAAGGGAGTAAATCCAGCTGCGGCATCTTTTATCAACCAATATTTCATGGAATTTTTCGACAGATTAATTTCATTTACTGTTGTGATGGCAGCTGTTAAGAGGATTAAGCTTGAATCGATACGCTAAGATTGAGGAAAAATTAAAAAGAGAGATTGTGCTTTTGAAAGGCAGACCATGTTTTTGGGGCAAATGCACTTTTTGCGATTACATTGAAGACAATACGATGGATATGGATGGAGCTGTCCGTGAAAATCGTGCGATTCTTCAAAATGTGACTGGCGAATTCGGTGTTTTGGAATGTATTAATTCGGGAGATGTGTTCGAACTTCCAGAACAGACGAAAATCGACATCAGAAATTTAATTCACGATAAAAACATTCATACTTTGGTTTTTGAAGCGCATTATATTTTCAAAAATAGGCTTAATGAAATCAGAGAATTTTTCGGTTGCGAGGTTTTGTTTAAAACTGGAATTGAATCGTTTGATTACGATTTTAGAGAAAATGTCCTCAACAAAAATGCGAAATTTCAGGATGTGAAAGAGGTATCCGATTATTTTGATTCTGCGTGTTTGATGGTTGGGATTAAAGGTCAAACGAAGGAAATGATTGAGCGTGATATCGAGATTGGACTTTCGAATTTCAAATGGATTACTATCAATATTTTCATAAATAATTCGACGCCGATTAAAAGAGACGATGAGCTTGTAAAGTGGTTTTTGGAGAATCATTACGATTTGAAAGACCATCCAAAAGTTGAAATGTTAGTTGAAAACACTGATTTGGGAGTTGGTTAAACTTCCGTCAGTGTTTTTTTATTGAGGTTTAATATATAATAAAGTTAGTAAAGGTGGGAGAAGATGAGAAACAAATTATTTAAAATCGTACTTGTGATGTTAAGTGTCGTATTTGTCGCATCTTGTTCGAAGAAAATGCCCGAAATCTCAGAAGATGAGAAAACCTACCTGGGAAATTACTTGGAAGATTCATTCAAGGATATAGACATTTCAAAAGACGGTAGGTTGGAAAAAAATGATGTGGATAAAATCGCAGCGAATTTCAACAAGCCCTACAATTTCAATGGCAAAGAGGTTATAAGTTCGTTGGACACGTTTTTTTACGGAGAAAGCTTTGAATCACCGCAAAGTATTACTTTGAAAAACTTCGTGGCGAATTTTCCAAGCAAAGCGCTGGATCCAGAAAAGGACAAATCCCAAATAGATGAACTTAAAAAACAAAATCCAAATGCGTTCAAACAAACAAGAGATTACTCCAAAATTTTGAAGGTGAATAAGAATTTGGTGGATGCTGTTTTATTGAAATATGCGAATATTACAAGTGATAATGTGAAAAACAAGGAAAATGTCGTGTATTCTAAGGATGACAATTCGTATTATGTAATGGAAAATGATGAAGAATGGGCGTTTGAGCCAGTGGTGTGCAAAGTCAATTCCAAGGAAATTATCTTGGAAGATGATATAAAATCAGAACTTAAACTGATACACAAAGGTGGCAAGTTTTTTATAAAATCTTTTGAACTATCTCCTAATGCATGTTGTGAATAAGGGATTATTGTGCTATAATGTAATAAAAGGTACTGTACAAAGCAAAGGGAGGCATTTATGATTACTTTGGCATTTGTTATTTTGATAGTAATTCTATCAATAATTTTTGCAGCTATTTTGGGAACTTTTGGTTTGATTTTGGGTTTAGTTGGAGCGATTGCAGGGATTTTAATTGCAATTGGAGCTATTACTTATTCGTTCTTGAAAGTTTTCATAAAAATAGCTTTAGCTGTGATAATCATTAGATTTATTTACAGAAGATTTTTCGCAAAAGAAGAAGTATAAAGGAAGTGGAGTATGGATAACAAATATTTAAAATACATTTTGTACATATTCTTGGCTATTTTAGCTTTGAATATTTTGATGGGAATTATGGGAATAACTGTTAGTATTTTGAAATTCTTGATGAAAGTATTCTTGGTTTTAGTTGTAATAGGATATGTGGCAAAATTTTTCCAAAATGCAGACAAAGATATTTAACTAATAACACTGAGCAAATCTTGTGAGATGAGCTTGGTGTTTTTGTTTGCAAAAAAGTATAGTAATGGTGTTGCTAAGACTTAATAAAGCTTACAAATCTGATTAGCATTTTGCACGAACATCTGACTACAAAAACAAAGAAATTCATCGCTTGTGAACCTAAAAACTCAAGCGCAAGCTTCGCTTTGGCGCGAGTGAGATTTTTGACGGTTCCCTTCGCTGGAATTTCTGATTGTTTTTTCCGTATGATGTTCTTAACAAAAACGCTAATCTGATTATGAATCTATGAACAAATTACTAAATGCAAAATGCTAATATGAATATAAAAAATTTAAAAAAGTTGCAAATAAGCACTACATTGACACAAATAGATTGTTTGTGGTAAAATATACATTAATATAGTTGAATATTGCAGTTGATGAAGAAATAGTAATTATTGGAGTAATTCAGAGAGCTTATGTGTGGTGAGAATAAGTATACGAAAATAATGAATCTAACTTCTATGCGTTATTAGTTGAGAGAGCTTATGCTAATTAGGGTGGCAGTCGCGGAAACGTAATTTTCGTCCCTTGGTATGAGTTTTTTTATTGTTTTATAAGGAGAAAGTTATGTTAGATATTAAAAGAATTAGAAACAATCCAGAAGAAATTATTGAGGCACTTAAAAAAAGAAGAGGAGAATATCCTATTCAAAAACTTTTGGATACTGATGAAAAAAGACGTGAAGTTATTCAAAAAGTTGAATCAATGAAGGCGGAACAAAACAAGCTTTCTAAACAAGTTCCACAAATGAAGAAAAACGGAGAAGATACTACAGAACTTTTCAAAAACTTGAAGAAGTTGTCTGATGATATCAAATCTATGGATGATGATTTGAAAAACATCGACGAAGAAATCAGAGAATATTTGATGGAAATCCCAAACACTCCTAACAAAGATGTTCCAGTTGGTTTGGATGATACTGAAAACTTGGAAACGAGAAAATGGGGAGAACCTCGTAAATTTGATTTCGATATAAAAGCTCACTGGGATTTGGGCGTTGATTTGGATATTTTGGATTTCGAAAGAGCAACTAAGATTTCCAAATCAAGATTTAGTGTATTCAAAGGAAAAGGCGCACGACTTGAAAGAGCTTTGATGAATTTCATGGTTGATCTTCACACTGACAAGCAAGGTTACACTGAAATGAATACTCCAGTGCTTATGAGTCCAAGTGCGATGAAGGGTACAGGTCAAATTCCAAAATTCAAAGAAGATATGTTTTATTGCGAAAAAGACGACATGTATCTTGCTCCTACAGCTGAAGTTCCTGTAACTAATTTATTGGGAGGAGAAATTTTGGAACAAGGAAGCTTGCCAATTTACTACACGGCATTTACTCAATGTTTCAGAAGAGAAGCTGGAAGTGCTGGACGTGACACAAGAGGTTTGATTAGAAATCACCAATTTGAAAAAGTTGAAATGGTAAAATTCGTTGAACCAGCTACAAGTTATGACGAATTAGAAAAACTTACAAATAACGCAGAAGAAATCTTGCAATTGTTGGAAATTCCATACAGAGTTGTCAGACTTTGTTCTGGGGATTTGGGATTCTCATCAGCAATGACTTACGACATTGAAGTGTGGATGCCAAGTTATAATAGATACGTTGAAATCTCAAGCTGTTCTAACTTTGAAGATTTCCAAGCAAGACGTGCAAATATTAGATATCGTGACGAAAATAATAAGCCACAATACATTCACACACTAAACGGTTCAGGACTTGCCATTGGACGTTGCTTTGCAGCTGTAATCGAAAACTATCAACAAGCTGATGGAAGTATAAAAATTCCTGAAGTGCTACAAAAATACACAGGATTTGATATAATAGATTAGTAAACTAAAATTAAGATAGGAAAAGAAATGAAGGCTTATATAATCGCTAGAGGATATCCGACGGATAAATACAAAATGAACGGAATATTTGAATTGGATCAGGCAATTGCACTAGCCAAAAAAGGCGTCGAAGTTGTGTTGATTGCACTCGATTTCAGATCACTTAGACGTTTTCGCAAATATAAAAGTGAATATTTTATAAAAGACAATGTCAAAGTGTATTCCTTTCATTTTCCGATTGGAAGATATATCTTTAAAAGCCTTTATGACTTTTCTTATTTGGTACTTAGACATTTCTACAAAAAAGTGGAGAAAATCGAAGGAAGACCGGATGTAATTCACACTTATTTTACAGACCAAGGATATTATACATCCAAACTTGCAAAAGAGTTGAACATTCCATTTGTACTAACTGAATGCAATTCCGTTGTAAACCAAGATACTATAAAACCTTCTTACAGAAGAATCGCCGAAGAAACTTACGACAGAACTGACGGACTCATAACTGTAAGCCCCAAATTCAAAGAGAAAATCAAAGAAGAATTTGGCAAGGATTCTACAGAAATTGCGATTATTCCAAACCTTACGATTTTTAAAAATAATGAGAATTTCAAACGAGGAGATATCTTCAACATAGTTTCCACTGGAAATGTAATAACGACAAAAGGTCCGAAAGAATTAATCGAAGCTTTTAACATAGCTTTTTCAAACGATAAACATGTGAAGCTTACGATTTACGGGGACGGATTTTTGAGAAAACCGCTACTTAAAATGGTTGAAGAGTTGAATTTGACCGACCAAGTTTTTCTTCCTGGACTTACTAAAAGAGAAAAAATCGTTGAGGGCTACAATAATGCGGATATGTTTTGCTTGTATTCGTATTCAGAAACTTTTGGGTTAGCGTATTTGGAAGCACTATCTGCAGGACTTCCTGTAGTTGCGAGCAAGTGCGGTGGGCCAGAACATTTAATAAATGAAGAAAATGGAATATTGGTTGATAGATTTAACGTTGAGAAGTTAGCCGAAGCGTTAAGATATATGCACGACAATATTGAAAAATACGACAGAAAGAAAATATCACACGATATCAAAGAAGTATATTCCGAAGAAAATATTACAGATGATGTAATAAAAGTGTACGAAGAAGTTATATCGAAAAGATGAGGTGAGAAATGAAGAGTATTAAAAAAATAATACCCTTAATGTTAATACTTGCTATTGTATTTCAACCTGCATTATCAAAAGCGGACTCGAAGTTGGGATTTGAAAACAAAGTAAAAGCATATTACACAATTGAACAGGATTATTCCCAAGAATTGTTGAATTACAACGAGAACAAGCCTTTGGCTATAGCATCCTTAACTAAAATCATGACTTATGTTTTGGTTATGGAAGATATCAACGCAAACAAATACAAGCTCGACGATAAAATCAAAATCCAAACACAATACGCTAAGCCTGAAGCTAGCACAATGCAACTTAAAAAAGGCGAAGAATTAACTGTAAATGATTTGATAAGAGGAATGATGATAGTCAGCGGGAATGATGCCGCAGACGAATTAGCTGTGAAATCAGAAGGATCTGTGGGAAAATTTGTCGAAAGAATGAACAAAAAAGCAGCCGAATTAGAATTGGAATCTGCGAAGTTTTATTCTGCATCAGGTTATCCTGAAAACGACAAGGAAAATTTGATGAGCGCAAAAGATTTGGCAAAATTAACCACATATACAATCAACAATTACCCACAAGTTTTAAATTACACAAAAACACAAAAACTTGTAATGCCGACTAGAAAATACGAAGCTGCAACTACAGTTCCATTTTTAGGCAAAATTGAAGGCGTAGATGGATTTAAAACAGGAACAACTGAAAAAGCTGGATACTGTTTGATAACTACGATGAGCTTGAAACCAAACGATCCTAAAAACAAAGTAGTATCTGTTTTGATGGGGGCTCCCACAAAATACGACAGAAATACTTACCAAAAAATAATACTGGAATACGTCAGAAATTCATTTGAACCAATGAATATATTAAACAGCGAAAAGCCAATCGAAACGAAATCAGTCAACAGCGTTGTGGACAAAAACGTTGAGATTTATCCGACAGAAGACGTATCCATTTTGTATAATACAAAAACTGGTCTGCAACAAAAAGTCGACATCAAAAAAGATTTGAAAGCTCCTTTGAAAAAAGGACAAATCGTAGGGAAAGTTGTAATCGACACTGGAAAAGGCGACAAAAGAGAAGTAAGCCTCGTTGTCAAAAAACCTTACGAAAAAGCAGACACATTAACTAGAATAAAAAGAAGCGCCAAATACACTTACGAATTGTTAGGAGCACTTCTTGCATCATAAGCCGATTTGAGTCGGTTTTATGTGCTTCCATAATTAAGCTGGATATAATACCCCCCTCCTAAGGGGGCATCCCCGGTTCGAATCCGGGTGGGAGTACCAAGTGAAAAGCCTAGAATTTACACGTTCTAGGCTTATTTTTATTTTATTAAATTTTACATATAGCACTCACAATTCGCTAAGATTTTTGACAACTGACAACAAACTGACAACAAACTGGCAACAAATATAAAAAGCATCACTACTGAATTTTTTCGAATTCACATTGTTGTAAATACACTGAATATTTCAAAAAAATCAAGTGTAAATGCAACAATTATTTTTCGTTATCGTATACTTTATTTTTCTCTGGCAAATATTTCCAGTATTTTTTCGGCATATTATTCTGCATAAGTTTGAGGTTTTGGCGTTCTTTTATCCCTACTGAATTGTAGAATTCTATCCAGCAATCTTCGAACATTTTCTCTTCATCAGATTCTTCTTTGAAAATTTCTTCTACATCGTAAAATGCCAAATCATTGTCCACATATATTGCACACTTGTTTCTTTTCTTATCGTAAATCACAAATTTTTCGTTTCTCAATCTGTTTTTGAAATGATAGGTGAGTAATTCCAAAATGTCGTTGTTAGGTTCGAATTCTGCGAACAAGAAATTGTCTTGGATTTCTTTGAATCTGAGAAGTCCTTTGTATGCGTGAAGTTCTCTTGTGGAATATTTGCACAGGCTGTTGAATTGGACAGCAATTTTGTCAGAAGAGTTAATGAAGTTGTAGCCGTATGTGTACATATTTTTGATTGTCTTAGCGATAATGGTCGATTTGTCGGGATTTTCTGAGACGAATGCGTAGTTGATGCTACGATAAAAGTTGAATCCGAATTTGTCTATTATCGATTTTTTCACACGTGATGATTTGTCAGTATTTGTTTCAATGTATATGTCATCATTCAAAAAATCCAATTGCTCTGATTTCACAACGATAATTGAATTTTCAATGTGTTTGTACTGTTCAAAGATCACCGTAAACAAGCCGTCTAAGCTGTTGTCATAACTGTATCTCATATCTACTCCAAAAAACTAAGTTGTGTTACATTTTTTCCTTCTTGTATTCTCAAAATGTCCAGCAAATCGTCTTTTGTGCTGTATTTTTGTCCGCGGTATACTCCGTTTACAAGTATGAAGTTCTTCGCTTTTTTCAGTGAGATTTTAAGAGAGGTTAAATCGTCGTAGTTGAGGTTGGAAAATTTTCTCGCATTTATAATTCTCATCGCATATGTTGGACCGAATCCTGGAACACGCAGGAGTTCTTCATAAGATGCGCGATTTATTTCTATTGGAAAGTTCGCTACATTTTGCACTGCCCAGAATGCTTTGGGATCTAATGTCAAATCAAAAAACGGGTTTTGTTCGTTCAAAATTTCGTTTGATTTGAATTTGTAAAATCGCATCAGCCAATCTGCTTGATACAACCTGTGTTCACGTAGCATGGGAACTTTTTTGATTCCGTCTGTATATTTCGATTTGATTACAGGGACAAATCCCGAATAGAAAACTCTTTTGAGCTTGTAATCTTCATAAAGGCTACTTGCTTTGTTGATAATTGTAAGATCCGATTCACGACCTGCTCCGACTATCATTTGAGTGGATTGACCAGCTGGTAAAAACAAAGGAGTTTTTCTTATTGTTTTCCTGTCGATTTTGTACTGTGTGATGGATTCGCTGATAAAATCCATCGGCTTTTCGATGGACTCATAAGTTTTCTGTGGAGCAAGCATCTTCAAGCTGGATTTTGTTGGAAGTTCTATGTTGATACTCATACGATCGATAAGTCTTCCTAGTCTTTCGATTAATTCTTCACTTGCTCCAGGGATTGCCTTCATGTGAATGTATCCATTGAATTTTTTCTCATTTCGAAGAATCTCTGCAACTCTAATAAGCTTTATCATCGTGTGGTCGGGACTTTTTACAACTCCACTTGACAGGAATAGTCCTTCTATGTAATTTCTTTTGTAAAAATTTATAGTCAAATCAGCTACTTCTTCTGGAGTGAATTCTGCTCTTTCGACGTCGTTTTCTTTTCTGTTGACGCAGTATTCGCAACTGTAAATGCATTTGTTTGTGAGTAAAATTTTGAGTAGCGAAATGCACCTTCCGTCTTCAGACCAGCTGTGACATATTCCAGAATTGTGCGCCGTGCCGATTCCGTCAGAAGTATTTTTCCTTTTTGAACCACTAGAAGAACAACTGACATCGTACTTGGCAGCGTCTGATAATATTGATAATTTGCGTTTTAATTCCATAATATCACCTATTCGTATTTTATAATAAAACAAACATTCGCACAAGTTTGTTTTTTACAAAAAAAGTTGTTATCTGGAAGAAATTGTGGTAGAATTGTAAGAACTAATAAAAATTTAAAATATTTATACAGAGGTAATTATGAAAAATAAGAAATTAATATTTGTTAGTGGATTCGCACTATTTTCGATGTTTTTTGGAGCGGGGAATTTGATATTTCCACCGTTTTTGGGTAATAAAGTAGGAGATCAGTATTTGATTGCGACATTAGGATTTTTGCTAAGCGCAGTAGGACTGGTTTTCTTGGGATTACTCGCAGCGACAAAAAGCGGCGGAACAATTGAAAAAATCGGCAACACTATAAGTCCGCGATTTTCACTAATATTCTCAACTATAATTATGCTTGCGATAGGACCAGGACTTGCAATTCCAAGGACTGCAGCAACAACAGTAGAAATAATTCAAAAAGGATTTTTCAAAGGAGCAAATTCTGTTTTGCTCACGGTAGTATTTTTTGCTTGTGTGTATTTATTCGTCAGAAAACCGAACAGCATAATAGATAATTTGGGAAAAATTTTGACACCACTATTGCTTGCAACGCTTGTAATTATAATTTTTAAAGGAATAATATCTCCAGTTGCAACGCCCGTGAATACTTATCAAATCCAAGTCTTCCAATCAAGCTTTGAAGAAGGATATCAAACAATGGATGCATTGGCATCGTTGGTTTTCGCAATCGTAGTTACCAAAGGATTTGTGTCCAATGGAATTACAGACGATAAAACAATCAAAGATTACACAAAAAAAGCGTCCATCATCGCGGCACTTGGACTTTGCTTCGTATACGGAGGTTTGATTTATATAGGAGCTGCCACTTCCAAATTCGAACTAGGAAACATCGAAAGAGTTGATTTGTTGCTATACATTTGCTACCAACATTTAGGAATGTTAGGAAAAGTATTAATCTGCGTTGCAATGGCATTGGCTTGTCTCACAACAGCGATTGGACTTACATCGACAGTCGGACAATTCTTAGGAGACATGCTTGAAGATAAAACAAATGGAGTAATGTCGTACGATGTAATCATAATAATTTCCACAGTTTTCAGTGCGTTCTTCGCAGTAGTTGGTGTCGAAAAAATACTAAAAATTTCCGCGCCGTTTTTAACAGCGATATATCCTGTGGCAATAGTTTTGATTTTCTTGAATTTGTTCAAACAAAATACATTTTCACGAAACGTAAAATTAGGATCCATAATAGGAGTGTCGATTTACGCAATTATTGTATTACTTAACGGATTCAAACTAGATTTCGGATTATTGAAATCAATTGAATCAGTATTTCCAATACAAGTCAAAAGCTTTATTTGGATAATACCAGCTATTATTGGTGGATTAATTGGAAAAATCAAAAAATAGAATAAATTGTAACTATTATGTAATACAATATAGTATGCAATGTATGATATAATATATTTGAGGTGAGTTAATGATTAAAAAATTATTAGGATTGAAGAACGAAATACCAACATTGTGGTATGCATTTTTTAATAAACAAACACCATTATTGTCCAAAATAGTATTGGCATTGTCAGTGCTCTATGTAGTAAGCCCAGTGGATTTCGTGCCGGATTTCGTCGCAGGATTGGGAATCTTGGATGATTTAATCCTCGCTCCATCATTAATGATGGTTGCAAAGAAGTTCATCCCAGAAGACATCATCGACACCAGTGAACAAAAAGCAGAACAACTAAACTCCAAACTAAAAATAGTTGGAATTGTCGCAGGAGTAGGGATACTACTATTGATAAGCTTTTTGATTTACAAAAATGTGGTGAAATAGTTATTGAAATTTTAAATAAATAAAGCATAATTTGAAACAAAAATAGATTCATAAGTTATTTTAAGCTGCAGATATTCATTATCTGTGGCTTTTTTTCATGTGTATAAGAAAGAAAAACGATAAATTTATGTAAAAATATTAAGGAATATTTATTGTGATTTTAAATAAATGAAGAAAAATATAGCGAAAAATCCTAGAAAAATCGGAAGTTAATTTATAAATATAAGTAAAATCATGAATTTAAGGAGTATAAGTTCAATTTTAGGTATTTTAATAAAATAGAAATAATAAATAATTTATAGGCTAGACTTATAAATGATTTTATGAAAAGATGACAAATCATTGAAACGTGATAGACTAGATAAGTAAATTTATGAGATAGAAAAATATTTATCAAGTAGGTGCTAAATGAGTTATATTACTGTAGAAAATATGGGATTTTCTTACGAGAATAATTCTAGGAAGATTTTGGAAGGATTAAATTTAGAGGTTGATTCTGGAGAATTTGTGTGCATTTTGGGAAAATCAGGATGTGGCAAGAGCACTCTTCTTAGGCTTTTATCTGGTTTGGAGATGCCTACATATGGATCTATAAAATTAAATGACACAGAAATCAAAGAGGCAGGACTTGATAGGGCTGTAGTATTTCAAGATTATGGATTATTTCCATGGTTTAGTGCTGGTGATAATATCTCGTTGGCATTGAAACAAAAATATCCAGACAAATCAAAGTCTGAAATCAAAAACATGGCAATGGAAGCTTTGAAAAGTGTTGGCTTGGAAGGAGATATTTACTACAAACTTCCTAAGGAGCTTTCAGGTGGTATGCAACAAAGGTGTGCGATTGCACAAGCTTTTTCGCTGGATTCTCCTGTGCTTTTGATGGATGAACCGTTTGGAGCTATTGATGCTGTTACTAGGGCGAATCTTCAGGATTTAATTATTAATCTATATAATAATGAAGATCAGAAGAAAACTGTGTTTTTTGTAACGCATGATGTTGACGAGGCTATTTTGTTGGCAAACAGAATTGTAGTTTTGGGACAATCTCCCAGCAAGATAATTTTTGATTTGGAGTTGGATAAGTCTACTGTTATGACTAGGGAAAATCAATTCAACGATAAGAAAACTATTGAGCTTAGGAATCTTTTGATTAAAAAGATTAATGAGGATATTTCAAATAAATTATAGTAGGCTATTGATTTAGTTTATTTAAATAAAATTTTATGGGGGTACTTATGAAAAAGAAATTATTGATTTTAATGAGTCTTATTTGTTGCTTAGTATTTGCTTCATGTTCTAATAACAATGATAAAAAAGACAATGAAACACAAAATAAGACAGAAGAAAAGAAGGAAGAAACTTCAAAGGATTCTTCTTCTAATGATAAGAAGGAAGAAACTGTAGTTAAATGGAATTACGGAACAAGTGGTAATGTATTGGTAACTATAGCTGAACAAAAAGGTTTCTTCAAGGACGAAGGAATCAAAATTGAACCTGTATTTGCTACAGAAAACGCAGATGCGTTATCTCTTTTAGCATCAGACAAGGTTGATGTTGTATCAAATGCCGGTACTTCAAATCCACTTCAACAAATTTCAGCTGGTGTAGATTTAACTATTTTCGGTGGTCATATGTTAAATGGTGCAATGCCTGTTATCGCTAAAAAAGGAACTAAATGGAATGGAATTACTGATTTAGTTGGTAAGAAAGCAGCAATTAACCCACAATACTACGCATTTACTGGTGCATTGATGGATGCAGGAGTAAAAGATCCATTGAAGGAAGTTGATTGGGTACAAATCACAAAATACAATGATGCAATGGCAGCTGTTGTTAGGGGAGATGTTGATTACGCACTTTTAGGAACTCAACAAAACCAAGCAGTTAAAAACATGAAAGACATTGAAGTGGTTACTTATCAAAGTGATGTAATGCCTAACTATTCTTGTTGTAGATTGGTAGCTAAGACAAAATACATCAACGAAAATCCAGATACTGTTAAGGCTATTTTGAGAGCTTTAATTAGAGCACAACAATATTATGAAAGCAACAAACAAGAAGCTGTTCACATGTTAGCAAAGCAAATTAAAGCTGATGATTCTTTTGTAGCAGCTTACATGCTTGACGAACACTACGATGTTCACATTGACCCATTGAAAAAAGGTGTTATTAGAGCTTGGAATATTTTGGATAAGACTAATTTCTTAGACGCAAAAGCTAAAACAATTAACATTGAAGACAAAATCAATACAGATTTGTACAAACAAGCTTTAGAAGAAACTAAAGAAAAATACGGAAAAGAAGATCCTAAATTCTACGAAAGCTTAGAAAAATTCTTTGAAGAAAACGACAAATAGAGGTTTGTTTTGGATAAGGTAAAGGAGTTTATTCGAAAATATTGGATTACTGTGTTGATTTTCGTATCATTAATAGTTGTGTATATATTTTTGACAGATAATCACATGGTCAATCCATACCTTTTTCCGAGTAAAGAATCGATAGTTCAAGCATTTCACGAAGACAAATCAGTTTTATTGATTAATATGTTTTCATCATTCGGCTTAATGATTCCATCCATAGTTTTATCGTTGATAATTGCGATAGGACTGGGAACATTGCTGGGAATGAGCGAAAGATTGAGAGAAATTTTACATCCTGTAATATATGCTTTTAGTGTTATTCCATCAATTTTATTGTCACCATTTGTGTTGATGTTAGCGCCAAATTTGTGGTCTGCTTCATTGTTTTTGATAATTTATGGAACTGTGTGGACTACGATTTTTGCGACAATCACTGGAATAATGACAATTGACAAAAGATATTTGGACAAGGCGAAGACATTAGAAATCAAAGGATTTGATAAGCTTGTCAAAGTTATTCTTCCAGCAGCAAGTCCTTCAATCTTGGCAGGGTTTGTAAGTTCGTTGAGAAGTACATTTGTAATGTTGGTTTACGCAGAAATGTATGGCTCCAAATACGGAATGGGATTTTTCGTAAAAAAATACACTGATTTTGGATTGTTTAATCATGCTTGGGTAGGATTTATATTTTTGGTTATAGTTTTAGTTGTTGTAATGCAAATATTTGAACTAATCAAAAAAAGAATTCTGAGCTGGACAATTTAAATCTAAGCGCGCTGTGAGGCGTGCTTTTTTTATGGTATGATAGTTTTGAGGTGAGATATGGAAAAGTTTAATGTGAACAAAGACGATATGATAATTTTGTTGATTGATTTGCAAGAAAAATTGGTGCCTGTTCTTCACGACAATGAATACGTGCTTAATCACACGAAGGCTGTGTTGGAGATGGCAAGAATTTACGATATTCCTGTGATTACAACACGTCAATATCCGAAAGGACTTGGAGATACTGTAGAATGTTTGAAAGAATACGAAACGAAGGTGTTCGACAAGGTTGATTTTACTGCAAAGCTTGATGATGTTATGAAAGCTATCGAAAAAACTGGAAGGAAACAAATCGTAGTTGTCGGAGCGGAAGCTCACATTTGTGTCTACCAAACGATACGTGATTTGATTGACGAATATAAAATGATTGTGCTAGAAGATTGCGTTACAAGCAGACGTGTTGAAAATAAAATGAATGCTATTCAAAATTTTAGAGAGATGGACTGTTTGGTAATCAATTCTGAAACGTTGATTTTCGATATTTTGAAAAGGGCGGGAAGTCCCGAATTTAAAACTTTGTCCAAACTAATCAAATAAAAAAACAAATCCAACTTTACTTACTGAAAAGCAAAGTTGGATTTTTTTATCCTAACAATAAATATAAGAAGTGTGCGCTGATTCCAGCTGCTATTCCGCCTATCGTGTGAGACAGAATTGCTTTTGGTGCGAGTTTTCTGGCGTTTAATGTATCCATCATTCCAACATGTGTGGACAAATATCCCGACCAACACATTCCAAGCGCTGTGAAAACTGCGATATCATTTCCTGTGATTAAATTTTTCTCCAATAATTTTGGAACGAGTCCAAGCGCTGCTCCGACACTTCCCAAAGCTGTAAGTGGAAATGCAATGCATTCTGATGAGGTGAACCCAAACAATGGTTTCAAAATGGGATTTAGCAATGCTCCAAGTTTTGGAATCAAACCAACTCCTTCGTAAGCGGCTCCAGTGTAGATTACGGTTCCATTTTCAACAGTTCCAGTTGATGTGAGTATCATAACCAACGTACAAATCACAACAACACCAGGAATAATATCCATCCCAGCTTGCACACCGGATTTTCCTCCTTCGAGTATAGAATTTAAAATTCTCTCCATCAAAGTTAAATCTTCTTTTTCATCTAAGATTTGTTCTTCTTCAAATTCCACTTGTTCATCAGTATCGGCGTAGAATTTTTTCGTAAAATGCATCATGATTCTTACAGAAACCACAGAACCCACGACTGCTCCCAAAACTCCAAGCGATGCCGCCTTGAAAAATTCCGTACCATTTCCAAGTGAAGACATAAAAGTCCACACGATAAATCCCATTCCGAATGAAGTTCCCAAATTGCACAACGTAGGAAGCTGATAATTCTTGAAATATTTGGCAAATCCTTTGTCCTTTGCAAGTCCAATGATTGCCGGATTATCCGACAAGAACGTCGTCAATATACCAAGCGCCGAAGCTCCAGGTAAATTGTAAAGTGGTTTCATTATAGGACTGATGATCTTGTTGATTAGTGCAATAACTCCAAATTCGCTTAAAAGCTTGGACAACGCACCTGTTAAAACTGCGATTGCCATTATGAAAAACACAGTGTTAAGCAGCAAATCGTGCGCCGTTTTCATCAAAGTATTGAACATATTGCCAAGACCCATAACTTTTGCAATGTAGCCGAAAAGTCCGAAAACGACAGCGATTGTCACAAAAGATTCCAGCGAAATTTCACTTTGTTTTTTAGTTTTTTCCATAAAATTCTCCATTAAAAGTATAATATATAATTCTAATGTATTTCAGCTTAAAATTCAAACTACAATACGACATCTCTAATAAAACTAATTAACAACAAATGCGTTGGATAGAAAATGTAGAATGCCCATTTGTTGATATTGCCTTTTTTGCCGTTGTAAAAGTGAATGATGGGAATCGACAGATACACGAACAAATACATATACGCTTCGAAAAAATACCCGAACAATATCGCTATGTAAGTGTTTCTTCTAGAAGATGAGCCCAAATACAACAAAAACACCGCTAAAATTCCAAGCATAGAATAATCTGTGTGGTAGTAATTGGCAATTACACAGAATATGGCTACGGAAATTAGCTTAAAAATCGCCTTTACTAAATTTGATTGGTCTAATTTATCGATTTTTTCTACGACAAATATAAGACAAGCAGAAAGTGCCAACGTGAAGAACACATTTTGGTGATAAAAATCGAACATTTCACCACTAATTGCCAAATCAAAAGGAATTTCCGAAATAATCGCAAACGAAAACAACCTTACAATGTATTTTTCTACGCTTCTAGTTAGAAACATTCCATTTACGATTAAAAATGCGAAAATCGGAAACGCAATTCTTCCGATAAAAAGCATTAACGCTCCTACTGTGACTCTCCAGTCAGATGATGTGAGTGTCATCGTAGGATAAATGTTGAATTTTTGAAGCATATTGCATTGCACAATGTGACTGATAAGCATGGATATACAGGCGATTACTTTAAGTCCAGAACTTGATATTCCCTTGTCTCTGAGCCAAATATCCAAATAATGTTGTCTTTGGGTTTCAGTTAAAAGTTGCATTATAATCTCCTTGAATTTGTTACAACTATTTTATCACAAATAAAGCTCAAAATTATCTGATATAATTATAATAGGTGATAGTATGAAAATGATGATTTTTGAGAACAAAGTAGATGAGAATAATTTGTTCGAAAATGAAATGGATAATAGAAATTCTGTGATGTTGTCATTTTTCTTGCAGAAATTGAGAACAAAGAAGGTAGTTGTCGACAGGTTTAAATTAAACAAGAATCCCGAAATATTCGAACAACAGGGGATTGCACAGAAAATTGATGACGGAATGAAACTTCCAATCACAGTTGTAGATGGAAAAGTTGTGCTTTCGGGAAGATATCCAAAAAGTTACGAAATATTGGATTTCCTTCACATCGACAGAAATATTTTCAACCAAGCTTATGTCAACGATAAGCGTAAATTCTGATAAGATTTTTTCCTAAGTTTTAGGAAAACAAAAAAAACCTGTGACAATCACAGGTTTACATAATAGTTTTGAATCTATTTTATTGAATCCAAAAATATTTTGACAATTTCGTGGCCTTGAGCCAAAGTATCCAACGCCATTTCGGGATGGTATTGCACTCCCAAGAAAAATTTCTTGTCCTTAACGTATGCCGCTTCCACTATATCATCAGAAGATTCTTGTAATACTTCTAATTCATCAGCCACATTTTTGATTGCTTGATGATGAAGGCTATTCACATAAAACTTGTCGCCAAATTTTTCCTTGAACATTCCATAATTTGTAACCTCGTGAACCAAATCATTGTATGGTTTGTCTTGGGAGTGAATGATGGAGATGTCCTTTTGTTTTTTCAAATCCTGGTACAAAGTTCCGCCTAAATACACATTCATTATTTGTAGTCCACGACAAATTCCCAATGTTGGAATGTCTTTTTTGTAGCAAATATCCATCAAATTAAATTCCAGTTCATCGCGTACATTTGATGAAATTCCACATTCCAAAATCTTATCTTCGTTGTAGTATGATGGAGCGACATCAATTCCACCTGTAAACACGATTCCGTCCAATCTGTCGACGATTTCTTCCAAGAATTTCCTATCGGAATTGAAAGGAAGAATCACTGCATAAGCTCCGTTTCTTTCGATAAGTTCAATGTATTTTCTAAGCATAAAAAGTCTGTTTTCTGCCACATCATAAAGTGGTGTAAGTCCTATTATTTTCATATTTCCTCCAATTATATTTCAATATTATTATATCAAAGATAAAACAAAAACACATTTTTTGATTAAATCATCAAAAGTGCTATAATATTATTATATTTGGAGAAATATCGAAGTGGTCATAACGGGGCGCACTCGAAATGCGTTTGGGATTATTTCCCACGTGGGTTCGAATCCCACTTTCTCCGCCAAATAAAAATAGATAGCTGAAAATAGCTATCTATTTTTTAATTGGTACTAAACAAGTACTATTTATTCTACGGTTATTGTGTTTTTCTTCAAGAACGAAAGTTTTGTTTCGCTTACCAAAATCGCTGCGAATATGAATACAAATCCGATTACTGAGAAAACTGTCAATGATTCGATTCCGATAAGTACAGGAATTAAAATTCCAAATATTGACTCGAATCCCAAAATAATTGCAGCAGTGGATGGGTTTGTGTATTTTTGTCCGATGTTTTGTAGTAAAAGTGCAACGGCAGTACACATCACAGCTAAGTACAACAATTCCATTACAGACCTTGAAGATACTACAAGGTTTGAATTGTCTTCGATTACAATTGTAGTTATCCAAGACAACCCAGCCGCCATTATAAATTGCAATATGGTCATCACGATAGGATCGCGTCCTTTTGCAAGTGCACTTACAGCTATTATATGAGATGCGAACAACAATCCGCTAAGTAAAGCTAATAAATCTCCAAGCCATGCCAATGGATTATCTACGTGAGAGCTTGAGCCGGAAAGTGATATGAAAAATATTCCCGTAATACACAATGCTGCAGCCGACAAATTATATCTGTCTGGTCTTTGTTTGAATACAATCCAACCCAAAAACGGCACGATTACGCAATAAGATGCAGATAAGAATCCGCTTCTACCAGGATCTGCGAATTTTACCCCCAATGTTTGTGATGAATACGCCATGAACAAAAATATTCCTATCAAAAGTCCGTTTTTTATGTCGTCATATTTTGCTTGGCGAAGTCTCTTCCAGAAAATGATTGATAATAAAATGGCTGCCAACGTAAATCTTATAGCCAAGATAAAGTTGGGATTGAATGTTTTGGAAGATTGCTTAACTACAGTCAAAGAGCTTCCCCAAAGGATAGCTACTATTAATAACGCTAATTTAGCAAGTAAATTTGCTTTCTTTTTATCCATTTTTTCCTCCTCTTATTTAATTTCAGATATATTATCCCAGTTTTCGTATGATTTGTAAACACCTAAAAAGCCCAATAAATTAATTTGCACACAAAAAAAGGAGGAACGAAATCCTCCTTGTGATTTTCCGATTTATACGAACGGAATATATTGTGAATATCCTTCTTCTTCCATTTTTTCTAATGGGATAAATCTCAAACTTGCACCGTTGATGCAATACCTAAGGCCGCCTTTTTCACTAGGACCATCGTCGAACACATGACCCAAATGACTGTCAGCGTGTTTGCTTCTAACTTCAGTTCTAACTCTGGATAATTTGTGATCATCGGAATAATTTACAGAACTTGATGTAATAGTTTTCGTAAATGATGGCCAACCACAACCCGAATCGTATTTGTCCTTAGAAGAAAATAACGGCTCACCACTTACGATGTCGACATAGATTCCTCTTTCATCAAAATCATTGAAGCTTGATGTGTGAGGGCGTTCAGTCGCTTCGTTTTGAGTAACTCTGTAACTCACATCGGATAGATTTTGTTTCAATTCTTCATCGGACATTTTCTTGTATTCAGTCGTATCCAAATCCTCATCAAAAGCATTCAGATTGATGTGACAATATCCACCAGGATTTTTGTCCAAATAATCTTGGTGATAATCTTCTGCTAATACAAAATTTTCTAATCTTTCAACCAAAACAGTTAGCTTTTCATCGTATTTTGATTGAATGTAATTCACAACAGAATTGATTATTTCCAAATCTTTTTCATCTTCGTAGAAAATTCCGGTTCTGTATTGTTCGCCAACATCGTTTCCTTGCTTATTCACAGAAATTGGATTGATAATTCTGAAATAATGAAGTAAAATTTCAGCCAAATCCAACCTGTTTTTATCATAGACAACTCTCACTGTTTCTGCGTGATGAGTTTGTTTTACTCTTCTATAATCAGTGTCTGTTCCTTCGCCATTTGCATAGCCTGTGTCAGTGTCTATTACACCTTGTAATTTTTTGAAATAAGCTTCCACTCCCCAAAAACATCCACCAGCCAAATAAATCGTACTTTTTTCAATAAATCTCATATTACACCTCTTAGAAAATTATACCCAGTTAGACAAATTTTATTCAGAGCTAAAATTGCAAGCAAAAAGCAGCTTATTAAAAGCTGCTCATTGAAATTATTTTGATTTCATAGTTTCTTCACGGTTCATTGTGTGATATGAACCTTTGAATCTTTCTTTTTTAGGACTCTTGTCCCAGATTTCTTCTGCTTCAACTTCCCAGTTTTTCGCATATTCATCGCAGTTACCACAAAGCGAATCTACAGTTTGCTTAGATTCCAAATCAGTAGATTTTGCATCAGTGCTATGAACCATTTCTCTAAGTTCGTTTGGATTTTCAAGCATTGGGCAAGGCATCAACATATTATCGTTGAATGGTTGACCGTCGTGATATTTTGTAAATAGGGGAGCTCTCAAACAATCCAACAAAGATTTTTCCCTGATATTAGAATCGCTGTAGTGAATGAAAACACAAGGTTCTACATCGCCGGATGCATTAATGTGAAGATATCTTCTTCCACCGGCAATACAGCCACCAACATATTCAGCATCGTTTTGGAAATCCAATGCGAATAATGGTTTTTCAGCTCTGTATTTTCTAAGACGTTCGATAGTTTGTTTTCTTTGTTCAGGAGTAGGTAGTAAATCAGTTACAGCAGCATTTCCAACTGGCATATAGTGGAAGTACCATACAAAATACGCACCTAACTCTATTAGGTAATCGTAGTATTCTTCGCTTGTAATTGAATCAAAGTTTTGTGAAGTATAGCAACAAGAAATACCGTAAATCAAATGACGTTCTTGTAGCATCTTCATTGCTTTGATTACTTTTTTATAAACACCTTCTCCACGTCTACCATCAGTTGCTTCTTCAAAACCTTCAAGTGAAATCGCAGGAATGAAATTACCAACTCTTTGCATTTCGTCTACGAAATCTTCGTCAATTAAAGTTGCATTAGTAAATGATAAGAATACACAGTCGTTGTGTTTTTCACACAATTTAATCAAATCATCTTTACGTACAAGAGGTTCACCACCTGTGTATATGTACATGTAAGTTCCCAATTCTTTTCCTTGAGTGATGATAGAATCAATCTCATCATAGCTTAAGTTTTGTTTGTAGCCGTATTCAGCAGCCCAACATCCAGTACATTTTAAGTTACATGCAGATGTAGGATCCAACAAAATTGCCCATGGGATATTACAATTGTATTCTTCTCTGTATTTTTGTTGAGTTTGCCATCCCAAAACAGACGCATTCATAAAAAAGTTATACGCTACTTTTTTAATTTGTTTTTTGTCAACTTCTTGGAAAATTTTCATCACAAAACTATGGTAAGGGTGATTTTCGTCTTCGAAAACTTCCCTTATAATTTTAATTTGAGGCGAAAAATCTCCGTGAGAAAGGTTTTCTGCCCATTCGACTAATTGTACCCCTCGTTTTTGAGGATCCTTCGCAACATAATCGAATACCTTATCAAATCCATATCTTTTTCCAGCTTCTATAATTTTCATATAACCACCTTTTCATATATTAAAATTTTTAGAACTATCCTATTAGATATATCTCTTAACTTCATTGTATCTCAAACGTTAATCAAAGTCTTTGGACAAAAGGGTGTATTTGCCTAAAATTCTAACAAAAATGAAAAAAAATCTAAAAAATTAATTCATTTTACTCCTAGTTAATGAAGATTTAACAGTATCTTTTAATAAAAATCCTATCCTTTTAATCTTCTTCTCGATATCCTCATCCATTCCTGAAGTTAGCCACCTGATAACCAAATCCGTAATCGCACTTTGAAAAAACTTAATAATAATCTCCTTGTCATCCTTTTTAGCGTGAATTTCCTTGTCCACATTTTCTACGTAAGTTCTCATAATCTGCCCCGATTTATTGTACAAATAATCAGACAGAGTTTTTCTGGAAATAGAATTGTAAATGTGATAAATCGCAGTTTTATTTTCAATAGCAAACTGCATTTCTTCGATAAAACTATCCTCCCAAGAAATATTATCCGATTCATTCAACACTCTCTTAAGTCTTATCTCAAAAATCGTGTCTATGATTTGATTCAAATCTTTGAAATGATAATAAATAGTGTTTCTGTTGATGCCGCATTCTTCAGCTAATTTTCCCACCGTAATTTTATTCAGAGGCATCCTGTTTAGAAGATTGATTAAATTTTCCATTATCATTTTTTTCGTGTAATCCGCGTTCATAAACTCCCCCTTTTAACATAATCATATTCCAAATCGGAGAAAATTTCCACCAAAAAACTAGCTGCAAATTTTGCAGCTAGTCAATCGTAATTATTTTAATAATTCTTCAGCTAATTGTAATGCCTTTCCAGCGAAAGTTTTTGATGGGCCACCACCCATAGCAACACATACACCAATCATTTCTGAAATTTCTTCCATTGTACATCCAGCTTCAACGCATCCTGTAGTGTGATGAACAACACATCCTTCACATTTTACAGTAATTGCAATTGCAAGAGCTATCAATTCTTTTTCCTTCAAAGATAATTTTCCGTCTTTAAATACAGTACCACATAAATCAGAGAAATTTTCAGTTACTCCTGGCAAATTTTCTCTAAATAATTTTGATTGTTGAGCCAATACTTCTTTACTATCCATAAATTACCTCCTATTTTTAGACAATTTACATTGCCTTGTTAATATAATCTTATCAAATACGACGTACAAAATCTTAATTATAGAATAATTCAATAAATGCTGGCGGATTTATAGAGTTTTCATATGAATAAAAATAAAATATATGTGATATAATATAACTATAAAAATTAGGGGGTTAATATGAAAAAACCTTACAAGTTACTAGTTTTAATGATGGTTATGGCGATCGGATTTACAGGATGCGCCAATAATTCTAACAAAACTAATTCAAACGAAAAGACACTTGATAATGAATACTAACAAACTATCCGGAGGACAAAAACAAAGACTATGTATAGCCAGAATGCTTACAACTCATCCCAAAATACTGATATTTGATGAACCTTGCTCATCTTTGGATTTGCAAAACACATTGGCAATAGAAAATCTGTTGAAAAATTTATCACAAAACTACACTATTATCATTTCAACACACAACACTGATCAAGCAAAAAGAATTTCGGATAGGATTTTGTTTATTGAAGATAAAAAACTGGATGAACACAATGAAATATAACAATATAAGATTTAAGGAAGAGAGAAAATATGAAAATTATGGTAGTTGAAGATGATATTGATTTATCAGAATTAATTAGGATGTATTTGATTCCAGAAGGATGGGAGATAGAAACTTTTCATACAGGTAAAAAAGCGGTTGAAAGTTTTAATCGAAATCACTATGATTTAATATTATTGGACTTATTGCTTCCGGATATAAATGGATTTGAGATATGCAAACAAATACGAGAAAAATCTACAATTCCAATAATTATGCTGACGGCTCTGGAAGATTCTATTCATAAAGTACAAGGTTTAAATATGGGTGCAGATGACTATATCATAAAACCTTTTGAGCCAACAGAATTAGTAGCTAGGATTAAGTCAAATCTTAGAAGAAGTTATGAATTTTCTTCTGTAAAATCATTAAATAATGACGAACATGAATTTGACGAACTTGTTGTAGGAAATTTGCGATTAAATAAAAAAACGCATAAAAGCTTTTACAATGAAATAGAAATAACTTTAACGCCTAAAGAATTCGACATTTTGTGGATATTGATGGAAAAACCGGATGATGTACATAACATGGACGAAATACATTATAATATTTGGGGAGATGATGTACTGTCAACGGAGGTAAATCCTGTTATGGTGCATGTAAGAAGAATACGAAGTAAATTTGAAAAATATGGAATAAGTTCCATAATAAAAACAATTTGGGGAGTGGGGTATAAGATTAATGCGTAAAGAAAATTCATATATTAAAAGAATTATTCTGTATCAATGCTTATGGATAGCTGTTGGAATTTTTATTACATTTGCTTTTCATGAATTGATAGATAGTTTAATA
The DNA here is from genome assembly GCA_032548025.1 of Finegoldia magna. GTDB lineage: Bacteria > Bacillota > Clostridia > Tissierellales > Peptoniphilaceae > Finegoldia > Finegoldia magna_K. The sequence goes on along the minus strand of JAWGCW010000006.1, from coordinate 58,130 downwards.
ATTTATAATATTGATACAGAAGCTGAGTTAGGCACAATATATAAGATTTATCTTGGAAATGGTAATTATTTTTTCATTATGCTAGGGGTAATCTTCATAATCATCGGATGCTTTTACATTCAGAATAAAGAATTCGAAAAATATCGCGAGTATTTTGAATCTGGAATTAAATATATTAAAGGCGAAGTACCTACTATTGGAGAATTCCACGAATCTTTATCTAACGAAAGATTGGATTTCATTAATATTAGAAAACTCATTTTAGAGATGGAAAATAATTATGAACTAGCATATAAGGAAAAAACAGATTTGCTGACGTATTTGGCACACGATATCAAAACTCCACTATCAAATTTATTGGGTTATTCAACTTTGCTTTACGATGAAGATAATTTAACTGATGAACAGCAACGAAAGTTTATAAAAGTTATCTACGAAAATGTGAAATCATTAAATAGTTTGAGCGAGGATTTCTTCTCTTATTTGAAATTCAATTTGAATGAAATCCCTATTAATATCAAAAAGTTTGATGCAGAGCTATTTTTAAAACAATGGGAAGAAGAAAGAAAAACATTGGTAAACGATAACGTTTTGGATATTAGATTTGCAAATGCTTCCGGCAAAGAAATTAATACAGACCCTGAATTACTCGTGAGGATTTTGGATAATTTGGTATCGAACGCGACCAAATACTCAAAAAAGGGTACGACCATAATTGTTGAAGTTGAGATAAAGGATAAATCATTAAATTTGACGGTTAAAAATGAAATCGAAAATAATTTAAACGTAGATTGGAAATTGGTGAAAAATAAATTTTATCGCGGGGATATGTCACGAAATCGCTTAAAAAACAATGGGTCTGGAGTTGGACTTACAATTGTAAATGATATTGTAGCTCATTTAAATGGAGAATTTGAAGTGTACAATAAAGATAATTGGGTAATGGCAAATGTAATTATTCCCGTATATTAAAAAGAAAGAAAAAAGCAAGAATTAATATAAGAAAACTTAATCTCTTATTTTCAAGACTAACCTATAATGATTTTATAAGGTTAGTTTTTTATTGATAAGACATAAAGGGGAAATAGTTTATGAAAAAAGTAATAGGCTTATTAACATTTTTATTTGTTTTTGTTGTAGGATTAGGATTTTTCTATAGTAAAGATTCATGTGTTATGGAGTTTTTTATAAGAGAATTTAATACTACCGTAAATATAACTACTAAGCCACAAAATATTGAAAATAATATCATTGAAATTCAGAAAATTGCGAAGAAAAATAAAATTAGTTTCATCAAAGAAGTATACATACCTAAAAATTCTTTAAAAGAAAAACAAAAAATAAATATATTTATTTACCTTGATGATGCTACGTGGTTTAAGAAATCATTTAAGAATATTGATATCGATGAAAATGACAATGGTATTAATAAGTTCAAAAATGTAAATAAGAATAGCCTTTTGACTAGTAAAAAAATTGATTTTATTGATTATTCTAAAATTGAAAATCTTACTTTTAATGGAGATTATCATATTAAAGGAACACCTTCTAATGTTCAGAAATTTATCAATGAATTAAATAGTAGACAAGATTTGGGCATTGATACGAGTGTTGATAAATCTTTTTCAGTTGCCAGTGAAGTTACTCAAAAACAAGCCATATTATACGTAATGCTTATTTTAGTAATTATTTTTGCTTTATTATTTAGCATTGTAATTTATAATTCATCACTTTCTAAGGAAATATCGATAATTTCTCTATTGGGTCATGATAAATTGAGTTTTTGCTATAAAAAGGCAATGAATTTGTTGGAAATTCCAATATTGATTTCTTTGATAGGAATGTTTAGCTTTTTATTTTATTTGACAAACCCAGACTCAATGATCGGATTTTTAATATCTATCAAACCGATATTATTATTACTTGGAGTAATAGGATTTACATTGATACTATTCTATTTTCTTATGCTTTACTTTAGAGTTAAGAATGTTAGCACTATTTCGTGGTTAAAAGGCTACAAAAAAAGATATAAAATAAGTCCTGTGATTTTTAAAGTTATTTCATTTTCTGTTGTCCTGTATCTTTTTGTAGTAACAGTGTTTGGATTAAGCGATTATGTTACTTCTACTTCATATTTTGATGCATGGGAGAAATCGAAGAATTATGCAAATATAGCTTGTGCATGGCCGTGGACTTATGTTGAAAATGATGATAAATTTGAAAAAATAGTAGTACCTAAATTAAATAATTTATGGGATGAATTAGATTCTAAAGGGGCAATACTATTTTTCGCACCAAATATCCAATATGTAAATGATGATGAATACTTAAATAATCAGGTTTTTATGGGAAGGTATGCTTATATCAACAAAAATTACCTTGAACTAAATAACTTAGTTGATGAAAAAGACAAACCATTAGCTAAATATACGCCTAATTCTAATGAATGGATTATATTTGTACCTGAAAATATTTCAATAACTGATAATGATAGGCAAAATATAAGAAAATCACATGTGCTTAATTGTACGACTAAACAAGACAATGTCAGTGAGAAGTATATTAAAATTAAGGAAAAGCAGCATGTTTTTACATTTGATAGTCAGCAAAAAATAAATAATCCAGATATATTGAATTATGCTTTGATTATGGTTAATGGAAAAGAATTAGTGCCTACTGGAGAGATTAAACTACCATCATTGGTTAACGGGAAGTTTCATCCTTATATTTCAAATCCTACTAAATGCTATGAATATTTAAAACCAGTTATTCAAAAAACAGGATCGTCTCCTTATATACTTTACGTTACAAGCGTTTATGATGAAGTCATTGAAAAAATAGAAATGTATAAGACGGAAACTATTATTTATCTTTTAGGGTTTTTACTATCGGTTTTAGTATTGTTTGTAACGATAAAAATAGATGGAGAATCATATTTTTATAATTACGGACAAAAAATCTACGTTTCTAGATTGCTGGGATATGGTTTTAAATCTATCCATAAATCTAAATTAATTCAGATTATAGTTGGATTTATCGTAAGTGTTAGCATTTGTTTTATGATAATACTTTTTACGATATATTTTAGAAGTTTTGGATTTTTTGAACCAAGAGATGGATGGAATTTAAGAAAATTATTAATTTGTCTAATAATGTCAATTATTAGCATTATTATTTGTTTCATGTATGAAATTATTAACGTAAAAAAGAACGAAAAAAGTTTAGTGACAAAGATAAAGGAAGGTAATTAAATGAATATTGATAAACCTCAAATATCATTGAAAAACATATCGAAAAAATATGGGAACCATAAAATATTAGAAAATATTAATCTTGACATTTATCAAGGAGATTTTATTTGCATTTTTGGGAAAAGTGGTGGTGGCAAGACAACGCTATTAAATATAATTGGAACGCTTGAAGAATATGATGAAGGGGAATTGATTTGCTTTTCTAAACATAATCCAATTAGAAATGGAAAAGAATCTGAACTTTTACGAAGGTATAAAATAGCATATCTTTTTCAAAACTTTGCTTTAGTTGATAATATGACAGTTCAAGAAAATTTGAATTTGGCAGTAAAATACAGTAGAAGTACAGATAAAAAATCAATTATAAAAAAAGCTCTTATGAATATGGGAATAGAAGACAAGCTTAAATCAAAAATATTTGAATTATCAGGTGGAGAGCAGCAAAGAGTAGCTCTTGCGAGAAATATGGTTAAGCCATACGAAATAATGTTAGCAGACGAAACAACAGGATCGTTAGATAGTGAAAACAAAAAGATTGTAATTGATACACTTGTAAAACTAAACAAACTGGGGAAAACTATAATTGTTGTTAGTCATGATAAAGAATTTGAAAAAATTGCGCACAAGAATTATATTATTGAAAACGGCACATTAAAACAGATAAATTTAGTAGGGGAGAAATAATAGAATATTAGGGGGATGTAGGGTATGTGAAGAACTTTGTGTATCAGCTCCGGGTATGTGAAAAGTTTTGTGTATCAGCTCCTCCTGATAAGTTGCGAGCTGATATTTTTTTGATTTTTAAAAACATACTTTTATTACTAAAATCTTAAAGTTCAGAAATTTATAACTAATTTTGGCACAATTAAACTATTTCACAGTCTCTATACAGAAAAATAGAGCCTGCTGATGGCAGGCTTTCACTATTTTCTCTTCTTATACAACACAATTCCAGCGCCTATTAAAATAAGGGAAGTGACTATAACAGCGATTGTGATGTGCTTTTGCTTTGCTTTTTGTTGTTCTTGTTGAAGTTTTTGTTGGGCTAGTTTTTCTTCGTATTTTCTTTGTTTTTCTTCGTTTTCTTTTTTCAATTGCTCTTCTTTTTTGCGTTTTTCTTCGGCTTTTTTCTTTTCTTCTTCAGCTTTCTTTTTTTGTTCTTCTTTTTTGCGTTTTTCTTCTTCTTGTTTTCTTTTTTGTTCTTCTTTGTATTCTGTATTTTCAGCTACTGTGAGGTAGATGTCATTGTCATAATTAGTACGGGTATAGTCGTTTAATGTAATTTCTGATCTGTCGGGTATGATTTTGAATTCTTTATTGTCAACGCCTTCTTGATACATTTTTTCTATTACATAATGTCCATAATCTAATGGCCTTTCTTTTTTCTTACCATAAGGTACAACTGTTTTACGAGTTTCTCCAGTGTTTGTGTTTTTCATTATAACAATAACGTCTTTTTTATTGGCAGGATTTTTCTTGATTATGAATCGCATGATATCGTAAAAGTGTCTGTCTTTAACGTCATCATATTTTTTTGATTTATCGATTTTTCCGTTAGCATCAACCCAATTTATATAAAATTTTGCTTCAATTTCATAATAGTCTTTTAGTTCTTGATTATTAGCGATATCTTCGTATTTTAATTTACCATCACCAAATTTTACCCATGTATTTCTCTCTTTAAATGGTTTGCCATCGTAAGTTACAACTAGAATACCATCTTTGTTGTAAATAACAGATTCCATAGCATCAAAAGCGGCGTTATATTCTATCCCGTCATATTCCGGATCATACATTGCATAGCTACTTACTTGCACACTTAAGCAAATCAATAGTGCAATAGCCAACATTTTAAACAAATTTTTTAGTTTCATTTTTAGCTCCTAATTTATGTAGTGAAGATTCGTTTTCTTCCAATTTAATTATACCAATTATTTAATAGAAATCACATTGTTTTGTGAATTTATTTTAGTATAAAAATAGTTATTGATTAAAGACAAATGTATTTGCAAGACACTGATAATAGTAGTGTGGGTTTTTTTTGATTTCAAACGTTAAGAAATTCTAAAGATTACAGAAAAAATAAGCAAAGTTAGTGAAGTTGTGATATAATTTTAACTGTTAAATATATTAATAGGATGATGAAAAATGGAAAAATCAAATCAAAAAAAATACACTTTTTTGATTAATACGACACCACCTCCAAGGCTGATCAAAAGAATGGATCTAGTAAAAGATAAGTTCGATTTGTATGCTATTTGTTGGGACAAAGGTGGAGATGAAAAATATGATTTCAAGCGTGATTTTTGCAAGAAGGAAATAATCAACATAGATGCTGATAACAGCAACCCTATGAAAAGACTTATTCCAACTTACAAATTCTCACAAAAAGCTTATAAAATATTGGAGAGAATTAAACCGGATTTAATTCACGTCCAAAGTTATGATATGCTAGAGATAGCTACAAAATACAAGAAAAATAACGACAACAAGGTTAAGATTATATACGAAGTACCGGATATTCACAGATATTTGACTGATGACAAGAAGAATTTCCCGATGAATATTGTGTCTTCTGTTTTGAAAAAAAGAGAGAACAATATGCTTTCATTCGTGGATTTGATGATTGTTACTAGTATGAAATTCTGGGAACATTTTGAAGGGAAATACAGCAAGGATAATTTGGTGTTCATGCCTAACATTCCAAATTTGGAATTATTCAAGGATTATGATAAGTTAAGGGTGAAAAATCAACACGATACTTTCACTGTTGGCTACATCGGTGGGCTTAGATATTTGAACGAATTGAAAAAGCTTACAAAAGCTATGGACGGTTTGGGAATGAATTTGATGATGGCAGGTTTCGAGAGTGGAACTTACTTCAAAGAGCTTGCTGAAACGAAAGATTTCATTGAATATCGTGGCAAATTTTACTATGACGATGAGATTGCAGAGCTTTATTCGAAATGCGACTGCATATTCTCAGTGTACGATGCGTCGATGAAGAATGTTAGGATTGCACTTCCGAACAAATTATACGAATCCATTCACGCAGAGCTTCCTATAATTGTCGCAAGAGACACTTATTTGTCGGAGGTTGTTAACGAATGGAATGTGGGAGTTGCGGTTGATCACGAATCAGATGAGGAAATGAGAAATGTTTTGCTCAAACTTAGAAATGACCAATCATTCTACCACACGCTTCAAGAAAACTGTAGAAAGATGCAATCGGAATTAAATCCACAAAAAAATAACGAAAGATTATTAAATAGAATAGAAAATTTATTTTAAAGGAGAGAATATTATGATTAATGTAATTGGTTTAGGTTACATAGGTCTACCTACAGCGTTGATGCTATCAACATCAGGCAACAAGGTAGTTGGAACAGATATTAAAGAAGAAGTAATTGACAAATTAAAGCATAAAGAATTAACTTTTGAAGAAAAAGGAATGGATGAGCTTTTCGAAAAAGCTTTGAATTCAGACATCACTTTTTCATTAAAACCAGTGTCCACTTCTTTCTATATTATTACAGCACCAACTCCATACGATCCTGTATCTAAGAAATTGGATTGTTCTTATGTAGTAAAAGCTGTAGAATCAGTTTTGGAACCTGCAGAAGAAGATGCGATTATAGTTGTTGAATCAACAGTTTCACCGGGAGCAATCGACACATATGTTAGACCTGTTGTTAATGAATACATGGAAAAATCAGGCAAGAAATTAAACTTGGTTCACGCTCCAGAAAGAATTATTCCTGGTAACATGGTTTACGAATTGGAACACAACGCTAGAACAATCGGAGCTGACGATCCAAAATACGGCGAAAAAGTTAAAGAAGTGTACTCAACTTTCTGCAAAGGTGAAATCAATCTAACTAATATAAAAACAGCTGAAATGACAAAGGTTGTTGAAAATACATTCAGAGACATCAACATTGCATTCGCAAACGAATTGGCTAAGATTTGTCGTCAAGGTGGACTTGATGTCAATGAAGTTATCAAAATTTCTAACAAACACCCAAGAGTTAACATTCTTTCACCAGGACCTGGTGTAGGTGGACATTGTATTTCAGTTGACCCATGGTTTTTAGTTGGAGATTATCCACTTCTTACTGAAATAATCTACAAAGCTCGTCAAATCAACGATTCAATGCCAGAATATGTTCTTAGACGTGCTTACAATATTATGCAAGAAAACAACTTAAAAGATTTTTCAAGAGTTGGTATTTACGGATTGACTTACAAAGAAAACGTAGACGATGTCAGAGAATCTCCAACACTTCAATTGTTACAACACCAAAAAGAACATTTGGGAGATGGATTGAAAGTTTACGATCCAATGGTAAAAAGAGAAGTTGTGGAAAATCAATACCACGATTTGAATAAATTCTTAGACGATGTTGATTTTGTAATAGTGATGATTGGTCACGACGAAATCAGAGAAAACATGGATGTATTAAAAGACAAAGTTGTACTTGATACAAGAAACATCGATGTTGATAACAAATACAATTTCTACAAATTATAAAACAAATCAAAGGGCGCTAAATTTGCAGCGCCTTTTTTTCAAAAGAGGTAAAAAATGAAAAAAGTAATGGTGGTTTTTGGGACAAGACCAGAAGCGATTAAAATGTGTCCACTTGTGAAAGAACTCAAAAAAAGAGACGAATTCGAAGTTTGTGTACTTGTAACTGGACAACACAAAGAAATGCTACGCCAAGTATTGGATGTTTTCGAAATCAAAGAAGACTACAACTTGGATATCATGAAAGAAAAACAAAGCTTGTTCGATGTTACCACAACTATTTTAGACAAAATAAAATCTATATTAGAAGAAGAAAAACCAGACATTGTCTTGGTTCATGGGGACACTTCGACAAGTTTTGTTGCAGGGCTTGCAGCATTTTATTTGAGAATACCAGTAGGTCATGTGGAAGCTGGACTTAGAACTTACAACAAATACTCTCCATATCCAGAAGAATTTAACAGACAAGCCATAGGATCGTTGGCAGATTTCCACTTCGCACCAACTACAACTGCAAGGGATAATCTGCTAAGAGAAAACAAAGATGAATCCAAAGTTTTCGTAACGGGAAACACAGTAATAGATGCACTTCAAACAACAGTACGTGACAATTATTCTAACGAAAATTTGATCGAAGGTAAAAAAATGATTCTTCTAACAATGCACAGAAGGGAAAACTTGGGAGAATCTATGAAAAATTCCTTCAGAGCAATCAAAAGAGTTGTCAACGAAAACGAAGATATATATGTCATTTATCCGATACATTTGAATCCAAAAGTACGAGAAATCGCAAACGAAGTATTTGACAATCATCCTAGAATCAAACTCATCGAACCATTGAATGTAGTTGATTTTCACAACTTCATGAAACAATCATTCTTCGTAATGACAGATTCAGGTGGAATTCAAGAAGAAGCCCCAGCACTTGGCAAACCTGTTTTAGTAATGAGAGACACAACAGAAAGACCTGAAGGGGTAGAGGCAGGGACATTAAAATTAACTGGGCTTTGTGAAGAAGACATATACAACGAAATGACAACACTTCTTTCTGACAAAAATGAATACGACAAAATGAGTGAAGCCACAAACCCTTACGGAGATGGCCACGCATCTGAAAGAATATGTGACATTTTATCAAAAAATCTATAAACTAAAAAATCCAACTTCTAAATGAAGTTGGATTTCATATTTAAACGTCAAATAAATTTGATACGTTAACAGATTGGATTTTCTCAATATCTTAATCTGGAATTGAATTGTTTAATTAAGCTTGTTTCTTGCTTTTTCTTGATCTTCTTTCAGAATTGAAAAGAGGATTAACTCTTTCGTAGAAGTCATTCATTTGTGCGAAGTTCATGCTTGCCATGTTTGAACTTAAGCTTACTGTACAGTTTTTACCGAAATTTCTGATTTGTTTTTGTGTTGTTTTTGTGAACATATTATTTTCCCCCTTATTAATTGTTTATTATTCTTTTAAGATGTTACTATTTGTTTAATTTGTTTAGTTATTACGCTTGTTTTTTGTTTTTCTTTAATTTTCTTGAACCAAATAATGGTGTCATTCTTTCGTATAAGTTGTCCGCTTGAGCAAAATTCATGCTCGCCATACTTGTGTTAAAACTAATTTGTGAACTTTTTCTAATAATATTTTTCTTCATAAATTTTACCCCCTATGCGTTTTTTCTATTCTTAAAGATTCTTCTTGATCCAAACAATGGAGAGAATCTTTCGTTAAAATGATCGACACTTGCGAATGTCATTGATGACATGTTTGTGTTCAAACCAAGAGATGTTTTCTTTGCAAAATCTAAATATTTTCTGTTATTCTTAATCATTTCAGTTCCCCCTCATTTAATATTTATATGTGATTTTCGATTCGTTAATAAATGAATATTCAACGAACGAAATTATCGAGTTTAATATTCATTGGATATCCAAATGATAATTCATTTCATATCCCTCATTGCAATAAGTATTATATAACCATAAAACAGCTATGTCAAGCACTTTTTCAAAGTTTTTTGAAAAATTTTTGTAAAGAAAAATTAGGAAAACGAATGATTTTTGTGAGTACCGTTTTCATAATAGGCTTATTTTTATTCGATAAAATATTTTTTGGGAAAACAAATGTTGATATGTTCAAGTTTTCTAAGAAAAATAAATTTTTCCCAGTTACTCAATGTTTTCCTGCGATTTTCCTAAAAGAAAACAGAAAGCATTTTAAATTTTTGGGAAAATTTTTGAAAAAATTGATAATGTATATTGGTCATTGCGAAGAAATTTAGCAAAATAAAGCTGAATTCAGCTTTAAAATAATATGATTTTTTATAGACAATTAAAAAACAATATGCTATAATTTAAAAAATCTCCCTATGATACTTTTATTAAAAGATTATGGATTAGTGGTTATAGTACGATGTGATTCAAAATCTACAATGGGATTTTTTGAAATAATCAAAAATATCAATGAAGAATTATATTAAGTTCCAACTTTTGTAGGATAATCGAAAAGCTGACCAATTCTGATTGTTTTGTAAAAATATACCGATGAATCCTTTATTTGAAGATATAGACATAAAGACGATTGAATGGATAAGAGAAATTCATGGAGAGTAAATAGAAGGAGACTGATGAATATGAATGAGAGAGTAGTTATTACAGGAGTATGTGGAACTGTTGGCAGAGAACTTTTAAAGTATTACATAGACAAAGATGATTATATTATAGCTGTTGATATTAATGAAAATGACATTGCAATCTTAGAAAAAAATATTAAATATGAAAACATTAAATTTATTCCACTCGATATATATGATGAATATACACTAAATATTATCGAAAAATTAAATCCAACTGCGATCATACATGCAGCTGTACTGAAAAACACTTATTACAACGAAATCTATAATAAGTACTATCATAATAGCAATGTCAGTGGAACAATAAAACTTATATACAGAATGATTGATTCGAAAGATTTAAAAAGATTTATTTTTCTTTCCAGTGATGAAGCGTATAATCCAACCAATTTTTTTGGAAAAGATAAACTAGAAGTTGAAAATATTTTAAAAAAAATTAAGAAAAATGGAAAAGTAATACAATCAGTTAGATTTCCGTTTATAGTCGAAAGTAAAGGTTCAGTTTATAATATTTTTAAGGAACAGGCTAAAAACAATTTACCACTTACGGTAACTGATAAAAATATAAAAAAAATTACAGCTAATTTAAGTAGTTTTATTTTTACATGGAATGATTTTTACAACAATATATGCGAAAATGGGGTATTTAACTTTGATATTGGAGAGGAAATATCTATATATAAATTAGCTAATGACATAATAAAGCAGACTAATTCAAATAGTACGATAAAGATTATTGGGCTAAGAGAAGGAGAGGTCTTAGAAAGAAACATGGTAAAATTAAACGAAAAAGAAGTTTATAATAATATTTTTAGAATATATTAATAAATATATCGTTTAAAATTTGACGGTATAGGTATATGAGATATTAGGATAATCTGTCAATGAAAGAATTTTCATAACAAACAATACCATTTGGATCATTCGTTTTTTCGCGGGCATTTAGTGTAAAATCAATGAACAAATATTTATTTATTGGTATTGGAGTTGTTGCTATATCAATGGTTGCAAAGAAAATTTATATAAAAGGTTGATTTACTAAATTTTAGAATAATAAAAATAAAACCAAGAATGTATTGGATTATTAATACGTTCTTGGTTTTTTATTTAAAGTAAGATAAAATTTATTTCTTATCTTCGATGTATTTAATACACAAATCGATAGATGCTTGTAATCCTTCTTGGTGAGTTCTTTCCATTGCGTGTGATGCATCAACTCCAGGACCAATCAAAGCAACTCTCAAATTATATCCTGCTTCTAATGCTGCTGATCCGTCTGAACTGTAGAATGGATAGATGTCAACTGCGTGAGGAATATTATTTTCTTCACAAATTCTAACTAATCTTTCTTTTAATTCCAAATCGTAAGGGCCTGAAGAATCTGCTGCACAGATAGTTGTTTTAAATTCAGAAGATGTTTGTCCATCTCCAGGAGCAGCCATGTCTACAACGATGAATTCGTCAGTTTCTTCTGGAATTCCGTAGCATGCACCGTGGCCAACTTCTTCGTAGTTTGAGATGAAGAAGTTAAGTGTGTGTTTTGGAGTGATGTTGTTTTCTACAAAATATCTTACTGTTTCATATAATACGTATACGCAAGCTTTGTCGTCTAAGTGTCTTGATTTTACGAATCCACTTTCTGTTAATTGTGTTCTTGAATCTAAATATATAAAATCACCGACGTTAATTCCAAGTTTTTTTACATCTTCAGCTGATTCTACCTTTTCGTCGATTCTGATTTCCATAGTCTTGGCGTTTCTTTCGTTGCTTTTAGTTTCTGGGCCGTAAACGTGAACTGATTGTTTGTCGTTTAAGCATGTTCCAGTGTATTTTTTGCCAGACATTGTAGAGATAGTTACATATTCATTTTCAACAGAGTTGTATGCGTATCCACCTACTAAGAATGTTTTTAATCTTCCATTTGGTTTGATTTCTTTAACCATTAATCCCAATGTATCCACGTGAGCTGCAAATGTAGATTGCTTTTCGTCAGTTTCACCACGAAGAGTAACAACCATTGCACCTTTATTAGTGAAGTTGATTTCAACTTTTCCTAATTCTTCGAATTTTTTTCTAACTTTTTCCATAACGACTTTAGTGTCGCCAGATGGAGAAGAAGTCATTAAAATTTCTTGTAAAAAATCTAAATTTTCCATATTGAGAACCTCCTAAAATATATTTTTATGATACCACATATAAACACATTGTTTCAATTATTTGAGCTCATAGTTAATATTTTCGTTAATGATTACGAGATTAATTGGTTTTTAAAATTTTCACAGTGAATGTTTCGTTTGAATACACTATTTTAATTTTATAATTCATATCTTCAAGTAAGTTTTCGACGATATACATTCCAATTCCTTTAGATTTATTTTTTGTGGATGATACGAAAGGGTGTGTGATTTTATTTAAAAGATTTTTATCTACAGTTGTAGGATTGTTTGAAATCTCAATAACATCATTAAAATCGCAGCATATGTTTCCTCCGAAATCTGTGTATTCTATTGCGTTTTTTAGTAAGTTATCAAAAATTATTCTGAAATGGTCATAATCTACTATGTCGGATTTTTCTCCTTTAATCGTTACTTTCAAATTTTTCTCAGCTATTAAATCATGATGATTTTTAACGGATTCTTTCATTATCTCTGATAATTTCAAATTTTCCATTATCGGATTTTCATCAATTTTATTAATGAATAATAAATCATCTATTAGAATTTGAATTTGGTATAATTTTTTCCTAAGTTCTGGCAAGTACTTGTCGGTATCTTCGTATTTTCCTATTTTTTCAATCATACTATCATTCAATAAAATAGCAGTTTGAAGAGGTGTCTTCAATTCGTGAGATGTAGATTTGATGAAGATTTCTTTTTTCTTCGTGTTTTTTTCTAATATTTTATAATTCTCAGTTAATGTTTCGTACAGTAATTTCAAGTTATTAGAAAGTTCTTCGATCTCATCGTTAGTATGAATTTCCAAATCATATTTGGCGTTTTTTTGGTTTTTGGATACTTTAGTGAAATTATTCATCTTTAGAATTGGTTGTGTTATTGATTTTGAGTAGATTTTATTTAGTAAGAACACTATCATTACTATAAGCAAGAAAATCACAGGAAATGCAGAAATCACAGTAGATTTTATATCGGAAATGCTGTTAAATATATAAGGATATATAGAAACATAAGTTCCTTCAGAATGTTTTGATATTAAAATAAGATTAGTAGCGATAGAATCTTTTGTTTTGGACTCTGCTTTAATTAGTATTGAATTATTCTTTCTTTTAATACTAAAAGTGTCTTTTGATACATTATTGATATTACTGTAACTATCAATTATAACGTATTTTTCTAGTTCTTTTTTTGCTTCTTTTATTAAAGGGTTTATTAATCTTTCAGAATTTTTATAATTTATCTCTTTGAACTCATCGGTTTCAAGAGAGCGTAAAAGTTTTTTTATATTTTCATTTTTAATTGTCATACTTAAATTAAATCGCAGACCTGAAAATACAACTTTATCTTTTCCTTTAGGAATAAAATATGAATACATACCCTCTTTTGCGATTTCATTTAGATTATTGTAATTTTTGTTTTTTATAAATGAATCATGAACTGATGATGCAATATTCTCTGCTGATTCTATTTTTTTTTCTAAGTATACATTGGGCATATAAAAAGCCATATAGGAAAATATAATAGTACATATCAAGAGAGTGAGGATGATATTATAGAGAAAATTTTTTGATGAAATATTTAATTTAGGCTTCTTCATTTAACTTATACCCCGCTCCTATAACTGTTTTAATAAAGTCTTTGGGTAGTTTTTTCCTCAAATTTTTTATATGGGAATCTATAGTTCTACTGCTTCCATAAAAATCTGTGTTGTAGAGAGAATTAATGAGATTTTCTCTTGAAAATACTTTTGTTGGATTGTTTAGAAACAACGACATAATTTGAAATTCTGTAACTGTTAATTTCAAATCCATTCCATTGTATAATACACGAAAACCTTCTTCATCTAACGATAATCCCACCTGTGAAGTGTTTTGTGAAAAACTTCTTCTTTTCATTATCATTTCTAGTTTTTTAATCAATAGTATTGGCTGAACTGGCTTGACAATGTAATCATCACAATACAGATCAAAAGCACTAATTTGAGTATTTAAATCGTCAAGAGCAGTCAGCATCAATACGTTTGAGTTTGATATAGACGGAGTATTTCGTATAAACCTTAATACATCTATTCCGCTGTTTTCTCCTTCGACCATAATATCTAGGATGATAGCATCAAAACTATTACTACTTAAAATTTTAATCGCCTCATCGCCATTTGAACTTTGACACACATCAAATCCAGCTATTTTCATGTATTCGGTTAAAATCTCTCTTATTTGCAATTCGTCTTCTAAAAAGAATATTTTTTTCATACCATCACATCCTATAATAATTATATAATAAGTTGATAAAAAATGTAGTTGTTAGTTCGATTTGCGTTTGTTTTTGTAAATAGATATAGTAAATAATACTAATGATAATAAGACTAATACGATTAAAGATTGAAAGAATGAATAGTTTAATTTTGCTCCTTTTGCTACTTCATTCACATATTCTATAGAAGAAAAGTGACTAATTGGAATTAATTGTGCAATCTTCTTGATTCCTTTTGGCATATCCTCTACTTGAATCCCCATCATTCCTCCAAGTATCATACTAAAAAAGTATATTCCCATTGAAAGGGAAAAAGAAATAGAGAATTTTTTAAAGAATATGCAAATAGAATATCCGATAAAAAAAGAAGCAACAGCAATCAAAGTTACAAATCCTGTGTGTTTTATTATTGATATTAAAGGAATATTAACACCTAAAGCGTATTTCATAACCCCAAAATAAAAAATATTACATACAGTCCAGAATAAATAATAGACTATAAATTTGTATTTTGCCATTGATAAATGATTAATTGAAAACAAGTCTAACCTATCATAGACACCTTCTTCCAAATCTTTAGCAAATAATGCTGATAATCCAACTAAGAATATAGAAAATGGGCTTATAATACTAATACTTAAAACTATGCTTCTTTTTACCTCATCAATGAGAGGTGCAGGAACATCTTTGAGTCCCGATATTATTAGAAACGACATCAATATTGGAAATACCATTCCGAAAAATAAACTTGTAAAGTTTTGTAAAAGTAACTTTGTTTCAAACTTAAAAATGTATTTGTTCATTATTTTGCTCCTTCCTTCTTCAATGCATTAAGAACTGTAAGTTCAATAGAATCATTCAAACGTTCGAATTGTTGATCATTATCCACAAGAGATGATATCAATTTTTTCTCTGTATTTAAATCATGAAATCCTGCAGCTATTTTGTTTTCCATTGCTTCTAATCTTATATCTTTTGGTATAAGTGATTCTGTTATACTGTTTTTTTCGGTTAAAATAACTGAACTTGTACAGTACTTTAAGAACATCTCTCTTTTTTTTCCATAGAAAAGAACTTTTCCTTCATGTAAATACAACAACTTATCACAAATATCCTCTAATTCTTGATAATAATGACTAACCATGAGGATTGTTGTCGACTTGTCTTTGTAGTATTCTACTATTTTTTCCATTAATGATTGTCGACTCACAAAATCAAGTCCTGTTGTTACCTCATCAAATATAGTGACTGGAGAATTTTGCCACATAACCAAAATCAAAGTGAGTTTTTGTTTTTCTCCACCAGATAATTTTTTAAATGATTTATGAAGCAATTTTTCGAAATCGAAATACTTTATTAAATCCATCAAATTTTCATCTGATTCTATTTTTTTATTAGTAATCATTTGAATAATATCTTTTGTTTTAACCGTTTCTGAATAATTGTTAAACTGCATGTGAACTGCAATTTTTTCTTTGGGTATATCACTTGAAATGCTTCCACTATAATTAACTAATCCCAAAATTGCCTTAATTAACGTGGATTTTCCGGCACCATTTGATCCAATAATTCCTATTTTATGAGCATCTTCTAGGACGATTTCATCTTTAATATCAACAGCAATTTTGTCTTTGTATTGAACTTTAACGTTATTTAATTTAATCATAAGCTCCTCCTTGTTATCTATATAATAAAATGCGGGTGTGGATTTAAAGTGCATTTGGTATATAATTTAGGTAAATTATTATGATAAAATTAATTGAGGTGAAAAATGAAAGGATATTTTGCATCACATTTCTTCAATGACGCTATGTTTCGTTGGACTGAAGATTTGGCGAGATTTATAGAGAAAGAAGTGGACATTGATTTGTATGTGCCACAACGAAATGATTCGATAAACAACAAAAAAGACAATGATGCTACAATTACTGACATAGACATCGCAAGAAATGATATGGCGAAGTTAAAAGAAGCAGATGTTTTAATAGCTTGTCTTGATGGATTGTCGATTGACGATGGTGTTGCAGGAGAAATTATGGCTTTTTCTGTGATGAAAGATTACGAAGAAGAATACAAATTATCAGACAAGAAGAGAATTATCATAGGATTTGTCACAGACATGAGATATTTGGGAACTGGAGAGAACAAATTATACAGAAACCAAATGATAATCGGCCAAGTTAAAGACAAGGGATATTTCATTGTTGGCTATCCAAATACAGACGATTACAAGAAAGAAATCGTGAATATTATTAAAAGAGAATATTAGAGAGAAAAAGCATTTATATTATAAGTAGCAAATGTTGTAGACAAACCTTCATGCACGAATATCTAGACTACAAAATTTTTTAATTTCTAAATCTCAAAATCCTAAAATCGCAAGCACACTTCGTTCATGCGGTGCGATTTTTTGACGGATTTCTTCGATTTGAAATCAAATCAAATTTTTCCGTATGATATTCTTAGCATGAATGGTTTGCTACTTTTTCTCTGAAAATTAATTTTAATAACAGAAAACGGGAAGAATTTATAATAGAAAATTTTCACTTGAGGTATAATATTATTGAAAATGTAGTTTCAAAATAACAAATCAGTCAAATTACCTGTTTTACACTATTTTTAAATGTGGGAATATGGTATAATTAGTAGTTGTGATTTGTAGTTAACTTAACAGTTAAATGAATCTAATAATTTGAAAGGAAGTTGTTATGAATAAATTAGCGATAATTGGTGCACAATGGGGAGACGAAGGTAAGGGAAAGGTTGTAAATTATTTTTCTCAATTTAATGATATTATTGTAAGATCTTCAGGTGGAGCCAACGCAGGACATACTATTTATTTTAAAGACAAAAAGTACGTACATCATTTACTACCATCTATAACTTTTGATACAGATTCTAAGGGATTCTTGGCAAAAGGAATGGTAATCGAATTAGAACAAATGATTGAAGAGTTGAAAGTTTTGGAAGCTGATTTCCCAGGAATTTCCAAGAGATTTATGGTCGATGTAGAAACATTTATCGTTCTACCTTACCACAAAGAAGAAGACGGATTGTTGGAATCTATGAGAAAAAATCCTATCGGAACTACAAAAAGAGGTATAGGACCTGCTTATCAAGACAAAGCTGCTAGACAAAACGTTAGAATTATTGATTTGTTTGACGATGAATTGTTAAGGGAACGTGTTGAAGAAATAGTTTATTTGAAAAACAACATTTACGAAGGCAAAATGCACATCGATGTCGACGAAACAGTAAATTATTTGCTTGACAAGTTCGACCAATTATTAAAATTGGGCGTTACATTCACATCAGCATCTGAAATCGAAGATGAAATCAAAAACAAAAAAGTTCTTTTCGAAGGTGCACAAGGAATCATGCTTGACTTAGATTCAGGAACATACCCATACGTTACATCAAGCACAACAACTGCTTACAGCGCATCAGCAGCAGATGTTACATTGACTGATGATGACACAATCATGGGAGTTGTAAAAGCATACACATCCAGAGTTGGAGAAGGAGAATTTCCAACAGAATTGTTCGATGAAGATGCTGACAAACTTAGAAAATTAGGCAATGAATTCGGAGCTACAACTGGAAGAAACAGACGTGTAGGTTGGATTGACCTTGCACAACTTCGTTACGCAATCAAAAAAAGCAAAATCAACTCAATCGTCATGACAAAAGCAGACGTATTAAACGGATATGACAAGGTAAAAGTATGCGTTGGATATGAAATTGATGGTATAGAACAAAAAATGCCATTCATTTCAAATGATTTCAAAAAAGCAAAACCAATATACAAAGAATTTGACGGTTGGAATGATGTGTTCGAAGTAAACTTCTTGAAATACATGACATTCATCGAAAAAGAATTAGACACAGAAATCTCTTACGTTTCTTATGGTCCAAAAACAGAAGAAATTATGGAAAAAAGAGATTTTATCATGAATATAAAATAAAATTTAAAAGGAGATATCCGCAGTTTTTATGACTGCGGATTTTTTTGAAATGAATATAATAAGCTTATTTGAAATATATAAACAATCAAACACAGATAATATTACTGAAATAAAAGCGAACATTCATCAAATAATTAAAGATTACGATGAAAAAACAGAAAAATACAAGTCGTGCGATATAAAATACTTAATCGAAAAAATAGACTTAGAAGTATTGAACAATGCATATAAATGCCTTGAATGTGGATATCGAACAGACAGCTACATCCAAGAATTATCAGATGAAAAGATCGCTGTTGTATTGGTGAGTATGCTGGATTTTCTGAAAAAAATGTATGAGGAAAAGAATATTGACATTGCTGTTTTTTATCAAACTATTTCTGATTTGATTTTTAGAATTTCAGACTACAAAAATAGAAACAATAAATTCGGTCTTGAAGGATTTGAAGGTAAGTGGCTGCTTAGGATTTTTTATATGAATATTTTTAAACTGGGTTCTCTTCAATTTGAGATTTCAAATCTACAGGAAGAAAATATCGATATAAATTCAGATGATTTGGGTGATTGTGCAGATGTTTTGGATAATGATGTAATAATGGTTCATATAATGGAGAATGAGGATATTTCATATGAATCTTGTGTGAAATCTTTTGGACTTGCAGATGAGTTTTTCTCAAATGAGTACAAATGCTACGCTTGTTATTCTTGGTTATTGTATGAGAATATGAAAAAGATTTTAAAACCAAGTTCTAAAATATTGCAGTTCCAAAGTATTTTCGAAAAAATAATAAACTTTGATTCATCAGACATGGCAAAGGAAAGAGTTTATAAAAATTATGATGAAAACAATCCTACTTCTCTTCAAAAAAGCATGATAATTCATCCAGAATGTATGGGAGTTGGTTTTGGAATTAAAGCTAGGAATTAATTCATTTATAGAAAAATCCAATAAGTAAAACGAGATATTATTTTGAAAATGGGATATAATGGGAAATAAGAAGAATATATTTTTATGGAGTAGAAATGGCAACTTTAAAATTTAATAATATTTGTAAAACTTATGATAACAATTTCAAAGCTATAGAAAATTTTAACTTGGAACTAAAAGACAAAGAATTTGTCGTTTTAGTTGGTCCATCTGGTTGTGGGAAATCTACTATTTTGAGAATTATAGCTGGTCTTGAAGATATAACATCAGGGAAACTTTTTATCGATGATGTCTGTGTTAATGACGTGAGTCCAAAAGATAGGGATATCGCTATGGTTTTTCAGAACTACGCACTTTATCCTCATAAAAACGTCTATGATAACTTGGCGTTTGGAATGAAGATTAGGAAAGTAGACAAGAATACAATAGATGAAAAGGTGAAAAAAGTTTCTGAGATTTTAGATTTGGGTGATTTGCTTGATAGAAAACCAGGACAATTATCCGGTGGGCAAAGGCAAAGAGTTGCACTTGGTAGAGCAATCGTCAGAAATCCAAAAGTTTTCTTGATGGACGAACCTTTGAGTAATTTGGATGCAAAGCTTAGAGTTCAAATGAGAGCTGAAATTGTAAAACTACAAAAAGATTTACAAACTACAATGATTTATGTAACCCACGATCAAACAGAAGCTATGACTATGGGTGATCGAATAGTAATTATGAAAGATGGAGTTATTCAACAAATAGGTACACCGGATGAGATCTATAAGCATCCTGTTAATATTTTTGTTGCAGAATTTATAGGAAGTCCATCAATTAATGTATTAGAAGCTGAGGACTTTTACATAGCTTCAGGAGAAAAAATCCCCTCAAATTACAGTGTTGGACTTAGACCTGAAAACTTGCGTATAGTTGAAGGAGATGATTATGTTATCACTGTTATAGAAAACTTGGGAAGTGAAAAATTCGTTCACGTTGAAAGAGACGGTATCAAACTTACCATAAAATATTCTGGAGAAACAGAATACTTACTAGGAGATAGAATTTCTCTTAGAATTAAAAATGATACCATATTAAATTATTTTGATAAGAACACAGGTGAGTCTGTGTCAATATAAAAATTAAAGGAGTACACTATGAAAAAACTTTTTAAAGTAACTTTATTTTTAATGGTTACAGCACTACTATTGAGCGGATGCTCCAAGGGAAATTCTAATGATTCATCAAAAGAATCAACTGAAGGAAAAGATTCAGCGAAAACTCAAGAAGTTTCACTAATGATTCCGGAATGGGGAGTTCCTACAAAAGAAATGTTGGCTGATTTCGAAAAAGAATCAGGAATTAAAGTAAATGTAATGACAACAAACTGGGATGATATCAGAAATAAAATTTCTACAGCAGCAGCTGGTAAAAATGCAGCAGCAGATATTTATGAAGTTGACTGGTCCTGGGTTGGAGAATTCCAAAAAGCTGAATGGCTAGAACCTATTGAATTAGATCAAGCAGATATGGATGATATGAAGACTACTTCAACATTTATGATCGACAATAAGTTATACGCAATTCCATATTCAAACGACTACAGAATTGGGTTCTACAACAAAGCCATGTATGAAAAAGCTGGTTTAACAAAAGAACCACAAACATGGGATGATGTTATCAACGATGCAAAAGTTCTTAAAGAAAAGAATGTTGTAGAATATCCAATCAGTAACCCAATGGCAGCGGACGAAAAGACAACTACTACATTCTTGTGGTTAGCTTATACAAGAAATGGAAAAGTGTTTAATGATGATAATACGTTAAATGAAGAAGCTACATTGGATGCTCTTACAATCTTGGATAAAATAAATCGTCCTGGATTATCAGATCCAGCTAATAGAACAGCTTCTGGTGCATTTGATAAATTGAAAAATGGCGAATGTGCATTCATGGTAGGACCATCTTCTAATGTAATGAGTGTTAACGACAAAGAAAAATCAAAAGTAGTTGATCAAGTAATGCCAATAGTACTACCAGGAAAAGACAAAAAAGCTACAGCTACAGTACCATTTGCTGAAGCAATCGGAGTTTCACCTTACAGTAAAAACAAAGAAGCTGCAATGAAATTTGCAAAATGGTACACTTCAAAAGAAACACAATACAAATTGTATAATGAATTATCTAACTTACCTACAAGAACTTCTGTAATTGAACAACTTCTAAACGAAGAAAAAATCAAAAATCCAGGAGCTATGTTAGAACTTGCAAAAGTAATCGAATCACCATTTCCTAATGGAGTTCCAATTTATTATACAAAAATGAGCACAGAAATCTTTAATACTATCAACCAAATGGCTAACGAAAAATTAACACCAGAAGAAGCTACAAAACAAATGGTAACAAATGTTAATAAGATAGTTGAAGAAAATAAATAACAAACTAAGCTCAAATTTTGCAAAAAATTTGAGCTTTTTTACTATCGTAAAATCTAAGGAGCAAAAATGAAAAAAAGCAAAAAAGGATACCTACTTTTGCTTCCAGCATTGTTTATCATAATAACAACAGTAGTGTATCCAGTAATCAGGACGTTCTTTTTCAGTTTACAAAATTATAATTTGACAGAACCATACAATATAAAATGGATTGGATTTAAAAACTACGAAAAAGTTTTGAAATCTCCTGAATTTTACGCTGCACTCAAAAATAGTTTAATTATACTAGTACTTACAGTAATCATAGCATTTGTATGTAGTGTAATCGTGGGATTGATTTTGAACGAAAAACTTCGTATAAGCCCTATTCTTACGGCTATTGCCATAATTCCGTGGGCGCTTCCACCGTTAGTAAATGGTATTATTTGGAAATTTATATTTTATCCCGGATATGGACTTATGAATAAAATATTGATTAATTTACACATAATAGACAAGCCTATTATGTGGACGGTGAATCTGAGGACGACTTTATTTGTAGTAAGTGTCGTTGTCGCATGGAGAGTTGTGCCATTCTGTGCGATACTAATACTTTCTACATTGAAAAATATTCCAGATGATTTGTACGAAGCAGCATTAGTTGACGGAGCATCAAAAGCCCAACAATTTAGAGAAATTACACTACCAATGTTACTTCCATCGATGGCAATAGTTCTTATTCAAATCACAATGGCAGCAATAAATGTATTTGACGAAGTTGTAACTATAACCGGATACAAGTTAGAAGCTGCAACGCTGTTGATTTACAATTACATGCATACATTTAGTTATTTGAATTTCGGTTATGGATCAGCAATCACATATATAATTATGATTTTATCTGGAATAATTGGATATTTCTATATCAGAGATGCAAATTAAGGAGAAGATATGAAAGACAGTTTATTTGAAAAGATAATTAAATATTTGTGCATCATATTATTCGTATTGTTTACATTGGGACCACTTATTTGGTGCTTTGTAATAACGATAACTCCTGAATATGAAATGTTGAAAAATACTACAAGCTTTTTGCCATCAGAAATTTATTGGGGAAATTACAAAGAAATTTTCGATGTAACGTCCAAATCTCATGAAGTTTTGTTCGGTGGATTGATGAATTCCTTAAAAATGGCGTTGTTATCTATATTTATAGGAATACCTACAGCTGTTTTAGCAGGATATGCGTTTTATAGATACAAATTTTTCGCCAAAAACTTCATCATTAAATTTTTGATGATAACCATAGTAATTCCAGTATTTACTACAATAATCCCGATATATGCGACATTTGCGAGATTCGGATTCTTGGATAAATTATTCTACGTATCCATAATTTATGTGTCGTCGTTCATTCCAATTACCACATGGATAATCATGAACTATTTCAAAACTTTGCCTAAAGAATTGCTAGAGGCTGCAGAAGTTGAAGGATTGAATGAAAGACAAATATTTTTTCATGTAATACTTCCAATTTCTTATCCAATTATACTCACTTGTGTCTTAATGGTGTTTATAATGAGTTGGAACCAATTCCAAATTCCACTGATTCTTTTATCTTCACCAGAAAACAAAGTTGTAACACTTATATTGTCGGAATTTATGGGTAGAAACGATATAAGTTATGGACTAATTGCTTTGTGTGGATTGGTATCATTAGTAATTCCAGCAATAGTAGCCATTATATTTAGAAACAAACTAATTTCTGGCTTAACACAGGGATCTGTAAAGGGTTAAATATTAAAATTTTTATATACAATTCCTTTCATGAAAAATATCAGAGCATTTTGTGGCTCTGGTATTTTTTTGCCCAAATTTACATCAAACTCCAACTTCCGAAAATTTATAAAAAAATGTTACAAAATTTCAAAAATTTTGTTTTATGAAATTGAAAAATATCAAATAAAAACGAAATTTGCAAAACAAATGTTGGATTTTCAACGTTTTAAATTATAAAAATAAAAATAAAAAATTTTAGGAAAAATGTTGAACATAGTTCAAAAAAGTGTTACAATATAAAACGTCAAAAGAAATGAACAGCGTTCAATAGATGAAAGGAGGTTAGTTGTGTCGTATTTGGACGAAAAGAAAAAAGATAATAAATTACAAGTAATTCAGTCTGCAGTTAAGATGTTTGAGAAAAAAGGCGTTGATAAGACGACTATCAGAGATATTATGAGCAACACTGATTTGGGATTGGGAACTTTTTATTCTTATTTTAAGGATAAGGAAGATTTGAAGGAACAAATCGTCCTGAAGAAGCTTACAGATTTGGTGGTGGAAATTGAGAAGAAGTGCACACAAGAAGATCATGTTGAAAGGTTTATTAGTTTTTTGGATTATATTATTGATTATTACATTGCTAATCCTTTTGAGTTTGAACTTGTTGCGAGTAATTTGAACTGGGCGTTGTATGCTAAGGTAGAAAATGATAAGAGATTTTCTGAAACAGACACTGCACTGAAATACATTTTGAAGAAGTATTCACAGTTGTTCTCAAAAGAATATTCTGATTCACAAAAATTATATATTCTTTCTTTGACGATTGAGACTGTGATTTCAACTTGTAAGCTTGCAATCAGAAAGGATTCTATTTTATCGATTGATGAAATGAAGTCTGTTTTGGTTGAAGTGATTAAACAAATTTTAAATAGATAAGGGTGATTTTACATGAAGAAATTTTCAGAATTTATAGCTAATCATCCTAAGTTAGTGCTTTTGATTATGACTTTGTTGTTGATTCCATCAATAATTGGTTATAAGGCTACAAATATCAACTACGATATTTTGTCTTATTTGCCAACTGATTTGAAATCAACTCAAGGCCAAACAATTTTGGACAAAGATTTCAAAAATGCAGCTACTGGGATGTTGATTTTAAAAGGCACCGATAATGATGCCGAGAAATTAAGAGAAGAAGTGAAAAAAATCGACGGGGTTGAGGATGTTATATCCAAGACTTCGATTATTGGGCCAACTGTTCCTAACGAATTTTTGCCAGATGATATTAGAGATGTGTTCTATGCCAAAGATAGTACTCTAATGATGGTTAAGTTTAGTGAATCGTCATCTTCAATAAGAACTATGAAGGCTATAGATCAAATCAAACAAATCGAATCCAAAGAAAAATACTTGAGTGGTATTAGTGCTCTTGTAAAAGACACGAAGGATTTGATTGACAAGGAAACGCCGATTTATGTAATGCTTGCTGTAGCACTTGGACTTGTGGTGTTGAGCTTGACGAATGAATCGACTGTAATTCCATTCGTGTTTATGTTGAATATAGGATATGCTGTTATTTATAATTTTGGGACTAATATATTCTTAGGACAAATATCTTATATTACCAAGGCGATAGCGGCTGTGTTGCAACTTGCTGTTACGATGGATTATTCGATTTTCTTGTATCACAGGTATGCAGCTGAAAAGAAGAAGAGAGATTCACACGCAAAGGCAATGGCAAAGGCAATTGAGGCGACATTCTCATCTCTTTTCTCATCTTCACTTACAACTTTTGCGGGATTTTTGGTTTTAATATTGATGAGATTGTCTTTGGGTAAAGACATTGGACTTGTAATGAGCAAGGGCGTGTTCATCGGACTTTTATCTACTTTGATTGTTCTTCCACCAATGTTACTTCTTACAGAAAAAGCTGTGGACAAGTACAATCACAAGGTATTACTTCCAGAATTCAATAAATTACCAAATTTTGTTGTCGACAAAAGAAAAGTGTTGGCGATTGCGTTTGTGGTTTTATTTATTCCAGCAATTTACGGTTCAGTTAACACAAAATTGTATTACAACTTGGATAGATCATTACCACAAGATTTGGATTCAATAGTATCACTTAATAAAATGAAAAAAGACTACAACATGGCAAGTACACACTTCATCGTTGTAAAGGACGATTTATCTAATACTGCTATGAGTTCTATGATAGATGAATTGAAAAAAATTGACGGTATTAATTCAGTTGTTGGAACGAATTCCATCACAGGGGTTACAATTCCTGCTACATTCTTACCGGACAAACTAAGAGATAACTTCGTAAAAGATGGCTATGAAATGTTGATGGTTAATTCAAAATACCAAACAGCATCTGAGGAGGTTAACAAACAAATCGAACAAATGCGTGATGTAATTGCAAAACACGACAAGGACGGATATTTGACAGGTGAAGCAGTTCTAACAGACGATTTGACAGATATTTCTGACCAAGACTTCAAGATGGTTAACATAGCATCATTGATTGCGGTATTTTTAATCATTGCTATATCATTCAAATCATTTGGAATTCCAGTTGTTTTGATAGCTGCGATAGAACTTGCAATTCAAATCAACATGGCAATCCCATTCTACTTCAATCAAACAATTCCGTTTATCACATCGATAGTAATCGGAGTAATCCAATTGGGATCTACGATAGATTATTCTATATTGATGACAGACCGATTCCTATACGAATACAGTAAGCGCAAGAATGTAAACGAGGCTTTAAAAGTTTCAGTAAAAGAAACATCCAAATCAATTGTTACAAGTGCCTTATCATTCATGGCAGCAACAGTTGGTGTAGGAATTTATTCAAAAATGGAAATAGTATCCACAATTTGTACTTTATTGGCTAGAGGAGCGATAATCAGCATGCTTGTAATCATCATTTTATTACCAGCATTGTTGAGTATTACATTCCCATTTATCAAGAAAACAACTAAGAACTTAGCGTAAAGGAGAATAAATAATGAAAAAAAATATCGAAAAAGTGTTAGCATTAACTTTGATATCTTCAATGACATTTGCTAATCTTTCATTTGCAGAACAACAAGATTTAATCAAAAAATCAGAAACAGTTTATGTAACAGTAGAAGGTAACGAAATCAAAGACAAATCAGTTTCTGTGTGGTTAAATTCAGATAAAAATATAAAGGCAAACGACAAATCTAATTTGACAAATGTAAAAGATTTAAAAACAGACAAAGAACTAAAATCTGAAAACGGATATTTGAAATTAGATGAAAACAAAAAAGACATCTACTACAAAGGTGACACTGACAAAAAACTTCCAGTGGATGTATCTGTAAAATACTTCTTAGATGGAAAAGAAATGAAAGCTTCTGAATTAGAAGGGAAATCTGGTCATTTGAAGATTGTAATTACTTCTAAAAATAACAGATACGAAGCCAAAACAATTGACGGACAATCAAGAAATGTATATTCACCATATGTCGTTGTAGCAGCGATGACATTTGATGATGAAAAAGTAAACAACGTATCATCAGATGATATCAAAGTTGTAAAAGACGGCAAGAACGAAATAGTAACTACAGTTATGACACCAGGTATGAAACAAAACTTGAGAGGGATTGTAGAAGACAAAAATTTGGACAAATTCAAGGACGAAGTTTCAGTTGAAATGGACATCAAGGATTACAAACCAGTAGAAATCTATTCTGTAATCACTAACGAATTTTTCCAAGAAAAGAAAAACATCGACTCATTGGATAAACTTCAAAACGGTGTTAAAGAATTACAAGATAATTCACAAAAACTTGTAGATGCATCAGTTAAATTATCTGAAGGACAAGACAAACTAAACTCAGGAATTTCACAAATGCAAACAGGAGTTACAAAACTTCACTCAGGTTCACAAAAACTTGCATCATCTACACAACAAATGCAAGGCAAATTCTCAGGAATACAATCAAAAGTAGGTCCTATCCAAGGATATGTAGCTCAAATGAATGACGGTAGCTTGAAATTGTACAACGGAATTTCTGACTACACAGCTGCAGTTGGAAAAATCAAAGAAAACACAGCTAAAATCAAAGAAGGCTCCGAAAAACTAGCCAAAGGTGCGACTGATTTGGACAATGGAGTTGGCAAATTAAAAGATGCGACTTCACAATTAAGAGCTGGAACTGAAAATATGAAAGAAATGACTGCACAAAAAGACCAACTACTTGAAAAATCATCACAATTATCAAACGGATTGAATGGCTTGGCAGGAAGTTATGGTCAATTAGCAGATACAGTTGAACAAATTTCTGGAAAATCTGCACAATTAAAAGATTCAAGCGCACAATTCAACGAAAAATTACAACAAGTAGCGCAATTAGCAGGTGGTGCTGAGACAAGCGCAAGTGCAGAAAAAATCGCACGTGGACTTGAAAGCTCAGCTGAAGGATTGAACAATGCAATCCAACAATTACAAGCAAACAATGAAGAAGGACAACTAAACGACACAATAGCATATCTTCAAGCACAAAAAAATGTAATGTATGCACAAGCAGAATCCATCAGAAATGCTGGTTCACAAAATGCTGGGCAACAAAAATTACAAGCTGCATTAAATGAATTAGCCCAAAGTTCAAGCGCATTATCACAAGGAAACGCTGATTTATCAAATGCACTTATGAGAACATCTGCCGCTATGAATCAATCCAAAGCAAAACTAGTAGATTCTTCCAACCAATTATCTCAAGGATTGGGACAAATGGGTGGCGCGTTGAATGGTGCAGACGGATTATCAACATTAAAAGATTCCATTGACAAACTTGACGATGCAACAGGTCAAATCAAAGGTGGATCACAAACATTAAAAGAAGGAACATTGCAAAACGAAAAAGCAATGGCAATGCTTTTAAATGGAATGGAAGAATTGGACAAGAATTCAAGTGCGTTAGTTGAGGGCTCATCAAAATTATCTGGTGGCTTACAAGAATTCAACAAACAATCAGCTCTTTTATCTTCATTGTCACAAATCAATGAAAAAGCAATCATTCCAATGAGTAACGCAATCAATATGTTAAATGATGGACTTGGAAAATTAGATTCATCAACAGGACAATTAAAATCAGGTAGCGACAAGCTTGCTTCTGGACAAAAAGAATTCAGCTCCAAACTAAAAGAATACAAAGAAAAAGGAATTGATGAATTATCCAACAAGACAAAAGATTTGAACAAATTCAAAGATATTATTGACGCTATGAGTGATTTGGCAGTTAAAGATTCTTCATTCACGGGAACAGATAGTAACTTTGAAACAAAATCAAGAATTGTCGAAAAAATAAAATAGTAATCTTTACAAAAACACTCTATTCTGATACAATCTAATGTATCGATGAAGAGAATACTAGTTCTATACGATTTTTCAGAGAGAAAGTGTAAGGTGGAAACTTTCATTTACGATAGAATGAACCTAACTCGGAGATTATGTCAAAATCATAGGGTTGTCACCTTATAACTAACAAACTAGAAGTGGTATAGCGATCCTTCGTCTTCGTGACGGAGGATCTTTTTTTAGATACATATACATACACAAAGAAAGGAACATGTAAATTATGAGAATGAATAAATTTTATATGCCAACTTTAAGAGAGGATCCACAAGATGCAGAAATAGCAAGCCACAAGCTTCTATTAAGAGCTGGCATGATTAGAAAAACAGCAGCAGGATTGTACAGTTATTTGCCATTGGGTTATCGAATTGTAAGAAAGGTAGAAAATATCGTTCGTGAAGAAATGGACAACTACGGTTCACAAGAAATCCACATGCCTATAACTCAACCTCGTGAAATCTGGGAAGAATCGGGAAGATGGAAGACATTTGGACCGGAAATGTTCAAGCTACAAGACAGAAATAATCGTGAATTCTGCCTTGGACCAACAGCCGAAGAATATTTTACAGATTTAGTAAAAGGTGAAATCAAAAGCTACAAGCAACTTCCACTTAATATTTATCAAATCCAAACAAAATACCGTGATGAAAAAAGACCAAGATTTGGAATCAACCGTTCCAGAGAATTCTTGATGGAAGACTCTTACACATTTGATGTAGATGAAGAAGCGATGCGTGAAGCTTACATGAACATGTGGAGAGCGTATGAAGTTGTATTCAACAGACTTGGTTTGGAATACAAAATCGTAGCTGGAGACAGCGGTGCCATGGGTGGTAACAGTTCGCACGAATTTATCGCACTTAGTGATGTAGGTGAAGGTGTGATTTGCTACAGCGATGACAGTGATTTCGCAGCGACTGACGAAAAAGCTTATGTATATTACAAAGTTGAAGATGAAAATGTAGAAAAACTTCCATCAGAAAAAGTTCTAACACCAAATTGCAAAACAATTGAAGAAGTAAGTGATTTCTTAAAAGTCGGCCCTGCACATTGTTTGAAAGCAGTGGATTTGATGGTAGAAGGAAAACCTGTAATTGTGTTCATACCAGGAGATCGTGAACTTAACATGTCCAAACTTGTAAGTTATTTGAAATGTCCAGAACACGAAATCGAAATGATGGAAGAAAAAGACATCATAGCTTTGAACAGTTCACCAGGATTTACTGGACCAATCGGACTAGATTCAAGAATCATAATCGATTCAAGAGTTACACAAATGAAAAACTTCGTCGTTGGAGCTAATGAAGAAAACTACCACATCAAAAACGTAAACTACGGAGATGATTTCGAAGGGGAAATCGTAGAAGATTTGTTGATGGTACAAGATGGAGATATCGATCCTGAAACAAAATCTCCATTGAAATTCAAAAGAGGAATCGAAGTCGGAAATATCTTCCAATTGGGACAAAAATATTCCAAGAGTATGAATGCAACATTCTTAGATGAAAATGGAAAAGAACAATTCTTCTGGATGGGATCATACGGAATCGGCGTAACAAGAAGTGTCAGCGCAATTGTAGAACAAAACCATGACGACAAGGGAATGATTTGGCCATTAGTTGTAGCGCCATATCACGTAATCATCACAGTTGTTAACACAAAAAATGAAGAACAAAATACACTTGCAGAAAAACTTTACGAAAAGCTACTTCTTCAAGGAGTAGAAGTTCTACTTGATGACAGAAAAGAAAGAGTAGGAGTAAAATTCAACGACCGTGACCTAATAGGAATCCCGCTAAGAATAACTGTAGGAAAGAAAGCATCTGAGGACATAGTAGAATTTTCTGAAAGAAAAACACTTGAAAATGTAGAAATGTCATCAACAGAAGCTTACGAAAAAGTAATGGAAATCATCAACTCCAACTTAAAATCAGTTGGTGGATTGTACAGATAATTTAAAATGAAATTTAAAACGAAAACTACGGGTGGGCATTGCTCGTAGTTTTTTTTATTTTGGAAAATGCAAAGTATACTTGACATAATATGCAAAGCATACTATACTAAAAATGCAAAGTGAACTTTGCAAAGGAGAAAAAATGAAAAATATTATTTCCCAATTAAGAAAAGAAAATAAAATTACTCAGGAAGAATTGGCTAACGAAGTTGGAGTGACAAGACAAACTATCACATCGATAGAAAATGGAAAATACATCGCATCACTCCCACTTGCATTCAAAATAGCCGAATTTTTCGAAATGAAAATCGAAGACATATTTACAATGGAGGAGGACGATTAAATGAAAAACTTACAAAACTACAGAAAAGAAATAGCGCGTAGAATATCTTTGCTAGTAGTATTTTGCGTCACAGCTCTTATAGCTATCATACTAGGAGCGGTCTTTTTGAAAGACATATCGCCATCTTCAGCAGATACAACAGATTATGTTCTGGGATTTTTCACAGGAATAGAACTAGTTTGCTTATTTTATATGGGATGTTTGATAAGAGCATACAGAGATGAAAAATACCTAAAAGAAATGTACACAAAAGAAACAGACGAACGTGAAATATTAATAAGAATGAAATCTGGAAAAAATATAGTACCAATATTGTCATTTGTCATAGAGGTAATCGCTTGTGTTATGTCCTATGTAAACTATGAAGTATTTATCGCACTTACAGCAGTAGCCATTGCACAAATAATAATAACTGTGATACTCAAAATATATTGGAGCAAGAAATTGTAGTAATAAAATTTTTTATCTCGCCACATTTAAATTATCTACGCCAAATCGATAAAAATGGCGAGATTAATGAAAGAAAATCAAAAAAGCTGTGAGATAAGATTTGTATATCTTATATTTTTATAATACTTACAATTTTTAGTTATCTTTTCCGTAATTTGTGTTAACTAAAATTTTTCTTCCTTAAGCAGTGAATTTTCTTTTTTAAAGTTTTAATTTCGTCTTCCAATTCAGAAATTTTGCTTTCATACTCTTGTACGCGCTTAAAGAAAGGTTTTTTGTCAGCAGCTATACTTTTTAAAAGTTTGAGTCCTTCCTCGTTTGGTTGCGACCTACCATTAAACTTGCCTACCATTTCTTCTGGTGATAAGTTTTTTATGTAATTTTTGATTGTAGGTTCTGAAACTCCTACTATTTCAGCTGACTCTCCTTGTGTAAAGTAGGCCATTTTTCCTCCTATATTAAAAGTGAATATATATAAGATAAGCATATGTTATATATATTTTTTCTCTTAAAATGTTCAATGTAACCTTATGCTTTTATTAAACCTAAGTTATATATATTCAATTAATAGTGTATATTTCTTTAATTGAGCGTTTAAAAGTCACAATAATTCTAATACAAGATATATTATTTACTTTTAAATGTTTACTATAATTCTATTAGGGTAACATACGTAATAGAAAGACAGCTACAATATATGAATTGGAGGTGATATGAACTTTAATAAAATGTCTAAAAAAGCTATATTAGTGGGTACATTAAGTGCGCTTGTTTTACAATTGAGGGGGTGTTTCACAATGAGCGGTCATGATATAAGGATGTTTTTAACGGTTATATTTATTTTTATAGCAGCCTTTAGTGACAATATATTCACAAAAGAAAGTTACAAAAAATATAAGTACGTTTTTGCTTTCTTAGGTGTGATTTTAGCTATAAGTTTACTTATAGTGTAATTACTCAATTGATATCAGTTCAGACTGTAGACAAAGTAGATGAAAAACACAAGTTCATCTACTTTTTCTATGCGAAAAACGCTTAAATCAAGCCATTTTTAGGTATAAATATACTAAAGATGGAGGAAGTTATGCTACATAAGAATGAAAAAATTAGCACTGAGCAAGTTCAAATGGTATCAATAGAGCAACTAGTCCCAAAAGACCACATATTAAGAAAAATAGATAAATATATAAACTTTAACTTCATATACGACCTAGTAGAAGATAAATACTCACAAACAACGGGCAGACCAAGTATCGACCCAGTAGTATTAATAAAACTTGTAATCCTACAATACTTCTTCAACATAAATAGTATGAGGCAAACAATAAGAGAAATAGAAGTAAACATAGCCTATCGTTGGTTCTTAGGCCTAGATTTCTACGATAAAGTCCCACACTTCACAACCTTTGGGAAAAACTATGAAAGAAGATTTAAAAATACAGACATATTCAATCAAATATTCGAAAATATTCTAGACCAAGCAATGTCCTATGGATTTGTAGACACAAAAATACAATTTATAGACTCAACCCATGTAAAAGCCCACGCCAACAGACATAAAAACCAAAAAGTAAAAATAAAGAAAAAAGTAAAATCATATCAAAGAAAACTAGAAAAAGAAGTAAATTAAGATAGAAATAACAATGGCAAAGATGACTTTGATTACCCAGAAGGTGAGATACTAGAAGAAAAAGAAATCACCCAATCAACAACAGATCCAGAAAGTGGATTATTCTATAAAGGAAACCACAAAGAAGTATTTGCCTACTCAATTCAAACATCATGTGATAAAAATGGCTGGATATTACGATACAAAGCCTACCCAGGAAACCTACATGATTCCACAACCTTCCCATCATTCTTCAAAGAAAAAATAGAAAAATATAAGCCAGAAAAAATAGTAATGGACGCAGGATATAAAATACCAGCAATAGCAAAAGAACTAATAGATAAAGGAATAATGCCGGTATTACCATATACAAAACCAAAAGGAAGAAGAAGTGATAAAGAATCTTTCTATCCAAAACAATATAAATATGACGAAACGAACGACTGCTACATATGTCCAGAAAACAAAATACTCCTTTACTCAACAACAAACCGAGAAGGCTACAGAATATATCAAAGCAAGAAAAGTTTATGTGAAAAATGTCCATCTTTAAGTAAATGCACAAGAAGTAAAAGCAAGGTAAAAGTAATAATTAGACATATTTGGCAAGGATACATAGACTATTGCGAATGGTACAGGCTAACTAAAACAGGAAAAGCAGAATATAAGCAAAGAAAAGAAACAATTGAAAAACAATTCGGAAGTGCTAAAGAATACCATAGCTTTAGGTGTACCAATATGATAGGAAAAGCAAAAATGAGTATGAAAACAGCACTTACTTTTACGTGCCTAAATATGAAAAAACTAGCAAAATTACTAGATAGATTAGACAACAATGGAGGTAATATCCCTCCATTTACTGTAGGATTTGCACCACTATTTGAAAAATTAATATATTTTAGAATAAATATAGAAAAAGCGTCGATAAACCCAATTTATTATTGGGTTTGTCGACGCTCTGAGCTGTGAGAAAACTCACAGCTTATATTTTTATAATTAGCAGCAGCAAGAACCACTGTTACCATCACAATCACATTCATTTCCTGGACCGTCACAACCATCGAACAGACCAAAGTGATTTGTTCTATCTCCAACGACATCGAAGTATTTTTTAAATCTAGTTTCTTCGATCATTGCGCAGCTATTTCCACACACTGCCATTGGCAAATCTTTATAGAATCTGTGGTGATCGTCAAGGTCGAAGTAGTGTTCACTACCTAAAATACCTCCACGATAAGTTACGAATTGTCCGTATTGTTCGCATCTATCTTCGATAATTCCTGGTAATTTCACAGCTCTTACAGTTCTTGATGTGAAGTTCACATTGCCAACTAATTCTTCGATTTTTCGGTTTTCGATTGGCGCCTTTGTAATTTTAGTATATCTGAAATCTTCCCAGCCGATTTTATGCAATAATCTTCTGAAATCTTCTACATACATTGCACCGGCTAAACATTCACCGCGTAATACAGGGTTTTGGTAAATTTCATCAGAAACCCTTCTGTCAGCGAAAATATCTGAGAAGTACAATTCTCCACCTTTTTTCAAAACTCTCCACACTTCTTTGAACACTTCTTCTTTGAATGGAGAAAGGTTGATAACGCAGTTACTGATTACAACATCTACAGATTCATCTTCTATTCCTATAGATTTCAAATCCTCGATGTAACCTTTTTTGAATTCTACGTTTGATTTCTTGTAGCCAAATTTTTCAGCCATTTGGTCTTGATATTTCCTAGCAAAATCCAATTGGTCATCTGTCATGTCTACGCCGATTACTTTTCCATTTTCACCGACTAATTTAGAAGCGACATACACATCGACCCCTGTTCCACATCCCAAATCCAACACAGTACATCCTTCAAGAGCTGATGGAATTGGAGAGCCACAACCGTAAAATCTCTTCAAAAGTTCAGGGTTAACCATTCCTCTGATTTTTTTGATGTGAAGTGGCATACTATCCGAACAACTACAGATTTGAGTTTGCATTTTGCCTTCTTTTTCTGTAGTTATATTGCTGTAATATTCTGAAACTTGTTTTCTAATATCTTCCATAAATACCTCCTAATGTTATTCCAATATTATTATAACATTAACAAAGATTATTTCTAGAGTTTGCATTGGCTCAATTACCCTTGCAAAGAAAATAATATGGTATTATATAAAAAAGGAAGTGCGATTATGAAAACTGACAAAATGATTTTAAGAAAATTTACAATAAATGATGCAGACAAAATGTATGAAAATTGGGCAAGCGACAGCAGAGTTACGAAGTTTTTGACATGGAAGCCTCACACATCACTAAAAGAATCAGAAAAAATCATAAAACAATGGATAAATGATGACAAGAATGTGTACTTTGCGATTTGCAATACTAACAATGAAAACATTGGTTGTATATCTGCTAGTTTAATCAAAGAAAATCCAAAAACTTACGCTATTGGCTACTGCTTGGCATACGATTATTGGTCACAGGGAATAATGACCGAGTCTTTGAAACTCATGCTAAAATATTTATTTGAAGAAAAAAACGCCGTAAGAGTAGAAGCCACACACGACAGGAGAAACTCTGCAAGTGGAAAAGTAATGATGAACGCAAATATGAAATACGAAGGATGTCTTAGAAAATCAGCCACAAACAACCAAGGTGTTGTAGATTCTTGTATGTATTCAATAATTGACGAAGACTACGAATGTGATTTTGTGATTCCGGAATACGATGATATGAATTTCAGACAAGAACTGTTGGCAGATGAAAACACGATGAGTTTCAACGAAAAATACGGTGGGGCTATTGATTTCTCAGAAGGCAAATGGAAAAGCTGGTATGACAAATGGATAAACTCTGACGACAGATTTTACTATTACATTATGGGTCATAACAAGCCTGTCGGAGAATGTTGTATATATAAGGAAGATGATAGGTGGATTTGCAGTCTGATTGTAAAAGATGAATACAGAAACAATGGCTACGGGAAAAGAGCGTTGATGTTTTTGATTGATTTGGCAAAAAAATTAGACATAGATGAACTATACGATAATATTGGTATCAGCAATCCTTCGTTGAATTTATTTTTGAAATGTGGATTTGAGGTCGTATATACTATTGAAGAGTATTCAACTGTAAGAATTAAAACACGCTAACTTGTATTAATTTTTTGCTAGTAGTATGATGTAGTATATAATTTTATTTTAGATTGAGTATTAGAATTAGATTGAACAATAGAATGGATGATTAGATGAAGAATAAGAATTTTTACAAAAGAGCAATACAGGTGGCGTGGCCGTCAGTGTTGGAGAGTTTTTTCATAGCACTTGCGGGAATTATCGACACTTATATGGTGTCTTCGATTGGAAGTTCTGCAGTAGCGGCTGTAGGTCTTACAACCCAACCAAAATTCATAGCGTTGGCGATATTTTTCTCCATAAACATTGCTACATCAGCTTTAGTTGCCAGACGTCTTGGAGAAGAGGACAAAGAAGGAGCGAACAGAATACTTGTTACAGCGATTATCATGGGACTTGTGCTAACGGTTGTTATAAGCACTGTGATGGTGTATTTTTCGGATAGCATTCTGAGACTTGCCGGAAGTAACTCAGACACGCATACTGATGCTCTGAATTATTTCAGGATAATAATGGGTGGAATGATTTTCTCCGTGGTGAGTATGACGATAAATGCAGCACAAAGGGGAAGTGGCAACACTAGAATTGCATTTACAACTAACTTGGTGTCAAGTATTGTCAATATATTTTTTAATTACTGCTTGATAGGTGGTAATTTTGGTTTTCCGAAAATGGAAGTTTCTGGAGCGGCACTTGCGACAGTGCTTGGAACAGTCGTAAGTAGCATTATGTGCATCAGATCGCTTTACAGAAAAGATGGTTTCGTACAAATCAAATACATTTTCAAGAAGAAAATCAAGCCAACAGTTGAAGTATTCACAAGTATCGTAAAACTTGGAACCAATTTGTTCGTAGAAAATATAGCCATGAGAATCGGATTCTTGACAACAGCGTTGATGGCAGCAGGACTTGGAACAGACACATTTGCAGCACACAACGTAGGAATGAATCTTCTAAGTATTTGTTTTTCGTTCGCAGATGGGATGCAAGTTGCAGCAGTCGTTCTAACAGGATCAAGCCTTGGCGCTGGCAAGAAAGAAAACGCCAAGATTTACGGCAAAGTCTGCCAACGAATAGGACTTATGATATCTCTTGTACTATCTTTGATATTGTTGTTATTTGGAAAAGGAATATTCCATTTGTTCTTCGACAAATTATCCATCATAGAAACTGGAGAAATCATCGCAAGATTCATCACAGTAATAGTCCTTCTACAAATCTCACAAATCATATACGGAGGATGTTTGAGATCAGCAGGTGATGTAAAATACACATTAATCTCTTCAATCATAAGTGTAACAATCATAAGGACAGTAGTAACATACATCCTTGTATCTGTGTTTGAAATGGGAATCGTGGGAATATGGCTAGGAATCTTCTCCGACCAATTCTCTAGATACATGTTCAATTCAATCAGATTTAGACAAGGTAAATGGGTTAACATTAAAATATAAAAAATCGTCTCGTTTTGATATGTACCATCCTTACTGGATGACCCGGTAAAGATGGCACACATCATTTTGAGACGATTTTTTTAATACTCATGTTTGAAAGCATATGCAATATATTTAACGCCAGATATTGTCAAATACATTCCAATTAAAAATACAACCGTAAAAGATGCTCTTAAAGGATTGTACAACATCATAATTCCAAGAATTAAAGTAATAATATTAATTATGATATTAAGATGGTAAAGTCCACCTGGAACAAACCTTAGATATCTTCCGAAACTAATATCGTTGATTGAATCGATAATAAACCAAATCGAGAACACATACGGAATGATCAATACAGCAGATTCGACATTAAAAAGAAGAATGAGGCCAAGTATTATATCTATTATGCTTATCCAAAAGAATAATTTTATGTTCAGTCTTGTAAAATCTTTTATCTTTTTATAAATTAAAACTCCGCCTACGCCTTTAACAATTGCAATTATTCCAAAATAAATCACCAGACTCGCTAAGCTGGCATATGGATTTTTAAAAGCTATGAATGAAACTATAATAAAACAAATACCTGTAATAAGAGAAATCCAATCAACTGATTTCTTTTCTTCTACCATACTAACACCTCCTTAAATTGTTGATATACTTTATATACCCAGATTTAAAGAATATTATTCACTAAATATTAAGAAAATTATTAACAACACTTTGTTGAAAGTTAAAACGAAAATTGTTGGATGAAAATTTGTCGCAAGTTAAAACGAAAAATGTTACCGAAAATTACTGACGACACTTCTTAGCAATAAAAACAAAAATAGTTTTAGCTAAGAATATCATTCGTAAAAAATAATCACAAATTCTAGCGAAGTGAACCGTGAAAAAATCTCACTCGTGCCAGAGCGAAGCTCGCACTTGAGATTTTAGGTTCACAAGCTTTGAATTTGTTTATTTTTGGAGACAGATATTCGTGCTAAATTATTTTTGTTTTTTGAAATGCGTTCAGCAAGAATATAACTTTTACTCCCCGCCCTTTTATTATATAATAAGGAAGGAAACAAATTTTTCGTAAAAATATTGAAATTTTACAAAAAAACTTCAAAAAGGTGTTGACATTGTTGTATAGACAATGTATAATACCAGTTGTGCCTAAAGTTAGTAAGCGTAGAAGTGGAAGGTTGCTCGGGAAACGTGATTAATCTTCCGAGGTAATTTTCACCGAGAAGTCCTACACGATTAGGGCGATGGGTTAAACTTTTTAAAAAAGTTTTTTAAATCTTAGGTCACTGTACACCCGGGAGGGTGTATGAACATAACCCAGCAAGACGCTTCTTCAAAAATATAGAGGAGGTGCCTAAATGGCAAATCAAAAAATCAGAATCAGACTAAGAGCTTATGATCACGAACTAATCGATCAATCAGCTCAAAAAATCGTTGAGGCAGCTAAGAGAACTGACGTTAAAGTTTCAGGTCCTATTCCGTTGCCAACAGAAAAAGAAGTTATTACAATCTTAAGAGCTGTTCACAAATACAAAGACTCAAGAGAACAGTTCGAACAAAGAACACATAAGAGATTAATCGATATCATTAATCCTAACGCAAAGACATTGGAAGCGCTTAAAAAGCTTAACCTTCCTGCCGGCGTAGATATCGAAATTAAACTTTAATCTTAGTATGATTGTAAAGCAATCCGCTGTAAGTAAATTTTAATGTGGATATCACACTATAGGAGGTGTACTCAATGAAGAGTATTTTAGGTAAAAAAATCGGAATGACTCAAATCTTCAACGAAGACGGTAGTGTTGTTCCAGTAACTGTCATTGAAGCGGGTCCAATGGTTGTTACACAAATCAAAACTAAAGAAAAAGAAGGATATAACGCAATTCAAGTTGGTTACATTGAAAAGAAAGAAAAACACGTTAACCAACCAATGAGAGGTCATTTTGGCAAAGCAGGCGTTTCATTCAAGAAACACTTACAAGAATTCAAAATTAATGATGACGAACAATTCAACCTTGGCGATGAAATCAAATTAGATATTTTCCAAGACGGAGACGTTGTGGATGTTATCGGTATTTCAAAAGGTAAGGGAACTCAAGGTGCAATAGTTAGACACAACTATTCAAGAGGACCTATGGGACACGGTTCTAAATCACACAGAGTTGCAGGTGCAAGAAGTGCCGGATCTTATCCAGCAAGAGTTTTCAAAGGACGTAAAGGTTCTGGAAAGATGGGTCACGACCGTGTAACTGTTCAAAACTTGAAAATTGTTAAAGTTGACAATGAAAGAAACTTACTTCTTATTAAGGGAGCTGTTCCAGGAAACAAAGGTGGAGTAGTTACTGTTAGAGAAGCTATTAAGTCAAAATAGGAAGGAGGATGAAACATGCCTAAAGTTCAAATTTTAAACCAACAAGGAGAAAATGTTGGAGAATTAGAATTAAATGAAGCCATTTTCGGCGTTGATGTTAATGAGCACGTTGTTTACGAAGTAGTTAGAAATCAACTTGCTAATAAAAGACAAGGCACACAATCTGCTAAAACTCGTAGTGAGGTAAGAGGTGGAGGAAAGAAGCCTTGGAGACAAAAAGGTACAGGTAGAGCAAGACAAGGATCTATCAGATCTCCACAATGGAGAGGTGGTGGGGTAGTATTCGCTCCAAAGCCTAGAGATTATAGCTACGCTGTTCCTAAGAAAGTTAGAAGACTTGCAATCAAATCAGTATTAACTGACAAAGTTAATGACAATGAAATGATCGTTTTAGATAAATTAAGCTTAGATGCTATTAGCACTAAAAAAGCTGTTGAAGTATTAAAGAATATTAAAGCAGACAAGAAAGCTTTAGTAGTTGTTGATAAAAATGATGATACACTTTACAGATCATTTAGAAACATTGAAAATGTAGCTATTTGTGAAGCTAGATTAATCAATGTATATGATTGTTTGAAATACAACTCATTAGTTATTACAACTGATGCTGTTAAAATTCTTGAGGAGGTGTTTCAATAATGAAATCACCATATGATATTATTTTGAAACCAATTATTTCTGAAGATTCTATGGGAAAAATGGAAGAAAAGAAATATGTATTCAAAGTAGATAAAAATGCGAATAAAATAGAAATCAGAAACGCTATCGAAAAGATTTTTGATGTTAAAGTAAAATCTGTTAACACTATGAACGTTAAAGGAAAAGTTAAGAGAATGGGCGCTCACAGTGGTAAGAGATCTGATTGGAAGAAAGCTATAGTTGCATTAACAGAAGATTCAAAAGAAATTGAATTTTTCGAAGGAATGTAATTAAGGGGGTAAAAACATGGCAATAAAAAAATATAAACCGACTTCTGCCGGTGTACGTGGTATGAGTGTTTTATCATTTGATGAAATCACAAAAACTACTCCTGAAAAATCATTAACTGTTAGCTTAAACAAATCTGGCGGAAGAAACTCTTATGGTAGAGTAACTATTCGTCACAGAGGCGGCGGAGCTAAGAGAAAATATAGAATTATAGATTTTAAAAGAAACAAAGATGGTATTAAAGCTGTTGTTAAATCAATCGAATACGATCCAAACAGAACAGCAAACATCGCTTTGTTACAATATGAAGATGGTGAAAAGAGATACATCATCCAACCACAAGGTTTAAAAGTTGGAGATGTAGTTGAAAGTGGTGCTGATGTAGATATCGTACCTGGTAATGCTCTTCCATTGAGAAACATTCCAGTAGGTACTACAGTTCACAACATTGAAATGAAAGTTGGCAAAGGAGCTCAATTAGTTAGAACAGCTGGTGCTGAAGCACAACTTATGGCTAAAGAAGGTAAATTTGCACAATTAAGATTACCATCAGGAGAATTTAGATTAATTCACCTTGACTGTAAAGCTACTGTAGGTCAAGTTGGAAATATCTCTCACGAATTGGTTACAATCGGTAAGGCTGGACGTAACAGACACTTAGGTAAGAGACCTTACGTTAGAGGTTCAGCAATGAACCCAGTAGATCACCCTCACGGTGGTGGTGAAGGTAGAGCACCAATCGGTAGACCAGCTCCTTCAACTCCATGGGGTAAACCAGCACTTGGACTTAAGACTCGTAAGAAAAATAAAAAGTCTAATAAGTACATTGTAAGAAGAAGAAAGAAATAACGGAGGGATAGAATGAGTAGATCACTTAAAAAAGGACCTTTCTGCGATGAACACTTAATGAAGAAAGTGGAAGAACTTAACAAAAACGATGAAAAGAAGATTATTAAAACTTGGTCTCGTCGTTCTACAATATTCCCTAACTTCGTAGGTCACACAATTGCAGTTCACGATGGAAGAAAGCATGTACCTGTTTATATTACTGACGATATGGTTGGTCATAAATTAGGAGAATTTGTTCCTACAAGAACATACAAAGGTCACATTAAAAACGAAAAAACGAGTAAGGTTCGTAATTAATATAAGGAGGTATGACAATGCAAGCTAAAGCTATAGCGAAATATGTACGTATTTCTCCTCTAAAAGTTAACTTTATATGCAAAGAAATTAGAGGTAAACAAGTTGATGAAGCCCTTGCTATATTGAAATTCACTCCTAAAAAAGGTGCTAGAATTTTAGAAAAAGTGCTAAATTCAGCAATTGCAAACGCAGAACACAATTTTGGATTAAACAGAGAAGATCTTTTTGTATCACAAGCATACGCTAATAATGCTCCAGTAATGAAAAGATGGAGACCAAAAGCTAAAGGAATGGCTTATCCAATCCTTAAAAGATCAAGTCATGTTGGCGTAGTTGTAGAAGAAAGAGAATTATAAGGAGGAGTCTGATGGGTCAAAAAGTTAATCCTAAAGGATTAAGAGTTGGTGTTATCAAAGACTGGGATTCAAGATGGTTTGCAGATAAAAAAGATTTTAGTGATTATTTAGTAGAAGATCACAAAATTCGTGAACTAATCAAGAAAGAATCTTTCAGCGCTGGTATTAGCAGTATAGCCATC
Organism: Finegoldia magna; assembly: GCA_032548025.1. Lineage (GTDB taxonomy): Bacteria > Bacillota > Clostridia > Tissierellales > Peptoniphilaceae > Finegoldia > Finegoldia magna_K. The sequence goes on along the minus strand of JAWGCW010000006.1, from coordinate 14,916 downwards.
GAAAGAGCATCAAACAAAATTAAAGTAACTATCAACACAGCTAAACCTGGTATGGTTATTGGCCGTCAAGGTGCTGGCGTTGAAGAATTAAAAAATAAATTAGAAAAATTAACAGGTAAGAAATTAATCATAAATGTAGAAGAAATTAAGTTCCAAGACTTAGATGCACAATTAGTTGCAGAAAACATCGCAAGTCAATTAGAAAGACGTATTTCTTTCAGACGTGCAATGAAACAAACAATGCAAAGAAGCATGAGAGCAGGAGCTTTGGGTATTAAGACTATGGTTTCTGGTAGACTTGGTGGAGCTGATATGGCAAGAAGCGAAGGATACAGCGAAGGAACTATTCCTCTTCAAACTCTAAGAGCTGCAATCGACTATGGATTTGCAGAAGCAGACACAACTTATGGTAAGCTTGGTGTTAAAGTTTGGTTATACAAAGGTGAAATGTTACCTGGTATGACAGAAGAAGATTTACCTGTTTACAAAAACAAAAAAAATGACAAAAACAGAAAAAGAAGAAACAATAACAGAAAAGGTAAATCACAAGCAGCTAAAAACTAATTCGAGAGGAGGAAATATTCTATGTTAATGCCTAAAAGAGTAAAATACCGTAGAGTTCACAGAGGCAGAATGAAAGGTAAAGCATTAAAAGGCAATACTTTAACTTACGGTGATTATGGTATACAAGCGTTAGGTTCTTGTTGGTTAACAGCTAATCAAATAGAAGCAGCACGTCGTGCTATGACAAGATATATAAAAAGAGGCGGTAACATCTGGATTAAAGTTTTCCCAGATAAGCCAGTGTCAAAGAAGCCTATCGGTATTCGTATGGGTTCAGGTAAAGGAGCTCCAGAATATTGGGTAGCAGTAATTAAACCAGGTAGAGTATTATTTGAAATGGCAGGTGTTCCTAAAGATGTAGCACGTGAAGCTATGAGACTTGCTCAACACAAACTACCTATCAAAACTAAATTTATAACTCGTGAAGAGTTCGGAGAAAAGGACGGTGAAGCTGATGAAAACTAAAGAAATTCGTAATCTATCAGATCAAGATTTACAAAAACAATTAGAACAATCTAAAAGTGAATTGTTTAATCTACGTTTTCAATTAGCTACTGGGCAATTAGAAAACCCTATGATGATAGGACTTGTAAAAAAAGATATAGCTCGTATTAAAACTATTATTAGAGAACGTGAGCTAAACATTGGTAAGGAGGCTTAACAATTATGGAAAGAAATATGAGAAAAACCATAGTTGGTATAGTTGTTTCAGATAAGATGGATAAGTCAATTGTTGTAGAAGTTAAGACACTTGTCAAAGATCCTAAATACGGTAAACAATTAAGAAAAACAACTAAATTTAAAGCACACGATGAAGAAAACATTGCTGGTATCGGCGATAAAGTTAAAATAATGGAAACAAGACCTCTTTCTAAAACAAAGAACTGGAGACTTGTAGAAGTTATAGAAAAAGCTAAGTAATTCTTATTACGAAAGGAGAATTTTATGATTCAACAAGAAAGTCGTTTGAGAGTTGCAGATAACTCTGGTGCAAAAGAACTACTAGTAATAAGAGTTTTAGGTGGTACTAAAAGAAAGTACGCAGCTATCGGAGACATCGTAGTTTGCTCAGTTAAATCTGCACAACCGGGCGGTATGGTTAAAAAAGGTGATGTAGTAAAAGCTGTTATCGTAAGAACAACTAAACCATTGGGAAGAGCTGATGGAAGTTACATCAGATTTGACGATAACGCAGCTGTAATTATAAAAGATGATAAAAATCCAGTGGGAACAAGAATTTTTGGTTCAGTAACTCGTGAATTGAGAGCCAATAACTTCATGAAAATAATCTCATTGGCACCTGAAGTGTTATAATTGGAGGTGTAAAGAGATATGAAGATTAAAAATGGAGATACTGTAATAGTTATTTCTGGTAAAGACAAAGGAAAGACTGGAAATGTTATTGAAGTATTAGCCAAACAAAATAGAGTGGTAGTTGAAGGAGTTAACATAGTTACTAAACACCAAAAAGCTAACGGACGTGGTGTTGAAAGCGGACTAATCAAAAAAGAAGCTCCGATTGATGTTTCAAACGTAATGTATTATGATGCTAAAAACAAGAAAGGCACAAGATTAGGTTACAAGTTTGAAGACGGTAAGAAAGTTAGATTTATGAAATCTAACAACGAAACTATTAAGTAACATAAGGAGGGTATAAACTTGACTTCCAGATTAAAAGAAAAATATACAAATGAAGTTGTTCCTTTCTTGGTTGAACGTTTCAAATATGAAAACATCATGCAAGTTCCAAGATTGGAAAAAATCGTGCTTAACATGGGTTTAGGTTCTTCAAAAGAAAATCCTAAAGCTATCGAAAGCGCAGTTAAAGAATTAGAAACAATTACAGGACAACACCCAATTGTAACAAAAGCAAGAAAATCTATCGCTAACTTCAAACTTAGAGAAGGAATGAATGTTGGTGTTAAAGTTACATTACGTGGTGAAAAAATGTATGATTTCTTAGATAAATTTATGAACATTTCTCTTCCACGTGTAAGAGACTTTAGAGGTATTTCTTCTAAATCATTCGATGGTAGAGGAAACTATGCTGTAGGTATCAAAGAACAATTAATATTCCCTGAAATTGAATACGATATGGTAGATCAAATTAGAGGTATGGATATTGTGGTCGTTACTACTGCAAACACTGACGAAGAAGCTAAGGAATTATTAGACAAAATGGGAATGCCATTTAAGAAATAAGGAGGAGTTTTAGTGGCTAAAAAATCAATGATCGCAAAACAAAAAAGACCTGCAAAGTTTAGCACAAGAGAATATAACAGATGCAAAATTTGTGGTAGACCTCACGGATATTTAAAGAAATATGGCATCTGCCGTATATGCTTTAGAGAATTGGCTTATAAAGGCGAAATCCCTGGCGTAAGAAAAGCAAGCTGGTAAGAAAGGAAGGAGGAAGCTTTTATGATGACTGATCCTATAGCAGATATGCTAACAAGAATAAGAAACGCAGTTAATGCGAAACATAAAGTTGTTGAAGTTCCTGCATCTAATATCAAAAAATCAATAGCACAAATTTTATTAGATGAAGGATTTATCGATGGTTTCAATGTTACTGATGACGGTAAACAAGGAATCATTACAATAGATTTAAAATATGGTCCTAACGAAGAAAAAGTAATTTCAGGTATCAAGAGAATATCTAAACCTGGACTTCGTGTCTATGCCAGAGCAAATGAAGTTCCTAAGGTTTTAGGCGGACTTGGTATTGCTATTGTCTCTACATCAAAAGGCCTTGTAACTGATAAAGTTGCTAGAAAAGAAGGTATTGGTGGAGAAGTAATTTGTTACGTATGGTAACACAAACATTATAAGGAGGTTTGACCATGTCAAGAATTGGATTAAAACCAATTGAAATTCCTAATGGCGTTGAAGTAAAAATAACTGAAGACAATTTGTGTACTGTAAAAGGACCAAAAGGTGAATTAGTTGAACAAATGCCAAAGGAAATGATTATCAAAGTAGAAGATAATACAATCACAGTTTCAAGACCTTCAGACATTAAAAGACACAAATCACTTCATGGTTTAACAAGAACTCTTGTTTTTAACATGATTGAAGGTGTTACTGAAGGATATAAGAAAACTTTAATTATAGAAGGTACTGGTTATAGAGCAGCAAAACAAGGTAAAAAATTAGTGTTAAACTTGGGATATTCACACACAATTGAAAAAGAAGATCCAGAAGGAATATCAGTTGAAGTTCCAGAACAACACACATTAGTTATCAGTGGTATTAACAAACAACAAGTTGGTAACTATGCTGCAAAAATCAGAGACTTAAGAGGACCTGAACCATACAAAGGTAAAGGTATCAGATATGAAGATGAACATATTAGACGTAAAGTCGGTAAAACAGGTAAGTAAGAAAGGAGTAAGGTATGTTTAAGAAAATTGATAAAAATGCAAATAGAGTTAAAAGACATCTACGTATTCGTAAGAACCTTACAGGAACTTCTGAAAAACCAAGATTATGCGTATTCAAGTCTAATACTAACATCTATGCACAATTAATCGATGATGTTAACGACAACACATTAGTAGCTGCATCTACATTAGATAAAGATTACAAAGGCGAATCAAAATCTAACATGGAAGCTGCAAAACTTGTTGGTGAATTAATCGGTAAGAGAGCTATCGACAAAGGCATTGAACAATGCGTATTTGACAGATCTGGATATTTATATCACGGAAAAGTTAAAGAATTAGCTGAAGGTGCTAGAAGCGCCGGACTTAAATTTTAGTGCAAGGGAGGTATTTAGTATTGGAACTTTTAAATAAAGAAATAGAAGGTTTAGAATTAGAAGAAAGAGTTGTAAATATTAACCGTGTAGCTAAGGTTGTTAAGGGTGGTAGAAACTTTAGATTCGCAGCCCTTGTAGTAGTTGGAGATAAAAACGGACATGTTGGCGTTGGTATTGGTAAAGCACAAGAAGTACCAGAAGCTATTAGAAAAGCTAGCCAAGATGCTAAAAAACACATCTTCACAGTTCCTATCGTAAACACAACTATTCCTCACCAAGTAACAGGAATATTTGGAGCTGGTAGAGTATTATTAAAACCAGCTGGAGAAGGTACTGGAGTTATCGCCGGAGGACCTGTTCGTGCGGTATGTGAATTAGCTGGTATCAAAGACGTTCGTTCTAAATCATTGGGAACATCAAACCCTCAAAACATTGTTAATGCAACTGTAGAAGGACTTAAATCACTTAAGACAGCTGAACAAGTAGCTAAATTAAGAGGAAAGTCTGTAGAAGAAATTTTAAAATAAGGAGGGCTTTTAAGTGAGTAAATTAAAGATCACTCTTAAAAAGAGCAAAATCGGTAGAATTGAAAAACACATTAGAACTTGTGAAGCCCTTGGACTTCATAAAATCGGACAATCAGTAATCAAAGAAGACAATGATGCAATTCGTGGAATGATTAGACACATTGCATTCATGGTTGACGTAGAAGAAGTTAAGTAGGAGGTGTTATAGTGAAATTACACAACTTAAGACCTGCTAAAGGTGGAGAAGTAAAAGCAAGAAAAAGAGTTGGTAGAGGTTACGGTTCAGGATTAGGACACAATGCTGGACGTGGTAGAGACGGACAAAACTCAAGATCAGGCGGAGGCGTAAGACCAGGATTTGAAGGGGGTCAAATGCCTTTATTCAGAAGACTTCCTAAGAGAGGCTTCAAAAACCACTTCGCAAAACAATACGCTGAAATCAACATCAGAGACTTAAATTGTTTTGAAGATGGAGACGAAATAACACCAGAAATCCTAGCAAACGCAGGATTCTTTAAGCCAGTTAAGGCAAAAGACGGCGTTAAGATTTTAGGTGACGGAGAATTAACTAAGAAATTAACTATAAAAGCTAATAAATTTACTAAATCAGCTGAAGAAAAAATTACAAAAGCCGGAGGAAAGGTAGAGGTGATTTAAGATGCTTAAAACCTTAAAAGACGCATGGAAGGTTTTAGACATTCGTAAAAGAATCGGCTTTACTCTACTAATGATTGTAGTTTTTAGATTAGGTAATGCAATACCGGTTCCTTTTATGGATAAGGCCATTATCAAACAAATAATGAGCGGTCAAGAAGGCGGAATAGTTTCTTTATTGAACCTATTGAGTGGGGGATCATTGAGACAAATGAGCATATTTGCTCTTTCAATATACCCTTACATTACCGCTTCAATCATTCTTCAACTTTTAACAGTAGCATTTCCTAGATTAGGAGAGCTTACTCGTGAAGGTGAAGAAGGAAAGAAGAGAATGGGTAAATACACTAAAATCTGTAGTATAATTTTGGCATTCATTCAAGGATATGCTACAGTTAATGGTTTATTTAACAGAGCAATCGTAGACAAAAGCTTTTTAACAGGATTTGTTATATTAATAAGCTTGGTAGCAGGATCAATGTTTCTAGTATGGCTAGGAGAAATGATTACTGAAAGAGGTATCGGTAACGGAATTTCAATCTTGATTTTCTTAGGTATCATTTCAAATATGCCAAGACAAATCGGTACAATGATTTATCAATCTAGACAAGGAATGTTATCTTGGTGGAAAATATTACTTTTCGTACTAATAGCGATTATAATATTAGTAGTAGTGGTATTAATTAACCAAGGTGAAAGAAGAATTCCTGTACAATACGCTAAAAGAGTAGTAGGAAGAAAAATGTATGGTGGTCAATCAACTCATATTCCAATTAAAGTTAATATGGGTGGTGTAATGCCAGTAATCTTTGCATCAGCAATATTACAATTACCACAAACAATAGCATTATTATTCGGCAAAGACATGCCAGGATGGTTAGCCCACATATTCACAGTACAAACAACATCAGGGTTAGTAATCTTCTCAATAGTAAATATGTTATTGATTATAATATTCGCATTCTTCTACTCAGCAATTCAATTCAACACTGTTGAATACGCTAAAAACTTGCAACAATATGGCGGATTCATTATGGGAATTAGACCTGGTAAACCAACAGGTATGTATCTAAAGAAAATTTCTGATAGAGTAACATTTATAGGCGCAATCATATTAGCGATAGTTGCATCAGCACCAATGCTAATATCAAAAGCTATAGGAATACAAATCCTATTCGGTGGTACATCAATCATCATCGTAGTAGGGGTAGTATTAGATACTGTAAAACAAATGGAAAGTATGCTAACTATGAAACACTATAAAGGATTTTTGAAATAAGGAGTTTATAATGAGATTAATATTATTAGGACCTCCGGGAGCAGGTAAAGGAACTCAAGCTAAAAGAGTAATTGAAGAATTTGATATTCCTCATATTTCAACAGGAGATATTTTCAGAAAAAATATCAAAGAAAAGACAGAACTAGGTCAAAAAGTTGAAGGTTTACTTGCAGAAGGAAAACTTGTACCTGATGAATTAACAATAGAAATAGTTTGGGATAGATTAGATCAAGAAGATTGCAAAAATGGCTTTTTACTTGACGGATTCCCAAGAACAATCCCTCAAGCCGAAGCTCTTGATGAAGGACTAGCTAAAAGAGGATTGAAACTAGACCGCGTATTAAACATAGACGTTGACAAAGATTCTCTTGTAAAAAGACTTTCAGGAAGACGTGTATGTCCAAACTGTGGTGCAAGCTATCACATTGATAACAATCCTCCAAAAGTTGAAGGAATTTGTGATGTATGCCAAACTCCAGTAATCCAAAGGGAAGATGACAAAGAACAAACTGTACTAGACAGAATCAAAGTTTACGATTCACAAACTAAACCTTTAGTAGACTTCTACAACAAACAAGATTTAGTATTCACAGTTGACGGAACTCTTCCAATAGATGAAATCACTAATAAGTTAGTAACAGAATTAAAAAAAGGTTAGAATTAATGAGCCAATACAACAAACTTGAAACAGGACAAGTTGTTTTAAGTACTTGTGGTCGTGATATGGGCAAACTACAAATGGTTTTGGAAATTCTTGACGATTCTTATGTATTGGTAGTAGATGGAAAACAACGTAAAATCGAAAAACCAAAGAAAAAGAAGATTAAACATCTTCAAAAATACAACAAAAAGTTGCAATTAGAGAATTTAACAGATAAGAAACTAAGATATATGTTAAACAATTTAAAAAAGGAGGATCAAGACAAGGATGTCCAAAGAAGTTATTGAATTAGAAGGAACAGTAGTAGATGCTCTTCCTAATACGGTATTTAAGGTAGAACTTCAAAATGGCCATGTAATAACAGCTCATATTTCAGGCAAATTAAGAATGAATTATATAAGAATTCTTCCAGGAGACAAGGTAACGGTTGAATTATCACCATACGATTTGAATCGTGGAAGAATAACATGGAGAAAGAAATAAACGGAGGTTAAGCAATGAAAGTAAGACCATCAGTTAAAAAAATGTGCGAAAAGTGCAAGATTATAAAAAGAAAAGGTCGTGTTATGGTTATTTGCGATAACCCTAAACACAAACAAAGACAAGGTTAGTAGGAGGTATAAATGGCAAGAATTCAAGGTGTCGACTTACCAAATGACAAACGTGTAGAAATTGGACTAACTGCAATTTATGGAATAGGTAGACAATCATCAAATAAAATCTTAGCTAAATTAGGAATCAATCCTGACACAAGAGTAAAAGATTTAACAGAATCTGAATTATCTGATATCAGAAATGAATTAGACAATTATCTTACTGAAGGGGATTTACGTCGTGATGTAGCAATGAACATCAAAAGATTAAAAGAAATCAACTGCTACAGAGGATCAAGACACAAAAAAGGCCTTCCAGTTAGAGGACAACATACAAAGAACAACGCAAGAACTCGTAAGGGTCCTAGAAAACAAGCATAGAGAGGGGGAAATTAATTGGCACTAAAAACTAAAGGCGCAAAACGTAACGTTCGCGGTAAAAAAAGAGTAAAAAAGAATATTGAAAAAGGTCAAGCACACATTTCTTCTACATTCAACAACACTATGGTATGTTTAACTGACCTTAACGGTAATGTATTAAGCTGGGCTTCTGCTGGACAATTAGGATTCAGAGGATCTAGAAAATCAACTCCATACGCTGCACAACAAGCTGCTGAAGAAGCTGCTAAAAAAGCAATGGAACACGGATTAAAAACTGTTGAAGTTTATGTAAAAGGACCAGGTTCAGGAAGAGAATCTGCAATTAGAAGTTTGCAAGCTTCTGGACTTGAAGTTAGCTCTATTAAAGATGTAACTCCAATCCCTCACAACGGTTGTAGACCACCAAAGAAGAGAAGAGTATAACACATAGGCTTAATTCAGGATTTCCTGATGAGACTTGTCGAAGGAGGCTGTATTTATGACTGAACAATTAGATACTAAAATAAAAATCGTTGAATTAGATGAACAAAATAATTACGGTAAATTTGTCATAATGCCACTGGAAAGAGGATATGGAACTACTCTAGGAAACTCTCTCAGAAGAGTTTTATTATCATCATTACCAGGAGCTGCTATATCAAAGATAAATATCCAAGGTGTAGCTCATGAAATGTCTACGATTAAAGGTGTCAAAGAAGACGTACCTGAAATAATTTTGAATTTAAAAGGTATCGCTGTAAAGAAATACAATGAAGAACCTATATCATTAAATGTAGACATAAAAGGTCCATGTGTTCTAACAGCTAAGGATATTTTAGTTGATACTGATTTGGAAGTTAAAAACCCAGATCACTACATTGCAACACTAAATGAAGACGCTTCATTAGAAATGCAAATCACAGTTATCAACGGAAAAGGCTACAAAATATCTGAATTTAACAAAACAGAAGAAGATATTATAGGAGATATCGCCATTGACTCACTGTTTAGCCCTGTGAAAAAGGTTAATTTCACAGTAGATAATGCCAGAGTTGGCCAAGTAATTGATTACGATAAGCTTACAATAGAAGTGTGGACTAATGGAACAATTAGACCACAAGATGCCTTAAGCGAAGGAAGTAACATCCTAATCAATTGCCTGGAATTATTCAGTGAATTACCTAACTACGAGTGTAATACAAACAGTGACGACGAAGACAATCAAAAAGATAAAGAAACTCAAATGGGCATCAATATCGAAGAACTAGATTTCTCATTAAGATCATTCAACTGTTTGAAAAGAGCTAATATCAATACTGTAGGAGATATCGTATCTCATACAAAAGCAGATATGATGAAAATAAAGAACTTTGGTAAAAAATCCTTAGACGAAGTTGAAGAAAAACTTCAAGAAATGGGCCTTGCATTTAAACAAGAAATAAAAGACGAATAAAGGAGGATAGACATTGGCTAACTTAAGAAAATTAGGTAGAAGAACTGATCACAGAACAGCAATGTTAAGAAACCTAGTTCAATCATTGTTCGAAAATGGAAAAATCGAAACAACAGTTACTCGTGCTAAAGAAGTTAGAAGAGAAGCTGAAAAGATGATTACACTTGGTAAAAAAGGTGATTTGAGCTCTAGAAGAGAAGCTCTTAAATATATATACAAAAAAGACGTTGTATACACATTGTTTGAAGAAATCGCACCAGTTTATGCTGACAGACAAGGTGGATACACTAGAATCTTAAAATTAGGACCTCGTAGAGGAGACGGTTCTGAAATGTGTATACTTGAATTAGTAGATTACACAAAAAAAGAATCCTCAAATGAAAAAGAAACAGTGAAAGCTGACAAATAGAAAATAACTAAGCATTTGCTTAGTTATTTTTTTGTGCCCAATTGCAAAAATAAAACCATAGGAATATAATAAAATTAAGAATAATTTGTTAACAAATAATAAAATATTCTAAAAATTTATTGGGAGGAACCTATGAATAAAAAAATAGTAGCTGCACTGACTTTATCAGCATTGTTGTTATCGACAAACTCATTTGCTGCAAATGAAACCCAAAAGTTAGATGCAATCAAAAAACTTGGTCTAAAAATTGATCAATCAATCGACAAATCAAATTTAAAAGATGAAATCAAATTACAAAATGGAATCACTTTGAAATTTGACAAAGAAGGAAAACTTATTGGAATTGATGCACTTTCTAGTACAGAAAAGCTATTCTCAGGAAAATCAGACGACAAATTCGAAGATTACTTAAACAGTACAATATCTAAGCTTCAAAAAGACGGATACATTCCTAAAGAATACAAATTAGTAGACAAACAAGACATACTCGATAATGGATACAAGGTAGTATTTGAAAAAGAAAATTCTTTTAATGTCAAAAATCCGTACAATATAATAATAGTATCATTTGACAAGAAAACAAACGAACTCAAAACATTCAACAAAATCGGAGACTTTGAAGTTACAAAAAAACCTTCAATAAAGATTGAAGATGCAAAGAAAGTTGCGATAGAAAAATTAAAAGGTATCAAAGGTTTTGATGAAACAAAAGTAAAATCAGAAACTACTGTGGTAGATATTGATAAATTGCCAACTAAATTCACACAAAACAAAGGCTTAAAAGTTTCCTACGTATTTGAATACGAAGGAACAAAAGTATACGTAGATGCCAATACAAAAGAATTGTTGGGAGCTGATAAGCTCAAATCAAACGGCAACACACAAAGCAAAAAACAATACCTAGTATCCAGAATTTACGGAAAAGACAGAATTGACACATCAATCCAAATAGCTAAAAGCTACATCAAAACATCAGAATTTGCTATCCTTGCAAATCAAAACAACTTCCCAGATTCACTAAGTGCAACAGTTCTATCTAAAAAATACAACGCACCAATCTTATTGACTGATGCGATAAAAGCCGACAAAAGTTTAATCCAAGAAATCAAAAGATTACAAACAAAATACTTTGTAAAAATTGGCGGCGAAAAATCTATCAGCAACGAAGTAGCAATACAATTATTACCAGAAAAAAGCAAAGTAAAATCATACAAAGGCGCTGACAGATACGCTACAAATGCCGAAATCATCAAAGAATTTAATGATGCAGACACTTGTATCATAGCAAGCGGTGAAAATTTTGCAGACTCTTTAAGTATTGGCGCATTTGCAACAAAAAACGGATATCCAATCGTATTAGTACAAAAAGATAAAATCAATGACGTAACAAAACAAGTATTAAAAGATTCCAAAATCAAAAAATGCTACATCGTCGGTGGAGAAAACTCTGTATCCAAATCATTAGAAAAAGAACTACCACAAGTAATCGAAAGAATCGCTGGCAATGACAGATACGAAACATCACTTAAAATAGCTGGCAAATTCTACAAAGATGCACAAGGAGCATACCTTGCAAGTGGAGAAGTATTTGCAGATAGCTTGGCAATCAATCCAATCGCTGCAAGATTTGATGTACCATTGATTCTTACACCAAAAGATAAACTACCACAAAAAACACAAGAATACCTTGACAACTCCAAAATCATTCAAGTAGCTATAATAGGTGGAGAAAAGACAGTATCCAAACAAATTCAACAAGAATTAGCCAAAACCAACCCAAACGTTGCAACATCTGTTAAGTTCACATACACAAAAGACGGCAAAAAAGTTACAAGAGAACTTACTAATGCAGAAGCTAACGAATTAGCAAAATTAATGAACGAACACGAAAAATATGTTACAGGTGAAAGATTAAAAAGCATATTTGACAACTACTTTACATTAGTATCAGCTAATGGAAAAACAAAAGTAGCAGTATCTGTAAATATCGGAAAAGATGAAGTCGTAATAGACGATGCAATCCTTGAAAAAGGTGCTACACTTAACAAAGACAACGACCTTGCAAAACAATACATTAAATTCATCGAAAATTTACAACAAAATTAACACAAAAATTGTTGAAAAACAAACTTGTAGGTGATATAATAGCGTTGGCTTAAAAAATTATCGCGGCAAATAATTTTTTAATGGAGATGAATATTAATGGCAAGAATGATGGGACCTAGATTTAAACAATCTAGAAGATTAGGTCTAAACGTATGCGGTCACCCAAAAGCTAACAAAAGAATGGGTAAAGGACTTGGAAGAAACGACAAGAAGTTAACTGAATATGGTATGCAACTTCTTGAAAAACAAAGATTAAGAGCATATTACGGAGTAAACGAAAAACAAATGCACAAATACTTCGAAAAAGCCCTTAACAACAAAGAAGGTCTTACAACAGGGGATGTAATGGTAAGACAATTAGAAACTAGATTAGACAACCTAGTTCTAAGAGCTTCATTTGCATCATCAATCAGACAAGCAAGACAAATGGTATCTCACGGTTTAATCAGAGTAAACGGTAAAAAAGTAGATATCCCTTCTTACCAAGTAGCTGAAGGATCTGTAATCGAATTGAAAGAAAAATCAAGATCAAATGAATTGTTCAAAGAAAACTACGAAACAAACTTTGCACAATCATTACCTTACATTGACAAGGAAGAAAACTTCAAAGTAACATTGACAAGACTTCCTGAAAGACAAGAAATTCCAATCGAAATTACAGACTCATTAATAGTTGAGTTGTACTCAAGATAATCAAAAGGCGAGTGATTACACTCGCTTTTTTTATTGCAATCATTGATATATACTCAAATTAAAAGTACAATAATATTAATAATAAACAAAAAAGGAAAATCAGATGAAAAAACGAATACTCATAACCACAATACTATTCTTGTTTTTCGTGTATTTTAGTGGGACGACATTCTTTACATTCTACGCACTACCCAACACATACGTCAACGGCTACAACATGAGCTTTGTTGAAAAATCCAAAATAGTGGACAGAAATGCAGAGATAAGGACACTCATAATCAACGCATCAAACAACCGCAAACTCGTAATAGATGCAAAAGAAGTGGATTTCAACCTAAAAATACCAGAAGATTTCAAATTCGAACAAAATCCATTCTCATGGCCGTTGTCGTTCTTCGACACCAAAAAATACAACATCAATTTCGACTATACAATTGACGAAGACAAACTAAATAAAAAAATCTACCAAGCAAAACTCAACAAAAACGCCAAGAAATCGTACAACGCATACATCAGTTACTTGGATGACGAATACACAATAATACCAGAAGAAGTAGGAAACGAAATAAACACCGACAAACTTAAAGACACGATAAAAAAATCATTACTAGAACAAAAAGAAGACATCACACTCAAAAACGAATACATCAAACCAAAAGTCTACGCAAACGACTGGAACATCATACGTGCCAAAAACAAACTCAACAAACTCAAAGACATCGAAATAAGCTTTGATTTCAACGACACAATCCATAAACTAAAAGGCGCACAACTTCGCGACATGATGGACTTTGATGAAAAGCAAGGATTCGTATATAAAGACAGTGAAATCGAACGCTACGTAGACGATTTGAAAAAAGAAACAGACACTTACAACAAACCACACACAATAAAAACAGCAGAAAACAAAACACTCACACTCAACGCAACAGACTACGGCTGGGAAATCGACAAACACAAAACAGTCGAACTCATAAAATTCACACTAGATGATGCAGAAGATAAAACAATAGAACCAGTGTATTCAAAAAAAGCGAAGTCAAGACTCAAAAACGACATTCAAGACGAATACATTGAAATCGACCAACAAAACAAAACACTCTACTACATCAATAACTACAAAATCAACAAAAGTATACCAATAAAAATCACACAACCAATCCCAAAAGGAATCTACAACATAGATAACAAAATAAAAGGCTACTCCAAAAACTACACGCTGGGATTTTACAGACACACAATATCTACAGAACAAAACTCTGACATACAAGTAAATCCCAACCTATTAGAAAGCATATATTATGATGTAGGAGAAAACATAGCAGTAATAGTTTATTAAAGTAAAATAAAAGTAAAAAATTTTTAAAATTCACTTGACATTATAGCGCAAACTTGATAATATATATAAGCACTCAATTGTTCGGTGAATTTTTTAATTAAATAAAAATTAAAAAAAACACTTGACAAGAAAGAAATACAAGAGTATAATGTAATAGTTAGCTCACAAAACGCGAACTTCAAATAAACTTTGAAAATCACGTTTTAAAATATATTTCGTGAGTATAGAACCTTAATAAATTAAATAAAGTAAATACTTTGAGAGAAGTACAAACCAAACAATAATTCGGTGAGAATAAAAAAAGCAAAAGTCAGCTGAAAAGCTAGATTCAAACAAACATTAAATTGAGAGTTTGATCCTGGCTCAGGACGAACGCTGGCGGCGTGCTTAACACATGCAAGTCGAACGGGATTTAGTAAACAGAAGCCTCGGTGGAAGATTACTAATGAGAGTGGCGAACGGGTGAGTAACGCGTGAGCAACCTGCCTATGACAGTGGGATAGCCTCGGGAAACCGGG
>JAWGCW010000005.1:0-104630 GCA_032548025.1 Finegoldia magna | reverse complement strand
TAATTACACCTCCTGGTTCTTTTTCAAATGTCTCTAGATATTATAGCATATTTTAAAACTGAATTTCAAGCTTTTAGAGCTAAAATATGTTATAATAATATAGTATTAATATGTAAATTAGAATCTTAAACATTAAAAGAGTATAATATAATTAGTTAGGTATCACAAATAGGAGGTAATATGACTACTAAAATTGATAACGAATATGGTTCAATATTAATATCAGATAATATCGTTAGAACTATTGCTAGTGAAACAGCTATGACTTGTTATGGAATTGTTGGACTAGCTTATAAAAATTTATCAGATGGATTTTTAATGTTACTCAATAAAGACAATATGAGTAAGGGAGTAAAAGTTTATACAAAAAATAATAAAATTGTAATATATTTAACTGTAGTTTTGGAATATGGTACCAAAATTGCTGTGGTTTGCCAAAATATTATTGATACAGTTAAATATAGTGTAGAAAACAAAACTGGTCTTGAAGTAGAATGTGTTAATGTTCTTGTTCAAGATATGAGAATAAACGAAGAAAAATAGGGGGCACAATGAAGAATGACGCAACACTGTTCAAGAATTGCCTTCTAGCGGGATTTAAGAACTTAGAAAATAAAAGAGAAATAGTAAATAGCTTAAATGTTTTTCCAGTTCCAGATGGAGATACTGGTACTAATATGACATTGACAATTAAATCAGCTATTTCTAAAGTCAATGGCGTAACTGATTTGAGTATTGCAAATTTAGCTAAAGCCATGAGTGATGGTTCTCTTATGGGAGCTAGAGGAAATTCTGGTGTAATTACTTCTCAAATCATGAGAGGTTTTTATAATGGATTTAAAGATTATACTGAATTTAATATATTTGCATTAAGAGATGGATTTGTTGAAAGTTATAAAACTGCATACAAAGCTGTAATGAAACCAACAGAAGGAACAATTCTTACAGTTTCTAGATGTATGGGTGAGTTTGCTGATCAAAACTACCAAAATTATGAAGACATCAAAGAATTTTTGACAGATATTATATCTGAAGGTAACAAGGCACTTCTTAAAACTAAAGAAATGTTACCTGTTTTGAAAGAAGCCGACGTAGTTGATGCAGGTGGACAAGGTTTAATGTTATTCTTAGAAGGCGTTTTAAATTACGATAATGAAAAATTGATTTCCGAAACAGTAATTGACGAATCTTCTAGAACTATTAATGAAAATACGAATGTTGTATCAGATGAAGAAATAGAATTCGGATATTGTACTGAATTTTTTATAATGACTGATGCAGATGAAAATTCATATAGATCAAAATTAGAAAACTTTGGGGATTGTTTACTAGTTGTAAAAGGTGATGGAGTAATCAAAACTCATATTCATACTAATAATCCTGGTAAAGTTTTAGAAATTGCCATGGAATTAGGTGCTCTAAGAGATATCAAAATAGATAATATGAGATTACAACATCAAAACTTGCATTCTACTGAAGAAGAAATTAGTCAAGCTTCTACAAAACCTTCAGAACCAGAAAAAGATTTTGGATTTGTAGTGGTTAGTAGTGGTAAAGGATTCAGTAAAGTTTTCGATATGTTAAATGTTGATGAAGTGATTACTGGTGGACAAACAATGAATCCTTCAACTGAAGATATAGTTAATTCTATCGAAAAAGTTAATGCAAAGACGGTTTTTGTATTTCCTAACAATAAGAACATCATATTATCAGCTAATCAAGCAAAACAAATAGTTGATAAAGAAGTATTTGTTGTAGAGACAAAAGCCGTACCACAATCTATTTCGGCTCTTTTAGCATTCAATGAAGAAGCAAGTGCAGAAGAAAACTTTGATAGTTTTAACGATGTAATAGCAACAGTTAAGACTGGTGAAGTTACTTTTGCTGTAAAAGATTTAAATATGTCAGATATTAAAGTAAAGAAAGATGACATTATCGGTCTTGACCAAAAGAATATCAGAGCGGTCGGTAATGATATTAATAAAGTTTCAATGGATTTATTGAGACAACTAATTCAAAAAGACGATTCATTGGTTACAATTTATTACGGTGAAGGCTGTGATGAAATGGTTGCTAATAAGTTGAAAGATAGTTTGGAAGAAGAATATAAAAACATTGATATTGAGGTTGTCGAAGGATCTCAACCTTTATATTACTATGTATTTTCAATAGAATAACTCCTTACAAATAATTACAGATAATAGATCGATTTTCATCGGTCTATTATTTGTATGTTTAATGTGGGGATTTTTTTGTGTGGTGAGTTATGCAATTATCAGAAGTAAAAGGAATAGGAAAGAAAAAATTAGAAGTTTTAAACTCAATGGGTATTTTTGATGTTAATGATTTATTGAATTATTTCCCGTATAGGTACGAAAATAGATCAATAATAAAAAATATAATAGATATACGAGATGAAGAAAGCTGCGTTATAAAAGTCAAATTTATTTCAAAGCCTGTAACTAAATATCTTAGAAGAAATTTAAACTTAACATCTGCTATTGCTTTTGACGATACTTCTAAAATAAGTGTGTCATGGTTTAATCAGCCTTTTATCAGAAATCAAATTCTACCAAACACTACCTAC
The DNA here is from genome assembly GCA_032548025.1 of Finegoldia magna. Classification (GTDB taxonomy): domain Bacteria; phylum Bacillota; class Clostridia; order Tissierellales; family Peptoniphilaceae; genus Finegoldia; species Finegoldia magna_K. The sequence goes on along the minus strand of JAWGCW010000005.1, from coordinate 102,043 downwards.
TATTTGTATGGAAAAATAAATAGAGTTCAAAATCAATTCAAGATATCGTCACCAATTTTAAGTAAAACTTTTGGTGGAAAATTGGGCATTATTTATCCAATTTACAAAGTAAAAAAAGGCGTTACAAATAATGATATGATTAAATTCATTGATTTTGCTATTAAACATTGTATTGATGAAATTAAAAATGTTATTCCTTATAGTATGATTAAAAACTACGATATTGAGAACAAAAGAAATGCAATAAAAAACATACACAAGCCTGTGGATTATGCACAATTTAAACGAGCCAGGACAGCGCTTGTTCTTGAAGAAGTTATTATAATGCAATTGGCAATGAAATCAATGAAGACAACACTAAACGAACAAAATTATATAAAATTTCAAACTGACGAAAGCATGGATCTTTTCATACAGTCTTTAAAATTTGAACTTACAAAAGGACAGTTAGAAGCAATTAGAGATATTGAAAGTGATATGACATCTGAAAAGAGAATGAATAGATTGGTTCAAGGAGATGTAGGAAGTGGAAAGACAATAGTAGCTGAAGCAGCGATATTCAAATCATATACAAGTGGTTATCAATCAGCTTTTATGGCTCCTACGGATATTTTAGCGACACAACATTATGAAAACTTATCGGATGATTTTTCAAAATTTGGGTTAAAAGTTTGTTTATTAAAATCTGATTTAACAAAATCGGAAAAAGATTCTGTTTTAGAAGGAATAAAGTCGGGTTATTTTGATGTCATAGTTGGTACGCATGCAATAATTCAAAATTTTGTGGAATTTAAAAAGCTTGGACTCGTAATTACCGATGAGCAACATAGATTTGGTGTAGGGCAAAGAAAGAAAATTTCAGACAAGGGACAAAATCCAGATGTTCTTGTGATGACAGCTACTCCAATTCCAAGAACTTTAGCACTTTCTTACTATGGGGATTTGGATATATCAACAATAAATGAAATGCCTAAAGGCAGAAAAGTAATAGAAACATATTCTGTTGGATTTAGTTATGAAAAAAGAATAGCAGCTTTTATCAGAAAACAAGTTGAAAATGGGTTTCAAGCTTATGTTGTGTGTCCATTGATAGAAGAATCTGAAGCATTGGATTTAGAGAATGTAACAGAACTTTACAATAGGTTATCTAGTGAGTATTTTTCTGATATAAATGTTGGAATGTTACACGGTAAAATGAAATCTGCAGAAAAAGAAGAAATTATGAAAGATTTTGTAGACGGGAATACAAAAATATTGGTATCTACAACAGTTATTGAAGTTGGCGTTAATGTCAAAAAAGCAAATGTAATTGTTATATATAATGCAGAAAGATTTGGACTTTCACAACTTCATCAATTAAGAGGTAGAGTGGGCAGATCTTCAGATCAATCTTATTGTATTCTTATCAACAATGCACATTCTGATGAACAAATGGAAAGAATGAATATTATGGTTAAGACGAACAGCGGATTTGAACTATCACAAAAGGATTTGATGATGAGAGGTAGTGGTGATTTGTTAGGAACTAGACAATCAGGAATACCACTTCTAAACATAGCAGATCTAGAAAAAGACTATGATTTGATAGAAAAAGCTGCTGTGATAACTGAGTATATATATACGAATGATTTATGCGAAACTAAAGAATATATTTATTTGGATGAAGAAATTAATAAGTTTAAAGATAAATTACTAGAAAATGTTATTTTTAATTGAGGTGAGAAATGAAAGTTATTTCAGGAAAAATGAGAGGTATGAACTTAAATACCGATTTAGATAGATTTACAAGACCGACAGAGGGTAAAATAAAAGAAGCTATATTCAGCGTGATTTTTCAAGTAAAACCTAATTCTAAAGCATTAGATTTATTTGCAGGAAGTGGAGCAGTTGGTATAGAGTTCATAAGTCGTGGATGTGATTTAGTAGTATTTAGTGAAGCTTCTAATGATAATATAAAATGCATCAATGAAAATATTGAGCATACAAAATCACAGGAATTCGCAAAAGTCTTTAAAGGAGATTTTAAGAAAAATTTATTAAATATCAGAAGACAAGGATTAAAATTTGATTATGTTTTTATCGATCCGCCTTATGAAAGATTAAATTATTACAAAGAATCCATTCAGATGCTAATAGATAATGATCTTTTAAATGATGATTGTCTTGTTATATTAGAATCCGAAAAAGAATTGTCTGATGAATATTTCAAAAATTTGAAATTAGAAAAACAAAAACAATATGGTAAAAAGAAGAATATATATTTTTTGAGGAATGATAATGAATAAAACAAAGGTATTATATCCGGGTAGTTTTGATCCAATTACGAATGGACACATGGATATTATTGAAAGAAGTGCAAAAATTTTTGAAGAAGTAAATGTAGCTGTTGTAAAAAACATTCAAAAGAAAAGCACATTTTCTCTTGAACAAAGAGTTTCGATGATTAAAAAATCTTGTAGCCATTTATCTAATGTAAGAGTTCATCAATTTGAAGGATTGACTGTAGATTTTGCAAAACAAATAGGATGTAGTACAATTATAAGGGGACTACGTGCTGTTAGTGATTTTGAATCAGAAATGCAAATGTCTTTGGCTAATAAGAAATTAAATAATGAATTAGAAACATTGTTTTTAGTTGCAGATGGCAAATATGCATTTCTTTCGTCTTCTATAGTAAGAGAGATAGCTTCCTACGGCGCTGATATATCAGAGCTTGTTCCTGAAAATATCATTGAAGATATAAAGGATAAATTTAACGATAAATAAATGCTTTATCTTGAATTAATTTGATATTTTTATTATAATAATTGTAAGAATAATTAGCTCAATGCAGGAGGGTTACATGGATATTATTAAGTTAATAGAAGAAATGGAAGACATACTTGATGAAGCATCAACAGTTCCATTTTCTAAAAAAGTTATGGTTGAAAGAGAAGAACTTCTATCAGTTTTAAAAGATATGAGAGAAAATTTACCAGAAGAAATCAAACAAGCTCAATGGACTAATGCTGAAAAGAATAGAATTATTGATGAAGCTAACAGAGAATCTGAAAATATTAGAACTCAAGCTTACAAAGAAGCAGAAAAAATAGACCAAGAAGCTCGAAACAGATTTGAAACAATGGTAAATGAACACGATGTTACTATTGCAGCTCAAAAAAATGCAGAAGAAATCACTTCTCAAGCTGAAAACAATGCTAGACTATTAAAGAGTCAATCTATCCAATATATCGATGAAATGTTGGAAACAACTCAAGACAAATTGAATAATCTATTGGAAGAATTACAAGAAAACAGAAATGAATTAAAAGGCTAATAAAAAGCTTGGTAGTTTTAGATGACTACCAAGCTTTTTTAAGTATTATTTTAATAAATTATCTGCGAATTTTTTGATATCAGCAGTAGAATTTTCGTCGGGTGTATCATAGCAAATTACAGTATCAATAACATTTAAATTATTTTTCGAACATCTTTCTTTCCAAAAGCCCATCCATTCACCGCTGTTCCATTCGTAAGAACCAAAGAGAGCAATTTTTTTATCACTTAATGTTTTTTCTAAATCAGAAAACATCGGTTCAAATGAAGTATCTTCTAGTTCTTCATCACCCATAGCAGGGCACCCAAAAGCAATGACATCGAAATTGTCTATATCGTAGTTTTTATAATCATCACTAAATACCATTTCGACTTTAGATCCTTTTGACTCACATTCTTCTTTAATAATTTGAGCCATTTTTTCAGTATTACCAGTTTGAGACCAGTAGAAAATTAATAAATTCATAATTTACTCCTTAAAATAATTTATTATATCAAACAAGTTATTTCCTTGTAATGATAATCTTTTTGTTACGAGCTTAGCATAGTCATATTTTTTAAATATATCTTTTGCTTTTTCTACATCAGAATATACTTTCCACTTTCCAGAAATACATTCATTTTTTCCGTTGTAATTGATAAAACCAAGCACATCCTCGTAAGGATACCCTAAGAAAAATCCGATTTCATGAGGAAATTCATTTTCAAGTAATCTTTTCTTTAAAAAATTTATGCTGCTATTAAAATTATCCGCAGGATAACCATAACTTTTCAAAGCATTTTGCAGCCTCTTATCATTATAGTTTTCTATTAAATTGTAATTTATTAAGTACAGCAATAACTTTTTTCTAGTTTGCTTTAAAATAATTAAGCTAAAATTATATTCTGATAATTTTTCGTTTAATTTAAATATGTCTTCAAATATGCTATCTGTATAATCAACATTTATCATATTTGCAAATTTGAGATTACTTAGTGTGGGATAACAATGTTCTAATAATATGTCTTGTAACATAACCACCTCTATAATAAGTATTGATAATTGATATCACAATAAGTATAGCACATGATTTCTGATAAATCAATACTGATTATCAATTAAATTCAAAGAAATTTGTGGTATAATAACTTTGTGCAATAATGATATATGAAGTATCTTGATAATATCGAATGTCTATGTTATATTTTATATATCAACTTAATTGAAATGAGGTGGATAAATGAAGACTATTTTTTCAGTAATTTTAGTTATTGCCAGCATTGTAATAATAATTGCAGTGATGAGTCAAGAAACTAAATCAGAAGGGATGGCAGCGTTAACAGGCGAAACTAATGTCGGTGGACATGGTGGAAGATTAACTAAGGATAATTATATTAACAGAGTTGTTATTGTATCATCAGTTATATTCTTGGTTTCAGCTTTGGCGTTAGCATATATAAAATAATTTAATAGTTGAAAGGAGTAAATCATGGACAATATGTATTACTATTTAGCTATTGCAGCAGGTATTATCGCTTTATTATTTGCTGCAATAAAATTTAGTAGCATAAGTAAAAAAGGTGCTGGTAATGAAAGAATGAGGGAGATATCTGGATTTATTCACGACGGAGCAATGGCTTATCTTTCTCGCCAGTACAAAGCACTTATTATTTTTGTAGTTATAGTATGTGTAATTCTAGGTGTTGCAATCGATTATAAGACAGCAATTTGTTTTTTAGCTGGTGCAATATTTAGTGTACTTGCAGGTTACATCGGTATGCAAGCTGCAACAAAGGCAAACGTTAGGACAGCTAATGCGGCAAAAGAAGAAGGAATGAATGGAGCATTAAACGTAGCATTTTCTGGTGGAGCAGTAATGGGAATGTGCGTTGTTGGATTAGGAATTTTAGGTATAACTCTTTCTTATATTATTTTCCAAGATGCTGAAATCGTTACTGGATTTAGTTTTGGTGCTTCTTCTATAGCTTTATTTGCCAGAGTTGGTGGAGGTATCTATACAAAAGCAGCTGATGTTGGAGCAGACTTGGTTGGTAAAGTTGAAGCGGGTATTCCTGAAGATGACCCTAGAAACCCTGCAGTAATTGCAGATAATGTTGGAGACAACGTAGGGGATGTTGCTGGTATGGGAGCGGACTTATTTGAATCCTATGCTGGTAGTATATTATCAGGTATTACATTAGGTTTATTAGCTTATAAAGAAGCTGGTGTATCATTTGCAATAGCAATAGCAGCTTTAGGTGTTATTGCATCTATTATAGGTGTATTTACAGTTAGAGGAGGAAAAGATCCTCAAAAATCTTTGAATACAGGTACAATTATCAGCTCAATATTAGCAATCGCAGGATCATTCTTCTTATCAAGATCTATTCTTGGTAGTAATAATGCTTTCTTCTCTGTATTAGCTGGTATATTAGTTGGATTGATAATTTCACAATTTACTGAATACTACACATCTGAAGATAAAAAGCCAGTTCAAAAAATTGCTGAAGAATCAGAAACAGGTTCTTCTACGAATATTATCTCAGGTTTGGCTACAGGAATGAAATCAACTACTGGTCCAATTATTGTAATAGCTATTGGTATAATAATTTCATTCTTTGCATCAAATGGTGCTACAAACCCTACAGAAGGTTTGTATGGTATTGCGGTAGCTGCTATAGGTATGTTATCTACTTGTGGAATGACAATTGCAGTAGACGCTTATGGTCCAATAGCAGATAATGCTGGTGGTATTGCTGAAATGTGCGAATTACCAGAAAATGTTAGAAATATTACAGATAAATTAGACTCGGTTGGTAATACTACCGCTGCGATAGGAAAGGGATTTGCAATCGGTAGTGCTGCATTAACAGCATTAGCATTATTTGCATCATATACAGCTGTAGTAGGCTTGAAACAAATAGATGTTACAAGTCCAGAAGTTGTAGCTGGTATGTTTATTGGTGGTATGTTACCATTCTTGTTCTCAGCTTTGACTATGGATGCTGTAGGAACAGCTGCGAATGATATGATTGTTGAAGTTAGAAGACAATTTAAACAATTCCCAGGTATTATGGAAGGTACTCAACAACCTGATTACAAAAAATGTGTAGATATTTCTACAGGTGCAGCATTAAGACAAATGCTTGTACCAGGTTTGTTAGCTGTAGTTTGTCCAGTTGTTATGGGATTCTTGTTAGGTGCAGAAGCTTTAGGAGGACTTTTAGCAGGTTCACTTGTAACAGGTGTATTAATGGCCATATTCATGTCAAACAGTGGTGGAGCATGGGATAATGCTAAAAAATATATTGAATCTGGTCAACACGGTGGAAAAGGATCAGATGCTCATAAAGCAGCTGTAGTTGGAGATACTGTTGGGGATCCATTCAAGGATACTTCAGGTCCATCATTAAACATATTAATTAAATTGATGACAGTAGTATCATTAGTATTCGCACCATTGTTTGCTCAACATGGTGGAGTAATACTAAACTTATTCTAAAAATCGAATATTTTAGTATTTGAAGTGTTTTTCTAAAACACGAATTGAATTAAATGATTTTAAGCGGAATGTTATCTGTACATAGCAGAAAACATTCCGTTTTTAATTTTGTTTTATTTTAATTCAAAATTATTGTATAATATTATTATCTATAATTTTAGGAGGATTAAATGGACGAAGTCGGGCCCAATCTTATTGTAGAATTGGTTATTTTATTAATACTTATAGTAATTAACGCTTTTTTTTCAGCAAGTGAAATAGCAATTATATCTTGTGATAAAAATAAGCTTAGGGTTATGAGTGATGACGGAAATGAAAAGGCAAAATCTGTTTTAGAACAATTTGAAAAACACACAAAATTTTTATCTACTATTCAAGTTATATTAACTTATATTGGATTTGTTGCTTCAGCAATATGTGCATCTAGTTTAAGTGTAAGTTTGAGTAAAAAAATGATATTTTTAGGATTAAATAAATCTGTAACTTATTGGATATCAGTGTGTGTAGTACTTATTGTTTTATCGTTTTTATATATTTTGTTTGGACAATTGATTCCAAAAAGAATTGCTTTGAGTGTGGCGGATTCTTTTGCGTTATTTTCGATTAATGCTGTAAAATTTATTTACTTTATTTTAAAACCATTTGTTTTTTTACTTTCTAAGTCAACAAAATTTATACTGAGTATAATTGGAATTAAAACTTTGAATGTGGAGAGCAAAATTACTGTTGAAGAAATAAAATCAATGGTAGAGGTCGGAAAGGAACAAGGAATTATAAATTCAAACGAAAAAGATATGATTGATGCTGTTATTAACTTTGATGAAAAAACAGCTGAAGAAATAATGACAGCAAGAACAGAAGTATTTGCAATTGACCTTGAAGATTGTATTGAAGATTATTTGGGAAAATTAATGGAACTAAAATTTTCAAGAATTCCAGTATATGAAGGTGATATTGACAACATACTGGGCATCATCTACATTAAAGATTACATGAGTGAAGCTTACAAACATGGATTTAATAATGTTGATTTAAGAAAAATTTTAAAACCTGCTTATTTCATATCTGAAACTAAAAATATCAATGATTTATTCTCAGATATGAAGAAAAAAAGAATTCACATGGCAATCTTAATTGATGAATATGGTGGTTTTTCAGGAATTGTTTCGATGGAAGATTTAATTGAAGAAATAGTTGGAAATATCGAAGATGAATACGATCATGAAGCCCCTGATATTATTCAGGTTGACAAATTTAATTATATAGTAAAAGGTAGTACTTCTATAAAAGAAATTAATTCTAACATTGGACTTGAGATTGATGAGCTATCGGATGATTATGATACATTAGGCGGTATGTTAATAAATCGATTGGGATATATACCTGAAGATGGCTTTAAAAGAAAAATAGAAATAGATGATGTTTTGTACAATATAATTTTTGTGGAAGATAAAAGAATTAAAAAGGTAAAAATTACATTACCTAAGAACTTTTTTGAATAGGTGATTAAATGATTATTATAAAAAACAAAGATGAAATAGAAAAAATGGATATTTCTGGAAATGTTATTTCTGGAATGCATGAAGCTTTGAGGGAATTTGTTAAACCAGGTTTGACTACAATGCAAGTTAATGATTTTTGCGAAAAATTTATTAGAAGCAAAGAAGCAATACCAGCTCAAATAGGATTTGAGGGATTCCCATACGCTACATGTTGCTCTGTAAATGATGAAATATGCCATGGATATCCATCTGATTATATTTTAAAATCTGGTGATCTGTTAAAAGTAGATACAGTAGTTGAATTGAATGGTTGGATGAGTGATTCCTGTTGGTGTTATGCAGTTGGTGAAATCGACGAAGAAACTCAAAATCTTATGGATGTTACAAGAGAATGTTTGTATGAAGGAATTAAATTAGCCGTAATAGGCAATAGACTAGGTGATATAGGAGCTAAAATTCAGTCCATAGCAGAAACTAATGGCTATTCTGTAGTACGAGAATTCACTGGACACGGAATCGGCAGAGGTATGCATGAAGATCCAATGGTTCTTCATTATGGTAAAGAACACAGAGGTCTTAGATTACAAGAGGGAATGGTATTAACTATTGAACCAATGATAAATATGGGAACTCATAAATTGAAAATTGATAAAAATGGATGGACAGCAAGAACTATTGATGGTAAAAAATCATGCCAATATGAACACACATTAGCTATCACAAAAGATGGTCCAAGAATTTTGACTAAACAACAAGGACAATAAAATAAAGAGAATATTTTGGGGGTTCCTCAAAATATTCTCTATTTTTTTATTACTGGAAAATCATAAAAATCATTAACCTTTTTTGTAGAGTATATTAGTCTACTAACTTTTATATCATATTCAAATAATTTTTTGTAATCATCAGATAAATTTGAAAAATCTCTGTGCAAAGAATAAATTTTACAATTTTTTTTAATTGTGGACAAATCGAAGTTTTTTTTGAATCCCAATAGGCGAACAGCTTCAATATCTGCATTTACGATATCATCTACAAATTTTTTATCTACTCCTAAAATATAATTTAAAATCAATCTTTGAAGTCGATTTTTGGTATATTTTTTATTTTTTATGTTTTCAAAAAAATCATCATAATTTTCATTCAATGCATTTGATAGAAGATTATCTAATCCTTTCTCATAACCTGTTATATTATCTAATTCTGATTTTTCCACAAATAATTTATATGATAATATGTCTAAAAGCTTTTTGTTAGCTTTAATAGAATTGTTTTTTAGATATTTATACGTTGAGTATGGTATCTTATCTTTAATTTCTTCTAATAGCATCAAATTAGTTCTGATAGAGGATGCACTATAAGAAATACTTTCAATAGAATTTGAATTATATTCGCTATTAACCCTTTTAATTGGAAGAATTTTACAATTAGATTGTAGTTTATCTAATGATTTCATATATTCCAAAGCAAGTATATTATTTGATTTGAATAATGAATCAGAATAATCAAAATAGTTTTGTTTTGAAAATTCTATTATATTTTTATTATACGAAATATTTTTATTTTCTAGTATAAATTGTTTAATATTGGATTCATTTTTCAAGAGAAAGTCCTTGTATGAAATAAGATCTTCTATTTCTGTTTCAATTCCAAAAGAAACATAATCACATCCAATAGTGTCTATTATTTTAATAGCGTAATAGGCGAAATTTTGCGCTGATTGTAAAGAAAATACAGAAGGAATTTCAATAACACAGCCTATTCCGTTTTCCAAAGCAATTTTCGTTTTATGAAGTTTGTCTAAAATAGAAAATTCACCACGTTGCACTACATTTCCGCTCATGATTGCAATTATATTTGACTCTGGGAAATTTTTTTTAATTTGATTTATTTGATGTAAATGACCAAAATGAAACGGATTGTATTCACATACTATAGCTATATTCATAATTATTGATTCCTTTCATATACTTTTTGCTTATGTTGTATTATAATTGATATTGGTAATATAGTAAATAAAAAGGGGTAGATTTTATGGATATAAGATTTGTTAAAGGCAATATTTTTGAGCTACAAAGCGATGCAATTTTATATTTTATTGAAAATTCACTTCTAGAAGAGAATTCAAAAAAATTAGTTAAAAAAGCTGGAGAAAGAATTTTAGAACCTCTTTCAAAAATAAGTGGAATAGAAAAAGGCGAAAGTAAAATCATTCCCGCTTTTGATATAACTTCGGATTATGTGATATTGGCAAATTTGCCAGATGATTTAAGAAATAACAACAAAAATATTTTCAAAAATATGATCTATAATGTTTTTTGTGAAATGAAAAAATTTGAAATTCATTCGCTTAACATAGATTATTCTTTTTTAACTGAAAAATATTCAAGTGAATTTGTTAATCTTATAAATGAAGTTATAGACGAAAAATCGTTGAGAATTAGCGATTTTCTTGTATTTATGTGTAAAAGTTAATAATTGACTTTTAACTTAAATTACTCTAAAATAATATTATGTCCAATGACGAAAGGTAGTGATTAATATTTTTCCAGAAACTCATAAGATAATTGTTAGAGAAATAAATCAAGACATTAGAGATTCCTATGGAATCAATTTAAATATAAAAAAATTAGAATGGGGAGCTGTTAGTCCAGATATTTTACCAAAATACAAGCTAATAGCGCATTACAAAGAAGAAAGTATAAATTATATTGTTAAAGAAATTATCACTATAATTTATCTTTTTCAATTTACAGATTTAACAAGATTGAACTCATTGCAAAATAAGATTTTAAGTACAAAACTTGGAGTAATAAGTCATTACTTAAGTGATTATGTGTGTCTTCCACATGCAAAAAGATGGAAATGTAATCAACACCTTAAAGATCACATGAATTATGAAAGAGTTTTGAATAAGTTAGCGCAAAATCATATATTTGACAAAAAAGCAATAACATCAAGTCAAATAAGCATAGATAATGATGAATGTGTGATGTTAAAAACATTGGTTAAAAATTATATTGAAGATATAGTAGATGAATATAGCATTTCAGAAGATAAAACAAGAGATTTGGACTTTGCGTACGGTTTGAATTATTCTATTTTCTGTTTTATCTTTGAAACTATTGAAGTATTCTCTACAGAAAGATACTATCAAAAGTCCTTTGTTTTTTAAATATAATTAGGAGTAGGAGTTATGTATAAAGCTTATAACACGAACAATTTAAAGAAAAAGCTTGAGAAAAAATTTCTTTTCGAAGACGATTTATTAGCTTTATACTTAATGCTTGATATTGTTCAACAAGAAAACAAAATACAACCTTGCTATGTAAAATATAATGCTATTAATAAAATTTATAATGTTTTAAATAATCATTTGTCGTATAGAAATGATAGAGAAAATATTATTAAAGCTATTTTTGATTTGATATCAGAAGATATTAATAAGATTGAATTTACTTATTATCTTCAAGCTTATACTGAAGGTTTTAATAATAAAAATATCAGTGATGAGTTAGAATTTTATGCATTAAGACACATTCCAGCATCCAAGATTAAAAAATCAGAGATTCTTCTTCATAATACTGAAAGCAGAAGTGCTAAGTTTTTAAAAAATAAGATGATTAGTTCAATTAAAAATAAATCAAATGCTTTCAGAGTACAAGATTCAATAATAGATAATTATTGCGAAAACATATTAAAAGACAAGATATTTAGCATTAATAGCAATATGGACAAACAGTTAGTGATGAAATCTATTAATGATAGTGTAGTGATTTCTGAAGAAAAATTCTTGAATATGTGGCAATTGGAAAATTTGTACAAAAAAATTGTTAAAACTTTGAAAACTGTTTTAAATAATTCTATAGAAGATGCATTGTGGTATGGGTTAAATGACAGAGTATTACAAAGGTATAAGTAAATTGTAAAGTCGGATTTAAATTGTTGTAAAAAAATTTGACAAAACAAATTTAATCGTTTATACTAGTAAAGTAATGTTTGATACATTAAGCCCAGATAGCTCAGTCGGTAGAGCAAAGGACTGAAAATCCTTGTGTCGCTGGTTCGATTCCGGCTCTGGGCACCAAAATGTGTGCGGAAGTGGCTCAGTGGTAGAGCATCGCCTTGCCAAGGCGAGGGTCGCGAGTTCGAGTCTCGTCTTCCGCTCCATACGGCGACATAGCCAAGTGGTAAGGCAGAGGTCTGCAACACCTTCACCCCCAGTTCAAATCTGGGTGTCGCCTCCAGAGGAAAGTTTATTATAGACTTTCCTTTTTTTTATATGTAAAGGAGTTAATATGATTTTTATTGATTTATTAAAAGATGAGTATATTGAGGAATTATCAGATTTTATATACAAACTGAGAAATAATTTTTTATTTCAAAATAAGTTTGATTCAAATTTGGCTAAAAATAGAACAACAATAATTAAATCTTTGAAAAAACAAATATCTAATAGAAATCATTTCGTGATTTTTGAAGAAACTAAGTTAATAGGGTATTTGGTGTTAGATTTAGATGATATAGAGTTGCTAATTAAAGAGATATATTTAGATAAAATTAATAAATCAATACTTTTTAAAATTTTTAGATTTTTAATGGATTATGCACTAACAAACTTATTTGATATAATTAAATTTAAGTTCAATGGATTTATTTTCGATGAAACTATAAAAGACCATTTGGATGATCAAAATAGATTAGAAATAAAGAATGATATGTTTGAAGAATCTCATAAGAAATTTGCGATAATTAGTTTTAAAGCTAAAAATGGCTTGATAAAATTTTTAAAAGGCAATGATTATGAAGTTATTTACAGTTTCGATAGTAAAAAAATTGATGAAAAAGTTAGTGACCATGTAGATATGCAAATTAGGAAAATAAATGAAAATGCATTCGTTTGTACTCAAGAATCGTATTTTCATTATAGGGCATATCTTCCAAATTATATAACATTATATGTAACGGAGCTTGAGATAACGAACACATACCCGAAAGATTGCTTGTTAAATAATTTTTCAATTGAAAATCATTTAATATGTAATAAAAAATCTGTAGATCCTGTTATATTGAAACTTCTTAAAGATGAGAAAATAATAATTGTCAAACAAGGATATTCCAAATGTTCAACAATAGTTACTGATAAATTTGTGATTACCAGTGATAAATCTATATATAATAGTGTTCAGAAACAAAGTATTAAGGCTTATCTGATAGATGCTGGTGAAATAAAACTAGAAGGTTATGATACAGGGCTTATTGGTGGGACTTGTGGATATTGTTCTGATTTAGGGGTTGTGTTTTATGGCAATCTTGAAAATTATAAATTTAAAAATAAACTTATTGAATTTTTAGATAAGGAAAATATAAAATACTATTATACAGATGATGATGATTTTATAGATCGCGGATCTATAATTTTTAATTAATAGGAGGTCAATCATGATTCAACCATCTACATTACCGGGAATGATGGAACTTCTTCCTGAAGACCAAATGGTGTTTGATACAATTAAAAGAAGAATAGAAGATGTTTTTATTAAAAATGCATTTTTTTCAATCGATACACCTGCTATAGAAAAATTAGACGTTTTACTATCTAAAGGTGGAGGAGAAACAAGTAAGCAAGTTTACAGAATTGACAATAGTAAAAAAAATCAAGGACTGAGATTTGACTTAACTGTGCCACTGGCAAAATACGTTTCAATGTACATGCAAGACTTAGCATTCCCATTTAGAAGATATCAAATAGCTAAAGTATACAGGGGAGAAAGAAATCAAAAAGGAAGATATAAAGAATTTTATCAATGCGATATAGACATAATAGGAAATGAAAAATTGAGCTTATATAATGATGCAGAAATAGTAAAATGCATGTATGAAGCTTTAAAATCAATAGATGTTCCAGACTTTGAATTTCAATTTAATAACAGAAAAATATTGAATGGATATTTCTCTAATTTAGGTATTGAGGACTTTGAATCATGTTTGAGAATAATTGATAAATTAGATAAAATAGGAATAGATAATGTAAAAGAAGAATTATCTAAGCTAAACTTGGATAATGAAAAAATTGATTCGATTTTAAGTTTCTTACAAATAGATGGAACTAACCAAGAAATAATCGAAAAACTTGAATCATTGAATATAGATAATGAATTATTTGTTTGTGGGCTTGATGAATTGAAATTTGTATATGAAGATATTTTATCTTTAGGAGTTAGTCCAGATAATATTAAAATAAATTTATCTATAACTAGAGGGCTTGATTACTATACAGGTTCAGTATTTGAAACATTTTTTAAGGAATATCGTGAAATCGGATCTATTTGTTCTGGAGGAAGATATGATAGTTTAGCTAATAATTTCACCAAAAGCAAGTTGCCTGGAGTAGGAATGAGTATCGGCTTAACTAGATTATTCTATCAACTTCAAGAATTAAATTTGGTTAAAGGACAACAAAATAACTTTGATTGCATCATTATTCCTATGAAAGGTTATGAAAAAAATGCAGTGAAGTTGATGAATGATTTGAGAAGTTCTTCTGTAAGATGTATGAGTTATCTTGAAGATGATAAATTAAAAAAGAAATTTAATTATGCTAACAAATTATCCGTAAAATATGTTATAATAATAGGACAAGATGAAGTTGAGCAAAATAAATTCACTTTACGAAATATGGAAAATGGTAATCAAGAATTATTAGAACTTAACCAAATTATTGAAAAGTTAAAATAAAGGCGATGAAAAATCCAAGTAGGCATATAAGAGCTTTCAGAGAGAGTAAAACTTAGGCTGAAATTTTACTTAAGAGATCAGTATGCTGAATACTAATTTGGAGCCTATTGTCAAATGAGAAAAAATTAGGGTGGAACCACGAGACACTTGTCCCTATCGGGATGAGGGTCTCTTTTTTATTAGGAGGTATTTATGTTTGAAGTAAAATTAAAAGATGGATCCGTAAAAGAATTTGATAAAGAAATTAGTTTATTAGATGTTTGCAAATCAATTTCTGAAGGATTAGCAAGAGACTGTGTCGGAGCAGTTGTAGATGGTAAAATAATGGGATTAATGGAAACTATTGATTCTGACTGTGAAGTTCAATTTGTAAAATTTGATGATGAAGAAGGAAAACAAGTTTTCTGGCATACTTCATCGCACTTAATGGCTTATGCTATTCAAAGATTGTATCCAAATACAAAATTTGCAATCGGACCTTCAATTGATTCTGGATTTTATTATGATTTAGATACAGATCATAAATTCGTGCCAGAAGATTTAGAAAAAATCGAAGCCGAAATGAAAAAAATAGTTAAGGAAAATCCTAAATTAGTAAGAGTTGAAATTTCAAGAGAAGAAGCATTGGAAAGATTTAAGAAAGAAGGTCAAGATTATAAAGTTGACTTAATAGAAAATCTTGATGAAGATGCTACAATTACATTGTATGAAATGGGAGATTTCGTTGATTTGTGTAGAGGACCTCATTTATTAGAAGTGAAAAATATTAAAGCATTTAAATTATTATCAATTGCCGGTGCATACTGGAGAGGTGATGAAAATAATAAGATGCTTCAAAGAATTTATGGAATTTCATTCCCTAAGAAAAAATTATTAGACGAATATTTGGATAGAATGGAAGAAGCTAAGAAGAGAGATCACAGAAAAATCGGTAAAGAAATGGGATTATTCTCAATTCAAGAAGAAGGACCGGGTTTCCCATTCTTCCATCCAAATGGAATGGTTGTGTTAAATGAACTAGAAAAATTCTTGAAAGAACAACTTTTAGATAGAGGATATGGTCAAATCAAAACTCCATTGATTTTGAACGAAGATTTATGGCATCAATCAGGTCACTGGGATCACTACAAAGGAAATATGTATTTCACTCAAATAGATGGTGATGATTATGCAATAAAGCCAATGAACTGTCCAGGATCAATTTTAATTTACAAAGATGAATTGCACAGCTACAGAGAGCTTCCAATTAAAGTTGCAGAACTTGGTCAAGTTCACCGCCATGAATTATCAGGGGCATTGCATGGCTTATTCAGAGTTAGAACTTTCGTACAAGATGATGCACATGTATTCTGTTTACCTGAACAAATAGAAGAAGAAGTAACTAAGATTATAGATTTCTGTGATTATATTTATTCTAAGTTTGGTTTTAAATATGAAGTTGAATTGTCGACTCGTCCAGAAGATTCAATGGGATCAGATGAAGATTGGGATTTAGCAATCAATTCACTTAAGAGTGCATTGGAACACAAAGGTCTTGAATATAAAATTAATGAAGGTGACGGTGCTTTCTACGGCCCTAAAATAGATTTCCATTTGGAAGATGCAATTGGTAGAACTTGGCAATGTGGAACTATTCAATTAGATTTCCAAATGCCAGAAAGATTCGATATGACTTATATCGCAAGTGATGGATCTAAAAAACGTCCAGCAATGATTCATAGAGCAATTTTAGGTAGTGAAGAAAGATTTATGGGAATACTAATAGAACACTATGCTGGAAAATTCCCATTATGGTTATCACCAGTTCAAGTAGAAATTCTTCCTATTAGCGATAAATTCAATGATTATGCGTATGAATTACAACAAAAAATGAAAGCACGTGGATTGAGAGTGAAAGTCGATGATAGAAGTGAAAAAATCGGTCTTAAGATCAGGGAATCTCAATTGAAGAAAGTGAACTATTCATTAATAATTGGACAAAACGAAATTGATAACAATGAGGTATCAGTAAGAAAAAGAGATCTTGGAGATGTAGGATCTAAGAATACTGATGAATTTATTGATGAATTAGTAGATGAATATCAAAATAGAAAATAATTCTATAAATAAAGTTTATTTTACAATATAAAAATTTGCTCTGAATTTTTCAGAGCAAATTTTTAATAGAAGGAGGTAAAATGTACAAGAAATTTTATTGGTTTCTAAAATATTACAAAAACAAATTAATTCTTGCTATTACATTTCTTTTATTAAGTGACCTCGTAGGATTAATTCCTCCATATATAACAGGGAAATTAACCGATAGAGTATTAAATAATTCGATAGAATTAAAACCTTTTTTAATTATACTTTTAATTGATGTTTTAGTAATAGGAATTAAATATTTTTTTGCAATGGGATGGTGTTATTACACATTCAGAGCTTCGAATGAAATAGACTATGTAACTAGAAATAGACTTATGGATAAATACTTAAACGAATCCATGAAATATTTTCAAACTTTCAAAACCGGAGAACTTATGAACAGAGCTACTGGAGATGTCAATAGTTTAAGCGATTTGATGGGATTTGGAACTCTTACATTTTTCGATTCTACAGTATTTCCTTTGTTTATAATAATTATAATGATGGTCGTCGTTGACGTTCGTTTAACACTTGTTTCTATAATACCTCTTCCTATATTGGCATTTTTGTGTTTAAAAATTGGTAAGAAAATCCATGAAAAATACTCAATAGTGCAATCTACATTTGATAAGCTAAACAATAGTGTGTTAGAAGATGTTGAAGGTATTAGAATAATCAGGGTTTTTGGAATTAAAGATTCAAGATATTTTTCGTTTAAAAATAGATCCAAAATGTTAGTTCAAAAAAACATGGATGTAGTGAAATATAGAGCCTTGATGGCTCCTTTTCAAAGGATAATTCCAGCCATAACTTTTGTTATAGCGATTGGGTATGGAACTGTTCTGATTAGTAAAAATCAAATCTCTGTCGGACAATTAGTGTCATTCACTTATTATTTAAATATGTTGATTTGGCCAATGTATGCATTAGGAAACTTCATAAATGTATATCAACAAGCCGATGCATCAATGGATAGAATCGATAATATACTTGACTATAAAGATGAATTAGATTTAAACGAAGATTACAAGGAAATTGATGATATAGAAAGTATTAAGTTTGAAAATTATAGTTTCAAATATCCTTACTCTAAAGAATTCGCACTTAAAGATATTTCTTTTGAATTCAAGAAGAACATGAGGGTGGCTATTGTTGGAAAGACAGGGTCAGGAAAGTCAACTATTCTTAAACAATTATTATTCTTATATCCAAGGCAAGATGAATTTGAGATCAATGGGAAATACACGAATTTGATTAATCTGAGATCAGCTAGAGATAATATGGCGTATGTGTCTCAAAAAAGTATGATTTTTTCGGATACAATAAAAAATAATATAAAACTTTCCAATATAGAGGCCACAGATGAAGAAGTGGTTAAAGTATCTAAAAGCGCGGATATTTATAAGGATATAGTCAATTTTCCTGATGAATTTGACACTTTGTGTGGTGAAAACGGACTGTCGTTATCTGGAGGTCAAAAACAAAGAATTTCATTAGCAAGAGCTTTATTAAAAGATTCAAACTTGGTTGTATTAGACGACTGTTTAAGCGCCTTAGATACTCAAACTGAGAAACATATTTTGATAGAGTTAAAAAAACTGAAAAAAACAGTAATCTTATCGACTCATAGATTAAATCAGATTGACGATTTTGATTTAATAATAGTAATGAAAGATGGTCAAATAAGTGAGATGGGTACTCATTCGGAATTAATGGAAAACAAACAATGGTATTACAATCAATATAATATCCAATTAGTAAGGGGCAGATATGAAGAGTAAATTAAGAAATAAATTTGTATCAGAAAAACTAAAAATGTATTCCATGAAGCAATCTAAAGAATTGGTGATTGGATTTATCTTTTCCTTATTAAGAACTTCAATGGAAATTTTGGGTCCAATTGTAATAGGATTTGTGTTAAATGAGTTTGTAGCAAAGAATAATATAGTTGGAAATTTTTCATCAATTATTAAATACTTGGCTATTTATTTGGTGATTTACGTTGCGTGTGGAATTTTCAGTAACTTGAGTATGATTTATTTTGAATTGGCAGCAAATAACGTAACATATTTTGTACAAAATGATATTTATAAACATATCAATGAATTACCTATAGAATACTTTGACAATCTGGCAGCAGGAAGTATCGTATCAAGGATTACGAATGATACTATGAGATTAAAGATAATGTTTCAACTTATATTGGCAGATATTACAACTGCTGCAATAATGATAATTGCAATATATATTATGATGGTTGTAACAAATATTAAAGTGTCTTTGATGCTTTTGATTTTGTTTCCATTCGTTTTCTTAATATTCTATGACTATAGATATAAATCAGCAAAACATAACAAAAGAATCAGACATCTGGTTAGTAAAATAAACGCAAATATTAATGAAAATATTAATAATATGGAAATAATTCAAGCTTTAAATGTCAAACAAACTATAAAAGATAAGTTCGATAAAATTAACAAAGAAATTTTTGGAAATAATTTAGCTCTTACTAAATTAAGAAGCTATGGAGGATACAGGGCTATTGATATAATTGGTTTATTATCAACAGTTATAATTTTATTTTATTTTGGATATGGTCAGATAACCAAAAGCTATCCAGTTACAGTTGGTGGGCTTTATATAATTATCGATTATACTTCAAAGATTTTTTCGAATGTTAGTGTAATTGTTACAAGATTTGGAGATATGGAACAAGCTTATGCATCTGCAAGTCACATATTTGACATAATGAAATTAGATACAATTGAAAAGTCAGATGGTGTGATAGAAGATCTAAAGGGAGATATTGAATTTAAAAATGTTTATTTTGCTTATGATAAAAATGATGTATTGAAGGATATTTCATTTAAAATACCAAAATCAACTAGTGCAGCTTTTGTAGGGACTACAGGTAGTGGGGAGAATAGTATAATAGTGACAGATACAATAATTAAGTTAAATCAAGGTTTAAAGGCTTCCACAAAATTTTTAAACAAGATGATTTTAATTTGAATCTGTCATCTTTTTGTTGAATTCACAAAATAAATTTAATTTAGGTAAAAAGGATTGAAGAGGATATGATAATAGTTAGAGTAATTTTTAAAATCATACTTTTTCCTATTAGTATAGCACTAAGTATTATTGCTATGTTTTTAACTTTTATATTGGGACTTAGTACGGTATTTTTTAAATTAATATCTTTTATTGCAATAATGGGTTTTTTAGGATCTGTTATTAACGGAGAAAAAAATCTTGCAGTTGAAGCCATTATATTAGCATTTCTTTTTAGCCCTTATGGAATTCCAGCGTTAGGATATGTTGTAGTAGAATTAATAGAAGAGGTGAATGAAAAAATAAAATTAATATAAAAATAAAACATAAAAATTAATTCAAGAAGAGATAGCAAATTAAGATATGCTGTCTCTTTTTCTGTACTAAGAAAGGGGGTGTAAGATGAAAGAAATAGTAGAATTTGAATATTACTATGGTAATGAAGCAGAACAATATTCGTTTTTTAGAATTCCAAAATCTTTATTTACTAATCAATATTTTAATAGTATGTCAGTAGAAGCTAAAGTCTTATATGGAATTTTATTAGATAGAATGAGTTTGTCACTAAAAAACAAATGGTTAGATGAGTCAAACAAAGTATATATTATTTACACCATAGAAGAAATTATGGAAGTGTTAAATTGGGGTAGAAATAAGTCCGTTAAGATAATGAAAGAAATTGAAGAAATAGGACTATTAGAAAAAAAGAGACAGGGACTTGGCAAGCCAAATCTACTTTATGTAAAGAACTTTATATACACAGAAAACAATAAACCTACAGAAGTTTCAAAAGTAAACTTGCAGAAGTTTAAAAATCAAACTTCAAGAAGTTTCAATAATAAATCTCAAGAAGTTTTAAAAGAGGACTCTAATAATACTAATATTAATAATACTGATATTAGTAATACTGATTTTAATAATCCCACCTCCATAGCATTCTTAAAAGATGAAGAAGAAAATTTAGATAGAACAATTTTGGAGGAGGCAAAATTAAAAGAAAAGATTAAAAATAATATATCTTATGAAATATTTGAGAAATCAAGGATAGAAGATAAGAAACAAGTAGATGTAATTATAAATGTTCTGGTAAGAGCGTTAAATAATTCTAAAAGCTTTCACATAGGTGGGCAGAAGATAGATCATAAAAAGTTAAAAGAAAAGATTCTAAATCTAAACTATAAGCATATAGATTATGTATTGACATATTTAAAAGAAAACGCACCCAAAGATATAAGAAACATAGACGCTTACTTGCTTACACTCTTATGTAATGCAGATGAAAATATTAAAAATATGGAAATTATAAAAGGCAGTAATAATAACAATAAAAAATATGACTATAGTAGGGATGAAGATATCTGGCAAGAATTTTTAAATACGAAATAGGAGGCGAAATTTCTATGGAATCAATTAGAGATATTTTAGAAAACAATATAGAACCATTAGAAAAAATATATTCTTCAAAAAAAGACAATAATGAAAGTTATATAGATCAAAAAACAGGACTAAAATATTGCTCACATTGTAAAAGTCCAATGGAAAAAGAAATTGACTTTTTAGGAAAAAGAAAAAAAGTACCTATTTTATGTAAGTGTAAACAAGAAAAACAAAAACAGCAGGAAGAAGAAAGGCAGAAGATTAATCATCTTTTAAAGATTGATAGATTAAAAAAAGAATGCTTTGATGATCCTATACTTTTAAATTGGAACTTTGCTAACATGGATAAAGACAGCGAACATGAAGAAGTAGCAAGAAATTATGTAGAAAAATTTGATGATATATATATAAATAATATAGGTTTAATTTTAACAGGAGATGTAGGATGTGGAAAAACTTATCTTGCAAGTTCCATAGCTAATAGTCTTTTAGAAAAAGAAATAAAAGTTAAGATGACAAACTTTTCAGTAATTTTAAATGATATGACAAACTTTGAAATTGACAAAAGTAAATATATTGAAAAGCTAAATAATAAGCAACTACTTATTATAGATGACTTTGGAATGGAAAGAGACACAGCTTTTGCAGCAGAACACATCTTTAATATCATCGATAGTAGATATAGAGTAGGTAAACCTTTGATTATAACTACGAATTTAAGTATATCAGCCTTAACAAATCCTAAAACAATAAAAGATAAAAGAATTTACTCAAGAATACTTGAAATATGTAGCCCAATTATATTTACGGGGAAAAACAGAAGAATAGAAAAAATGAAAGAAAAGTCGAAATTAGCCTATGAAATATTAAAAAGTAAATGAAAGTAGGTGAGTAAATGCAAAATGACGATATAAATAGTAGAACAATTGCCATAATGAAAAAAGCTGGAGTAGTAACAGCTAAGCAAGTTATAAACTTAATGAAAAAAATATTGGAAATAAATAAGCAAAAAGCAAGCTTAGAAAAGACAGGTACAATTAGTAAATTTAAGAAAGTTAAAGTAAAAGATCTGGTAAAAAAAGGAAGAGTAGAAACCTTAGAGCTTAATGATATAGATTTAAAGACTTTAAAAAGAGAATTAAAAAGATATGGAGTTAAATTTTCAATAAAAAAAGATTTAGAAAGCGGAAATAATATTATATTTTTTCAAGCAAAAGATGAAAAGATAATGGAACAAGCCTTTAAGAAAACTGTATATAAATTTACTCGAGAAAAGTCCATGAAAAAAGAATCTGTTATAGAAAAATTAGCTAACTTCAAAGAGAAAGTAAAAGCTACAACGGATAAGGATAAGGTTAAGCATAAACATCAAGAGCAAAGTTTATAAGGGAAAAGATTGACAATATAGGATATATCACATAAAATGAAGGTGAAGAGATAGGATGAATCAATTTATAGTTGAATATTATGAAAAGGAAGATGGAAGCTATCCAGTAGAGGAATTCCTCTTATCTTTGGATATAAAAATGAGGGCTAAAGTATTTAGAAACTTAGAACTCTTAGAAATAAAGGGGAATCAACTTAGAGAGCCATATTCAAAACATTTAGAAGATGGAATATTTGAGTTAAGAGTGAAACTAGGAAAAAACATAACAAGAGTTCTATATTTTTTTGTCATAGGAAACAAAGTGATATTGACTAATGGATTTATAAAGAAAACACAAAAAACACCAAGGTCAGAAATTAAATTAGCCAAGCAATATAGGGAAGATTATCAGAGAAGGAGTTATAAAAATGAGTAAAAATTTTAGAGATACCTTAAAGGAAGAAATGGAAAACCCCGAATTTAAAAAAGAATGGGATAATTTAGAGGTGGAATTTCAAATAATAAAGGCTATGATAGATGGAAGAAATGAGAATCACCTTACTCAAAGAGAACTCTCAGATATGACAGGTATTGCCCAAGGGGATATTAGTAAAATAGAAAATGGTAATGCTAATCCTTCTATTAAAACCTTGGATAGACTTGCAGATGCATTAGGAAAGAAATTGAAAGTTACCTTTGAAAGTAAAATATAAGTATATAAGTGTATGAAATGAAGAAAAATGTTTGTCCTAGATGTAAAAGGGAAATGAAGCAACAGTTTATAGGTTTATTACATTGTAAATGTGGAATGAGTTATCATAAAGATTTAGGATATTTTGAAAGAAGTGAAGATATGATTTTTGCTTTGGAAAGAAAAAGAATAGGTAAAAAGGTAAAACAAGTTCCAGTAGTAAGGTATAAAAAATAAACAAAACTGATAAGAGAGTTATTAATTTTTTAGAAAGGGAGTGAACAAGACGAAAATACTTAATGAAGTAATGAAAGATATAAAGAATGTATTTCACATACGAGATAAGAAAAGATTTATTTTAGAAAATCTTCCATATCTCGTATTTTTTTATATAGGAAATATACTAGCTAGTCATATAAACTCCTATGAAGGAGGAGATATATTAGATAGAATTATGGTAGCCTTTAGTCAGATTGATAGTTTAAATTATTTTCTTTCATTTAAAATAAGAAATATATTAGCAGGGTTAATACTAGCATTAATTATTAAATTGGTTTTAATACAAAAGAAGAAAAAAGCAAAAAAATTTAGAGAAGGTAAAGAGTATGGATCTGCAAGATGGGGAAATGAAAAAGATATAGAGCCATATATTGATAAAAAGTTTGAAAATAACATTCTACTTACTCAAACAGAGAGACTTACAATGAATAATCGCCCTCAGAACCCTAAATATGCAAGAAATAAAAATGTGCTTGTCATTGGTGGTTCTGGTTCAGGGAAGACAAGATTTTTCGTAAAGCCAAATCTCATGCAAATGCATTCGTCTTATGTAGTTACTGATCCTAAAGGAACATTAGTATTAGAATGTGGGAAAATGCTAGAAAAAAATGGATACGAGATAAAAATTTTAAATACCATTAACTTTAAAAAGTCTATGAAGTACAATCCATTCGCTTACATTAGAAGTGAAAAAGATATACTCAAATTGGTGCAAACAATCATTGCAAACACAAAAGGTGAAGGTGAAAAGTCAACTGAAGATTTTTGGATTAAGGCAGAAAAGCTCTATTATACTGCCCTCATCGGTTATATTTACTATGAAGCACCAAAAGAAGAACAAAATTTTTCAACCTTGTTAGCTATGATAGATGCATCAGAAGTTAGAGAAGAAGATGAAAATTTTAAAAATGCTGTTGATTATATGTTTGAAGCTTTAGAAAAAGAAAAGCCAGATCATTTTGCAGTAAAACAATACAAAAAATACAAACTTGCTGCGGGCAAGACTGCTAAATCTATTCTTATCTCTTGTGGAGCAAGACTTGCACCATTTGATATAAGAGAGCTTAGAGAACTAATGAGCGAAGATGAATTAGAACTCGATAAAATTGGAGATAGAAAAACTGCTTTATTCGTAATAATATCAGATACTGACGATACTTTTAACTTTGTAGTCTCAATAATGTATTCCCAATTATTTAATCTACTATGTGATAAGGCAGATGATGAGTATGGCGGAAGATTGCCAGTTCATGTAAGATGTCTACTTGATGAGTTTAGCAATATAGGTCAGATTCCAAAGTTTGAAAAGCTAATTGCCACAATTAGAAGCAGAGAAATATCAGCTTGCATTATTTTGCAAGCTCAGTCTCAACTAAAAGCAATTTATAAAGATAATGCGGACACCATAGTAGGCAATTGTGATTCCACATTATTTTTAGGTGGCAAAGAAAAAACAACCTTAAAAGAATTATCTGAAAGTTTAGGCAAAGAAACAATAGATTTATATAATACGTCGGAAACTAGATCAAATCAAAAAAGTTTTGGTTTAAATTATCAAAAAACTGGAAAAGAATTAATGAGTCAAGATGAGATAACTGTAATGGATGGAGGTAAATGTATTTATCAACTAAGAGGAGTGAGACCATTTTTATCTGATAAGTTTGATATAACTAAGCATAAAAATTATAAATTACTTGAAGATTATGATAAGAAAAATGTGTTTGATATAGAACAATATTTTAAGAAGAAGGATGGAATTAGATTAAAAAGTGATATGGAAGTTGAAGTTTTAGAGGCATAAAATTAAAATTGAATATTGTCTAAGGTATAAATAAAGTTATTGAAGATTTAAAAACAGCAAGAGAATTAATTATTACAAATTTAAAATTAATTAATGAGTTTTATCAAGTATTTAATTAATAGAGGAACTTTGGAAAGGAGGAAGTTTTATGGAAAAATATTTAATTAATGATTTAAACATATCAGGATATAAAAAGATAATAACATTATTAGATTATAAAGAAAAAATTTCTACTTGCTTAAAAAATATAAAGCTACTTCCTTCATCTGAATATAAGGTTTTAATCGACACTGCTTTAGTTTCAGGAATAAATAGTTATAGGTTTCTAGAAGTAAAAATTAATAAAGACGGGACAATAAACTTAAATAAATATTCATATCCCATAGTAGATGAAAATATAATTAACAAAGCTAATTCTATAATTAGTAAAGAGCCAATATGGCTAAAAAACTCAATTTTAACAAATTCTCAGAAAGAGTTAATAGCAACATTTTAAATAAAAAAACATAAAATATATAAACACCTAAAGAATATAAAAACTTTAGGTGTATTTTTTTATACTAAATGGGAGGATTGCATGAAGAT
Organism: Finegoldia magna; assembly: GCA_032548025.1. Taxonomy (GTDB): domain Bacteria; phylum Bacillota; class Clostridia; order Tissierellales; family Peptoniphilaceae; genus Finegoldia; species Finegoldia magna_K. The sequence goes on along the minus strand of JAWGCW010000005.1, from coordinate 75,732 downwards.
ATACAATGAAAGAGATTCTCCTTTAAAAATTAAATAGCCATAGTATCAGGACATCTAATAAAAATAGATGTTCTTTTTTTGAAAAAATCATAAAAAAATTAAGGAGAAAATAAGATATGGAAAGAGAAATGCTAAACATAAGTGGAAATTTAGTTGGAGAAATAAAAACAACAACAATAGATATAAATGAAGGAAAAAGAGAAGTAGCAAATTTTACTGTAGTAAATAAATTTAAAGAAAATGGAAAAACAAAAAAAGAATATATTTATTGCAATCTATACGGAGAAAAAGTAGAGACAGTAGAGGATTTCGAAAGCGGTGAGTATGTTCATATATTTGGATATTTTAAAGAGGTAAAAAAAGAGGAGAAAATATTCAAAAATTTTATTGTAAAACATATTAATAGAATAAATAAAGAAGAAAAAGAGGAGGAATAAAAAATGGAGTTTTTCACACAAGCAGTAAATGTATTAAAGGTATTAGTAACAGCGATTGGAGCTGGACTTGGTTCTTGGGGAGTAATTAATCTAATGGAAGGTTATGGTAATGATAACCCTGGAGCTAAATCTCAAGGTATTAAGCAACTTATGGCAGGTGGAGGAATTGTGCTTATTGGACTTAAATTAATTCCACTTTTAGCAAATGTATTAAAATAAGATGTTTAATATAGTAGATAAGATCAAAGAGTTTTTTTCGGAGATGCTTATAGACATGATCAAGGAAAATTTAAGTGGAATGCTTCTTGATATAAATGATAAAGTATCTACGATAGCAACAGAAGTTGGAAAAACTCCGAGTGGATGGAACTCGGAAGTTTTCCACTTTATAAAATCAATAAGTGAAAATGTAATACTTCCTATAGCAGGTCTTATCATAACTGCAGTTTTATGTATTGAGTTAATTCAAATGGTAATGAATAAGAATAATATGAACGATACAGATACATTTGATTTCTTTAAATATATTATAAAAATGTGGATAGCTGTATGGTTGGTATCTCATGCTTTTGAATTTTCTATGGCAGTATTTGATGTAGCTCAAAGTTTAATAGGAAAAGCAGCAGGAGTAGCTAATGTGAGTTCAAAAGTTTCACCAGGGGATATAGCGGCTATGACAGAAACATTGAAGAATGAATCAATAGGAAAACTTATGACAGTAGTAATAGAAACCTCTATAGTAAAAATGATAATTCAAGGAATATCGGTATTAATAACGGTAATACTTTATGGAAGAATGATAGAAATATATATCTATACCTCTGTTTGTGCTATACCTTTTGCCACTATGGGAAACAAAGAATGGGGGAGCATAGGAACTAATTATATTAGAGGACTTTTTGCTCTTGGACTACAAGGGTTATTTTTGCTTATATGTGTAGGTATTTACGCAGTTCTTGTAAAGACTTTAAGTATAACAGATATACACAAGAGTATTTTTGAACTACTTGGCTACACACTAATACTTGGAATTACGATGATGAAATCTGGAAGTATTGCAAAATCAATATTAAATGCACATTAAAGGGAGGAGAAATGTTTAAAGGAATAAATAAAAGAAAGAATGAACTTAAAATTAAAAGGTTTGGAATAATAGGATTACCAATAATTATAATTGGATCATATATAACAAATAAAATAAGAAAAAAAGAAAGGGAAGATGAGATGATAATTTATAGAATAGAGGAAATAGAATAATGGCATATGTAAATGTTCCAAAAGATTTAACTAAAGTAAAAACCAAAGTAGCATTAAATTTAACAAAAAGACAATTAATTGGATTTACAATAGCAGGAGTAATAGGCTTTCCTATTTATATATTATCAAGAAAAAATCTACCAAATGATATATCTATGCTTATTATGATAGGAGTAGCATTTCCTATTATTTTCACAACACTTTATGAAAAAGATGGTCTGTATTTTGAGAAGTATCTTAAGTACATGATAGAAAAAAAGACTCAACCAAGTATTCGACTATATAAAACAGATTGTATTTATGATATAGAAAGAAAAATAAGTAAAATGAAAGAAGGGAGAAAATGAATCAAATACAAAAAAGACAGCAAAAAAAATTAAATGCAGAAAAAGAGAATTTAAAAAAGCAGAAAGAAGACTTAAAAAGCATAGGTAAAAGTCAAAAGAAAATAGAAAGTTCAAAGAAGTACAAAGGACAAAGAAAGCAAAAGAAAGAGCTTTCTTTTTTTAATGGAAGAAAACAAAAGAAAAAAAGTGTTCAAGATACAATTCCCTATTTAAGAATGCTTAAAAATGGAGTTTGTCAAATAGAAAAGAATAAATTTAATAAAATGATAAGATTTTTAGATATTAATTATCAGCTTTCGACAGAAGAAGATAAAGAAAGTATTTTTAATGAATTTTCTAACTTTTTAAATTACTTTGATCCAAGTGTAGATATTGAACTCTCATATATTAACAGAATAGGGAAAAATGAAGAAATAGAAAAAAATATTAATATCCCCTATAGAGATGATTCTTTTAATGAGATAAGGAAAGAATATAGAGAGATGTTAAAAAATCAAAGTGAAAAAGGGAACAATGGATTAAGTAAATATATGTATATCACTTTTAGCTTAGAAGCACAGGATATAAAAGAAGCTACAATTAGACTTGAAAGAATGGAAATGGACATACTAAATAATTTTAAGAAAATGGGAGTTAAGGCTTATGTGCTAGATGGATACGAAAGATTAAAGGTGATTCATGATATTTTAAATAAAGATAAAAAATTTACTTTTTCATATGATGATTTAAAACATAGTGGTTTATCCACAAAAGATTATATTTCTCCGACTTCTTTTAATTTTTCATCTATAAATCAGTTTAGAGTAGGAGAATACTTTGGAGAAGTAAATTTTTTACAGATTCTTGCACCAGAATTATCTGATAGACTATTATCTGAATTTTTAGAAGTTGAAGAAAATATGATTGTAACCTTTCATATAAACTCTATCGATCAAACAAACGCAATTAAAATGATAAAAAGAAAAATTACAGATCTAGATAAGATGAAAATTGAAGAAAATAAAAAAGCTATAAGATCGGGATATGACATGGATATATTACCTTCAGACTTGATCACTTATGGAAATGATGCTAAAAGACTTTTATTAGAGCTTCAAAATCATAACGAGAGAATGTTTGTAATTACCATTTTATTTACAAATATAGAAAAAAGCAGAAAGAAATTGAGCAACGTAATTTTTCAATTAAACTCTATAGCAGGTAGACATAATTGTGTATTAAAGAATCTTAATTATAGGCAAGAACAAGCTCTTATGTCCTCATTGCCCATTGGAAAGAATGACATTGAGGTGAAAAGGGGACTTACTACAAGTTCTACAGCGATCTTTATTCCATTTACTACAGAAGAATTGTGTTTAGAAGGAGAAAGCTTATATTATGGTTTAAATGCATTAAGTCGAAATATCATAATGACAGATAGAAAGCTGTTAAAAAATCCTAATGGTTTAATACTTGGAACACCAGGGTCGGGAAAATCTTTCTCGGCTAAAAGAGAAATTACCAATGCCTTTTTAATTACACAAGATGACATTATAATATGTGATCCTGAATCCGAATATGGGAATTTAACTAGAGCATTAGGAGGAGAAGTTATAAGGATATCACCTACTAGTAGAGACTATATTAATCCATTAGATATAAACTTAGATTATGCAGATGAAGATAATCCATTGTCATTAAAGTCTGACTTTATACTATCATTATTTGAATTAGTAGTGGGAAAAGAAGGACTGAGTGCAGAAGAAACTTCTGTTATAGATAGATGTCTTCCAATCTTATATAAAAACTACTTTGATAATCCTATACCTTCTAATATGCCAATTTTAGAAGATTTATATAACTTACTTTTGGAACAAGAGGAAAAAGTAGGGAAAAAACTTGCGGTAGAAATGGAAATATATGTTAAAGGAAGCTTAAATGTTTTTAATCATAGAACTAATGTAGATACTAAAAATAGAATACTTTGTTATGACATCAAAGAATTGGGAAAGCAATTAAGAAAAATTGGAATGCTTATTGTTCAAGATCAAGTTTGGAATAGAGTTACAATTAATAGGAATAAGAAAGAAACTAGGTATTATTGCGATGAATTCCATTTATTGTTAAGAGAAGAACAAACAGCAAGTTATTCAATAGAAATTTGGAAAAGATTTCGTAAATGGGGAGGAATACCAACAGGGTTAACTCAGAATGTCAAGGATCTTTTAGCTAGTCCTGAAATAGAAAATATATTTGATAATACAGACTTTATATTGATGCTAAATCAAGCCTCTGGAGATAGAGAAATATTAGCAGATAAACTAAATATATCACTTTACCAATTATCATATGTAACCAACTCTAATGAAGGAGAAGGGCTTTTGTTTTATGGAAATACCATTGTTCCATTCGTGGATAGATTCCCTAAAGATACTAAGCTATATAGACTAATGACAACTAAACCAGAGGAGTTAAAAGAAAGTTATGAAGAATAAGATAAAAAGTAACTATATTATTAATTTAGATGCATTAGTAGCCTTAAAAGAACTACCTAATGAGATATTTGATTGCTGTATTACTTCTCCTCCTTATTATGGATTAAGAGATTATAAAGTTAAAGGTCAAATTGGAAGAGAAGAAAGTCCTGAAGAGTATTTAAATAAGTTAGTAGAAGTATTTGACCAAGTAAAAAGAGTATTAAAAAAAGATGGAACTTTATGGATTGTAATAGGAGATTCTTACGTTGGTACTGGAAGCAAGAAAGAATACAAAGACCCAAAAAATAAGAATGGAAGAACAGGCCAAAAAGTTTCTGTCACGAAAAAATTAAAAGGATATAAGACAAAAGATTTGATTGGAGTTCCTTGGCAACTTGCATTAAAACTAAGAGAAGATGGTTGGTATTTAAGAAGTGATATTATATGGCACAAAGAAAATGCTATGCCAGAATCATGTAAAGATAGACCATCGAGATCATACGAACATATTTTTTTACTCTCTAAATCAAAAAAATATTTTTATAACTATGAAGCAATGAAAGAACCCATGAAAGAGATAAGTAAAAAAAGATATATAAGGGCAAGGGGAAAAGACAATAAGTACCTAAAAGAAAATACAGGTGCTAAAATACAGAGCATAAATGAAGCAAGAGAATATGGAGAATATATAGGAGATAATGTTCCTCAGTTTAGAAATAGTAGAGATATTTGGACAATAAATACTAATGCCTTTAAAGGAAAACACTATGCAGTATTTCCACCAAAATTAGTAGAAATTTGTATAAAAGCAGCTTGTCCTAATAATGGGTTAATATTAGATCCATTTATGGGATCAGGCACAGTTGGAATGGTTGCTACTAAAATGAATAGAGAATATATAGGAATAGAATTAAATGAGGACTATTGCAAGATGGCTAAAGAAAGGATTGAAGAAAATATGAAATAGGAGGCGTTTATGAAAAAAGAAAAGGGCAAAATAAATCCTAGAGATGTACCAAAAAGTAAGCTTATATTAGAAAAGAAAAATATAAGTAGCAACACTATAAAAAATAAAAAAGATTCACCCATTTTATTAAACAAAAATTCTGAAAGAGAAAATAGCACTTTTATGAATGAAAAAGATAGCTACAGACAAGTTTCTGAAGTTGAGAATTATGATAATATAAAGAAAACTTCTAGCCACTTTCAAAATCTAAATAATAAATATATACCTAATGTTAATGAGAAATCAGATAAGGAAAAAATACAAAGAAAAAGACAGGAGAAAGTATATAGAGAAAAATATAAAATACTTGATAACTTGAAACAAGATAATGAAGTAGAAGATAAAATTAGAGAAGAAAGAATCAAAAAAGAAAATGATAGAGTATATGAAAATAGGATAAGTAATTTCAAGAAGAGTTCTAATCATATATCTAAGAATGGAATAAAGAATAAAGATAAGTTAGAAGTTTATGACCCATTGTCTAAAGATTTAGATAATGATGGAGTAATAGATCGTTATGATATGGACTTTAGAGATAGTAATATTTCTTATAGAGATACTAGTGGTGATGAAAAGTATTTTCCAAAGTATAGAAATAAAAAATTTCTAAATGACTTTAGAAAAAATAAAGAGCAGTATCAAAGCGACAAACAAGAAAGTTCGTTTCAAAATAAGTCCATTTCAACAAAAATAGAAAGATCTAATGTAAGGGGTTATAAAGGTAAGAAGTTTAGGGCAAAAAGTTTATACTTAACAGAAAGTAAAATGGATAATAAGAATTATCAGAAACTAAAGACTGGTAAGAACTTAAAGGAAAAATGCTCTGTAGATCTAAATAATAAAAATAAAATTATAGATAATAACAAAAAAGAAGATAAAAGAGCTAATTTTAATCTAAATGAAAAATATACAAGAACAAAAAAGGAAAGTTCGAATGTAAAAGAAGGACAAAGTAAGTTTATAGAAAATAAATTGAAGGTAAAATATAAGCTTCAAAAAGATGAAGAAAAGATCTCAAAATTACACTCGAAAAAAGCAAAAAAAGAAAAAGACCTAGTTAAAGATAATAAAAAAGTAAAAAAAGGGGGATTAGAAAATCCTTTAATTCTTGCAAGTGCAATGGCATCAAACTATCTTTATAGCGGAAAAGAAGATAATGCAGGAATAGATGCATCATATAAAGTAAGCAGAAGTACAGAGCTTATTGGAAAAAATATTAGACGTAATCGTAGAAAAAAAGCTTTAAAAACTCAAAGAAAATTAGAGAAATTAGATAATAAAATTCATAAGAAAGAAAGTAGATTATTATTTGAAAAAGATTTTGAAGAATTAAAAAAATCTAGAGCCTATCAAAATACCAATAAATTGAATCGATTTTTTATGAAGAAAAAATTTCAGAAAGATTTCAGAAAAAAACAAGAAGTAAGCTTAAAAAATAGAATAAAAAAGTCTATTACAAATATGAGTAAAAAGACAACAGAAGTTCTAAAAAATAAGGGATATAAAAATATTTTTATTGTCCTTTGCATTTTAGGACTTTTTTTCATGCTGTTTAAAGAAATAAGTAATATTGGAAGTATTACTTCAGGTATTACAAGTAATGTTATGGCCACAAGTTACTTATCAAAAAAAGAAGTGCTAAGTGATGTAAATAATGAATTTTCAAGTTATGAATATGCTTTGCAAGATGAGATAGATAGCATTGAAGAAAATTATCCAAACTACGATGAATATCATATAAAAGGAGATCCAGTAGGTCATGATGTTCACGAGCTATTTAGTTATTTAACAGCAAGATATGGAGAAATTAAGTCGACTGATGAAATAAAAAAGGAGCTAAAAAAACTCTTTAATCAGATGTACAAAAAAGAGTATACATCAAAAACTATTACTAAATATGATAAAGATGGAAATCCATACACCTATAAAATATTGACTCTTACCATTACCAAGAAAAGTATTGATAAAATTGCAAAAGAAGAGTTTGCAAATTATGAAACTAATATGGCTCACTACTTATCATTATTAGAAAATCAAGGAAATATGGGAGATTATTTTGGCTCTGGTTATGGAGATTTAGGGAATATAGTAGATAATCCAAATTTTGGAAATCCCGGTATAGAGTTTGATGATGTAGCGGTAAGAAGATTATTTGGAGAAGCTGAAAAACATATAGGAAAAAGATATGTTTTTGGAGCTAGTGGACCAAGAAATTTTGACTGTTCGGGATTTGTATGTTGGTCATTTACAAAATCTGGAGTAAAGAATATGCCAAGAACAACAGCTTGGAGAATATATACTGATTATTGTAATCCTGTATCGCCTAGTCAAGCAAAGCCTGGAGACATAATTTTTTTCAAGGGAACATATAATTCTGGAACACCAATATCTCACGTAGGAATATATGCAGGCAATGGAATGATGATTCATGCAGGAGATCCTATTCAATATGCAAATATTAATACAAGATATTGGAAAGAACACTTTTATGCCTTTGGCAGACCAAGATAGAAAAGGTGATAAAAAATGAATAAAAAACTAATTAAAAATATAGAAAAACAAAAAAAGTTAGTAAAGAAAAAAGAAGATATTGAGTTGGAACTTCAAATCTTAGAAGAAGAACAAGAAGAATTAGAGAATATGGAAGTTATCAAAGAGTTTCGTAGCAAAAAAATATCCCTTGATGAATTTTTATATATAGTAAGAAAAAATAAGGAAGAAGAAAGAAAAGAAAAAAGTATAAGTCAAATTAATGAAGGAGAAGAAAAGTAATGAAAAGAATAGGAAATAGGGTTTTAGCGATTGGAATGATACTAGCAAGTGTTATAAATATAACGCCTATGAGTCATATATATGCTAGTTCAGAAAAAAGTTTACAAAACACAAATAAAATTGAAGCTGAAATGATATGTAGCAATGTAGAAAATTTAGAAAAAGAAATTACAGACTTACAAGAGAAAATTAAAAACTTAAATAAAGATAAAGAGATAAATAAAGATCAAATAAAAAAGCTTCAAGAGAAATTAGAGTCATATAAAAATAAGGAAGATAATTTTTTAGAAGATAAGAAATGCCTAGAAGATCAATTATTAGAAAAAGAAAGAGTAATTAAAGGTCTAGAAGAAAAAATATGTGCTCTAGAAAGTAAAGACAAAAAGCAAATAGCTGAGCTAGAACAGCTAAGAGATGAAGTAAAGAAACTTCAAGAAGAAAGTGAAAAATTAAAAGAAGAATTATCTTCTGCAAAATGGGAATTAGAAGCAAAAGGTGAAAAGGCAGAAGTTAATGAAGAAAGTTTTAAAGAAACAAGAGAAAAGATTGGTCAATTAGAAAAAGAGATTAAAGAAAAGGATCAAAATATAGAATTAAAAGAGGAGAAAATAAAGAAAATAGAAGATACTTTAAAGGCAAAAGAAGAAAGATTAGAAAAATTAAAAGACCAAGTAGATAAGGCAAAAGAAGATAAAGAAAATTCTTGCGAGAAAGTAAAATCTCTTGAAGAAGAATTAACTGAATTAAGATCTAAAGCAGAAAAAGATAAAAAAGAATTACAAGAACAGATAAAAAGCTTGGAAGATAAAATAGAACAACAAACAAAAGAGTTTGAAAATCTTCAAAATGACTTAGACAAAAAAATAGAAGAATGTAATAAAAGAATCAGTGAACTAGAGAAATACCTAAAGAAAAACAAAACAGGGGAAAAAGAAAAAGCTATAAATGATAAGGAAAAGCTTGAAAAAACTCTGGATAATCTTAAGAAGAAACAAGCAGAAATAGAAACAAAACATGATAAAGATGTAGAAGAAAAGATTACTAACAAAGAAGTAGTAGATACTAAAGAAGTTATTAGTAAAAGAGAGGATAATATAAAGCCATGTAGTAAGAGTGATGAATTTAGCGTGTTTCAAGTGGGAAAAAATTACTATAATGTCATAAAAGATGGAAAGAAAACTACTGTGTATATGGATGTTAAGGCATACATTCAAGATGATCATATTATGTTACCTATAAGATATACAGCCTATACTTTAGGATTTAACGTTGAATATGATGACAACAAAAGAGAAGCTATATTTTCCAATAAAGAAAATATCGTTCTTCCAAAGAAAACATTGAGATTAAATATAGACACAGGAGTCATGAAAGATAGTGACGGAAATATTTATCATTCTGATACTAAGCCAGTAATTATAAATGGAAGAGTTCATGCTTCTATTTCAAATATTGCAAAAGCTTTTAATGCAACTTGTGGAGATATAAAAGACGGAAAAGATCAAAGCATTGAATGGGATAATAACAAAAAAGCAGTATATGTATTTAAAAATATAAAATAAAAAAGGAGCTAAAGATGAAGAAAAGCGGAATAAAAGTAGCCCTAGTGTTACTCTTTATGTTTACAATAATACCAAGTATATCCATAGCAAAAAGTAATGAAAGTGAAATAACGAGTCAACTAAATAATATATATACTCCAGAAAATAATAAAGAATTAGAAAATTTATTTGATGAAGATGTGTATAATCCTTCTGATGAAAAACAAAAAATACCCTATCAAGAAGTACCTAAAATACCAGATAGTAAAAATGTAAAAAGTGAACAAAAAGAAAGCTCTATTAATTTGTGTCAACCAGTAACGCCTGTAAAAGGAGGGAATACAAAAGCGATTAATTCTTTAGCAACAAAGGAGAATAAAGCAAGAGGAACAGTATTGGAAAATGTAGATGAAAGTGGAGAAGATCTAACTCCTAAAGTTGGAGATAATGAAGTAAGAAAAGAAGGCGAAGAAAATCTTGTAGACGTTAGACAATTTTTGACCTTTCAGACTAAATCAGGCAAGACAATGCACCTTATTATAGATCATTCACAAAACCAAGAAAATGTTCAATTATTAACAGAAGTAGGTGAGCAAGACCTTTTAAATATGATCGAAGGAGATACTAAATCAAAAGAAGAAAAAGTAGTTAGAAAAGAAGAGCCTATAAAAAAGGAAGAACCTCAAAAAGAAAAAGAGAAAGAAAAGAAGTCAGGCGTAGGATTATATATTTTTATAGTTCTTATAATGCTAGTGGGAATAGGTGCAGGATATTATTTTAAAGTTTACAAAAAAAGAGAAGAGAATGCTATTGAAGATGATGAAGATTATGACGAATTAGAAGATGATTATGAATATGATAGAGAAAATGATGAAAAAGAAAGTATAGAAGATACAGAAATTATTCCAGAAGAAGATGATTTTTAATAATGAGAATTTTTTGAAAAGATGGTAAGTTTATTCGAGAAAAACATATATGCGAAGGATATAACATTTGAAGAAGTGTTAAATAATGGAATAAAAATTATAAAAATATAGAAACATTCAGATATGAAACTCAACTATCGTATAACAAGAAGAATCTACGATAGAAAAGTATACGGTTTTTAAAATTTATATTAAAATCTAAAATAATTTGTGAAACTAAGAGAAGATAATAGTTTGTTAATAAAAAATAAATAAGTGATGTAGTAAAGACTATGATAAATTGCGAGCGAAGGAGAAATCTTTCGCTCTTTTTTTTATAAAAAATTAAGGAGGAAAAATGAAATTAGTTATAGCAGAAAAACCAAGCGTTGCGATGTCAATAGCAAAGCTTATAGGAGCAAAGAATAAAAAAGATGGATATTATGAGGGAAATGATTATAGAGTATCTTGGTGTGTAGGTCATCTAGTTCAGATGGCAAATCCTGATAGTTATGATGAAAAATATAAAAAGTGGAGAATTGAAGATTTACCTATTATTCCAAAAGAATACAAGTACGAAATTGTAAATACCACAAAGAAACAATTTAATATTCTTAAAAAGCTGATGAACAGTAAAGAAGTTGATGCGGTAATTAATGCTTGTGATGCAGGAAGAGAAGGAGAAGCTATATTTAGACTTGTGTATATGAAAGCAAATTGTAAAAAGAAAATAGAGCGTCTTTGGATTTCATCTATGGAAGATTCTGCAATAAAAGAAGGATTCAATAATTTAAAAGATGGAAAATACTATGATAATCTTTTTGACTCAGCAAAGGCAAGAGCTATAGCCGACTGGCTTGTTGGAATGAATATGAGTAGACTTTACTCTTGCTTATATGACGAAAATTATAGTATAGGGAGAGTTCAAACACCAACATTGGCAATGATAGTAGATAGAGATTTTGAAATAGAAAATTTTAAAAAAGAAAAATATTATACAGTAGAAATAGAACTTGATAAGTTTATGCTATCCACTAATAGAATAGATAATAGGGTGATAGCTGAACAGCTGATAAATTTAATAGGCAATACAATAAAAATTACAGATTTAGTAAAAAAAGAAAAAATAACGAAACCAGATTTACCTTTTGATTTAACAACACTACAAAGAGAGTGTAACAAATATTTTGGATATAGTGCAAAACAGACTTTAGATTATGCTCAAAGCCTTTATGAGAAGAAATATATAACCTATCCAAGAACAGACAGTAGGTATTTAACAGAAGATATGATTGTAAGCACAATAAATAATATTTTGGGGAAAAATGATTTTGATACAGAGCGTATTAAAATTGTATTTAATTCAAAAAAAGTTAGTGATCACCATGCAATTATACCTACAGTAAGTTCGTTGAGTAAAGATATATCTTATCTTCCAGAAAGTGAAGCTAAGGTGTATAGACTAATATTAAATAAACTAAACGCAAGTGTTGGATATCCACTCGTTGAAAATACAACAAAAATTGTAGCTATGTTTGATAGCTTTGAATTTACAAACACTGGCAAAGTAATTAAAGATGAGGGCTTTACAAAGTATTTAAAAGAATATACATCGAAAAAGAGTGAAGATACTATATTTCCTAATGTGAATATTGGAGATGAACTTGAAATAAAGGAAAAAAATATTAAAGAAAAGTATACTACACCTCCAAAACATTTTACTGAAGATAGTTTACTTAAAGCTATGGAAATAGCAGGAAATGACGCTTTAGAAAAAGGTATTGAAGTAGAAAGAAGAGGAATAGGGACTCCAGCCACTCGTGCAGGAATAATAGAAAATCTAATTTATAAAGGTTATATAAAAAGAGATAAGAGAAATCTTATTTCAACAAGAAAGGGCTTAAACTTAGTATCAATAGTAATAGATGAATTTAAATCACCAAAAACAACAGCAGAATGGGAAATGGGATTAAGTGAGATTGCAAATGGGAAAGAAGATAAGGAGATATTTTTAAAAGAAATTGAAGAAGAAATCAAAAACACCATTGGTAGATATTGCAAATAAATTGATTATAAAAACAGAGAAAGATAATAGTAGATATAAGTTTTTTCAAAAGCAAGGATATAAAGGAAAGTAATCTTAAAACATAGCTAACTTACAAGAAAAGATAAGCACATCTTAAACATCTTAAAGGGAAACTAAGAATATCAATAATAGGCAAAGGAAAAATAGAAAAGATAGAAGAATGTCTTTGATGAGCATTTTCTGATTTATGAAGTAATTTACCATGGGAAAAGTAGTTACTAATAAAATGCATTTCCTGCACCCCAAAATATATAATTTTAGGTGCAGGAAGTTTTATAAATGATACAAAAAACAATAAAGCTTAATGGCTAAGGAGGTATAGAAAATATATCTTCTTTTTTATTACTAAAATAAGAAAATATAGAGTGCCAAGATATTATACAGTAGATTTAAGTAAATCAATATATCTTGCAAAAGAAGAATTTAAAGAAAAGTGCAAAAATTAAATGTCACCCAATTGATTTTTTGCACCCAAAAGTATATAATTTTAGGTGCAGGAGGTATTAGAAATGGAATCAATAAACAAGAAAATAGAAGATATAATGACAAAAAATACAGGAGAAATTTTTTCTATTAATGACTTCTATGGACTGGGGACAAAGAATACAATCAAATCCGTTTTATACCGATTAAATGAAGAAGATAAAATCACAAGACTTATAGATGGATTATATACAAAGCCTAAGTATAGCGAAATCCTTAAAGAATATTCTTATCCAGATGCAAATGCCTTGGCAGAAAAGATAGCCGATAAATTTTCTTGGACCATATCTCCAACAGGAGATACAGCTTTAAATTATACTGGATTATCTACACAAGTTCCAAACGAATATATATATATTTCTGATGGACCATATAGGCAATATGATTACAGAAATAAGAAGATACTATTTAAACACACAAGTAATAGAAACATTACGTCTTATTCAAAAGAACTATCTATTTTAGTTCAAGCAATTAGAGCTTTGGGAAAAGATGGAATAGGGGAAGAAGAACTCAAGAAGTTAGCCGTATTTGCCCAAAATATTAAAGAAGACTTAAAGCGTGATACCTTAAAGCTACCATTTTGGATACAGGAAATATTAGAGAAAATACAGGAGATTAATAATGAAAAAGCTATTAGAAATATCAAATGAAGAACTTGAATTAGTTATACAAAATACATCAGATAAATTGAACTTGTCAAAGGCGATTGTGGAGAAGGACTTATGGGTCTGTATTATTTTGAAATATCTATTTAGTGATTTTAAATATAGGGACTATATTGTCTTTAAAGGGGGCACAAGTTTATCTAAAGTATATAAATTAATAGAAAGATTTTCAGAGGATATAGATCTTGCTCTTAATTGGCAACTCTTGGGCTATGAAAAGTTAGAGCCTTATGAAGAGAGGAGTAAAACAAAGCAATTAAAATTTAACGATAAACTAAATGAAGATACAAAAAAGTTTATACAAGAAGAATTTTTGCCAACTCTGCAAAAAGATTTCAAAAAATTATTAAAGAACAGAAAATATAATTTTTATATTGATGAAATAGATGGACAAACTATTGCCTTTGATTATCCTAAAAATTATGAAGATACCTCTATACTTCAAGTCATAAGATTAGAAATAGGAAGTTTAGCAGAACCGATTCCATCAAGTAGGAAAAAGATAAAAACCTATATAGAGGAAACTTATCCAGAGGTATTTAATGAAAATATAGAAGTTGTATCTGTAAATAGTTTAAGGACTTTTTATGAAAAAATAACTATACTACACAGAGAGGCTAACAGAATAAATGGAAATTATCCTACAAGGTATTCAAGACATTTTTATGATGTATATAAAATGCTACTTACTGACATAAAAGAAGAAAGTTTTTCTCAATTAGAATTATTAAATTCTGTTATTCAATTTAAGAAAAAGTTTTATGCCAGTAATTGGGCGAAATATGATGAGATAATGGAAGGAAGAATAAAGTTAATTCCATCAAAAGAAGGAGTGGAGATTTTTTCCAAAGATTATGATAGTATGAAAAATATGATATTTGGAGAAAAAATACCATTTGAAAAGATAATTAGCGAACTAAAAAAATATGAAGAGAGTTTAAATGAAAAAATAAGTAATAATAAAGCTTAATAAATAAGGAGGTATAGAAAATATATCTTCTTTTTTTATTACTAAAACAAGGAGGGGTAGAATGCCAAGATATGATACAGTAGATTTAAGTAGATCAATATATCTTGCAAAAGAAGAATTTAAGAAAGATATAAAGAAATATGAAGAGTATTTAAAGGTAGTAGGTAACAACTATAAGTACCCATATATACACCAAATATCTATTTACAATATGGATACCAAGGCTACAGCCTGTGCGGAATTTGATTACTGGAAAAGCATAGGTAGGAGTGTCAAAAGAGGAGAAAAAGGAATACCGCTTTTAGATATAGAAAATGGAAAAATAAAATATATCTTTGATATAAGGCAAACGGTAAGCGTTGATCACAACATTTCTGAGGTAAAATTATGGGAATATGATGGCAAAAAACATTTAAACTTATTAGATGAACTAATAGATAAGTTTAAAGAAAAAGACAGCCAGCTTTTATTGAGTCAAGAAGATAAAATAGATGCCTTAGCAGGAAGTTATGTTCGAAGAAAATTTGATGAAACATTAGAAGGTCTATCCGATGAAAGCCTGAAGGCTATTCAAAAGATAGATCTTTTTAATTTACTCAAAGAATCTGTAAAAGTTTCCGTAAGTGAGAGAATGGGAGTTTCCTATGAACTAAAGGAAGAAGATTTGTCTATATTATCTAAAATATCAAGTGTGGACATAGATAAAGCTTTAAATTTTACATCTAATATAAGTAAAAATATTTTAATTGATTTAGGAAGAGAAATAAATAAATTAGAAATTTCAGAGAAAGTTCAAGAAAGAAGAAATTGGGAGCAGACAAAAGATGTAAAGGAGCGTTATAATGAATTAACGGCTAATATAAATAAAGATATAGAAGAAGGAGGCTTAGAAGATGAAAGAGAAAGTAGTATTAGCAGACAAGGAATATCTAGTAGAGGAAGGAATTTACACACCAGTAATCAAGGAGAATCCATTCGAGATACATGGAGGGACTTACAAGATGGAACTGATGAATCAAGAAGTGGAAGTATTAGTACCAAATATGGAGATGCCGAAAGAAGTGGATATAGGAAAGCTCAATTATTGGGGAAGGATGAGGTTGAACTTTCTCAAGGAAAGCAAGAAAGAGGACTATCAGATAATGTATCTACAGGGGACATTAATGAGTCATCTACTATCCAAGGAAGAAGAAATAGAGGAATTTATCAGTCGAGAAGAAGTCAAGATGATGGAAGCTTGGGGACTGACAGAAGAATTGAAGGAAAAGGACTATCTGAAATATATAGGACTGAAGAAGAATATGGATATGCTCCTACAAGAGATGGGAGAAAAGGAGATTATCCTAGTTTAAAAAATGAACATGAAATTAAAAATACAGGGGAAGTAGAGTCTACTTCCTTTTTTTCTGCCAATAATCAGAAAGAACAGACCTTTATTACAAGTCCAATAAGCCAAAGAGAAATAGATACATTTTTAATCTATGGTGGAAATAATCAAGATGGTAGATTGCCAGTAATAGCAGAGTTTTCTAAGGGAAAGTCCTTGAAAGAACAAGCAAACTTCTTAAAAGAAACATATATAGGAGCTAATGGTTTTGAAATAGATGGAAGAAGAATTTCAGCTTGGTTTGGAGAAAAAGGAGCAATTTTTAAAGAGGGAGATGGAGCAAGATATAGGGAAGGTCAAATAGTTTCTTGGGAGGATTTAGCTAGTAATATTAATGATTTATTAGATAGAGGAGAATTTGCTACTAATGTAGAATTAGTAGACAGTTCGTCTTATGAAATAGAAAAAATAGCAGAAAAACTTTGGTATTTAAAAGAAGATTTTTCTGATGAAATAAAAGATAGTTATCTTAAAAGTCTAAGTGAAATAAATGGAAAAAACTTCCAAGAAAAAACGGAAAATTTATGTAGAAAGCTAAAAGATAAGAATTCTAGAAGTGAATTAAGAAAAGAATATGAAGTATTTTTGGAAGAATACAAGAGTAATCCTAATATTTTACGATTTAATCACCATAAAGTAGATAGAATTTATCAGAATCTTAGAGACTTAGAAATAGAAAGAAAAGTATACCAGTCAAGTTTGACCGGTATTGGACCTATCTATAGTTTTATTACAAAAGATGAAATAGATGAGAATTTACGAAAAGGTAGTGGATTTTCCGATGGGAAAAAACGAATATATGATTTTTTTAGAGAAGAACATACTTTAAAAGAAAAGGCAGATTTTCTAAAAAATGAATATGGAATAGGTGGTTCTTCTCATGCCCTATCAGGAGCAATGGGAAGTGGTGAATGGCACGATGCAAATGGAATAAAATATAGTAAGGGAAATGCTGAAGAAATTAAGTTATCTTGGTCTGATGTTGCAAAAAGAATTAATGACCTTATTAAAGAAAATAAGTATATAGAAGAAAGTATTGAAGAGGATAGTGAGAAAAAAGTTTATCATGATATAAATGATGTAAAAGATATAAAAGATATAAAAGAAGAAAGTCAAGAGTCTATAGATTATCAAGATGATCTACCTCCTACAGATAGTGAGGTTTATACAGAAAAGATAAATAGTATTTCTACCTACTACTATCAAGGGCAATCTGTAGCAAGTATTGGAGAAAATGGAAGACTTGTAATTTATGATGACTTTATGCCAAACTCTTTAAAAGAGGACTTATACTCATTAGCCTATGAAAAGCAATTAGATTTATCCTTAGAACAGTTAGAGAATGGAATTGTTCTTGAGGGAATAGAGGACACATTTTATATTAAAGATAAGGAAGAGATAGAAGGAAAAGAATATTATCTTTTAGAAAGTCAAAGTCAATATGATGACATTCCAAATATCATAGTAAATTCCGATAGGGAAATTATAGACGATGATATAGTAAATGGTTTTGAAGAGTTTAGGGAATTTTACATTAGTAAAGATAAAATAGACTTTAATCAAGATAATCTTATAGATAATGAAGAAGATTATTGGATAGTTGAATTTAATGAAAGTTCAAGTCTGATAGAAAAAAATTATGAAGGTCAAAGACTAACTAAGGAACTATTAGATGAAATAAAGGAAGTAGATGAAAAGATAAGACTTCAAAATAAGACATTTGAAGAAGATAAATATCCACAGATGACTGATGAATGGGTAGGATATTCCAAATTCTATTTCAATCATATAGTAGATGGGAAAAAAGTTGATTATTATAGGATAGACATAGGTGATGGAAATGAGGCGAATCAAAGGGGCTTCGATTTTCTGTATGAACAAATAGGGAAAAATCAGAAAGAACTTAATCAGGCTAGTGAAGAAAGTAAGATAGATGAAAAAATACTTTCTATAAATCAAATTGAAGATAGACTTTTTAATGTATTAGTTAAGGATAAAAATTTAGAAAAAGAAATTATAAAAGCAAGAGAAAATTTAGGGAATGATACCCTAGCAAGTTTTAATTCTGTATTTCAAAGAGAATATGCAAAAATAATGAGAGAAGTTTCCCATAAACAGGACAATCTTCCAGATGATATGAAGTCTATAGGAAGTGTTAGAAAATTAAGTATTAGAATCCAAAATAGATATAGAGAATATTTAGATAATTTATTTAAGAATTATGTAGAAGCTGATAAGAATATGGACTCTATAAAAATAGGGGACATAGTTAAAACAGAAGATAATAAGTATTTAAAAATAAAAAATCTTTCTAATGGATATGATGAGAATGGCAATCCAATCACTTATTATTCCTATGATGCCTATTTTGATAAGGACTTAAAACTATTTTCACATTCTTTTAAAGAAAGTAATTTAAAAGTAGTAGAAATACTAAGAGATAGTCCAGAAGAAGAATTAGCAAAAGAGATTTTAGAAGATAAAATAGCAGTAAAAGTAGGTTACTATTATGCTCTAGTAGATAGAGAGAAAACAAATGATATAGAATTAGAAGAAACAGGAAGTAGAGTTTATCCAAGAAAGGACAATCCTCAAGGGAAGGTATATACCTTATATAAGGGCAAATCCTTTGAAGAAAGCAGAAAAGTAGATAGCTTATTTGATGAAATGGCGATCAAAATGAAAGATGTAAATCTTAGAAATTTAAATGATGTCTTTACATTGGAAAAGGAAGGCTTATTTGAAATATCTGATGATGAAGTAACAAAATTTAAAGAAGGTTATGACATAGATATAAAAAGTTTTGGTCAGCAATTTCCAGATTACTATGATGATATATATGTACTAAATAAAAATCTTGAAATTAATGGGGCTTATCAGAATCTTGCTTATATAAATAGAGAAAATGAAATTACTTTTAATGTGGATCTATCTCAAGAAGAAAAAACACAAATTGAAGAAATAAGAAATAAAAAGGAAGTCATATCTAAGCTAATAGAAAAGGATACTAAAGAAAAAAAAGAGTACTACTTTGATCCTCAAAATGAAGAATATTTACTTTTATCAAAGAAAGTAGAAAATGGCTTATTAAAAATTCCAGATAGTATTAAAGACACTATAAAGGGAAAAGAAGGCTTTGAGGTTGAGTTAGTTTTAGATACAAAGAAAAAGGCCCTTAAACAAAATCTGCGATACAATGGATATATTTTGAATACTAATTCGGCTATAAAATATAAAAGCTATAAGGACTTATTAAATAGTGTCCCTTATTTATTGGATGATAGACACAGGGAGGTACTTCTAGAGGGATATTTAAATCAGCAAATAGAAAAGGAAAAAGAAAAACAAGAAGAAAATTCTTTTACAGAAGGCATTAATGTTAGATACCAAGGTAGAGAATATACCATATCTAACATTAATGATAAGACAAATCCTAAAACTATAGAACTAGAAGATAATACAGGACTAATGAATGGTTTTATTACAGGGAGTGAGACAATTCTTTTTAATGATTATAATGATCTTGATTTAGAAGTTATAGGAAATAAAGAAGTAGAAAATATAGAATCAGTAAAGCAAATTAGCTTTGGAGACTTTTCGAGAGATCTTAAAGAAGAAAAAGCCGATAAGAAACTTAAAAGTAAATATAAGTTGGAAGAACAACAATCTATTCAAGAAAAAGAAATAGAGGAAGTTTCTTTAGAAAACTATAAAATCTTAAATGAAGAAGAAAGCTTAGCGCCTTCTCAAAGGCTAAAGAATAATATAGAAGCTATCAAACTTTTAAAGAATCTAGAAAGAGAAAATAGG
This sequence comes from Finegoldia magna, assembly GCA_032548025.1. Classification (GTDB taxonomy): domain Bacteria; phylum Bacillota; class Clostridia; order Tissierellales; family Peptoniphilaceae; genus Finegoldia; species Finegoldia magna_K. The sequence continues at coordinate 55,607 of JAWGCW010000005.1, read as the reverse complement.
TTTGCAAAAAAGGAAGAACAGGAAATTTTAGCAAGGTATGTAGGCTGGGGAGGACTTTCTGATGTATTTGATGAAGAAAAGGAAGGTCAGTGGCTTTATGCGAGAAATTTCTTAAAAGAAAATTTAACTGGTGAAGAATATGATAGAGCAAGAGAATCTACCCTAACGGCTTTTTATACTCCTAAATTAGTTATAGACTCTATATATGAAACTCTTTCTAATTTTGGATTTAAAAAAGGTAACATCTTAGAACCAAGTGCTGGGACAGGAAGATTTATAGGAAATCTACCTGAAGAAATGAATGAGTCAAAATTTTATGGAGTAGAGTTAGATAGTATTAGTGGTAAAATTGCTAAACACTTATATCCTAATGTTAATATACAAGTTAAAGGCTTTGAAGATACAAATTTGTCCAATAATTTATTTGATGTTGCCATAGGAAATATTCCTTTTGGAGAATTTAAAGTAGCAGATCGTGAGTATGAAAGAAATAACTTTCTTATCCACGATTATTTTTTTGCTAAATCATTAGATAAAGTTCGTGATGGCGGTATTATCGCATTTATTACATCATCGGGAACAATGGATAAAAAGAGTGAAGACGTTAGAAGATATATATCTGAAAGAGCAGAATTTCTAGGAGCTATAAGATTACCAAATACTACTTTTAAAAGACAAGCCGGTACAGAAGTAACCTCGGATATAATTTTCTTAAAAAAGAGAGATAGACTTCTAAAGATAGATGAAGATTGGGTTAAGTTAGATAAAGATGAAAAAGGATTAAGTTACAATAAATACTTTGTTGATAATCCAGATATGGTAATAGGGACTATGGAAGAAGTATCATCAAGATTTGGAACAAGTCTTTCCTGTATAGAAAGAGAAGATATTTCCTTAGAAGAAGGATTAAAATTAGCCATAAAGAATATTAAAGGAAAATATGAAGAGGTTCAAATAGATGAAAACTTGGGAGAGAAACTAGTACCTGCCGATGATAGGGTTAAAAATTATTCATTTGCTCTAGTAGATGATGAAATATATTTTAGAGAAAATTCTATTATGCAAAAAGTATCCTTAAATGAAAAGGATAAGGGCAAGGTGGAAGAGTATTTAAAATTAAATGCAAGTCTGAGAAATGTAATCACTTTTCAAAAGGAAGATTACTTAGATGAAGAGATAAAAAAAGAACAAGAAAAACTAAATAGCCTATATGATGAATTTTCAAAGAAATATGGGAGATTAAATTCAAAAGCTAGTAAAAAGTTATTTAGAGAAGATGCCAATTTTTCCTTGATTTCAACCTTGGAAAAATTAGATAAAGAAGGAAACTTTATAGGGAAATCTGATATATTCACGAAAAGAACCATAAAAAAAGCTGTAGTTATAGATCATACGGATAAGGCGATAGATGCTCTCGTACTATCTATTAGTCAAAAAGGAAAAGTTAATTTTGATTATATGGAAGAGTTAACAGGCAAATCGAGAGATAAATTAATAGAAGAATTAAAAGGAGAAATGTTTTTAAACCTAGATTCATTTGAACCTAATGATATAAATCCATTTAAGTCTGCTAGAGATGTAGGAGATTTTTCAAGATCTTATGTAAGTGCTGATGAATATTTATCAGGAAATATAAGAGATAAAATTGAAGTTGTAGACTCTTATATTAAAAACATCGAAAAAGAGTTAGGAAAGGAAGAAAATCTAGAGGATAGTAAACTCTTAAAAAAAGAATTAGAAGAGTTACATTTTCAAAAAGCAAAGCTAGTGGAAGTAATGCCTAAAGCACTAGATGCAAGTGAGATTACAGTTAGAATGGGTGCAACATGGATACCGGAACAAGATTACAAAAAATTTATGTTTGATTTGTTGAAAACACCAGTTTCATCAAGGTGGAATATAGATATTAAGTATTCTGACTTTACAGGAGAATATAGAGTTGAAGGAAAAAGCTCTGATAGGGACAATGACCTTGCTTCTTTTACCTATGGTACAAATAGGGTAAATGCCTACAAGTTGATAGAAGATACTTTAAATTTAAGAGATACTAAGGTATTTGACCAAGTAGAAGACAGTGATGGAAAGAAAAAATCTGTGCTTAATCAAAAAGAAACAATGCTTGCAAGAAGTAAGCAAGAGATGATAAAAGAAGAATTTAAAAGCTGGATATTTGATGATGTGGAAAGAAGAAATAGATTAGTAGAAGATTATAACGAAAGATTCAATTCCATAAGACAAAGGGAATATGATGGATCTAATCTTACTTTTGAAGGAATGAATCCTGAAATAGAATTAAGAGCACATCAAAAAGATGCAATAGCAAGAGGGTTGTTTGGTGGAAATACTTTACTTGCCCATGAAGTAGGAGCAGGAAAAACCTTTGAAATGATAGGTATAGCCATGGAGTCAAAAAGACTTGGTATGAGTAATAAGTCAATGTTTGTTGTTCCTAATCACATCGTAGAGCAATTTGGAAGAGAATTTAATGAACTTTATCCAGGAGCTAATGTATTATGTGCCACAGAAAAAGACTTCACACCAGATAGACGAAAAAGATTTTGCAGTCGTATTGCTACAGGAAGTTTTGATGCCGTGATTATAGGACATAGTCAATTTGAAAAAATTCCTATATCAAAAGAAAGACAAGAATATGAATTGCAAGGTCAAATTGATGAAATCATTGACTATATAGATGAATATAAAAGAGAAAGGGATCAAAGATTTACTGTAAAGCAATTAGAAAAAACAAAGAAAAAATTAGAGACAAAGTTAGAAAAACTAAATGCTGATTATAAGAAAGATGACGTTGTAACCTTTGAAGAACTGGGAGTAGATAAGTTATTTGTAGATGAAGCCCATGCCTACAAAAACCTCTATCTATTTTCTAAAATGAGGAATGTAGCAGGAATTACTTCTACAGATTCACAAAAATCATCAGATATGCTTATGAAATGCCGCTATATGGATGAAATAACTAATAATAAAGGATTAGTATTTGCCACAGGTACACCAGTAAGCAATAGTATGGCTGAACTTTATACCATGCAGAGATATTTACAGTATGATGAATTAAAAAAGATGAAATTGCAACATTTCGATTCTTGGGCGTCTACTTTTGGAGAAACAATAACGGCAATAGAATTAAATCCTGAGGGTAATGGTTATAGGAGCAAAACCAGATTTGCAAAATTTTATAATCTTCCTGAACTTATGAATACTGTAAAAGGATTTATGGATATTAAAACAGCTGATGTTTTAAATCTTCCTACACCAATTGCCCATTATGAAACTATAAAAACAAAGCCTACCGAAGAACAAAAAGAAATTCTTGAAACTTTTTCCGAGAGAGCAGATAAGGTTCGTGATAAGCAGGTAGATTCAAGTGTTGATAATATGCTATTAATAACAAATGATGGGAAGAAGATGGCGTTAGATCAAAGATTAATCAATCCTTTACTTCCTGATGATCCTAATAGTAAGGTAAATACCTGTATAAAAAATGTATTTAGCATTTGGAATAAATATAAAGATAAAAAATCTGCTCAATTAATATTTTGTGATATGTCTACACCAAGTAGTGATTTTAATATCTATGATGATATTAAAACAAAACTTATAGAAATGGGAGTACCTGAAAATGAAATAGAATTTATTCATAAGGCAAAAAACAATATGGAAAAAGACGCTATCTTTGATAAGGTAAGAAAGGGAGAAATAAGAGTCTTACTTGGTTCAACACAGAAAATGGGAGCAGGTACTAATGCCCAAGACAAACTAATTGCAATTCACGATCTTGATATACCATGGAGACCTGCTGATCTTTCTCAAAGAGCAGGCAGGATTGTGAGGCAGGGAAATGAGAATAAGGAAGTCCATATATTTAGATATGTAACAGAAAATACTTTTGATGCCTACCTATTCCAAACCTTAGAGAATAAACAAAAATATATTTCCCAAATTATGACTTCAAAGACACCTGTAAGAGTTGCAGAAGATGTAGACGAAGCCACATTAAACTATGCCGAAATCAAAGCTCTTGCAACAGGAAATCCATTAATAAAGGAGAAGATGGACCTTGATGTTGAAGTTTCTAAACTTAAAATGCTAGAGTCCAATTTTAAATCAAATCTTTACAAGCTGGAAGATAAAGTAGTTAAATTTTATCCAAAGGAAATAGAAAGATTAAAAGAAAGGATAGAGAACTTAAAGGAAGATATTAAAAATGTTGAGCCTTATAGAGATGTAGATAAAAATTTAAAAGAAGATAATAAATTTACCTCTCTAATTATTGACGGAAAGAAGTATATAGATAAGAAAATAGCTGGAGAGTTTTTGTTGAACAAAATTAAGGGAGTTAAAATATATAGGGAAATGGATAAAGATGGAGAAAAAATAGGTGAATATAGAAATTTTGACTTATCCATAAAATATGATTCTTTTTTCAATAAATATAACTTTATATTAAAAGGTAAGGGAGAATATATAGGAGAGTTTGGAACAGATGAAATAGGTAATATAACAAGAATGGATAATGTATTAGATAAATTACCAGAAAGATTAGAAAATACAATTTCAAAACTAAAAGATACAGAAGAGCAATTTCAAACAGCCAAAATTGAAATACAAAAGACATTTCCACAAGCTGAACTTTTAAAGGATAAGACACTAAGACTTGCAGAAGTAAATAATTTACTAGATATGGGAAAAAGTGAAGATATAAGCCAAGATAATCCATTACTAGAAGAAGTAAAGGAAGAATTGATAGACTTCCTTAACAGAGAATATGATGAAGAAAACAGGTTAGAGGACTTTGATACTATATTTCCTGACTTAACAGATATAGGAATAGCTTATACAACTACACCAGATGAAAAACATGAAATACAAGTAAGTTTAGATTTAATAAATTACAAGATGAACACCTATGTAGATAAGAACTTAATTGACAGTTTTCAATACACCTATGATCCCTTAGATGCAAGTGATTTAAAAGAGTTAGTACAGATAAAGACATCTATTGGATTTTGGGACTTTAGTGAGCTTGTATCAGTAAATGAAGAAAAATTGAGAGAAGTAATGGGACTTGAGATAGATGATGATGGCAACTTCTATGATCCACTATCTAAAGATATGGATTTAGACGGAATAATAGATAGAAATGATGCTGATTTTAGAGATAGTAAAGTGCAGGAAATAGGAGATTTTGAAAGGAAAGAAAAAACATCTATTATGGATAAATTAAAGGAATATAAGGGGAATTTAGCAGCAAATAATAATATAAAAGAAATAAATAATAGTGAACCATGTGGCAGATAAAGCTTTAAATGAGATTATTAGAGGACAAAAAATATGGAATTTGATAGAGATATATTTAATGAATTTATTCGAGAAAATTTTTCTTTTGATGGTAATACTCAGAGAATAATCAACAATATAGTTGAATATGGAATTAAAAATTTTGCCGATTCAGAAGATAAATTAGTTGAATTTATTCAGACTACAATTGATGATCCAACAGTTGAAGAAATAAAACAATTTATTATTAGTGACGGAAATGAAGAAGAAATAAAAGATTTAACAGATAAGAAAGATAAAAATAGAAATGGAGGAATAAAAATGAATATAAAAAAGGGAAATGTAATTGAAACTGAATTTGGAGACACTATGGTATTGGATGTGAAAGATAATCAAGCTACCTTATTTGACGGAAAGCAATTTATTTTAGCCACAGGAGTAAAGTTTAATAAAGAAAGTGGAAAGTATGAATGGGATTCTGTTAGATACGCAAGTGATATAAAAACAATAGCAAACATGGAAAATACAAATTTTGAAAGCATGAAAAATACAATAGATTTTTTAGCAGAATATAATCATAAAGAATTTGTAAAAGGTATTATATCTCTTGAAACAGGAGTAGGAAATGAAAATGTTCTTAATAATGCCTATGATAATTATATGAACGATTCAGTTATGGGTCTTATTGATGAAAAGTTTATTGAATATATAGACGAAGAAGAGTTAAAAGAAAACTTAGAAGCTAATCAAGAACAAGGAGATAAAGAAATGAAAGATATAGATAGTAAAGAGAAGGATACATTAAATATAGATGGAAATATAGCAACTGATATAGAAATTAAAGATTTAAAATCAAAAGATGGGAGGGACTTTAAAGTAGCCTCCTTTTCTATTGCTGAAAATGACAAGGAAGGAAATGCAAAATTCATCAGTTGCTACGCCTATAATGACAAAATCAATCAAGTAAAAAATTTGAAAAAAGGAGATTTTGTACACCTATTTGGCAAAGAAAAGAAAAGTATAGGAAAGGATAATAAGGAATACACAAGTCTGAAAGTATACTCTGCAAAGTTATTAAAAGCTAAAGAGCATACTAAAGCAAAAGCGTCAACAATAGGGAAATTAAAGGAATTTAAGGATAAAGGGGATATGAAAGTGGATGAAAAGAAGAAAAAGGATAATAGCATAGAAAGGTAAAAGATTATAGGGGGCAGTTTTTAGTCTGCCTCCTGTATTTTTTTATTGGTTGTCTTTAAGGGAAAATGATGGGTTATATTGAAAAAATATCAGCCACATCCTATCAGGAGGGCTGATACACAAAATTTTACACAGTCTCCCCTAAACAAAACTTTTCAAACTACTGGAGAAGCTGATACACCAGATCCTTACTTATACAATTCATTATAAATATACTTATCAGTATTCTTTCTTAATTGGGTCAATTCATTTATCAATATATTCTCGTTGGCGTAGTCATCCATAAGAATATCTTTTTTATTTTTGTATTTATCATATAATTTTGACAACTCTTTTATACTTAGATTTTTATATTGACACTTTTCTAAAGTATTTATTGCTTTTTCATATGCGATAATTTGAGGCTTATATTCACTATAAAAATCTTTATCATTTGTGTTTTCTTTATAGGTTTTATAGATAACCTTATTTATTTTTATAGTATTAATGTCTTCAATAACTGCGTATATTTCGCTCATAACTTTTTCTATATCCTTAATCTTATTTAGGATTTCTTGCCTATTAACTGCCTCTTCTTGGAGTTTATTTTCCAAATCCATACTAGATGATAGACCGTATTTTCTAAGCTGATTTAAGGTCTTCGCCATAGTATTCATATTATGTTTTCTAGCCCATATTTCATAACCTTTAGAAGATTTAACCTTTTCATTGCTTTCTATGTCTATTATATTATCAAATTTCTTATAAGATTTCTTAGCATAATATACTTCACTATTTTTGTAATTTTCATTTACCTTATTTTCAATTCTTTCTTTTATTTTCTCTTTTGTATAATCTTTTCCAAGAGTAGTTTCCTTCGCACGAATGAATCGCCCCTTTTCTCCTTGTTTTTTATGTCTGAAAGAAAGATATTTTCCAAGTTTAATTTCATAGCCATATTCTTCCATAAGCTTTAAGAAATTCTCATAGCTATTTGCTTTATTAATAGCATGATCAATAGAAATTTGAAGTTTATGTTTCCAAGATTTTCCTTTATTAAATTCAATATATTCTTTGTAGGATTTACCATTGGTTTTATACTTTTCTTTAAATTTTACATAATCTTCATCTATAACAGAGAGCTTATATTTTCTACATAAATCATCACTATGATTTCTAATTTGGTGGTAAGTTTTTTTGTTACTTTGATATGCTTTACCAGTTTCAAAAGAAACATTATTAAATAGTATATGGTTGTGAATATGACCCTTATCTATATGGGTAGTAAGAACATATTCATATTTTCCTTTTAAGATTTTATCGCATAGTTCTATGCCTATTTGATGAGCCTCTTCAGCAGTAGTTTCTCCAGGAAAAAAAGATTGAATTAAATGTCTTGCTAAAACTTTTGCTTTAGAATTACATTCTATTCTTGTTTGTTCAAATTCTAAATGAGCAGTTATAGGGTTACAGTTTAGGGAGGAAATTAGAATTTTTTCATCTGTTTTATCACTATTCATAATATAATCAAGAGCTGCTTTTAAAGTGGATTTTATAGGATGAATTTTAGTAATTGCCATTATTTTTTCTCAGTATTTATGCTATTAGAATTAGTAAGAGAGTATATTTTTTTACGGATATAGAAAATATCTTTAGCCTGATTTTCTAATAAGCTTTTTAAATCTTCTACATCATCTTTATATATAATTGATGTAGTATTTACTCTTTTAGCAATCTGATTTATATTATTTGAAGTACGACTTATATTTGTTGACATTTCACGAAAGACATCCATATTTAATACATAAATATCTTTTTCTAAAATACATTTCATAATAAATTGCCTAAGAGTTTTGCACTTAGATGCTTTATATTTTTCATTTAGCAATTCTAACTCCTCATCAGATAACATTAAATAAATTCCGTTATTTCTAAATCTACTTGTCATAATTTGACCTCCTTAATAAATTTATTAATCGAAATAAAAAAGAAAAACCTGTAAATTCAAGTAGGATTACTTGACTTACAGGTTTAATTTATTCTATATATTTCGTCTGGAAATCTCCTGATTTAATTTTTTATTGCTTGTATTTTATCATTTTTTGAGATAATATTCAAGTTTGAGTTGGGGCTATTATAAGAGTTTGTTGATGAATTTAATTATTATAAATTTAGGGGTTTGGGGATATTCCCCAACAAGTAAAATGGAAAAAATAAGCGATATAAGAGTAGTATTCTTATTCCATTTTTAGTAAGTGCATATGCACTTACTGTGCTTGCTATTCAAGTGCTATATATGATATAAAAATTTAAGATAGTGACTTTATTTTAAAAATGAGATAGTATAATATGTTAGGAAATTGAATAATTAAAATTTTAAGATAGGGGGTATAAATTGAAAGAAAATTTGCATAATATAGCATTTTCAAAAGAACATTATATAGAAACTATCTATATATTGTTAAAAGAAAAAGATCGTGTTTACAACAAAGATATAGTAGAATATCTAGAGCTAAGCAAGGCATCTGTTAGTGTTGCAGTAAATAAATTAATTCAAGAAGAATATGCTTACAGAGAAAATAGATCAATAAAACTAACCAGTAAGGGTATAAGGATAGGAAAAGAATTATATAAAAAGCATATTTTTTTAACAGATTTATTTTTGAAATTGGGAATTGATCAAAAAGAAGCAGAAAAACAAGCGTGTGAAATTGAGCACATATTATCAGATAATACCTTTAATAAGATTAAAGATTTTATGTGTAAAAATAATCAATAAATGAAAAGTAAGCAGTCAAATAATTATTTGGCCGCTTATTTTTTTATTTGGAAAGATATTGAGTTTTAATATCATTAGTGATAAAATTAAGTTAGTCAAAACTAACTTAATCAAGGAGGGCGTTAAGTCAATGGATATCAAAAGAGAGTATAAGAAAAAAACTATAGAAATTTCACAAGAAAGAGAATTAGATTTATTTGATTTAGCTGTAAGCATAATAAATAATAATGTCATAGGAAATAACTCATACATGATATATGAAAATGAAGATGAAATATCGCTGGGCATAGGAGAATACATAGGAATTGAAGTATATAAAAATAAAATATTGTTAACGCAAGAAGGGCATTCAGTAGAGTATGTGGTGAACGATTTAAGCGAAGATATTAAGAAAATTTTTAATGAGCTTAATTTTGATGACTGGAGAATGTATGGGATTGCAGATTTTAATTATGCTAAGAATACTTTTTTAAAGAATGTTAGCGACAAAGAAGTTTTGATGAAATTATTTATTCCTAGAACCGATATTAGAATTTTGAAGGATTCATTAGAAATAAAAACTATAGATAATTTTGATGAAATTATTTTAAACTTTGATACAGAACGCTTTGATTTAGAAGATAAAGATTTTAATGTTAATTTAGAAGAAGTTAAGAATTTAGATGGGGATTATTATAAGGAAATAGTCAAAAAAGCTATAGGAGAAATTAAAAATGACAAATATGATAAAGTGATTTTATCTAGAAAGATTAATTTAGAGAAAAAAATTTCTATAAAAGATAGTTACTTGAAAGGAAGGAAGTTTAATACACCTGCTCGATCATATTGTTTTAGAATAGGAGATTTGGAAGCTGTAGGATTCAGCCCTGAGACTGTAGTGGAGGTTGATAAGAAAAGGCAAGTATATACATTTCCGTTAGCTGGGACTAGAGCATTAACTAACGATTTAGCAATAAATAAAGAGTTAAAAAGAGAACTATTAAAAGATCCAAAAGAAATAGCGGAGCATGCTGTTTCTGTAAAATTAGCTTTTCAAGAATTAGAACGCGTTTGTGATGAAGATAGCATATCTGTAATTAGGTTTATGGATGTACTAGAAAGAGGCACTGTTCAGCATTTAGCATCAAGGTTAAAAGGAACTTTGAGGAAAGAATTTAATGAATGGCATGCGTTTACAGCACTTTTTCCAGCAGTAACAGCATCAGGAATACCAAAAAAAGAATGTATTGAAGCAATAGATAGGATAGAGAAAGATAAGCGAGGAATATATAGCGGAGGCGTATTAACTTATGATAAAAATGGAACTTTAGATGTTGCCTTAGCATTAAGAACTGCTTATCAGACAAGTGCGGAAACGTGGATCAGGGTTGGCGCTGGAATAGTTAAACTTTCTAATTGCAAAAGAGAATTGGAAGAAACAAAAGAAAAAGCAGGAAGCATTTTAGACAAGTTAGTTTATATAGAAGATTAAGAGATGGATATATTTATTAACACTACGCAATCTAAATACAAAATATATTTAGATTGCATAGCTTTAAAAAACTTAAATGAATTTATTGCAAGCAAAAAAGAGTACAAGAACATTATAGTAATAACAGATAGCAATGTGGACCATTTTATAGACAACAGTTTTAATTTAAAAAATTATAAGCTTTATAAGTATGTTATAGAAGCAGGGGAAAAGTCCAAAAATATAGAAACATACTATAAAATAATAAGATATTTGACCTCAATAAAAGCGGATAGGCATGATTTAATTATTGCATTAGGTGGTGGGGTAGTTGGTGATTTAGCTGGATTTGTGGCCTCTACTTATATGAGGGGCATAGATTATATTCAAATACCTACTAGTCTTTTAGCTATGGTTGATTCATCCATTGGATCAAAAACGGCAATCAATACAGAAGACGGGAAAAATTTAATCGGAAGTTTTTATAATCCTAGAGCTGTGTTTATAGATTTTACTTACTTAAAAACCCTTCCTCAAAAAGAATTTCTAAATGGACTGTCTGAAACAATTAAAGCTTCTATTATAAAAGATAGAAAACTATTCGAATTAATTATAGAAAGCGATTTAAACAATGAAGAAATAATAAAGAAGATTGTAAAAAGAAGCATTGAAATTAAAAGGGAAATTGTCGAGAGGGATTTAAAAGAAACAAAAGAAAGACAACTTTTAAATTTTGGTCATACAATAGGTCATGCTTTAGAAAAATTAAGTGACTATACCTTACCACATGGCTATGGGGTTTCAATCGGAATGGCAATGATAACTAGAGGATATTACAGAATGGGAAAAACAGATGAGAGAACCTATAAAAGAGTAGAAGAAATACTTAGAAAATATCATCTACCAACTCATTGTAGTTATAGTGCAGAAGACCTCTACAGTGAAATTTTAAAAGACAAGAAAAGCAATGGAGACAAGATAAATATTATATATCCAAAATTAATAGGTGATTGCAGAATTGATATTGTAGATAAGTCTAACCTATTAGAAGTGTTAAAACATTGCTTATGAAAGGTGGTTGTCGAATGAATGTAAAAATTAAGCCGAATGCAATTAAGGGAGAGCTGAAGTCGATACCATCAAAGTCACTATTACATCGAGCCATCATATTAAGCGGAATATCAAAGGATAGAGAAACTAAATTAGAGAATGTAAACACAATATCAAAAGACGTAGAAGCTACGCTTACTTGTATGGAAAAATTAGGAGCTAAAATTAAGGTGGAAGGAGACTCCATTAGAATTGCAAGCCTTGGAAATATAAAGAAATCTAAAGTTGAATTGCACTGTGAAGAAAGTGGAACAACACTTAGATTACTTTTACCACTTGTAAGTACATTTTCAAAAACAGCAACAGTAGATTGCTCTGAAGGTCTTAGAAAAAGACCAATTAGAGAATTAATCGAAACATTAGAAGAATCAGGGTTATATTTCGAAGAGAAGGAATTTTCTATTAAAATATCAGGAAATGTAAACTCTGATTTTTTTAGAATTAGTGGTGATATTAGTTCTCAATATGTCAGTGGCTTGCTTTTGCTTTCTTCGCTACTAGATCAAAAAAGTTCAATATATCTTACTACTAAATTAGAATCTAGGGCTTATGTAAAGATAACAATAAAAGTATTAAGAGATTTTGGAATAATAGTTAATGAATTAGAAGAGGGTGTATTTGAGATATATGGGGGGAGAGACAAAATACTCCCGCCTAAAGAATATCAAATAGAAGGTGATTGGTCTAATGCAGCATTTTTTATTGCAGGAGGTTGTTTAGGAGACTCGATAAAGATGTCTGGTTTAAATTTAGAATCTAGTCAAGGAGATAAAAAGATAGTTCAAATTCTTAAAAAAGCTGGAGCAATTCTCGCCTGTTCTGACGATTGCATAAGTTCTAATGGAAGCCATTTAAACTCCTTTGAAGTAGATTTTTCTGAAACACCTGATTTATTTCCGATTTTATCAGTAGTGGCTGCATTATCAAAAGGACAAAGTATTTTAAAAGGTGGAGAAAGACTAAAACTTAAAGAAAGCAATCGAATAGAAAGTACATTTCAGATGTTAAAAAGTTTAGGGGCAGACGTAAAAAAAAGAGATGATGGACTGATTATTCAAGGGAAGGAAATTTTAGATGGTGGAATTGTGAATTCTTTTAATGACCATAGAATTGTTATGTCAGCAACCATGGCATCTATTAAATGTAAAGAACCTGTCTCGATAGTAAATGCAGGAGCGGTAAAAAAATCATATCCTAATTTTTTTGACGACTTTAAAAAAGTAGGAGGGATCTTTGATGTCATCAGTTAGTATAGGAGAAAACATAAAAATAAGCCTTTTTGGAGAATCTCATGGTTTTGCTATTGGAGGAGTAATAGATGGATTACCTCATGGACAAAAAGTTGATATGGAAAAACTAGACAAATTTATGGCAAGAAGAAAACCAGGTTCTGGGAAATATGTAACTCAAAGAAAAGAAAGAGATGAAATAAAATTTTTATCAGGGATAAAGGATTCTATTATTATGGGAGATCCACTGGCAGTTATTATTGAAAATAATAATATTAGACCGGAGGATTATAAAGCTTTAGCGTATACTCCAAGACCGTCACATATTGATTTTTCAGCTAAGAAAAAATTTGGAGAGCATATAGATTTAAGTGGTGGTGGGCATTTCTCTGGAAGGTTAACAGCGATTTTAACAGTTTTTGGAGGTATCGCTAAGCAAATCCTTGAAAGCAAGAATATTCTTGTATCTGCTCACCTAGATAGAATTAGAGAAATTCAAGACACAAGACATAATGATATAGAAAACATACAGAAGGCTGTAGATAAGTCTGAGAACAATAGATATTCTATAATTAATGAGGAAAATATGGAAAAAATTGATAAAGTCCTACAGGAGTTAGTAAAAGAAAAGGATTCTACTGGAGGTATAGTAGAGTGTTCTGTCTTTGGCTTATCCCCTGGGGTAGGAAATCCTGTATTTGATGGGTTAGAAAATAATATTGCTAAGATGTCTTTTGCCATACCGGGAGTTAAAGGAATAGAATTCGGATCTGGATTTGAGGGTGCTTTGAAATTAGGTTCAGAGAACAATGATAACTTCTATATTGATGAAAGAAAAGAAATAAAGACCAAGACTAACCATGCTGGTGGAATACTTGGTGGAATAAGCAGTGGAATGCCTATAAATTTAAAGGTAGCCTTTAAACCAACTCCATCTATTGGGAAGGAACAAGAAACAGTGAATATACAAACAATGAGCAATACTAGGATAAAAATAAAAGGAAGGCATGATCCTTGTATAGCAATAAGAGGTGTTGTAGTAGTTGAGGCGATAGTGTCTTTAGTAGTATTAGACTATTTATTATAAATAGCAAGTTAGAGGAGCAAGTATGGAATATGGATTACTAGGGAAAAAACTAATTTATAGTTTTTCTCCAATGATACACAAGTATTTTGGGGACTATGAATATGAATTAGTAGAATGTAGTGAAGAAGATATAATATTAATTTTAAGTGGAAAGAAATTTAAAGGCTTAAACATTACAAATCCATATAAGATAATGGCAAAAGAATATTGTGATAAGTTAGATGAAAGTGCAAGAAAGACAGGTTGTGTAAATACGATAGTAAATAAAAATGGCAGTTTGTATGGATATAATACAGATTATTATGGTTTTTTACACATGATTAAGAAGATAAAATCCATAAAGAAAGAAAGTCCGTTTTCTATCATTGGATCAGGAGCTACAGCAAGGATGAGTAAGGTAGTCCTAGAAGATTTAGGATGTCAATCAATAAAAATAATTTCTAGAGAAGATATAAAAAACCATAATATTGAAGAACTTATTAAAGACACAGAGATACTTATAAATTGTACACCAATAGGAGTTTATCCACTTGTTGATGAAAGCTTTCCTGTAGAAATAAAAAAACTGATTAAATTAAAGCATGTCATTGATTTAAATTATAATCCTTTAAACACGAGGCTGATGATAGAAGCGAATGAACTAGGGTGTAAGGCAAACTCAGGTCTTTCAATGCTAGTTGCTCAAGGGAAAAAAGCTGCGGAAATATTCTTGAATAAGAAAATAGATTATGACTTAATAGATGAAGTAGAAAGAAAGATAAGAAAGAGATTATTAAATATCGTATTAATTGGTATGCCAGGAAGTGGAAAAACTGTAATAGGAAGGGAGTTAGCACATAGAATTAACAGGGAGTTTGTAGATGTTGACAACTGTATTGAAAGTTCTCATAAAATGACTGTTCAAAAGATGATTGAAGAAAAGGGAATAACTTTTTTTCGTAAAATTGAAAAGGAAGTAGTAAGGGAAGAACTATTATCTTTTTCCAGAGTGATTTCTACTGGTGGCGGGGTTATTGAGGATAGAGAAAACTGGAGATACCTAAAATACAATTCACAAGTTATTTATATAGAAAGAAATTTAGACCAACTTGATACCAAGGGACGTCCTCTTTCACAAGGTGGACTAGATAGATTGAATAGTATTTATGAGAAAAGAAATCCTGTTTACAAGAAACTTTCGGATTATAGGGTTAAAAATAATAAAAATCTTCTAGAAACAGTAGAGGAGATAAAAAAAGTTTATGAAAAAAATTTTGGTCATTAATGGTCCAAATCTAAATATGTTAGGAATTAGAGAACCAGAAATCTATGGAATAAAAACATATGAGGATTTGTGTAGAGAGATCAAAAAATATGCAAAGAAGCTAAAGATAGAAGTGGATACTTTCCAATCTAATCACGAAGGAGAATTAATAGGCATAATTCAAAAAGCTTATGGTAGATATTATGGAATAATAATTAATCCAGGAGCCTATACCCATACCAGCATAGCTATTTTAGATGCCTTAAAAGCTGTAGGAATAAGAACAATAGAGGTTCATTTAACAGACATAATGAATAGAGATGATTATAGGAAAAAGTCATTTGTTTCAGAATATGCTGAGAGGACAATCTGTGGGATGGGGTTTGATGGCTATTTCCAAGCCATTGAATCTCTAATTAAAAAGTAGAAAAGGGGTGATAAAATGCAATACATTCTGAAAGAAAGAAAAGACTTCAAAGCATGTGTAAAATATTTAAAAAAAGAAGATATTCTATTTCAAGATTATGATATTAAAGATTATTATATCATCAATATTTTTGACAATACTTTATGTTCAAAGATAGAAAATGAGGAAGAAGCTTTTCTAAATACAAAAGATATTTCTATTGAGAATGGATATTTAGTAACAAAAAGATATAAAGAGAAAACCATAATTGATGTAAAAGGGATCGAAATTGGAGGAGAAGAACCTGTTATTATTTCAGGACCTTGTTCTGTTGAGTCAGAAGAAATAGTAAGAAAGATAGCAATAGGTATAAAAAAAGCAGGAGCAGGTATATTAAGAGGAGGCGCCTTTAAACCAAGAACATCTCCTTACGATTTTCAGGGCTTAGGTAGAAAGGGAATAGACATTCTTAATAAGATTGGTAAAGAGCTTGAGATACCTGTAGTAACGGAAATAATGGATATCAGAGAACTGGACTATATGATAGATAAAGTTGATATTTTACAAGTAGGTGCTAGGAATATGTACAATTACTCCCTATTAAAAGAATTAGGGAAGGTAGATAAGCCTATTTTACTTAAAAGAGGGTTAAGTGCAACGATAAAAGAATTTTTATTAAGTGCTGAGTATATTATGCTTGGTGGCAATGGAAAAGTTATTTTATGTGAGAGAGGAATTAGGACTTACGAAAATTATACAAGAAACACAATGGATATAGCTGCCATATCTTTCTTAAAAAATATTACACATTTACCAATAATCGCAGATCCAAGTCATGCAACAGGAAAGAGGGAACTAATAGGGCCCTTATCTAAAGCTTCAATTTCAGCAGGTGCTGACGGAATAATAATAGAATCTCACTTAAATCCAGAAAATGCTTGGAGCGACGGAAAACAAACAATAGATATATCTAGTTTGAAAACTATAATTAGATTTTGTGAATAGCGAATATCATTTTATCAAAAATATTAAAAGATATTGAAAAACGCTATCAATATATGCTATTATTAAGTTAGGCTAAACTAACAAATACTAATATTTAATATTTTCCAGGAGGTAATAATTTGAGTAAGTGGTTTGTACATGGCAATGAAATAGGAATACAAGAGAGTAGGAATACCATTTTTATATTTCCCTATGCTGGAGGAGGAGCTTCTTCTTTTAAAAATTGGGGAAGACATTTTAAAAATAGCGGTGTGTATTTTGCTCAATATCCAGGTAGAGAAAATAGGTTTTCTGAAAAAGCTATTAAGGATATCAGAGAATTAGTTGAAGAATTATTTAAAGCTATGAAAACAGTTTTTGACTTTACATCACCGTATTATTTATTTGGACACAGCATGGGGACTAAGATAGTTTATGAATTAGCATTGAAAATAAAAGAGAGTGGACTTCCAAACCCTGAAGGCTTAATTATTTCAGCGGGTAGGGCACCATGCTATAAAGAACCAAATCCTATCTACCATTTAGATGATGATGGATTTATAGAAGGATTGAGAAGATATGATGGAACCCCTGATGAAATATTAGATAACAAGGACTTAATTAGTATCTTTTTACCTACTTTAAGAGCAGATTTTATCATAGATGAGGACTATCAAGATGAAGAATATAAAAAGGTTGATAGCGATATACTAGGCTTGATGGGAACAATTGATAAGGAAATGAGTTTGGAAGAGATGACTAAGTGGAGTGAATATACGACAAAGAATTTCACATATGAGTACATCGAAGGAGAACATATGTTTATAAACACTTCTGAAGAAGATGTAATTAAAGAAGTGAGAAAATATATCAACGATTAGAATGGATACAAAAATTTTACAAGTGTTTAAATTTGATGAAATCGACTGTATTGTTGATGGGATTTTTGGTAATGAAGTTGCCTTATTAACAATTGACACATCTGAATTTAAGGATAAATATTATACAGAAAAATTTTTAAAAAAGGAAGAAATTAAACATGCTCAAGGATTTAAATCAGAAGTAGCAAGGATAAATTATATTGTATCTCGAAGCGTAGTAAATAAAGTTTTTTCCTTTATATTAAGAAAAGATGTTGAAAAAATAGAGGTATTAA
Source organism: Finegoldia magna (assembly GCA_032548025.1). Taxonomy (GTDB): domain Bacteria; phylum Bacillota; class Clostridia; order Tissierellales; family Peptoniphilaceae; genus Finegoldia; species Finegoldia magna_K. Next base: position 37,692 of record JAWGCW010000005.1, on the reverse strand, counting down.
ATGGAAAGTACAAAAAACCATTTGTTAAAAACAATAAAGGAATAAAGTTCAACATTTCCCATACAGATGGTCTTGTAATAGTTGGATTCTCTCAAGAAGAAATAGGCGTAGATATAGAATGGATAAATAAGAGATTTGAGTATAAAGACATAGTAAATGATTGTTTTACAGATTCAGAAATTGAATATATAGGTAACGACTTTTTCAAATTTTATGAATTATGGACAATTAGGGAAGCTTACTTAAAATGCGATGGCATTGGACTTATCAGAGATATGAAAGAGATAGAAGTTATAAATATAAGCAAGAACTGGGCTGAGATAAGCGATAGTAAAGGTTATAATAAACAACTTAGAATGATTAGAGGCATTACAGGATATATAGGGGCGATTTGTACAATGGAGGGAAAATGGATAGAAAAATTAAAGAAAAGTTAGAAAACTTTTATGATAAAGAGGTTTGGAATCATTTATCTCTGGGTGATTTCTTAACTAAAGTTTCCAATAAATATAATGAAAAAATAGCCATCAATGAAAATGGTAACGAGTATTCTTATAAAGAGATTGAAAGTATCTCTAATAGGTATGCAAATGGATTTTTAAAAGAAGGCTTTAAAAAGGGTGATAAAGTTGTCTTACAACTACCAAACAGTGCTGAATTGATTTTTGTGGCTTTTGCTCTTTTTAAAATAGGAGTAATTCCAATTATGTCTTTACCAGCTCATAGAAAGACGGAGATTAGTGGAATAATTGAATCATCAGAAGCAAAGGCATATATCGCACAAGATAGGTACTTAGGATTTTCTTATACGGAAATGATTAGAGAAGTTATTGAAGAAAATAGAACAGATATAAAAGTTTTTATTCAGGGAGATAATGAAGAGTTCAGATCTCTAACAGAAATCAAAGCAAATACGCCTATTGAAGAAAATGTGAATGTTGATTATAAAGACATAGGTTTACTATTGTTATCTGGAGGAACAACAGGAATACCGAAATTAATCCCAAGGAGACACTGTGATTACTTATATGTAGCAGAATATTCGGGACGAAGGTGTGGGTTAACTGAAGAAAGTGTATATTTAGCTGCTTTACCGATGTCTCATAACTTTCCTTTAGGATGCCCTGGAATAATGGGAACATTGTTTTATGGAGGGAAAATAGTGATTTGCCCTACTACAAGCCCTGATGAGATAATACCGTTAATTGAAGAAGAGAGAGTTACAATTACTGGATTAGTTCCTGCCATGGCTAATATGTGTATAGAGTTTTTAGAAATGGATGAATATGATATATCCTCTTTAAAATTGATTCAGATTGGTGGTTCTGTTTTAGACCAAATTACAGCCAAGAAAATCGAGAGAGGTTTTTCTTGTAAGCTTCAGCAAATTTTTGGAATTGCTGAAGGTTTAATATCAACTACAAGTTTAGATGATGATAGTGAAACTATATACAATACACAAGGTAAACCAATAAGTGAATATGATGAGGTATTGATTGTTGATGAAGAAGGGAAAGAATTACCTGTAGAGGAGTATGGAGAACTTATAGTTAGAGGCCCATATACAATTTATGGTTATTATAATTTAGATGAAATTAATAAGAACTGTATAACTGAAGATTGTTACTTCAAAACAGGTGATAAAGCTAGAAAGCTTAAAGATGGTAATTTTCAAATTGTAGGAAGGCTAAAAGAAATGATCAATAGAGCTGGAGAAAAAATAACCCCTACAGAGCTAGAAGAAATTCTATTAACTCACGATAAAATTGAAGAAGTTCAAGTTGTAGGAATTCCAGATCAAATTTTAGGAGAAAAAATAGGAGTTTTTGTCCTTGCAGGAGATAACGAGATTACTCTAAATGAAATCAGAACATTTCTAAAAGAGCATGGAGTAGCCCATTTCAAATTACCTGATTTAGTTAAAAAGGTTGATGCTTGGCCATTGACAAGCGTTGGCAAGATAAGTAAGGAAACACTTAGAAAATCTGCCTTATAGGAGGAATTAGTAATGGAGATAAATGATATAAAAAACATAGCGATACAGTCCATTAAAGAACAAATTCGCATGGAAATTAATGATGATTTTGAGAAGGACGATAATCTTATAGAAAGAGGATTAAGTTCTATTATGATAATGAAAATATCTAATAAGTTAAGAAAATCAGGTATTAGAATATCATTCTCTAAATTAATGGAAAAGCCAACTTTTAATGAATGGGAAATGTTAATTAAGAGTGCAAAAATTAACGATAAATTTATATTAAAAGAAGCAGAAATAGTTAAGAACAAAGAATATGTTGGTATTAAATTTCCGTTAACAGATGTGCAATATGCTTACTGGGTTGGTAGAGAAGATGATCAGGTTTTGGGAGGCGTAGGGTGTCATGCCTATCTAGAAATTGATGGTAAAGATATAAATGTTAAAAAATTAAATGAAGCATGGATAAAATTACAAAAAGATCATCCGATGTTGAGAGCAAAATTTAACAGTGATGGCACTCAGGAAATCATGGAGTTTCCTTACACAGATGAAATTAGTGTATACAAATTAGAGAATCTAGATAATAAAGAAATTAAGAATTCTTTAAATGAAATTAGAGAAAAAATATCTCATAGGAAATTAAAGGTCGAAGAAGGTGAAGTAGCAGGTCTTGGAATTGCTTTATTACCTGAGGGAAAGACAAAAATCTTTTTAGACATTGATTTGTTGGTTGCAGATGTTATGAGTCTAAGCATTATGATTAAAGAATTAACAAAAAATTATGTAGGAGAAGGTGAAAAACATTCTATAGACTATACCTTCAAAGATTATATTGAAGAGAATAAAGACAATCAATTACAATTAGAAGAGGATAAGGACTTTTGGAAGACAAAAATTGAAAATGACTTTCCTATGGAAGCACCTAATTTACCACTAAAAATTAGACCTGAAATGGTTAAAGAAACTAAGTTTATTAGAAGAAGGAAAGTGGTAGATGAAGAAAGTTGGAGCGAAATAAAAAGGCTAGCCTCTTTGCATAAGGTAACACCATCAATGGTTTTATTAGCCTGCTATGGTCTTGTAATAGAACGATGGACTAATCAAGAAAAGTTTTTAATAAATATGCCTTTATTTAATAGGGATACTGAAAACAGTAATTTAAGTAATATGATTGCGGATTTTACTAACTTATTATTGTTAGATTATGAGAGAAGACTAGGGGAAACATTGATACAAACTATAGAGAGGGTTAGTGAAGTATTTTTAGAGAATGTTACGCATAGCTCATATTCTGGTGTCCAAGTTCAAAGAGACATGTATAAAGAAATAGGTAACAATAATAACGTGGCTCCTATTGTGTTTGCTTGTAATATTGATTATCCTTTAGAAACGGAAAAGTCAAGAGAAGCACTTGGAGGAATTTCATATATGATTTCTCAAACACCAGGTGTTTGGTTGGATTTTCAGACTTATGTAACAGATGAAAAGTTAATTTTATGTTGGGATGCTGTGGAAGAACTTTACCCAGAAGAATTATTAAATGATATGTTTGATGCTTTTTATGAACTCCTTATTTCCTTAACTAAAAAAGAAAATTGGGAAAAGAGAACAGATGTTTTATCTCAAAGGCAAAAGGAAATTAGAAGGCAAGAAATTGAAGCTATTATTCCACTAAAATATCCAGATGAAAGAATTTATGATGGATTTATTAAAAATGTTAGATTAAATCCAAGTAAAGTGGCAATTATAGACTCTTCTACAGGTGAAGAGATAAGTTATAGAGAACTTTATGATAATGCTTTAAAAATTGCTTTTTATTTACAATCAGAGGGCATAAAAAAGGGTGATTATATAGGAATAACACTTCCAAGAGGAAGCAGACAAATTTTTGCTATCTTTGGAATTTTATTTAGCGGTGCAGCATATGTACCTATAGGAATTACACAGCCTAATGAAAGAAGAAGTAAAATATATGATCAAATTGGTATAAATCACATAATAAGTGATGAAGAAACAATAATTAGTTGTTCTTTGAATAACAAAGAAGTTAAGATTATTGATTTAGATAAAGGAATGAATAGTGATAAGGGATTAGAAAGCCCTGTTCAAGTTAGTCCCTATGACAGTGCATATATTATTATGACATCAGGGACAACAGGAGTGCCAAAAGGCGTTGAAATAATGCACACTAGTGCTATCAACACCTGTATAGACCTGAATAAGAAATATAACATTAACACTAATGATACTGTCTTAATGGTTTCTTCTATAGATTTTGACCTTTCTGTGTTTGATATATTTGGACTTTTACATGCTGGTGGTACATTTATTACCACAAGTGAAGACAATTATAGGAATCCAGATGAATGGCTTGAATTAATTGATAGATATAATGTTACTATTTGGGATTCAGTTCCAATATTATTTGACATGTTAGTTACAATGGCTGAAGGAAAAAAGAGAAAATTACCTTTTAGAGTTGTTATGTTATCAGGAGATTGGATTGCTTTAAATCTACCAGGGAGATTTTATAATATGAGCAATGACTCTGTTGTTGTAGCCATGGGTGGGGCTACGGAAGCATCTATATGGTCAAACTATCTAAATGTACCTAAAGAAATTCCAAACAATTGGGTTTCGATACCGTATGGAAAGCCTCTAGAGAATCAAGTATATAAGGTGGTAGATGACTTTGGCAGAACTTGTCCTAATTTTGTTAAAGGAGAGTTATTAATTGGAGGAGTGGGTGTTGCTAAAGGGTACAGAGGAGATACTGAGTTAACCGATAAAAAATTTATTGTGGAAGATGATATAAGGTGGTATAGAACAGGTGATAACGGAAGAATATGGAACGATGGTACTATAGAATTTCTTGGTAGAAAAGACACTCAAGTTAAAGTTAAGGGACATCGAATTGAACTTGGTGAGATCGAAAAAGCTTTATTAAAAAATAAAAATATAACAAAGGCTGTAGCGGAAGTAATAAAAGTTGGGTGTACTAATCAGATAGTATCCTTTATTGAAACTAATGAAAGCTCAGGAAAAAAAGAAAGCGACTCATTTGACGAATTAAAGGGTGAAATTGCTGATATATACAAGAATGTGAATGATTATGGAGGATACCTGAGAAAGGAGAATGAGAAGGTTTTAGATGTAATAACTAAAATTTTCACAGATTTAGGTGCGATGGATAAAGTCTACTATGAATATTCAACTTTAGTAGATGAGTTTTCCATACTGGAATCTTTTGAGTTATTAATAAAAAGATGGATCCATTTATTATATTTAAATGGTAGAGTTACAAAAGACATGGATAAATTTTGCTTTAAAAACCTTTCTGAGTTTAGAATATCATATGATAACACTTATGTTGAGCTAACAGACAAAATTATTGAGGTTTTAAAAGGCAGACTAAGTCCTATGGATGTATTTTATGATATTAATACAGAAATTACTCCGAAAAAATATCTTAAAGAACTTGATAATTATGAAGAAAATTCTGAACGCATAATTAGAGTTGTTGAAAAGATTCTGAATAAAAGTAGTGGAAGAATAAAAGTGCTTGAAATAGGAGGGCGTGATTCGTTTTTCACAAAAACACTTATTAAAGAAATATATAATAAGCTTGAAAAGTACGTTATTTATGATAATTCACTCTATTTCAAAAAAGAAATAGAAGACATATTAGAGGATAACAAAGTTAAATTTGTTAAATCTAGTCATGAAAATCATGTACAAAAAGATTTAAAATATGAAAAGTTTGATTTAGTAATTTTTAATCACTCGCTTCATTTGTATAGTGCAAAAAAGGAGATATTAAATGAGATTAAATATGTTTTAAAGAGCAAAGGAATAGTTATGGGAGTTGAGATAAGTAATAGTTTATTAACTCCTGAAATAACAGCGGCAGTTATTGAAAAGGGATATATAAAGTATAGCGATGACTGCGATGAAAAATATAGCATAATTCCAGACAATGAATTCATGGGTAAGATTATTAGCGAGAGTGGATTTGAAAAAATATTTATTTCTAATAATAAAGAGATAGAACAAACAGGAATGATGGTTTTTATTGCGGGAAAAACAGATATTGAACTAAGATACACCAATCTTGTGATGCTCTTGAGAAATGAACTTCCAGAATATATGATACCATCAAAGATTTTTAATGTGAACAAATTACCTCTAAACAAAAATAACAAAGTAGATAGGAAAGCATTGACTGCAATACTTGAAACCTCAGAAGTAATTAATCATGAAGCTAATCTTCAAAATGAAGAAGATATTATGATTAAAAAACTAGTTGATATTTTTAAGGAAGCATTGAGTGTAGATGGTGTTTTTTTAGATTCAAATTATTTTGAATTAGGAGGAGATTCTCTAACTGCAACAAGAATTGTAACAAAGGTCAAGAGTGAGTTCGGAAAAGATATTTCTATTGCTGATATTTTTAATAATCCTAAGATATGTGATTTGAAAAATTTCATTAATTCAATCGAACTGTTAGAAACGAATGATAAATTTGAGATAAAACCTGACATTAAAAATTTGTACGAACCATATAATCTTACTGATGTTCAATTTGCATACTGGATTGGAAGAAATGGGAATTATTTATTAGGAGATGTAGCTACACATTGTTACTTTGAGCTTGATTGTTTCAATTTAGATGGAATTAGATTACAAATGGTTATAAACGAAATGATAAAAGATCATTATATGTTAAGAAATATAATTTTAAAGGACGGAAAACAAAAAGTTTTAGAAGAAGTTCCTCCGTTTGTATTGCAAATTAATAACATATCAGACTTCACAGAAAATCAAAAAAGTATAGCTTTAAAATTAATAAGAAAAGAAATGTCTCATCAGATAATGAAGCCAGATGAATGGCCACTATTTGATTTTAAATTAACTATACTAGACGAACAGAAGACAAGATTGCATATAAGCTTTGATAATATTATTTTAGATGGATGGAGCATGTTTTATGTTTTAAATGAATTAAATGAAAGGTATGAAGACAAGGATTATAAATATTTAAAACCAAAAATTTCATTTAGAGATTATGTTATAGCCATTGAAGAAATGAAGGTTAGTAAAAGATATAAGGTGGATAAACAATATTGGATCAATAGATTAGATGATTTTCTAGATGCACCTATATTTGACGGAGTTTATTCTGAGAAAGATATTAAAGAACAAGAATTCAAAAGGCGAGAATTTTATATAGAGAATGAAACTTGGGAACAATTGAAATATATTTCTAAGCAAAATAATATTACAACAACATCCTTACTAATTACTATATTTTCTGAAACTCTAAAAAATCACACTATCAACAAGGAATTTGTGCTAAACATAACTCAATTTAACAGGGAACAAATACATCCTGATATAAATAAGATACTAGGTGATTTTACTACTTTAACTTATTTGGAAATAAAAACAGAATCTGAAAAATCCATTTTGAGCAAAGCTAAGAAAATACAAAATCAACTAACAAAAGATTTGAGCCACAGATTGTATAGTGCGATTGAGTTTGGCAGAGAGTTAAGAATATCAAAAAACAAGAAAAATGAAGTATTGATGCCAATAGTTTTCACAAGTGGTTTAGGATTAACTGGATATGAAAACAAAAAATGGTTAGGTGAGTTAGTATATAATATTTCTCAAACGCCACAAGTATGGTTAGATCATCAAGTTATGGAAGAAAAAGGCAGGCTGAAAATAATGTGGGATTCTATAGATGAACTATTTCCTGAAGGATTATTAGATAGAATGTTTAACGAATATATCGATAATATAATTTCATTATCTAAAGTAAATGTTTTAGAAAACAAGGTAAAAGGATCCAATGTTGATATACAAGAAGTGCCAATTGATTTATCATACGATACTATTCAAAGAAACAAAGAAAGTGATAAGAATTATAGTAAAGATGAGAATGATATTTTAGAAAATAAAAATAAGGATGGGATAAAGGAAGAAATTATTAGATTGTGGAAAGAAAAATTTCCAAACCAGGATATTTGTGTAAATAGTGATTTTTTTGAAAGTGGTGGAGATTCTTTAAAAGCTGTTGAATTAATGAATCAATATAAAGATGTATTCAAAGTCGATGTACCATTAAATATAATCTTTAACCTAAATACAGTTAGAGAACACTATAAATTCATAAAGAAATTGATAGATAGCAAAAGTGACGATAATGTATATAAATTATAAATTCAACAATATATATTTGACAATAAAGTCAAATGAGTGTTTTTTGGGATGGGAAAGACTTTTCACTTGTTAAATCTACTATATGAGGAGTGGTAAATTGGAAAAGATTTTAATATTAGGTGCAACTGGAAATGTCGGAAGCAAGGTCTTTAAAAGAATAGAAGATGAAAAATATAATGTAGTTGGCACAACTAGTAAGATAGATAAGACGGGAGAAAAAATTCAGTTATTGAATGTAGAAGACGATAAAAGATTGCTTGAGTACATTCGTAATTGTGATATTGTTATAAATTGCATAGGGCCTTCATATAAATATAAAAACAAGATAATAGATATATCTAACAGATTAGATAAAGGGTATATTGACATCTTTGGAGGTCAAATACTAGAAAAAAGTTTGAAGAATGCTAGGAGGAACGTATCAATAATTAATGCTGGTTATGAACCAGGAGTTATGTCTATAATACTCAAAAAATTCAGTAATTTTTTTTCGGATCCTGATATAAGTATAAACTTATTTAGTGGAGGAAATGAGTTTGGTGGATATGCCGCCTTTTCGGATATAATTTTAAGTACAATAAATGGGTACAACAAGAGTGATTATTATATAAAAAATGGTGTTGTTACTAGAGCAAACTCCGAAGGAATATCAAATACAAAAAGAGGAAAGGTTATTGAGCCAAATTATAGATTGTATTTAACAAAAGAGATGGAAAAATTTGCTGAAAAATATAATGTTCCTAATTTGTATTCATACAAACAGGTATATGATGTAATAGACAACTTAATATTGGAAACCTGTATTATGTTATTTAAGTTAAAAGAAATAGATAATCCAGATAATATAATTTTAGAATCATATGAAAAAATGTATAACATTTCTTTTATCGATGAATTCCATATAAAAGCTGAGCTTTTAAAACAGGGTGAACTAATAGATAAGATAGAGTTAAAAATCAAAAATACATCTAGCTTAATATCTATTCTGGTTATGATAATATTAGAAAAAATGCTTCGTGGGGAAATTCCAAACGGTGGATATTGGGCGTTTGAAATAGTTAATTATGATGAATTAATAAACAAGCTAAATATTATTAATGATAATACTCGAATTTATTTATAAAGCAGGGAGAATTATGAAAAAAATGAAAGTCTTAGTATGTGGGGCAACATTTGGGAAATTTTACATGAAAGCCATAGAGGACTCAGAAGAATTAGTTCTAGCAGGAATTCTTTCCAATGGAAGCAAAAACTCTATTGATATTGCAAAGAATCTAAAAGTACCATTATACACTAACATTAATTCAATAAGGGGTGATATGTTTGATCTTGCTTGTGTAGTTATAAGATCTACAATTGTAGGAGGGGAAGGAAGCAAGTTAGTAGATAGTTTGTTGAATAAAAAAATAAGTGTTATACAAGAACAGCCGGTTCATAAAAACGAAATTATATCTAATTATAAAACGGCGGAAAACAATCAAGTCTTTTATGGATTAAATTCTTTTTATCCTTATTTTGACACAGCAATAAGATTTATAAAAATAAAAAAGGAATTACTAAAAATGACCAAGATAAGAGCTATAGAATCAACATGTAGTATTCAAACGTTATACCCTTTTCTGTGTGTTCTCAGTAGTATATTTGAAGATGTAGTGCCATTTGAATTAGATAAAAAGATGTTAAATTTCAGTGAATATAAAGTAATTACTGGGAAAATTAAGGGAATTCCATTCATTATAAATGTTCAAAATCAGATTGTACCTAGAGACCCAGATAATTACTACAATTGGCTTTATAAAATGTCTATTATTACAGAAGCAGGGAACTTGGTTTTAACAAACTTTAACGGTGCAATTATATGGGAACCTAAAATCTATCACGGAAAGGATGATTCAGGTTTTATTATGACTAAGGATGGAAAAAACGTGTGGTCAAAAATCCCAGTAATGCAAATTTTATCGGATGGTTCACAGAAAAATGCCTATAATTTATTCTATGAACACTATCCTAATTGTATAAAAAACTATATAGATAGATTTTACAATAATATAAAAGAAAAGAACATTGATATGTCAGATATAAATAGGCAGCTTAACATATGTGATTTATGGAAGGAAATTTCACACATGATAGGAGCAGTTGAAATAATAAATCCATATAAAATTAAAACACTAATTTATCAGCAAGATAGAGGTGTTTTTGAAAGCGTAAAGGAGTAGAAATATGAAGATAGAGGACATAATTAAAGAATGTAATGCTAATAAAATTGAACTGTGGACAGAGAATAAAGATTTGTTTTTCAAATTCCAAGATAAGCCATCAGAAGAATTAGTTATGATCTTGAAAAATAACAAGCAAGAAATAATACAGTATTTAGAGGGAGAAAAAAACATTGAGGCTGATAAAGAAAATTTATATGAACTTTTCCCACTAACTGATATTCAGTCGGCATATTTAGCGGGGTCAAAAAATGAATATTATTTAGGAGGGGTTAATTGTCACACATATCTTGAATTTAAAGTTGTAGATATTGATGTTGGAAAGTTCCAAAAAGCATGGAATAAAGTTATAGACAAAAATGATATGCTGAGAGCTATTATAAATAAAGAGGGAAATCAAAGAATAAAGAAGAAAGTAGAATATCCTACAATAGAGATTAATGATTTGAGAAACTTATCAGGCAGTGACTTAGAAAATGAACTTCAGAATATTAGAAATTTAAAAGCATTTAAAAAATACGAATATAATAGCTGGCCTCTTCATATGTTTTCTATATCTGTTTTAGAAGACTATAACATAATACATTTTTCTATAGATATGATAATAGCTGATTTTGTTAGCATTAAATTGATACTCAAAGATATAGAAGATTACTATTTTGAGAGAAATAAAGAATCTGAAATTGAATCAGATATTTCTTTTAGGGATTATGTAATTAATATTCAGAGAAGAAGAGATTCTTTGTATCAAGGCATTAAACGTTTTAATGAAGATAAAAAATATTGGATGGATAAGATTCCTTTAATGGGCGATGCACCAATTATGCCAATCAATATTAAAAATTTTAAGGAAATTAGGTTTGATAGATTTGAATATAAATTAAATAAGGACAAATGGGATTATATTAAAAAATTAGCTGCCCAAAATGGGGTAACTGCATCAACCTTAGTGTTGTTAGCCTATACTGAAACGCTGAAAAGGTGGTCTGAGAACAAAGAGTTTTGTATAAGTATGACTATAATGAATAGAGAAAGAGCATTTGAACATGTTGTGGGTGATTTTACATCGGTAAACATATTGGATATAAAAAATAATAAAGGTTCTTTTTTAGAGAAATGTAAAAAAATCCAAGATACAGTAATAAATGATTTGAATCATAGTGAATTCTCGGGAGTAGATGTACTTAGGGAGCTTAAGAGAAGAAAAGGTGAAGATATAATAATCCCATTCGTGTACACTAGTACGTTGGGATTAGGGAGTTTTTCCGAAAAAAAAGAAAGTGACAAGCAAGTATTTGATCAAAGCAATATAGTTTTTGGCATTTCTCAAACGCCACAAGTAATTATTGATTGCCAGGTGCTGGAAAATAATGGTGATTTAATAATTAATTGGGACTATAGATTAGATGTTTTAAAAAATAGTGTAATAGAAGATATGTTTGAGAGCTTTTCAAATATTATGAATAACATTGAAGATAATATTATGAATGAAAAGGACAACTTTAATGCACCATTACCTATGAAAACAATTAAAAGCAGAAGTTTATTAGGCTCTGATTTATGCGAAGAATTTTTTTCAAATGAGAAAATGTTGATTATAGATAAAAATGGATTAGTGTGTCCAAATTACGTAAAAGGTGAACAGGTAATAATTGACGATAAATCAGAGCTTCTCTATCATGATAATTTAAGCGATGAAAGATTTATAAGTAATAAATATGAAAATTTTGGTTTATCCTTAACAGGAGATAAAGGATATTACGATTCAGAAGGTATTATTAAACAAATTGAAGACGATAAAGAATTTGCTATTTCTAAGATTCCTTATGTAAAAGAGAATGTATCGATAATGGAAAAAATGGAAGATAGTACAACGAAAATAAGTAGTTACATTGTAGTTGATGAAGATAAATCATATACTAAAACGATCAATGAAAAGTATCTAGAGTTTAAAACTGGAATTAATGAATTTCATAATATATTTAATGCTCTTGATAAGAAAAATTTGGAAAAATGGATTCGAGCCGCTAACCAAGTTGCATGTATTGAAATTTTATTTAATTTTAGGAAAGTGAATATTTTCATCGATTCTTCAAAAGGTTATAGTCTAGAAGAAATTCATAATAACATTCAAGAAAAAGTAGAATTTGAAAAAACTGTTAATAAAATGGTGCATTCAATGCTAGATAATGGTTATATTATCAAATCTGACTCTAAATATTATCTTGAAAATAACATAGACATAGATTCAAAAAGACATAAACTGTGGAATGAATTTTACAAAATAGAAGAGATAGTTAACTATAGTGAAGTATTTGTGTATTATTTTAAAGAATCATGTTCTAACATCCTGGAGCAATTAAGGGGAGAAAAGAATTCTCTTGATTTATTCTTTCCTAAAGGCTCGCCCAAAGTAGCTATTTCTGCATATCAGAGCAATGTATTTAACAAGAAGTTAAATGAAATTGTTGCAGAGGTAATAAGAGAATACATTATATTATATCAAGAACCTTCAAAAAAGATAGAAATACTGGAAATAGGTGCGGGAGTCGGAGGAACTACAAAAGATGTCGTTAATAATATTTCTGATAAAAACATTAAATATTATTTTACAGATATCTCCAACTATTTTTTAAACAATGCTATGAAGGAATATAATAAATTCAAATTTTTTGAGTATTTATTATTAGATATTAATACTGATTTACAAAAGGATGAATTCAAATCAAAGTTTAATATAGTTTTATCTAGTAATGTTTTACACAATTCAAAAAACATAAACAAGACATTAATTGAGATTAATTCTATATTATCAGACAATGGAATATTGATAATTATTGATGCTACAAAAGAACTGGAATCTTTACTCGTATCATTAGAATTAAAGGGAGGGTTATCAGATTTTAGTGATATGAGAAGTAATACAGATTCATTCTTTTATAATATCTATCAATGGGAGGAGGCTATAGAAAATGCAGGTTTCTTCTTATTAGAAACATATCCAGATAAGAAGGATTTGTTAAACTGTATGGGACAAACAATAATAATCGCTATGAAAAAAACAAATGATAGCATTGATTTTAAAGAACTGAGTATTAAAATAAAAGATACGGTTCAAGAAAAATTCCAAAATAGTTTTAAAATAGACGAAATTGTCAAAATAGATTCCATACCATTTAATAAAAATCGTGAAGTAGATATTAATAAATTAATAGAAGCAAACATAGTAGAAGAGACTAATAAGAAAAACATTATAAAAAAGCCTAGGAATTCTATTCAAAAAAATATTTTAACAATATGGCAAACTGTTTTAGGGAAAGAAGATATTTCAATAGATGATAATTTTTATGTTATTGGAGGCGACTCTCTTCTTATAGCTCAAGTAGTAACTGAAGTTAAAAACAATTTGCCGGAAGTTACTGAATTTGAGTGGGATCAGATAATGAAGTTAGCCCTGGAAAATCCAACAATAAGTAGTTTATCTGAGAAAATACTTGAACTAGTTGGAAATAATTTAGAGCCTTCTAAGGGTAATGATGAGTCGTATACTAATATATATAGGATGAATGAGAAATCTGATGTTTTGCAGGCTTATTTTCATGCAGGAACTGGAAGGATGATTGACTACGAAGGAATCTTCGATCATTTACTATCATTAGATAGTAAAGATTTCAATAAAGATATAGTAGGATTTACCTATGGGAATGAAAATGAATATTTGGAAATATTAGAGGAAGACTTGATTACAAGCTTAGCTAAAAAATATGCAAAGAAACTTTTAGAATTAAATAAGCCAAAGTATGAACTAGTAGGATATTGCATAGGTGGATTTATAGCTCTTGAAACTGCAAAAATATTAAAAGAAAAAGGTAAAAATGTAAGTAAAGTAATTTTAATCAGCTCTCATTTATGTCTTCATTCTATTAGTAATCAAATTTTAATAGAATATGCGTATGGGAATGTTATCAATAGTGATTTAAGGAAGATAGGTATTGATAATGATGATAATAGATTGCAGAAAGCATTAATTTCAATCATTGGGAACAAAGATATAGATATTACAAATAATGACTTAAGCGGATTAAGTGGAGAATATAAAGATTTAGGAAACACTTTCAGTAAACTATCCAATTTGTCACAACAAGAGAGGCTAGATATAATATATAAACAACTGGATAAAAAAGAATTCAATGGTGATAAAAGCACGATTTCTATGTTGAATACTTTATATAAAGTATTTGAACACTCTTTTAAAGGCATGATTCATTATGTTCCAGATAAATACAATCTAGATGTTCTAGTATTAAACCCTACAATTAAAGTAAATACGTTCTATCCAAACATAAGGAATGATGTTAACTGGAATGAAGTTATTACTGGAGATTTGGAAATGTATGAAATTGAAGGCAACCATGAGACGTGTATAGACAACATGCATATCAACAATATCTTACCTTTTCTAGTAAGGAGGTGGTAAAATGGAAGTAAGTCATTTACTATATAAGGTAAATAACATATATCATGCGGTAGATTTTTTTAGGAAATTGGGTTTTGAAGTTTGTTATGGTAAGAAAAAAAATCCGTATAATGCTTTAATATATTTTCAAGATAAGACATATATTGAATTAATTGAAAATGTAAACATGAACAGAGTTATTAAAATATTTTTATATTTAACAGGAAAAAAAGACTTTGCAAATGGATTAGCAAATATGGAAAAATTGGAAGAGGGTTTTATAAGATTTTCTTTTCACATAGAGAAAAATAAAATAAATAATATAGCGACAATTTGTAATGATGAGTTCAAAGAAAAAACATATGTCAGAGATGTTAAAAGAAAAGATGTTACAGGAAATAAATTATCTTGTAGTTGTATATTTCCTTATAATTCAAAGCTACCATTCTTTAATACAAGATTAGAGGGGAATGAAGATTTATGGAAAATTAAACATGACAATCAAATTATTGGAATAGAATCAATTGTTTATGAAACGACAGGTAGAGAATATGATTTTATTAAAAGATTCGCTAATAATAGTTTTATAAATCTGGTTAATGCAAATGGTGGGGTAAAAAAAATAAGATTTAAATATGCAGATAATTCAATAAAAAAACAATTAGTGTTTGAGGAAGGATGGAGGACAATTAAAAATGAAAATATAGAAAATATCGATAAATTTGGAGGAACTAAATGAAATTTGTGACTAAAAGTATAATAAGATTGATTTTTACCATTTTTTTTATTACTGTTATATCATTTTTTCTTATAAAAATTTCTCCTATAGATCCAGCTACAGCATATGCAAGACGTGTTTTTATAACATCAGATGAAGGAATTGAAGAGCTAAGAGAAGAAATGGGTTTAAATCAACCCGTGGCTAAGCAGTATATAAGTTGGTGGAAAAATGTAATAAAAGGAGATTTTGGAGAATCGTTAATAACCTCAAATAGTGTGTCGAGAGAAATAAAAAATGCTATTACTTATACATCAAAGATAGTATTAATGGCTATTATAATTCAAGCTCTAGGCTCGATATTTTTTGCTGTGGTTGCTTTTTTGAGTAAGTATAGATTAATTGGGAAGGTTATGAGTAAGGTTTATATAGTTGCTATATCAATACCTCCATTTATAATAGCAGGATTTATATTAGAAATACTAGCAGTCAAACTTAGAATTATTAATATTTCTACCAACGAGAGAATTTCTAGGTTTTTGCCAGCGGCAATTAGTTTATCTATTAGTGGAATAGCTTACTTTGGGAAAATATTATATGACTCATTAGAAAAACAAATGAGTTCAGATTCAGTTTTTTACTTGAAAACAATGGGAATCAGCGAAAAACAAATAATTATGAAATATGCCTTATACCCTTCAATATGGTCTGTATTTCCGACATTCATGCAAATGATGGGCATGTGTTTTGCAGGAACCATGATTGTTGAAAGAGTATTTGGGCTTCCAGGAATGGGAGATTTACTAATAAACAGTGTTCTATATAGGGATGCGCCTATGATTCATGGGATCATTTTATGTTTAGGAGTTATAATGGCAATTTTTATGATATTAGCTGATTTACTGAGAAGGGAGAATAGGGGAAGTGAAATATAGATTTAAAATTAGCATCTTAGTTATTTTGATAATTTCTCCTATTATTTTAGGATATTTAATTCCAAACTCTCCTTTCCATGTTGATGTTACAAATAAATTTGCAGGTTATTCGAGAGACTATCTATTGGGAACAGATCACTTAGGTCGCTGTGAATTATCTAGAATCTTATTGGCTGGGAAAATAACTCTTAAATTAGTTATAATATCTTCTTTTTTGATAGGTGTTATAGGAACTGTATTAGGATTAATATTAAGTATGAATGATGGTGTTTTTAAAATGGTTACATTAAGCATTATAGATTCTATTACTGCCATTCCAACTATAATCTACTTAGTAATTGTTGTAGGAATGCTAGAAAATAGAGTAGTCACTGTAATCCTGTCTTTGGTATTCTCTATAACATTAAGATTGATAAAGTTTGTCCTGGTATTAAGCCAGGAAGAACAAAAAAAAGCATATTGTAGTTGCGCAAAATGTCTGGGTGCCTCTAATTTTAGGATAGCTTTTGTTCATATATTGCCAAATATAATATACAGGATTCTAAGTTATATAAGTTTATCTTGTGCCGAAATTATAATGACGATATCAGGGTTTTCTTTTATAGGAATAAATCTTGGCGATACAAAAATTGATTGGGGATACATGCTTAATGAGGGTAGAGCTTATTACAATATAAAACCTACTTTAATGATATATCCTATGGTTCTCATTATATTCTTTACATTTATCTTTAATGTTTTGTCTAATCAAATTAAGGAGAAGGGAAATATATGATAGAAATCTCGAATTTAACTATAAGGTATTTCGATAAAAAGATTATTAGTGATGTTAGTTTAAAATTAAAAGATGGAGAAATAATGGGTTTAACAGGACCTTCTGGTGCTGGAAAGACCACATTGTTGAAATCAATTATGTCTTTAAATAATCATAAGCTTAAAATAACTAGAGGTCAAATTAAAGTCGATGGAATAGATATTACACATATGAATTTTAAAGAAATGAGAAAATATCTAGGAACACTTATAGGATATATTCCTCAAAGTCCAATGACATCCTTTTTTCCATACAAAACAATTGAAGTTCAATTAACCAATAACATTTCTAATAGAATGAATATTAGTAAATCTCAAGCAAAAAGTATGATTTTAGAAAGCATCAAGAGCGTAAATTTTGAGGATCCAGCTAGAGTTTTAAAGTCCTATCCTAGGGAGTTATCAGGAGGAATGTTACAACGATTATTTATAGTAAATATTTTAGTTATGAAACCCAAAATCATTTTAGCAGATGAGCCTACATCTGCACTAGACCAATTCAATAAGAATATACTATTGGACTATTTATTAGACTTAAAAAAAGAGTCTTCAATATTGTTTGTTAGTCATGATATTGATTCTATAAAAAAAATATGTGATAGTGTTTCGGTTATTTTAGAAGGGAGTGTTGTGTTTAATGAAGACATACAAAATATCAAAAAAAATAGAAAAAAAAGCTGTGAGTCATGGTTAGAAGAGTTTTTAAATGAGTTAGATAAAGATTACGAGGAGAGTTGGTGTTGGAAAGAATTGTTGTAAAAAATGTAAGCAAAGAATTTTATTTAAATAAAAATATTAAATATACTGCTTTAAGTGATGTAACTTTTGAATGGAAAGAAAACGAAATTATAGCGATTATGGGAGAATCAGGTTCTGGAAAATCCACACTTTCTAAAATTTTAGTAGGACTTGAAAAACCTTCTTCAGGGAAAGTGCTATTTAACAATCAAGATATAGCTGAATGGAAATATAGAGAATGGAAGAAAAACAGAAAATATATACAAGCTGTATTTCAAGATACTTCAGGAACATTAAATAGGGGATTATCTGTCTATAAAAATTTAGAAGAAGTCTTAATCAATCTAACAGATTATAAAAGAAAAGAAAGAAAAAAAATAGTCTTAGAATTAATGAATGAAACAGGTATGAGCCAGGAACTATTTAAGGTAAAAGTAAATAATTTATCGGGAGGAGAGCAAAGACGATTATCCTTATTAAGGGCTTTGGCAATAAGGCCAAAATTCTTAATATTGGATGAAATTACAAATGGTTTAGATTACAAAACTGAAAATGACATATGTGAACTTCTAAGAAGATACAATGCCTTATACAAGGTTGGATATCTTTTAATAACACATGATGAAGGGATAGCAAATAAACTTGCTAGCAAAATATTATATTTAAAGAATGGGAGTCTAGTAAAAATAGGAGAAAAGAAATGATTAAAAAAAGTTAGTTTAAGTTAAATTCATATTATTAATAATATGTCTTAAGTCATATTATAGTTTATCTAGCACTGTATTATAAAAAGAGGAGGAAATTCAATGAAAAAATTATTAACAAAGAAGAATTCGATTATAGCAATGATTTTAGTGTTATTTATGTTAATAGGATGCTCGAAGTCAGAAGAAAAAGATATGAATAAAGAGGACAAAAAAATCTTGACAATAGGTGTAGATTCTGAAACAATGCTTTTATCACCACTTTATATGGATAGTATGAATTACTCTACGACAAAGTTAGTGTACGAAAATCTTGTAAATTTTGAGGATGGTGAAATTAAGCCTGGACTGGCTGAAAGTTGGGAATATTCAGATGACGGTAAAGAGTTAACATTTAACATTAGAAAAGATGTTAAACTTCATAATGGTGAAGAGTTTACTGCTGAAGTAGTAAAAAAGAACCTTGAACATAAGCAAAGCAATCCGAGTTTTTATACTTTAAAAGGAATAACTGAAATACAAAGTATGGAAGTCAAAGATAAAAACACTTTAACTATTCATTATCCAAGACCTTACTATGCTTATTTAAGTGATTTTTGTTGGCCTGATGTAATGCCAATTATTGCACCTGAACTTTTGATTGAAGGAGATTTTCAAACTGTAAAAGGGGTTATAGGTACAGGACCATATAAATATGATGAGTTTATCTCGGGTAAATATACAAAATTTATTAAAAATGAAGATTACTGGGGAGATAAACCTTATTTCGATGAGATTATAGTAAAGTACATTCCAGATACAAACACACGTATAAAAGCCTTAAAAGCTGGAGAAATTGACCTAATATATGGAAGCAATCTAATTAGTTATGATCAATATAATGATGCAATCAATAGTTCCAATATTAAAGGTATAATAGCTGATAAAGATACTAGAGCGAGAGATATTACCTTAAATGCATCTGGTAACTTGTTAAATGATATAGATGTAAGAAAGGCAATTGCATATGCAATAAATAAAGAAGACATTTCGAAAGGAATTACTGGAGATATCGAGAAGATAGCAAACTTGCCATTTACAGAAGACTCTCATTTTTTTGATTTAGATCTGAAAAATAAGTTTGAGTATGACAAAGAAAAATCCAATGAATTACTTGATAAAGCAGGATGGAAATTAAATGAGAAAACAAATATTAGAGAAAAGAATGGTGTTGCTTTAAATTTAAAGTTCATTACTTACCCTTCTTATGATGCTGTAAATGATTCGATAGTTACTTTATTGAAAAGTCAGCTTTCAGATGTTGGTATTAATGTTAATATTGTTACTTTAGAAAAGATGGAGTGGTATCAAACATATATGAATGGTGATTTTGATATAAGTATCTGGCTAGGTCAATACGCTTATGCAAATCCTCACTCTTGGTTTAATCCAATGGATACCATGACACCTCAAACAGCGGCATTAAAGAATGTAGAGGGAGCAGATGATTTTTTTGAAAAAATAAAGATGACTCAAGGGTTAACAGATGAAAATGAGCTACAATCTATATTTTCGGAGTTAATTAATTTTGACTTGGGAAATGTAATAGATATACCACTGACTTATCAAAAAGATTTGATTTTATATAATTCAGATATTGTGGATGACTATAAATTTAATGGCGTGCCAACATTTTTTGATATTCATTCATTAATTCCAAAAAAATAAATAAGAATTTATGCAAGGAGCTATATTAGTGTCTTGCATAAATTTTCAACTAATTGATAGCATTGCTATCAATTATGGCAGAGATTATGGAGGAGGTAGTTAAGTTTTATGGCATATAAAGATGTTAGTATAACTCCTAAGTTGATAGATAGTGCAAGAAAAGAATTTAGACTAAATGGGTTTGAAAGAGCATCGGTTAATACAATTTGTAGAAATGCTAAAGTTACAACAGGAGCATTGTATAAGAGATTTGCTACAAAAGAGGAGTTATTTAGTTATTTAGTTGAAGAACCTGCGGAGGAATTAAAATTAATACTTATTGATCAAAGTAATTGTTTTTATTTGTTGCCAAAAGAGAAACAATTAAGCAGTGCATTTAATAGTTGGCAAGGAGAAGATAAATTTATCGAGTATATATATGAAAACAAGGAAGATTTTTTAATGATTTTCACCTTATCTTCTGGGACAAGATATGAGCACTATATTGATGAATTAACTTGGTTAATTACAAAGTCAACAATTTTATTTATTGAAGAAAACCATAGGATAACGATTGATGGAGATATGTTAGAAGATTTAGTTCATATACTTGTTAGTTCATATATAACGGGGATATTAAAACCGTTACTCTGTAATATGACTAGTAAAAAAACGGAAATGTATATTAAATATATAAAAAGATTTTTTTATATAGGATGGAAAGATTTGTTGGGCTTATAATTAAGGAGGAAAAATGTTTAGATTATATAAAAAATTATTCAATTATGTCCCTGAGAGGAAATCATACGCATATTTATCTATATTTTTAGCGACGATTTCATCAATTTGTTTAATGACTTCTTATTGGTTTTTATGGAGGTTTTTCAATGATATATTTATAAACAAAAATTTTGGTGTAGCCATTAGAAATAGTAAGCTGATAGTATTATTTATGATACTTTATGGTGTGATTTATTTCTTATCTTTAATGGTTTCTCATATGCTTGGATTTAGATTAGAAACAAATATTAGAAAAATTGGATTAGAAAATTTGATAAATGCATCTTTTGCTTTTTTCGACAAACATTCATCAGGTAAGGTTCGAAAAATCATTGACGACAATGCTGGAGAAACACATTCAACAGTCGCACATTTAATTCCTGATAACATAATTGCTATAATGCTTCCAACACTAATGTTTATTATGACGTTTATGATTGATTATAGACTCGGTATTTTATTGTCAATAACTATTATAATAGGAATTTTCCAATATAAGGCTATGAGTGGTGGAGAGGAATTTATGATGGAGTATTCTAATTCTTTGGAAAAAATGAGTTCTGAAACTATTGAATATATAAGGGGGATGCAGGTAATAAAAATTTTTGGTATTACAGTACGTTCTTACAAAAGTTTGTTAGATGCTATTATCCAATACTCAAAAAGCACCTATCAATATTCATTAAGCTGTAGAAAACCATATGTTTCATTTCAAACATTATTTAATGTTTACTATTTATTTTGCATTCCCTTTGGCTTTCACTATATTACAAGAGGTGGTCAAACAAGTGTAATATTAACTAAGTTGATTTTCTTTACTTGCTTTTCAGGAGTAATTTTTTCATCATTTATGAAAGTTATGTTTGCATCACAAAATAATTTTAATGCAGGTCAAGTTATAGATAGACTTGAAAATATTATTGGAGAAATGAAAAGTGGAAAACTAGAACATGGAGATAGGAAGAAATTTTCTCACTTTAATATTGAATTTGACCATGTTTATTTTAAATATGATCAAAACTATATTATAGAAGATTTAAGTTTCAATCTGGAAGAAGGAAAAACATTTGCATTAGTAGGCCCATCTGGTTCTGGAAAATCAACAATAGCGAAGTTAATATCAGGATTTTATTCCTTAGATGGTGGGGCTATAAAAATTGGAGGATACAATATTCGAGAATATTGTGAAGAAACCTTACTTGAAAACATTTCTTTTGTATTTCAAAATTCTAAGTTATTTAAAACATCTATTTATGAAAATGTAAGAGTAGGAAATCAAAAGGCTTCAAAAGAAGAAATAATGGAAGCACTTAAATTAGCAAAATGTGAAAGTATTCTTGAAAAATTTCCAGAAAAGGAACAAACTATTATTGGATCTAGAGGAGTGCATTTATCTGGTGGAGAAACGCAGAGAATAGCCATAGCCAGAGCTATTTTAAAAAAATCAAAAATTGTTATTCTTGATGAAGCTTCTGCGGCAGCAGATCCAGAAAATGAATATGAACTACAACAAGCATTTTCTAATCTAATGAAAAACAAAACAACTATTATGATTGCTCATAGATTATCCTCAATACGTGATGTAGATGAAATATTATTTATTGAAAATGGACAAATAATAGAACGAGGAAATGATAAGGAATTAATGAAATTGAATGGTAGATATAGGGAACTTCAGAATTTATATGCAAAAGCTAATGATTGGAGGGTGATCTAATGAAAAAATTATTACAAGAAAAATTTCAATTAACTAAAACTGGAGCTAAGGGTCTTGAAAAAGCAATCTGGTCTTCATTTGCTTATTATGCTATCTATATGCTACCAATGATGTTAATAATGTTTTTTGTTCAAGACATATTAGAAAACAAAGAATTAACAAGTATGGGTTTAATTTTAGGAGCAGGAGCTATTATAATAATTCTAGTTTATATAGTTACAAATATAAACTATAAAACCACATATAATGAAACATATAAAGAATCTGCAAACCT
This sequence comes from Finegoldia magna, assembly GCA_032548025.1. Classification (GTDB taxonomy): domain Bacteria; phylum Bacillota; class Clostridia; order Tissierellales; family Peptoniphilaceae; genus Finegoldia; species Finegoldia magna_K. Next base: position 14,446 of record JAWGCW010000005.1, on the reverse strand, counting down.
AAGAATTGAAATAGCGGACACATTGAAAAGTTTACCATTAGACTATTTTTCAAAACATGATATTTCTGATCTATCACAAACTATTATGGCTGATGTTGCCGCAATAGAGCATGCGTTAGCTCACGCCATCGGTCATACTATAGGGTATGCTATATTTTTTGTGATAATTGGAGTAATGATGTTGTCTGGGAATCTGAAATTAGGATTTTGTGTACTGGGACCTATTATAGTTTCTATAGGAATTTTATATCTATCCAAAAAAAATCAAATTAGGATAAGAGCAAATCATTATGAGAAGTTAAGAGGAATATCAGAAGAATTCCAATCCTCAATTGAAATGAGTCAAGAGATAAAAAGCTATGGATTAAAGAAAAAAACATTGGAAAATATAACAAAAGACCTGGAAGACTCAGAAAAGATTCAAATGAGAGCAGAAGTTATTCAAGCTTTCCCGGTTAGTTTGTCTGGTTGGGTTGCAAAATTATCAATTGGATTTACAAGTATTTTTGGAATACACTTATTCATAAATAATGAGGTTTCTTTATTATATTTAGTAGGTTATATAATAGCTGCTACAAAGATTTCTGAAGGAATAGAAGGAATATATATGTATTTAGGAGAAATATTCTATTTAGATGCAAGAGTCAATAGAATTAGAAAATTAAGGAATACAAAAATACAAACGGGAGAAAATGTAGATTTTTCAAATTATGATATTGTATTTAAAAATGTTGATTTTTCTTATTCAGATAAAAACAAAAAAGTAATTGATAATGTATCATTTACAGCAAAACAAAATCAAATTACTGCATTAATTGGGCCTTCAGGTTGTGGAAAATCCACACTATTAAAGCTAATGTCTAGGCTTTATGACTATGATAGTGGTGAAATAACGATTGGTGGTTACGATATTAAAAAGGTTGATGCAGAATGTTTGTTTCAGAAAATATCAGTAGTATTTCAAGATGTTGTATTATTTAATACTAGTATAATGGAAAATATAAGAATTGGGAACATAAAAGCATCAGATGACGAGGTGAAAAAAGCGGCGGAAATTGCAGGTTGTCAAGAAATCATATCTAGACTTCCCGAGGGTTTTCAAACTATTATAGGGGAAAATGGAGCGAAATTATCTGGAGGAGAAAGACAGAGAATTTCTATAGCGAGAGCACTTTTGAAAAATGCTCCAATCATCCTTTTAGATGAAATTGCTGCTTCCTTAGATGTTGAAAATGAAACAAAAATTCAAGAAGGGTTAAATAATTTAACAAAGAACAAAACAGTAGTTATTATTTCCCACAGGTTAAAATCCATTCAAAATGTCGACCAAATTGTACTACTAAATGAAGGAAAAGTTGTTTCTACAGGAAACCATAAAGAAGTCTTTGAAAATTCAGTATTGTACAGGAATATGATAGAGAAATCAAATTTAGCAGAGAAGTATAAATATTAAGATGTAAATTATTTTAAATTTTAAGCAAGAAGATTATTTTGCTAATGATTCAGTTATCTAATCCTGTTGTAATTGGGATGTTAGTTATAGGGCTCTATTTACTTATGTAGAGAAGTATTTACAGAACAAATAATAGGGGGGAATGCTATGGTCACTTTCTCAATAGCTATGCCATTTACATTTTTTTGGATAGGGTTAGCTTCAATTTTATTAAAAGCCATGGGATAAGTAATATATTATGAAAAATAATTTGAAAAATGAAAAATTACTTGTTAATAAAAGAAAATTACAAATACAAAAAGCTAGTGTAGAAGTATTTATTTCTAAAGGTTTTGCTATGACAACAATGACAGATATATAAACAAGTAGGAATAAGTACAGGCTGTTTATATTACTACTACAAGAAAAAAGAAGATATTTTATATGATTTAATTCACGAGAATTTCAATCTTATAAATTTCTTAGAATTGGAATTGAATGAAGTAGACAGAGTTTTTTATACAAATATTAGAGAAGAAACAATAGATAATCTGATTTTGGACGAACCTACAAGTGGTTTGGATTTTAAGAATATGAAAGAAGTTTCTAATGGAATGATGAGGCTTAAAGAGGACGGAAAAACTATTTTTATTATTACACATGATCCGGAATTAGTAGAATGCTGTTGTGATTATTTTATGTTTATGGAGAATGGAAAAGTCAAATGGCATGGTATTAAAGATGAAAAGAATATGGAAAAAATTAGGGAATTCTTCAATCAAACTTAAAATTTGCTAAAAAAATCTGGATGAAAAAAGGAGGTAATTTTATGAAACAAGATATGAAAGAACAATTATTAACAAAAAGACCTATAGATTTACTTTTTCAATTATCTGTCCCTGCTGTAATAGGAATGATAGTAATAGGTCTTTATCCACTAATGGATGGGATTTTTGCAGGAAATATTATAGGGCAAACTGCAATGACAGCTTGTGGTGTAGCTATGCCACTTACCTTTTTCAATAGTGGAGTATCTACACTTATAGGTGTAGGTTCAGCATCAGTTTTATCAAGAGCCATAGGAAAGGGTGACCAAAAAACAGTTGATAAAATTATGGGGAATTTAATCTTTTGGGTTATTCTATTCTCATCAATTATTACAATAGGCGGAATTTTACTTGCACCACATTTTTTAGATATGGTTGGAGCAAGTGGAGAAATTAAAGAATATGGTATCAGATATTTACGAGTAATTTTCATTGGTTCTTTATTTGTAAATTTTACTCAATCAGCAAACATGGTTATGCGTGGAGAAGGATTAATGAAAAAAGCCATGCTTATTATGGGACTAGGAGCTTTCTTAAACATAATTCTTGATCCTATTCTGATGAAATTAATGGGGGAATGGGCTATTGAAGGGGCTGCACTAGCAACCATTATAGCACAATTTGTTCAAGCAGTAATTACTTTACATTATTTTAAAAATAAAAGTAAGGTTGTAAAAATAAATAAAATAAAATCTGAGCCGGAAATAAAAAAAGAAATGTTTGGTGTAGGTTCATCTGCCATGGTGATGCAAATTTTATTTATGATTCAGCAGACAATGCTCTATAAAATGTCATTTAAATATGGCGGAGATACAAATGCTATCTTGATGGCAGCAACGCTCAGAGTTTATGCTTTTTCATTTATTCCACTTTGGGGAATGAGTCAAGGGCTGCAGCCTGTCGTTGGTACAAATTTTGGAGCAAAGAGATATGATAGAGTAAAAAATGCTATGAAAGTATTCTCTATTGGAGGATTAGTGCTAGCGGCTATTTTTTGGATACCAGCGCAAATATTCGCCAGCCAGATTTTGTCTACTTTCAATGTAGATACTAAAATAATTTCGGAAGGAGTAAATTATTTTAGAATGTTTTATAGTGTCTTTATATTATATGGAGTAATGGTTATGAGTATTACCTTTTTCCAAGCTATAGGTGATGGGAAAAAGGCAGGAATTATTGTTATGCTAAGACAGTTAATACTTTTTGTCCCAGCCATATTAATTCTACCTAAGCTATTTGGAACAAGCGCAGTGTGGTGGGCAGAACCAGTGGTAGATTTTATAATGATAATGGTTGGATTAATAATTCAAGGCAAAACTCTATCAGAAATGAAGGTAAACAGTTAAAGGAATGATGATATATAGATGGGTTATTTAATTGTCAGAAAATTAGATATATGTATGCTATTTTTAGCTGGATCTAAGAAAAATTAAAATTTGAAATAATTGAAGAACAAATAAAGCTAAGATTTTACGATTTATAGAATATTTTTATAAGAAAGTTTGGATAAGTTCATACGTTTGAAAAGAAAATAAATTTTGAATAAATTCAAGCCATTAATACTTCAAATAGAATTTTGGATATTAAGTATAATGATTATTCTTATAACTACTTAATATGGGTGTAATGGAGGCAGATATTTCAATGAAAAAAAATTCGAATATGATTATTATAAGAACATCCACTTGCCTAAAAAGCATATTTATTTTAATTTTTTAGGCTTAATGTAAAACGGTTCTTAGTTTCTAAGCTTCTATTTTTCAGAGGACTTGGCATATCAAAATGCCGTAGTCCTCCTTTTTTATTTTCAAAAATAAATTTGAGAATAAAAAGGAGGATAATATGTCTAAAGAAAAATATATTTATGTAAACGGAAAGAAAATATATGTAAGTGATGAAGTATATCAAGAATATAAAAAACTTAAAAATCATGAAGAATATCTACAAAGAATAGATGGAAAATATATAGACTATAAATTTCAAGGAGTAAACGATTCCATAGAAAATATAGAAGACAAAAAAGTAGATATTGAAAAAATAATAGAAACTAAACTAAGGTTAGAAGATCTATATAAGGCACTCGATAAATTAAACGAATATGAGAGAAGAATAATTATTGCCCTATATTTTGAAGAAAGAACTATTAGAGATTTAGCGAAACAAGAAAAAGTATCTCCTAAGAAAATATTCAGCCTTAGAAATAAAATATTACAAAAACTAAAGAAAATAATTGAAAAAGAATAATAAGAAGATATCAACGGGGAGCAGTCTTTGCTCTCTATTTTTTGTGAAAAAATTAAAAAAATTCTAAAAAAATGGAAACAAGAGGCCTAAAAATTAAGGTTTATATATAGAGGGATATTTTTATCACTCGATTTATATAGATGAAAGAATTGAACCTTGACAACTGCATAGACCACGATAGGACGTTAACCAAGTATGGAGCGATACAAACTACGCCAAGATCTTTCTGCTTAAAAGATTAGGTTTAAATGGATACTCAAAAAATAATTGAAGGATAAAAGAAAGAGAGCGACAAATAGTACCTGTAAATCAGAAATGGCTTTCTGTGCTATGAAATACTTGGGGATAATGATACTTCTAAAGTTGATGCCGGCTCATCTGAAAAGAGGCGGAGGTGAAATTCCTATGCTGTCTGCCAAGACACCTACCAAAGTCATAAAACTTAACTGTTTATTTAAGGAGCTTAGAAGTATGAATAACTTAAATTTAGATGAACAAAAAATAAAAGAAGGTATACAAAATGAAAGCTTGAAAAAAGAAGAAAAAACAAGTGATAAAACTTACAACATAGATGGCTACAAAGTACTATTTACATTTAAAGATACAGGTCTAACATTAAGCGACATAGTAGAATCATATATAGAAGAAAAACTATTTATTTTTTAATAAAGAGTATTGAAATAAAAAATAAGGAGCGTTATACTTTGATTGTGGAAGCCTAACCTTCATTTAATTTTGTATCTAAAGAATAAAATGAAGGAGGGCTTTTTTATGTGCAAAAGTAAAGCTTGTATATACTTAAGATTATCAAGAGAAGATGGAGATGTAGAAGAAAGCAACTCAATATCAAATCAAAGAGAATTAATTCATAACTATGCAAATAAGCAAGGAATAGAAATTTTAAAAGAATTTGTTGATGATGGTTATTCAGGAGCTACCTATAATCGTCCACAATTTAATGAAATGATAAAAAGTCTTGAAAATAAAGAATTCGACACTTTGATAGTAAAGGATTTATCAAGATTTGGAAGAGATTATATAGGAGCAGGACGATATATTCAAAAAATATTTCCAGATATGCAGGTTCGATTTATATCCATAACAGATAATTATGATAGCCAAAATGCAGATATGAATGATACACACCTTATATTACCAATAAAAAATTTCATAAACGATAGCTATTGTAGAGATATATCAAATAAAGTAAGAAGTGCTCAAAAAGTTAAGAGGGAAAAAGGAGATTATATAGGTGCTTTTGCCCCATATGGATATAAGAAGAATAGAGAAAATAAGAATAAATTAGAAATTGATGAAAAAGCTGCTGAAATAGTAAAAAGAATATTTGGAATGAAATTGTTAGGATATTCTTCTAATTCTATAGCATACCATTTAAATGATCTTGGAATTGATTCTCCATTAATTTATAAGGAAAAATCAGGATTAAATTTTAATGGGGGATTTAGACCGATTAAAGGTGGAAAGTGGTCAGTTAACTCTATAAATAGGATTATCAGAAATAGAGTATACATCGGTTATATGGAACAAGGAAAAAGGATTAAATTAAACTACAAAAGCGAAAAAGAAATTTGTGTAAATCCTAATGATTGGGTCATAGTTAAAAATTGCCATGAAAAAATTGTATCAAAAGAGATATTTAATATAGCAAATAATTTATTAGATAGAGATGTATGGCAAGCTAGAAATAAAAATCCAGATATTTTTGCTGGTTTAATATTTTGCAAAGATTGCGGATCACCACTAATAAGGAGAGAAATAAAAAGTGGAGGCAAAAAGATAGTTCAGTATATATGCTCAAATTATAACAAAAATGGTTCTTGCACTAGACATGCTGTAAAAAAAGAAGAACTTTTAGAAGTAATTAAAGATATATTTACTCAGTATATATCTTTTCAAGAGTTGCTATATAAGAAGATTAAAAATAAAAATATAAAATTATCTGCTATTGATTATGAAGGACGTGAGTTAATAAGACAAAAAGAAAAGTACGAAGCTATACTATCTTGTCTATATAGCGATTTAGAAGATAAAATATTGACAAAAAATGAATTTAATAGGTTTAGAGAAGCTTATAAAAGTAAAATTAAAGAAATTGATAAAGAAATACAAAATAGAGAAAATATAAAATCTAATGTGTATAAACTTCTAGAAGAAAACAAAAAATGGATTAATGAAATTAAGAGAAACAAACAATTAAATAAAATCGACAGATTATCATTAGTTATGTTGGTAAATAAGATCGTTATTGGAGAGAATAAAGAAATCCAAGTAGTATTTAATCATGCAGAAGAGTTTAAAATACTCAATAAAATGATAGCAAATGATAAGGAGCTAGATTCTTTAAAAAACATTTCTTCAGCTAGGAGGATAAGCTAAATGGCTAGAACTAGTAAAAGATATTTAAATAAAGATAACAAAGTAGCTCTATTATCTAAAAAAGAAACTAAATATAGAGCAGGAATATATACACGATTATCTCAAGATAGAAAAGAAAAGTATAGGAATAAAAGTGAATCTATTGATAGCCAAATAGAAATAGGAAAAAAGTATGCAGAAGAAAATGATATACAAGTAGTAAAAGTCTACGAAGATTATGAATTCACAGGCACAAATTTTAAACGTCCAGGATTTATAGAGATGATGGGAGATATTAAGTCAAAAGAAATTAATTGTATTATAGTAAGAGATCTTTCAAGATTTGGAAGAGAATACTTAGAAATAGGTAACTATATAGAAAATATATTCCCATTTTTAAAAGTTAGATTCATATCTGTTATAGATAAAGTAGATTCTTTAAATGGGCTTGATGATAAGAAAAGCTTTGAAGTAACAATTAAAAATATCATGAATGATATGTATTCAAAAGACATATCAAAAAAAGTTAGAAGTTCTAAAAAAGAATTAATGAAGAAAGGATACCATATTGGCGGGAAGCCACCTTTTGGATATATATCAGTAAAAGCAGAAGGTGGAAGTGTATTTAAAGTTGATGAAAAAGTAAGAGATGAAATAGTTTATATCTTTGAATTAGCTAATAATGGAGCAAGTATGGTAACGATAGCTAGAGAATTAAATAAAAAAAGATATAATCCGCCAAACATTTATTATAAAACAGGAGAAGTATATAAAGACAAAGAAACGAATCCTGGATGGAGAAATTGGTCTATTCAAAGAATTTTAAAAAATGAAGCGTATATTGGAAATTTAGTCCAAGGCAGATACACAAATATGATAGAGGATGGTAGTAGGAATAAAGTAAGGCCAGAAAAAGAATGGATAAGAATTGAAGATAGACATGAAGCAATTATAGACAAAAAAGTATTTCAAAATGTTCAAAAACTATTAAGAGATAAATATGATAAGAGTTTCGGAAAATACTTGATACCAAAATATGAGGGAAGAGAAGATTGCTTTTACGGATTGCTATTTTGTGGCATATGTGGAAATAAATTATATAGATACTACTCTGTTTCTTGTGGCAGAAGATATTACTACTATGGTTGTAGAAATCTAGAAGAGGATAGGAGTAATAACCATGTGGTTATTTCAGAGATACAGTTAAAAAGCATATTAAATGAAGAAATAAAAAAATTAATGGAAGAAAACATTAGCTTTGAATGGGTTGAAGAAACTCTTAAATCAAAATATGAAAGTTTAAAGCAAAATAAGATGAAGTCCTTAGAATCTATGGACAAGAAAATAAAGGAGCTTGAGTATGAAATATTAAAAACATATGAAAAATATTGTCAAGGACAAGTTAAAATTGATCACTATAGAAAAATCAGAGAAGTTAAAAATAATCAAAAGAAAACAATTGAAAGAGAAAGACAAATAGTTGATACTCAACTAACCAAATTAAAGAATAAGTATTTAAAAGGAATTGAGTTTTCAAAGAACTTATACCAACTTGACAGGGAACAATTTGGATATTATAGGAGCTTAATTGATAAGATTGTTGTTTATAAAGATAAAAAATTAGACGTATACTTTACTTTCACACTTTAAAAGTCAGAGGAAATCAAGATGTATAAAATAGGAATTTACATGAGATTATCTAAAGAAGATTATGAAAAAAATGAGGAAAGTAATAGCATAAAGAATCAAAGACAATTAATCTTATCATATATTGATAAAAATTTTTCGGATTTTTGTGTAGATAATAAGATTGAATATATAGATGACGGTTATTCAGGTATGAATACAAATAGACCTGCATTTGAACGATTAATGGAAGATATAAGAGATCTAAATACCAATTGTATTATTGTAAAAGATTTATCTAGATTTTCAAGAGACTATATTGAAACTGGAAACTATTTAGAAAATATTTTTCCCTTTTTAGGAGTAAGATTTATCTCTATCAATGATGGATTTGATAGTAAAGATAATTGTAATGGAACCATTGAAATTGACACTCAATTTAAATCATTACTTTACGATTATTATAGTAAAGAACTTTCAGAAAAAATAAAGCTTACTTTGAATTCACTAAAGTCAAAGGGAAAGATAATTAACGAGGCACCTTTTGGTTATGTTAAAGATCCAAAAAATAAATACAAAATCATAAAAGATGACATATCTGCTAAAGTGGTAAGAAAAGCTTTTGATATGATATTAGAAGGACATTCCCAGGGAAGTATAGCTAAAAATTTTAATAAGGAAAAATATCTTACAGGATCTGAAAGAAAGAGAGTATTAAGAGGAGAAAGTCTAGAAAATTATAAAAAGATTTTGTGGACCACAGGACAGATAAGTAGAATTCTAAGAAATGAATCTTACACAGGAGTATTTTTATATAATAAAACATACAAAACTCCAATAAGAAAAAGTATACCAAGACCTAAAGAAGAATGGGGCAGAATAGAAAATGCTTTTAAACCAATTATTTCCAAAGAGGAATTTAATAAAGTTCAAGATATATTAAATCAAAGATCGTTTCCAGCTCATAATGATGCAAGAGATGTAGATAGCCCTCTTAGGTTAAAAGTAAGATGTGGTGTATGTGGCCATAAAATGAAGTTTGATTACAGAGCAGTTGTTGGTAAAAATGGGAAAAAATATGACTGTAGATTTAGATGTAGAATATGTAGTTTAAATTCAAAGTCAAATTCCATTAGTTCAAAGACAGTCGAAAGTTATGTGTTGGAGAGTTTAAAAAGAAGAGGTGTAAAATTAGAAGAAAGAAAGACTATTAAAAGTAAAAAAATAGATCAAGGAAAAGTGAATGCACTAAAATTTGAAATACAAAAGAACTACGAGTTATATTTAGATTCTAAACTTACACGAGAAGAATTTCTGGCAATTAAGAATAATATAAATGAACAATTAAGTAGTTTAAAAGAGGAGTCTGAAACTAAAGATAAATTAGAAAATATTACTATGTGTAATACAGACTTAAAATTAACTAATGAAATCGTTGAAGATAACATCAAAGAGATTATAGTAGACGCCTCAAAAAACATAGAAATTGTCTATAAATAATGTGATATAATTATAAGCAATAACTTGACACAATAGGGGAAATCAACGATCCTTAATTTAATATTGAAGTTTTATGATGTAAAAAGTGGTAAAATTTTAATTGATGGGGTAAATATCAATAATTTAAATGAAGATATTATGAGAGAAAACTTTGCTGTAGTATTGCAAGATCCGTTTCTCTTTGAAACTACACTAAAAGAAAATATTACACTAGATAAAGAGTACAGCGATGAGGAAGTAGTTAAAGCGTTAGAGGAATTAGGATGCTACACTTTACTTAAAAAAGGTTTAAATGAGCCTATAAAAGAGAAAGGATCTAATCTTTCTCAGGGAGAAAGGCAGTTGATTTCTTTCGCTAGAGCATATATTAGAAATCCAAAAATTTTAATTCTTGATGAAGCGACATCAAATATAGATACAGAAACAGAGCAAATAATTCAAAAGCCTTTAGAAAAATTAAAATATTCAAGAACTACATTGATAGTAGCTCACAGATTATCTACAATTAGAAATGTAGACAAGATTTTTGCCTTATCCAATGGTAAAATAATAGAAAGTGGAACTCATGATGAGCTATTACTAAAAGATGGTTTCTACAAACAAATGTACGATGAGCAATCATCCATTTAAAGGGGGATTAATGGACAAAAAACTAAAATTAATTGGGACAACATACACTATAATATTCACAATTATTGTTTTATATATAGTAAGGAACAATTTTATAGTACCTAATCATATCTTTAAATATAAGATTTTTTTGAGTATTGCTCAAAAATTACAAATTGCTTTATTTGGACTTTTAGTATTTCTTATTTCATCAATTTCCTATTTTTTATATAAGAAAAATTTTTATTTCAAGGATATAAAAAAGTATTGGGTTTTAGAATCATTAAGAAAATTCGTATGGATAAAGGGCATAGAATCGGTATTTCTTGATGAAAATGAGTATCTGGAACAGAAAATAAACAAAAATATTTCTAATTTTATCGCTTTATCTTTAATTAGTATATTCACGATATTTTTAATGAAACCAGAATGGACACTATTTTTGATTTATTTAGTGTTATTGGTTATTGGTATTTGTGTTATTTATTTTAAAAACAAAAGTCCATATTATTTAGATTTTGTTGTAAAAGATAACATAAGTGTCAAAAGAAAAGTTTTATCAGTAATTTATGAAACTGTTGTTACAATATGTAATATATTATTTTTCGTTTTTGCGATAAAACAATTTACTAATGTAAATCTCTCGGATTTGGTGCTTATTTATTGTGTCTCTAATGTGTTTGGGCAAGTTAGCTTGATGCAGGATGGATTTGTTGTATCAGATTTAATAGAAATGCACTTTTTATGTAAATTGATAGAACCTAGAGCTGCAATAATTTCCATATTGATATACAGAATTGTAAGTAGTGTTATTCCATGGATAATTTCTTTAATAATGATATTAAAAAGAATTTACGACAATTACAATACTGATCAATACAAGAAACAGTTCGCATTTAATATTTTGTCTATTTTTACTCTAATCGTTGGGCTAATATTATGTTTAAGTGTTGCCACTCCATCAATGTTATTAAGAATAAAATTTTTAAAGAGATTTGTTAAGAAAGATGTAGTGATTTTGGCTAGATTTATAACTCTTACATCAGGTGGGTTACTAATACTTCTTTCACAAGGAATAAAAAAATCAGTTAAAAAATCTTTTTATATAGCGGAAGCAGTATTAATAGTTTCAGTTTTTTCAACACTATTAAAAGGATTAGACATTGAAGAATCTATTATTACATTAGTATTGGGAATTGTAATGTATATAATGAAAGATGGATTCACAGAAAAAGCTATCAAAATCAACCCAAAATATTTTATAAATACTATCGGTAAATTATCAGTTGTCACAGTATTATTTATCTTTATTAGCAATACTGTTCGCAAGGTAAATTTTTTGACATCACATCGAAAATATTCTCTAAATTATTTGGTTGAAAACAAGAAATTTATACTTCTATATGTTTTATTTGTTCTGATATTATCTTACCTTGCTCAATATACACGAACTAAGAAGATCACATTTACAAAATTAACAGATGAGGATTTTGAAAAAATTGATAAATTCTTGGAAGAATTTGGTGGAAATGAATTTAGTCATTTAGTTTATTTGAATGATAAAAATGTTTATTTTGACAAGACAAATACAGTAATGATTATGTATCGCCCAGTAAAAAACAGCGTTATCGTATTAGGTGATCCAATAGGTAAGAAAGAAAATTTCGTTGAAGCAATTGATGATTTTATAGTTTATTGCAATGAATATCACATGAATGTATGTTTTTATGAAATAAATGGAGAAAATCTTGAATTATACTGTGATCAAGGTTTTAGATTCGTTAAGGTTGGACAAGACGCAACAGTAGACTTAACTCAATTTTCTTTAGTAGGAAAGAAAAATAGAACTTGGCGACATGTTCTTAATAACTTCGATAAAGGGAATTATGAATTTAAAGTTGAAGATCCAACCGATAACCTGTTATCTCAAATGAAAATTGTTTCGGATAAATGGTTAGAAAATAAAAATGAAATGGGATTTAGTTTAGGATTTTTTGACGAAGATTATCTAAAAAGAACCAAAATAGCATGTATTTACAAAAACAATGAATTACTTGCTTTTGCAAATCTTCAACCTTTTTATGATGATAAGACACTTTCTATCGATTTAATGAGATATGATAGATCAAATGAAGATGGGCTGATGGATTTTATATTCATAAAGTTAATTTTATGGGGTCAAGAAAATAATTTTGAAAAATTCTACCTAGGAATGGCACCGTTATCTAAAGTTGGAGATAAGATTTATTCAAAGAAGAAAGAAAAAATTCTAAATATTGTTTACAATACTCAAAATAAGATATATAATTTTAAAGGTTTAAGAAACTACAAGGATAAATTTAAGCCTAATTGGTCGAATAAGTATATAGCATATACTTCAGACTTTAATTTACCATATATTTTAATTAATGTAGTAAATTCAAAGAAAAAATAGTTGACAAAGCGTTCAACATAGTATAAAATATTTATTGTTGTTAAGTAGAGATATCCGCTCTCACCTTATAATTTCGAATTCATAAGGTTAAAATTTAATTTGATTATTAATTTTTGGCGGGTATTTTTACCCGCCATTATTTTTTTTGGAGGTGAATAATATAAAAGACTTAATGATTAATGAGGAGATAAGATCTTCTAAAGTTAGATTAATCGATGATGAAGGTGAACAAATAGGTGTAATTCCTATTAAAGAAGCTTTGAAAATGGCTGAAAATAAACATCTAGATTTGGTAAATGTAGCACCAAACGCTAAGCCACCTGTATGCAAAATATTAGATTATGGAAAATACAAATACGATGCATTAAAGAAAGAAAAAGAAGCGAAGAAAAATCAAAAAGTAATTAACGTAAAAGAAATAAGACTTTCACCAAATATTGAAAAACACGATTTAGAAGTTAAGGCTAATCAAGCATCTAAATTTTTAAGCAATGAAAACAGAGTAAAAGTTTCTGTTAGATTTAGAGGCAGAGAACTTGGTCATAAAGATTTGGGTAAGGAAGTTCTTGATAAATTTTATGAATTAACAAAAGATGTAGGACAAATAGAAAAGAAACCTTCTATGGAAGGTAGAATGATGATAATGTTTATGGGTCCTTTGACTGATAAAGATAATTAGAGGGGGAAATAATATGCCAAAAATGAAGACACATAGAGGTTCTGCTAAGAGATTTAGAAGAACTGGTACAGGTAAGTTAAGAAGATACAAAGCTTACGCAAGTCACTTAACAGGTAAGAAATCTGCAAAGAGAATCAGAAACTTAAGAAAAGGTACAACAGTTAGCGATGCAGATATGAGAAGAATCGATAAAATGATTCCTTAGTTAGAGGGGGAAATATAAATGGCTAGAATTAAACGTGGTACAAATAATAGAAAAAGACATAAAAAAGTATTAAAGCAAGCTAAAGGATATTACGGCTCAAAACATACATTATATAAAACAGCTAACCAAGCTGTAATGAAATCATTAGCTTATTCATACGTTGGAAGAAAAAGAAGAAAAAGAGATTTCAGAAAATTATGGATTGCTAGAATTAATGCAGCTACAAGAATGCATGATTTAAGCTACAGCAAATTTATGCACGGATTAAAAGTAGCAGGCGTTGACTTGAACAGAAAAGTTCTTGCTGACATGGCTGTTAAAGATGAAAAAGAATTCGCTAAATTAGTTGAATTAGCAAAAAACAATTTATAAATTAAAAAGCTTAAGTTGATTTATATCATACTTAAGCTTTTTTTAGAGAATGTGAAATAGTTTGTGTATAGAATCCTCCTGATATAATAGTAATTAGGAGGATTTTAAAATGCCAAGAAAAAGACCAGAAACAAGACTCAAC